>NZ_JCAXEF010000013.1:0-96198 GCF_059758765.1 Pseudarthrobacter sp. GQ63
CCTGCGGTAGGCCAGGGTGGGGACCTCGGGCTGCAGGTAACCGCAATTTCCACATTCTTACCCCCGGGCAGCCACAAGCCCCCTGGTTTATCGGACCGCGGCATCCGGCCCCGTACTAGCTTGGCAACACGCCAAAGCGGCACAGAGACACAGGAAACCCGCCGGAAAAGGGGCAATCATGGCAGAAGAAAAGGTCTTTCGAATCGACCCGGCCGCACCAGGCCCTTCCGCCGCACCTGCCCATTCAGCACGTCAACCTGCAGGAGGGATCGGATCCTTGAGTAATCAGGATATTAGCGGCAGCGACGTACCAGCCGCGGGGATGGGACTGAGGGACTACGCCCGGGTCGCGAGGACGTACTGGAAGCACATTGCGGTTGTGACCCTGATCGTCACCCTGCTGGCCACGGCGTGGAGCACGTTCCGCCCCCGCATATATGCCGCTGAAGCCAGCGCAGTTGTTATTGCGGTGGGGACGGACAACGTCAGCAGCCTGCTGGCCGGCGATACCTTGGCCAAAGCAAGGGCAAAGAACTACAAGTCATTGGCTGAATCCCGGCTCGTGGCGGACAACGTGCGCCTGTCCACCGGGCTAAACATGTCCAGTGATGCCCTGCTGGGTGCCATCTCCGTGTCCGTACCCCGCGACACTGCTGAAATCCGGATCACGGCAGAGTCGACGGATCCCACCATTGCCCAGCGGGTTGCGGACGCCTGGATCGTCGAGTTGAGCAAGCAGGTCCAGGAAAGGGAGAGGGCCGCCACTGCCGCTTCAGGCGAGGCCCTCGAAGCCGTTACGCCGCCCCTCTCTCTGGTACCGCTGGATCCAGCGGCTTTGCCAACAAAACCCGTCTCTCCCGGCGTGGCACTGACAGCTCTCTACGGGGCAGCACTGGGCCTCCTCCTGGCCTATGCTTCCGCGCTCCTTCGAGACCGGCTGGACCGCCGCCTGCACAACGCAGCTGAAGTGGAACATCTCTTCTCCGTACCGGTCATCGGCGCCCTCCCGGTCGACCTCCGGCTGACGGGCGAGAACAAGGTCCTGGGAGGCGTCCCCGCAGCTCCTACGCCTGGTTCACGGGCACAGAGCCCCGCCTTCGCCGAGGCGCTCCGGGAACTCCGCACCAACCTGACGTTCCTTGACGTGGACAACCCGCCCCGGATCATCGTTGTCACGAGCTCGGTGAGCGGGGAAGGCAAGTCGACTATTGCAGCCAACCTGGCCTCCGCGATGTCGGCCGGAGGGGAACAGGTCATCGTTGTTGACGGCGACCTGCGGCACCCCAGCATGGCCAAGATCTTCGACGTAATCCCCGGAATAGGCATCACCGACGTCCTCACCGGAAAGGCAGAGGTAGATGACGTTCTCCAGCAGCGGAGCGATCTGCCCAACCTGTCGATTTTGGGCTCCGGCCGGATCCCGCCCAATCCCACCGAGCTCCTCGGCTCGCATGCCATGAAGCAGCTGATCGAATCCCTGTCTGAAAAGGGCATCGTGATCATTGACGCTCCACCGCTGCTCCCGGTGACTGATGCTGTGCTCCTTGCCAGGATCGCGGACGGCGCCATTGTGGTTGTCAGGGCTGGCCGGACAACCAAGGACCAGCTGACAAAGTCGCTTGGAAACATCCGGAAGGTGCATGGAGCCGTTCTTGGAACCCTTCTGAATTGCGTGCCGGCTAAGGAGTTTGACGGCTACTCGTACTACTCCCCGGATCCGGACTCTGCGGACAGCGACCCATCCGGAGACGCGGACGACGACTCACCTGTAGTGATAGAGCCCGAAAGCCCCCCTGCATTCCGTGGTTCCAGCAGGGAACAGACTTCGCGGAGCGTCACTTCCTTCTAGGCACCATCCAACGCCTGCAGCTACCACGTGCGCCGTAACCGAGCCAACCCGGTTACGCGCGCACCGGCCGACACACTCATCTAGGAGAACCCATGTCCAAGTCTGTCGTCGTCATCGGGACACGCGGCTACCCAAGTTACTATGGCGGCTTTGAGACTGCAGTCCGGCGCCTGGCACCCTTCCTCGCCGATGCCGGCTGGGACGTCAACGTCTACTGCCGGGCAGGCCAAACCAAGGACGACGACGAGGCACGCGACCCACGCATCCGAACCACCAGGACAGTGGGGCTTGAGAGCAAGTCACTGAGCACCCTCTCCTTCGGGCTGTCTTCCGTCCTTCACGCCCTGTGGCACAAGCCCCAGGTGGCGCTCGTCATGAACGTTGCCAACGGTTTCTTCCTGCCGCTGCTGAAGCTTCGCGGAATACCAACCGTGGTGAACGTGGACGGAATCGAATGGGAACGCGCCAAGTGGAACCGTTTCGCCAAGTTCGTCTTCCGGCTGGGCGCGCGGCTCACGGCGCGTTACGGCACCATTCTTATCAGCGACTCCCTTGAGATACAGCGGCGCTGGAAGCGGGACTTTGGGCGCAAGAGCGTCTTCATTCCGTACGGCGCCAACCTCGCCAGTCCCAGCGAGGTTGTTCCCGGCCTCGAACCGGAGTCCTATGTGCTCATGGTGGCCCGGTTTGTTCCAGAGAACACGGTGTCTGAGTTTTTCCAGGCAGCTGAACGCCTGGCGCAGCAACATCCTGTGGTGATCGTCGGATCTAGCGGATATGGCGGGCCGCTGGATGAGGCCGCCCAGCGGCTGGGTGAACATCCCAACGTCCAGTGGCTCGGCCACGTCAGTGATGACAAGAAGCTCCTCTCCCTCTGGCATCATGCCGGCGCGTATTTCCACGGCCACAGCGTAGGCGGAACCAATCCAGCCCTGGTCCAGGCGATGGCCTGCGGAGCACCCGTCGTTGCCCGGCAGACGCCATACAACGCCGAGGTCCTGCGGGCGGATGAACACCTGGTGGCACCGGATCCGCTTGCCATCGAGAGTGCATTGCGGCGCATGCTGACTGACCACGACCTGCGGGCGAAGGCCCGGGCAGCGAACCGGGCCCGCGCAGCCACCCATTACGACTGGGAAGATGTGTGCCGGAGATACGAACTGACACTTCAGGAAGCGGTCCTTGGGGAAAAGGCGGCCAAGATAGGCAGCGAGGTGCGTCAATGACCTTTGGATTGCGCACGAGCGCACTCACATCACCCGGACAAATATGCAGCGGAAACCCCCGCATATTGGTTTTGAATCCCCTTGGAGTGGCGTTAAGCCATTACACCGAGGCGCTTTTGCATCAATTAGCGGATGCAGGAATAGAAACAGAATTATTTTCCATCACCGAGCCTTCCCAATCCGGCAAAAGCCGATTTCGGTGGCTCGGCGAATATACCGCCATGCTTTATTCAGCGGGACAACGGACGCGAAAGAGGAATTCACCGGAAAGGGTCCTCGTCACGTGGCCGGTATTGGGTTTCCTGGACCTCCTGATGATGAAAGTCCTTTGCGGCGACTCAGGGGTCATCATTTACCACGATCCGCAACCCCTCGTCCGGTCCGTGGGCAGCAGCCCCCTGGTGGCGGGCCTCGTAGGACGCATGAAGAATCGGCCCGGAACACTGGTACACAGCGATGAAGCTGCCCAGGCCATGGACGCCGTCGGACTCACCGGAGGCCTGGCGCAGGTGCCACATCCGATGCTTCCCCCGGCCGGCGCCGCCAGGGACGCCACCATTGGCAAGCAGTCAGGGATAAGGCCGCGGGTTCGCGTGCTGGGACAGTACAAAGCCGACAGGGACATCGACCTCCTGAAATCATTGGCCCGCAGGCTTGGCCCGAAATGCGACCTCGACATAGTGGGCCGCGGCTGGCCTTCCGTCGAGGGCTGGCATGTCGATGCCCGCTTTGTCCCGGAGGATGAACTGGAGGAACTGATCGTCTCCAGCGACACCATAGTCATCCCCTATAAGCGCTTCTACCAAAGCGGCATCGCCATGCGCGCGCTTGAGCACGGCGTTCCGATCGTCGGGCGCGTCGGAACGAGCCTGGAGAAACTGTACGGACCGCAATCACGGCTCTTGGTGGCAGCGGACCACGTGCTGCCCGGCCAGGAGGTCGAGGCGTGGGCAGCTGCCATCGAGTATGCAATGGGCCAGGGAAGAACCGAAACGGCCCTCGCTGCAAAACTCTTTCATGAGGAGGCGTCCGAGAGCTGGCGCGCCTTCGGCCACCGCATGCTGGCCGAAGGTTCAGCCCGACTTCCCGGCTAGCTCCAGGAGAGCCCCTCCATGACCAAGTTCCTGATCTCGTTCCCCAGTGACGCCATGGTGGTCCACGCCGAGGACTTCGAGGCGGTGGTCGAAGCCGCGCACGCCGTCATCGGCGAGGCCAAAGCGGCGGGCGTGTATGTCTTCGGCGGCGGAATCGACGAGAACGTGGCCCCCGTGCGCGTGTCCGGCGACGGCACCGTCACCGACGGCACGTACCCGGGCCACACAGTGCCCGACGGCGGCTACACGGTTCTCGAGCTGCCCTCCAGGGAAGCGGCACTTGAATGGGCTGCCAAACTAGCCATCGCCTGCCGCTGCCCCCAAGAGGTCCGGCAGTTCCAGTACGATCCCGAGAGCTGACGGAGGCACCTCCCCAGCCAGGCCTGCCCTGCCCCCACACCGTGATGGCGGGAAATCATCCTGACGGCGTGCAGCAGCCCTGCAGGGGCGTGCAGCGTCCTTGTGAACGCTGGCTTGGACTCCCCCTGCACCTGCGGGGGCCGACGCTGGTGCCGCAGCGTGCCGCGACCCAGCCTCGGCGGCTTACCGACGCGACGTCGACCGCGGCAACGACGGCCGGGACGGGAAGCGCGTACCCATGACCGCAGGCGCGGGCCTCACTGTGGGCCTCAGAGGTACCGTCATGGCCACCACCGATCCCACGGTCAACCAGAGCACGGGGGTGGATGCCATAGAGGAGGCGGACTCGGAAGAAGCGACAGTCAGCAGGAAGCCTACGGCCAGCCACACAGGCAGGCTTTGGGTCCTTGGAACACGGCGGAGGAGTCTCCCGAGGTGGACCAGGAGCAGGAGGGCGGCAGCAATCATGGGCCAGCCGATCCACGCGAAATACAGCCCCAGCAGGCTCTCACTGCCCACACCGGTGGACGCGCCTTCAAGAGCGGCCTGGTATCCGGTTGTGCCGAAGCCCAGGCCTGCAGGCGACTGCAGGCCAAGCATGAATCCGGACAACAGGCCATCTGAATGGCTTGCAGTGTTGCCCTGCTCAATGAAGGTGGTGAACAGGTACCCCCCAAGGCCGAGGCCTACAAGAATGCCGGCATGCTTCCCCACTTTGGTCCAGATGAAATAGATCACCGTGACCACAAGGAAGATCAGGATGCCGGCCCTGGCATACGCAAAAAAGAGGGTTGTGCCGATGGCAGCAAGCATCCCGAGCCGCGCGAAGCTCCTGAGCCTTGCGACGGCAGCAAAGGCGCCGAGGCCAAGCAGGAAGCCCATGACGGGAGGGTTCATGAAGGGGCCGCCGGGGCGGAAGGTGAGGTCGCCGTTGGACACTCCGTCCGCGAAGTAGGCGGGCGGCAATCCCATGCGCATGCTGCGGGGGTTCCCGCCCACAACGTTGACGTGGTACCAGGCCGGGTCAAGGAGGGGCGCCTGCATGACTTCCTCGGCCAAGGCCCATGCCACGGTCAGCCCGGCCAACAGCAGCAGGTAGGCGCTGATCTTCCGCCATTTGATGTCGTCCCGGTAGACGAAGCCGGCGAACACCAGCCCGAGCGGCATGAGTACCTGCCGTGCCTGGGCAATGCCGATGTCCGCATCCGGTGATCGGATAAATCCGATACCCACCAGGATGACCAGCAGCAGCATCAGCCCAAGCGCTTTGTGCAGGCGCTTGTCCTGGGAGCTGAAAGACCTGATAACGGCGGCTGCAACAAGAACCGCCGCAGGCACGTCATCCAGGTATTGGAAGGCATCAGACCTGGTGAGGGTGATGAGCGGCGCCTGCGACCAGCCTGCCGCAATGACCAGCAGGATTAGTACGTGGTAGGAGCGCCCTAGGATCAGCACCAGACTGATCACGGCGGAAGCGGTAACAACGAAAGGCAGTAGCACGAGTTGGTCGTCCCTCTCGAGATTTGCTGCAACGCCTCCAGAATCGCTGCAATGCAGGGTCAAGCCCCGGAATCATCCGGACAGGTTTCAATACCCGCAGTATCGCAAGCATCGCGTATGACGGAATCCGTCCTTCCTCACGCTATGCCGACCAGCATGTCCCAACAAGTGCCACGTCGGGAGTATGTGGATACCCACAACCGGCTGTGCGTCATGAACCTCCCCCGTTGACAGCATCTGTCCAGTAGGCCAGGTACGGCGCGGCAGCCAGGGCGACAGTCCGCTCGCTCTGCAGCCCGGTTATCTGGCGGTCTAGGCGTTCCAGCTCAGCCGGATCGGTGATGGTGCTGTGGGCAGCCGCTGCCAGTTCCCGGACAGAAGCGGGGACCACGATCAGCCCGCCGGCCTTGGAGGCTTCACCCAGCGTCCCGGAGTCAAATCCGATCACGGGGGTACGGTATGCGAAGGCCCTTGAGGCCACCCCGGAGGCAGGCAGGATGTTGCCATAAAAGCGGCTCGTCTTGTCGTAGGGCAGAAGGATGGCCCTCACGGACTCAAAGAAAGCGTCCTCCTGCGGCCCCTCGACCGCTCCCAGGATGGTGACTCCGGGGATCGGCGGCAGCTGTTCGGTTCCCCTGCCGGCGACGCGGATTTCGACGTCCGGCGGGAGTTCGCGGCGAAGCTCGACCAGCCTGTCGAACCCTTTGCCTTTAGAGGCGTGACCGTAGAGTCCTACCGCCAGCGGACGCTGGGAAGCAGGCTTCAGGGCAGGCCTGGGCGGCACAAAGTGCCAGGTGCTGACAACCCGGCAGGCGGGGAAGGTTTTTCGAAGCGCTGCCGCGCCGACGTCACTGAGCGCAAACAGGGTGGTGTCCCGCAACAGCCACCGTTCCAGCCGGGCACTGGCAGGGCGCAGCGGGAGATGGATGCCGTGGTGAAGCAGCTTGCTCCTGGCTACCCCTTTGAAGCGGAAAGGCCACCACGCGGCCAGCGGGGGGTCATGCACGGTAGCCGTTGTGGCGATGTCCCGCGAGCGGCCCGCCAGCAGCCAAAAGGGACCCAGCGACGCCGCTGACAACTCGAAGTGAACCACCACCCGGCCGGCAGCGAGGGATTCCTTCACCGCCTTGGAGAGCCTTCGCCGGTCACGGAACACATCACGGAGCCCGACGTTGCCCGGTCCCGCAGTCCTGATTTCACGGAATGCGGAAAAGTTGGGCACAGCAGCGGCGATGAACTCTTCCGCATAGTCGCCGACTCCACCAGAACCCACACGGGGTGCCACCAGAATGAGTGTTGCGGGAATTTGAGAACTATTAGGTACAGGCACTGCGTCTGAATTAGCCACGTTACTCCGCTTTTGCACCAAAGGGACGAAAAATTAGGCGGCACGGCCCCTGGAAATTTCCACTAAGGATTCGTCCGGCCTTGACTACAGTATGCACCAGCAGCCAGGAGACGAACCGGAAAATTGAGCAAACAATTCGTTTTCAACCCTATGCCGGCCCGGAACGCCCGAAGCCCGGGCTTCAGATGCCCGGGAACAGTATTTAGCTCAATAACTGCTCAATTACTGTGAATTTTTGCCCACCCGGCCGCACCCAGACAGTAAACTTTTGCAATGAGGCCACAGGAAGGCTCCAACCCATGACGAACGTTGCTGGTGGACTTGCCCGTGTCGGCTTCCGGGGCGCCGTGTGGCAGGGGCTTGCCCTGGTGGGCGGGAAGGCGATCGTCCTCATAACGACGATCGTGCTGGCACGCCTCCTCTCGCCTGAACAGTATGGCCTCGTGGCCGCGGCACTGGTCCTCATGGCCTACGTCGAGACCGTCGCCGATGCCGGCGTCGCGCAGGCGCTGGTCTATTTGCCTCCCTCCGGCGTCGCGGCCCGCTCGGCGCTGCTGGTTTCAGTGGTTCTTGGTACATCCCTGGCACTCTTGACGTTCTTTTCGGCGCCATGGATCGCCGGGCTTTTCCAGCTGCCGGACGTGGGCCCCCTGGTGCAGGTGCTGTCCATCGCAGTCCTGGCAACGTCGCTGGGTGCGGTTCCGGAAGCCCTGCTGCGACGCGACCTTCTGTTCAGGAGGCTGGCGGTGGCCCCGATTATCCGGGCGCTCGTCACAGGAGTACTGAGCCTGGTCCTCGCCTTCGCAGGGTACGGTGCCTTCTCGCTCGCGGCAGGCACCGCGGCAGGGACGGTTGCGTATGCTGCTACGTGCTGGTGGCTGGTCCGCAAGGGCGCTCCCTGGCAGATCTGGCGCGTGGCCAAAGACGCTCTCCGGGCAAACCTTAAATTCGGCGTTCCGGTGGCAGGCAGTAATCTCCTGGCGCGGCTCATCTTCGACATCGACTATGTGATCATCGGCGTGATCCTTGGCGCCCAGGCCCTGGGCTACTACACGCTAGCCTTCAGGCTCCCCGAAGCCCTGATCATCAACGTCTTCTTTGTACTCTCCACGGTCCTGTTCCCGCTTTACACCCAGGTGCAGCACCAGCCGGAACGGTTGCGGGACGGCTACCTGAAGGGTGTCCGCGTACAGTCCCTGTACGGCATGACGGCAGGTGTGGGCCTGGCAGTTCTGGCACCGATCCTCGTTCCCCTGGTCTTTGGCGGCCAATGGTCTGAGTCTGTCATTCCGCTCGTGTTCCTGGCCTTGTATGCGGCAGCACGCTCCCTGGGAGCGGGCGCGAACGACGTCTACAAGGCCATAGGCCGCCCCGGTATCTCGATCACGTTCTCACTCATCCGGCTGGCAGTGTTGGTGCCCGTCCTGCTGGTGGCTGCCCAATACGGGATCATCGCCGTTGCGTGCGCCCAAATGGCAACAGCACTTCTCTTTGCCGTCGGAATGCAGACGGTGGCTGCCAAGGTGATCCACATCGGACCAAAAGCAATGCTGCGCGCTGTTTTGCCGGCCTTTGCCTGCAGCATCGCCGTGGCGGGGGCTGGAACAATCATGTTCCTGCAACCGTACTTGGGTGCTCCCCTGACAGCGGCGCTGGTGTTTGTGACAGCCATAGCCGCCGTGTACGGCGTCCTCCGGTGGGGATTCCCAACCCTGCACAATGAGCTGCTGCACCTCGTTCGCCGCCGGCAGAATGCCCCCGCTGAATAGGAGGGCTCGGGCAACCGCCCCCGCTCAGACGGAGATGCGGACGCGGTCAGCGTGACCGGGCACGCCGGTTCGACGATCACCTGCCGCCAGCAGGACAACGGCGCAAATGACGGTAGTCGGGCAGCTATAGAGCCGATGTACCGCCTATCGCCGCCGGTGCCGTCGAACGGCAAAGCGCGACGGCGGGTCCTTCCCGGGGAAGCCGCAGCCTGACTCGGCTTGACCAGGTTGACCCGGAGGTCCCTTCCCGCCCCACGTCCCTTAAGAACCAGGTCCCTTACAAAGGGGATGCCTCCCTGCGAGGGACACCAGGCACGGCGTCCGGCTCCTTTGGCGCCGCAAGGTCCGAGCCGATGACCAGGCCGAGGATGATGAAATAGGGTGCCGCCGAGTTGGGACTGAGTGCTACCTCATTGAAGGCGGCATTCAAGAGAAACCCGCCCAGGAGGCCTGCCGCCAACGTCTTATCGCGGAGGTCTTTGATCCGTACTACGTGCCTCGACAGCTGGACAAAAAACACCAGGTACACGGCCAGCCCGACTATTCCGAGTTGACCGATGACCATGCCCAGTCCGCTCTCCGTCACGGCCGACGTGGACTCGGACCCTTCCGAAAATAGACCAGCGAGCACTCCGGAACTGCCCAGTCCACGCCCGAGGGGATGCTGCGGGAACTCCACAAAGGCAGCGGTGAACCCGTCAATGTGTGCCGCTGTACTGCCTGTTGAACTGGAAACGGTAAACAAATAGAAGTTGTATGCCCCGGCAGCCAGCAGCAACAGCGCAATGATGTGGCTGGTTCTCGATGCGTAGAAGCGGGTCCAAAATGCCAGGAACACGATCAGGCCAAGGAGTGCACCCTTACTGACCGCCAACACCATCGCTGCCACCGTTGCGATCTGGCAGAGCAGCCCGCGGAGATACCATGCCGCCATGAACACGGCGAAGAGGAAGGTTCCGAAATTCACCGGGTCCGCGAAGGGACCCGCCATGCGCCTGAGGAACTCACCCGGAACCACCTGCTCCGAAGCAAAGAAGTTCTTGGGCAGGCCGGAGTCCTGCTGAACAGAAATTCCCTTCTTCTCCCACAGGTCCCGGAGGTTGAGTGTCTGCCAGAAATCAGGCGTGTTCGCTTCAATGAAACCGAAGACAATCGCCACAAAGCCCAGCATCACCAGATAGCGGAGGTATACGGCATGCCTGGCCCAGGAGCTGGCATGCAGGCCAATAAGGAGGAACAGGAAAGGAGCCACGATGTTCCTTGAAGAGGCGGCTGCTGCTGCCAAATCATGTTGGAACAACACGACGGTCGCAGCACCGTAGAGAACAAGGATGGCCAGGCAGGTTGTCACTGCCTTGATCAGCTTCCGAAGGGCCTTCCCTTCCGGAACCGGCTTTTTTGCCGAGATCAAAACCAGATACAGGGCAACCGAGAAGAGGAAATTCAGGATGATGGCAAACTGGAGCCGTCCGCTATCCATGGCATCAGCGACAGTGGTCAGATAGACGTTCTGCGTCGCTGACATGATCGTCGGAATGATGAGGAAAAACGAAATCTCGGCTTTTCGCTCAGCCAACCGGTGAATCAATTGCGCTGTGACAGAGAAGAAGACCACCGCTGCCACTGCGGCAAGAATCGCGATCGAGCCGAGGCTGGCGGCGATGGTGATGAGTACCAGCCCACCGCCGAACAACAGGAAAGGGACGATGTCCAGCCGGGGCGAGAACCCGGAAGCCGTTTCCTTGGTGTACATCTTCTCCCCCATAGTGTCGAGCGTGCAGGCAACCAGCGGCTGATCGTCCCTAGGCAGGAACCGCTGCCCAGCCGGTGACCGCATGGCGCCAGAGCCAGAAGTCGCGGTCAGCTGTCACCGCGGCCTGGACGTGGCCGGTGTCCCCGTCATGTACGGTCTGTCCTGCCAGGCGGTAGGTCATTGTGGCTGCTGAACGCGCCCATGTTGCGATGACCAGGTAGGGAAGCAGTTCCGGTTCCACGTTACGCAGCCGCAGGTGTTGCGCCAGGGGTTTCAAGGCCCAACCCCCGGGGCTGAAGGCATTCTCGAAGGCCCGGAGCTGAAGGCGGCGGGAGGACAACGCATCTTCCTGCGACTGGCCAATGTACTGCAGGTAGAAAATCAGGTCATGGGCGGGCAGGCCATCAAGGCGCGAGCGTTCCCAGTCCACCACCTGGAGGCGGCCGTTCGGCTGCAGGAACAGGTTCTGGTAGCTGAGGTCACCATGTTCCACAACTGCCGGAAGCTGCTCGGCCCGCAGTGGCGCCAACACCTCATGGGTGCGGTCAATTAGCCGGGCCACTTCCGTGTCCGCCGGCAGCAGCGATGCCAGTTCGGCCAAGGGGCCGGCGATGGTCCGCTGGTACCAGTCCGTGTTTTCCGGCACCGGCCTGGTGCACGGCAGCGCAGCGACGAAGTTCAGGCCTGCGTCCAAGGCACGGGGAAAGTCCTGCACAACGAGGTGGGGCTCCAGCAGGCTGCCCACCACGGCGGTCTCAATCAGCACTGTCTGTCCCCCGACGTCCAGAACTCCCACAACTTCCGGGGCGCCCTGTTCGGACCCTACTCCCAGCGACTTGAGCTGCAGCAGTACATCGGCTTCCTTGCGCACGCTTTCGTTGTCTCCAGGCTGGCGGGGGATCTTGACCACGAGCCGGGGAACCTGGGCGTCCGTGGAAAAAATGAGGGCCACTACGTGCCGGGAAGTGACAAACTGCGGCGTCAGCAGGAGTGTTTCCCACTGGCCGGTGAGGCCGAACTTCTTCAGCTCGAGCGCCCGGTAGTTATCGCGGAGGATCTGGTCAATGTATTTCACTGCAACTCCTGCCGGCCGGCTTCCGGAGCCCGTCGGCCAACAACGGTGCCTTCAGCGGCGGCCACATTGAACACGCCCAGGTTTAACGCAAGCCTCCCGATTGCAGCCTTGGCTTTTCCAAAGCGTACGCCCGAATAATGCGCCAGGGTATCTTGGACCGCAGTCCTCGACGCCGTAGGCACAAAGCGTGCTGGCCGTTCGAGAGTTGGCACATGCCAGTAGACCGCCACGTCATCAAAGCCTGACCTCTCCAGCGCCCGCTTCCACCCCGCGAGGGTATACGGGCCCGGACGGGACCCAAATGAACGCCGAACCTGCAGGCAGATCCAGCCGCCCGGCCGGAGGGACCCCGCGGCGCTGGCAAACAGGCTCGCGTCCGGTTCGGAGAGCAGGACGACGTCGAATTCATTGGCCGGGGCGGGTCCGTGAGACGCCTCGATACGGCGGGCGGACGGGTCCAGCAGGGCGATCGCCGCCACCGCGTCGCTGCTGAGCCCGCCTCCATAGCCGAGCTTGTCAGGTTGGCTTACGGGAAGCAGGAAACGCCAATCCAGCAGCGTCCACAGATGCAGGGGGAGCGGTTCCGTACCGGCTTGCCCGTCCATTCCTTTGGGCGCGGCCACATCCCACAAGAGCCCGCTGGCCTTTACGCGGACCTGGGATTCTGATTGGCTGGCGTCCAGGACGTGCGCTGAGGGAATTTCCTCGGCCAGCTCCAGATACGCTTTGCGCCATTCCTCCAGTTTCTGGGGAGTGTGCTCACCCTTCCTAGCAAACATGACCTCGCCGGGGACGTCAAGGACCAGGACGAGGTCAGGGCGCGGCTGGAACCGCAGGGCCAGCGCATCCGTCATCGCGGCCAGGCGGCTTTCCGACTTCGAACCGGGGAGCAGGACATCGAATGCGAGGCGGTCCATCAGCACCACCCGGCCGCGGAGGGAGTAGTATCTCGCGGCAAGTCCGGCGCGGAATATCCGGAACACCTTCCTGACCAGGAACCCGCCACGGATCTTCTGGAGCCACCGGTCCATGGGACTGCTGGACCACAGTCCCATGTAGACATAGGCAGACGGCAGGGGGCAGCTGGAGCGGAGGCCGTGGAGCAGGGTGGTCTTGCCCGCCCCGTCGGGGGCCAGCACTCCTGCCACGGGCCCGCGGCCCTTGAGCTTGGGGCCGACCCGCCTCAGCGCCCTGTTGCCCGAGCCGATAAGCCACGGCGGAACCCTGGTGCCGGCCCACCGGCTTTTCAGGTCAGCCGAGGTGGCGGGGACGTCGTCGAAATTTTCGGACTGCAGAAGATTGAGCAGCGTTCCCGCTGTTCCGGTCCCAAATTTCCGGTCCAGGAACAGGGCGATGGGGTTTTCGGCCGTCGCCACGGCAGCTGCGGACCGGGCCGCCGGGACCTTGGCGGGAGTAACTGCACCCTTGTCGAGCACCAGGTGAAGGATATGGAGCCAGGCCTGGTCCTGGATTTCGGGCAGCCACAACGGCCCCAAGGCCACCCGTCGCCGAAGGCAGCCGGCGGCCAGGGCGGTCCCGAGCTCCTGGAACTGCCCAAAACTGATGTCCGAAACCACGTCCAGTTTGATCCAGAGATCCTCGTCCGCGAGGTAGCGGAAATAGAAGCGGTGGCTCCCGTGGCCCAGCGCGACCACGCGCCGGAACCCCACACCGGCAAGATGGCGGTCCAGGCCGGGCACCAGCTCAGCGGAAACAAGCAGGTCAACGTCCCCCGCAGGCCGCACCAAGTCGTCCTCACCCCGCAGCAGAACCCACGGCAGTCCGGACTTATCGAGTTCCCGGAACACCGCTATCAGTGCCGAATTAACCTTTGGAATGGCGCCTGAATTCATGCCATGTGGATATTTGCTGGCAAATTCCGACTCAGATTGGGAAACCGGAAGTTGGGGAGAATTCGACAATTCGCTCACCACTTCTTGATAGTTTGAATTTCGACGGCGCCCTGCCCGCTGCACGCAGGCAGGGCACCGCTGATCCGACGGCAGTCCCGAGAGCCTACCCCCTACCTAATGGGGCGGCACGAGTAGTGGGTACTCACATTTTTCGGCCCTGGCCCCGTGAACTACGTAGGTAAAGGGCATCCTGCTGCCGGCTCGGCCGGGTATAGGTACCTTGCCGGCTGTCGTGGGCATTAGGTAGGGGAGGCCGTGGAGTGCGGGCCATTAGGTAGGTAGGGCATCCGCTCCCCTCTTGAGGAAAAGCAGGGGTGATCTTGAGCAAATACTAAGTGAACGATATATGGCGCTTTGCATAAATTCAGGGCTATATTCGCTTAACGGCTGGGAACCGTGCTGGAGGTGCAAGCCGACAGCCTGCCGACCCAATGGTTATATCCATAACCGGATGGCGGCATACAGTATTGGAACAACTACTAACGAAAGAATTTGGTCTCCTTCTTCGAGGATTGGGGACCCATGTCATTGTTAGGGCGAAACAAGGAGCTGGACAGGCTTCTTTCGGTGATCCGCGGTCCCAAGGACACGGCCCTGGCGGTGATCGGTGGCCACGGGGTTGGAAAGTCGGCTTTGCTTTCAGAAGTCCCCACACTTTCCGACTACAAAACCGTTTTCCTCGGGGCAAGCGCGTTCGAATCCGACTGGCCTTTGTCCGGTGTCACGGCCCTCCTCAACGCCATGGATGATCCCGTACTCAACAGAATCGCTGATGAACTCCTGCGCGATACTGCCGGATCCCTGGACGTGCCGGCCATTTCCTCCATGCTCCTCAACGGCCTGCACCAGCGCGCATCCTCCCGGACGGTCATCGTCATCGATGACGCAGACCAGCTGGATCCGGGCAGCCAGGCGGTGATCGGCTTCCTGGCCCGCCGCCTGTCCGGAACGGACATCGCCATGTTCGTATGCCTCCGTGACGAAACCCCCGACAGCCCGTTCAGCGGCCTGGCCGTGCTGCACCTCCAGGCGCTGAGCTACAGCGACACCGTGAGGATGCTCGAAGCAATCCCCGCACGGCAAGCCACGACGGCGGCCGCCCACGCAGTTGCCGCAGCGACCCGTGGAAACCCGCTCGCCGCCGTCGAACTTTATGCCCGGCTGCTGGAACGGCAGGCCGAGGGAAAGTTCGCCCTCCCGGTTCCCCTGCCCGGCAACGGCAGCTTCGAGGCGGAATTCGCCTTGGTGGTGGGCGGACTGACCGCGCCGGCACGGAACGTGCTGGATCTGCTGTCCCTCTCATGCCGGAGCGACATCACCACGCTGGAAAAGATCAGCAAGGATGTGTGGACCGGCGTGGACGAACTGCTGGCCTGCGGGATTGTGCACCGCACTGGCCCGCACCTTGCAATCCGGGACCAGCTGCTTCGCGGGTACGTCTTTGGCGCCATGACCCCGGCAGTCCGCACGGCCAACCACCGGGCGTTGGCGGACGCGTGCCAGGACACTGACCCGTACGCCCGCAGGTGGCATCTGAGCTTCACGGCGCTGGAACGGCAGACCCCGTTCGGTTTGCTCCGCCATGCTGTAGACCTGATCCGGGGCGGCGAACTGTCCTTCGCTGTGGAGTACGTTGAACGCGCCCTGACCATCAACCCCTGGGAAGCGGAAACAGCGGCACGCCTGGCGGCGATCGCTGAGCTGCTGTTCAACCGGGGTGAGTTTGTTTACGCCCGGCGCTACCTGGAATGGGCACAGCGGGTGACCCGGAATCCTGCCTTGATCCTGCGGCTGACGGGGCTCTCCTTCGAAATCGACTTCATCCAGGGGGGAGCAGTCCGTTCCAGCATGGTGCTGCGCCTGGTGAAGGAATTCGGCCAGCACGATCCTGCCTTCGCCGCCAATCTCCTCGCCGTCGCCGCGGTGTACTACGCGGAACGCTGGGAATTCCAGGATGCGTGCGAGCTTCTCCAGTACGCCGGCAATTTTCAGGACGCGGCATCAGCCGAGTGCCTTGAGCTTACGGAACGTGCCAGGCTGCTCACCGAGTCCACCAGCGGCGACGGGGTCCAGCCCGGACGCAAGTACACTCTCGAGGGCGGCTCCGTGGCCGGCCTCCTGATCCAGGGCCGTGCCTTCAGCTACGCGGAGCGCTACGACCAGGCGCAGGAACTCTTTGCCATGGTGCGGACCTCTACACGGGACGCCCACGTGAACTGGCGGGAAACGGCCCTGTTCCTGGCTGTAGACAACGAGATCAGGGCAGGAAACGTCCGGACGGCGAGCAAGCTGATGGATGACCTTGAACTTTTTGAACCCGAGTTCAAGTACCACCGCGGGCTCCGCCACGTTTTCCGGGTCTGGCGCGCCCACGCGCTGGGGGATGAAACCCTCGCCCACAGTTACGCGGCCGAGGCACAACGCTTCGCCGGTGCCGAAAGCCACCCGGCCATCACCGCCCAGCTTGCTGCCTGGCAGGGCCACTTCGCACTGCTTCGGGGTGACCTGGCAGAATCCCTTGCCCAGCTCTCACGCGCGGCCGAGATTGGCACGAGTTTCACCAATCCCACGCTGCTGCGCTGCGACGCGGACCTCGTGGAGGTACTGGTCCGGCTGGGACGCCACCGGGAAGCAACCCAGGCCCTCCTCAGCCTGGAGAGCCGTTCCGTCGGATTGCGTTCACCGTGGCTGATGATGGCGGTTGCCCGCAGCCGTGCCATCCTTGCGGACGGTGAGCAGTCGCTGCAGTTGTTCGGCCAGGCCCTGGACGGCAGGAACTCGCGTGATTCGTTGCTTGAACGGGCAAGGACCATGCTGTGTTATGCAGAACGGCTGAAGGCACTTGGCCGCCTGCGGGATGCCCGCGACGGTCTTCTGCGGGCCAAGGTCATGTTCGACGAGGTTGGTGCCAACGCCTGGATCCAGCACGTGGATGCGCTCCTGCTGGACGAACGGGTGGAAGCACCTGGCCCACAGGGAAACCCGGCCATGCTGCTCCTCGCTGACCACGAACGCGTCCTGGCAAGAATGGTTGCCCGGGGCATGCGCAACAAGGAGATCGCCTCAACCCTCTTCGTTTCCGTGAGGACCGTCGAGGTGAGGCTGACCGCCATCTACCGCAAGCTCGGGGTTGAGTCACGCGCCCAGCTGACTGCCCTGGCTGCCAGCAAGGAAAAGGCGGCTCCGGAGCCGTACATCCTGCCGGTTCTCTAGTGCCGGCTGCAGCTGCTGCAGCTACCCGCATTATCCACAAAATTCCTTCGCGGGACCCACAAAGGGCCCGTGCAAACCCTCCGCAGGTGGCTTTCCGTGACTAGTTTTGCTTCACGGCAAGAGCACAAGCGGACATACCGGAAGGGGTCACCATGGCAGAAGCACCCGTCACCGGACAGCGGCGTCCCATGTTTTACGGGACCAAACGCTCAGCGCTCACCGGCAGCCTGGCAGGCGAGCGTCCCGCTTTGGCGGGCGACGGTCCTGCCCCGGGAGTATCTCCCGGCTACCGCCCGGCCGTCAGCCTTGTCCCCCCGGCGCTGGACCGCAAGGCGTCCTCCGCGGACTGGATTTCGGTCCACATCAACCTGTTGCGTGTCACGGACTCGCTGCTGATCGCCGGGGCGGTCGCCCTCGGCTACCACCTTGCGAGTCCAGGGCTTCTGAGCAGGACATCAACGGCCGCCGGGATCGCGGCCAGCGTTGCACTGGCACTGATCTGGATCGCTGCACTGGAAATCTACAGGACACGCGATCCCAAAGTCCTGGGTGTCGGTGCAGACGAGTACAAACGGGTCATTTCGGCCACCTTCCGGCTCTTTGGCTTAATTGCCATTGCTTCTGTCGTCTTCTCGATCCAGAGCGGCGCCACCATGTTCGCCGTGGCCTTACCGGTGGGCACCGTGTCGCTGACCGCCAACCGCTGGCTTTTCCGGCGCCGGCTGGCGACTGAAAAAGCCAAGGGGCGGCACCTGTCACGGGCCATCGTCGTCGGCGAACCCGAGGACGTCCGGTACGTGGTCCAACAGATCGAAAAGAAGTCCGGCCCCGTCTACAAGATCCTCGGCGTGTGCCTTCCCGGTTCGCGCCGGGGGGCCAGGCTGCGCGTGGGCGAGCAGCTGGTGCCCGTCCTTTCTTCCACGGATGACATTTCCCGGACTGCCCGCCTCGCGCAGGCCGATGCCGTGATTGTTGCCGGGCCCCTCCCGGGCGGGAACAAGTTCATCCGGGAACTGGGGTGGAGGCTGGAGGAGTGCTCTGCCGAGATGGTGCTGGCAGCGACCCTCACGAACGTCGCGGGGCCGCGTATCCACTGGCGCCCCGTGGAAGGTCTTCCGCTCATGCATGTGGACATTCCCCAATATTCCGGCGGCAAGCACGTCCTCAAGCGGGTCATGGACGTTGTCCTTGCCGGTGCCGCCATTACCGCACTTTCGCCGCTGTTGCTGCTCCTTGCCGTCATCGTCCGGCTGGACAGCCCGGGTCCCGTCCTGTTCCGCCAGGACCGGATTGGCAAGGGTGGCCAGACCTTCGGCATGTACAAGTTCCGGTCCATGGTGGTGGATGCCGAGGAGCGCCAGGCCGTGCTGCACGAGACCAACGAAGGTGCCGGGGTCCTGTTCAAGATGCGGAATGATCCCCGGGTCACGCGGTGCGGGCGGTGGATGCGGAAGTACTCCCTGGACGAACTCCCGCAGCTTTGGAACGTCGTCCTCGGCGACATGAGCATGGTGGGACCGCGCCCTCCCCTTGCACGCGAAGTCAGCGGGTACGAGCAGCACACCCACCGGCGCCTCCTCATCAAGCCCGGCCTCACTGGCCTCTGGCAGATCAACGGGCGCTCGGACCTGTCCTGGGACGAGGCAGTGCGCCTGGACCTCTACTACGTCGAAAACTGGTCAATCCCGGGTGACCTGCTGATCTTGTGGCGGACTTTCCGTGCCGTCATCCAACCTTCCGGCGCCTACTGACGGTGCCTGCTGACGGCGCCTACTGACAAAGAGGATGAGAATGGAAGCTTTCGCTAAGGACTTCGGTCACGGCAGGGACGGCGTTAACGCAGACAGGTTGCGTATCGCGGTGGTTGGCGCAGGTTCCCGCGGAGCGGGCATGGCCGAAACCCTCCAGGCCAGCCCGGACTGGGATCTGGCAGCCATCTGCGACGTAGACTCCCGCCGGGCCGGGACAGTCTCGGAAAAGCTTGGCGGTGCGCCCTGGTTTGAGGCCATCGACGAATTGCTGGACAGCGTGGAAGTGGATGCGGTGGCGATCGCCACCCCCCTCCGCGCCCTGTTCGGAACCGGAATGACTGCGTTGCGGGCAGGCAAGCACGTCCTGGTGGAACAGCCGTTGGCGGACAGCCTTGAGCGCGGGCAGGAGATGGCTGCCGAGGCGGACGCCAAGGGCGTTGTGCTGATGGCAAACAAGGCCCAGTGTTTCGAGCCTGCCGTGCAAAAGATGCAGAAGTTGGTGGGCAGCGGATCCCTGGGCGATATCCTTTTCGTCGAAGCGGTGCGGACCGAAAGCAACCTGGCCCGGACTGACCGGGACGTCTTCTGGGACCTGGCCCCGGACAGCCTTGCCCTCCTTGACTATGTGTTCGCCGGGCGGCTCAACCCCCAGGGAGTTTCGGCGCTCGGGGGTGACCCGCTGGGAACCGGCCGCGACTGTGTTGGCCACGTGGTTTTCCGGCTTCCCAACGACGCCACGGTGCACCTGCACGTCAACAACCTGAGCCGCGTGAAAAGCCATCAGCTGGTCATTGCAGGTTCGCAGCTTGTCCTGGTGTGGGATGCCACGCTTCCACAGGAACAGCTGGGCATCTTCGACTCCGATTCGTCCACGCAGCAGCGGCGGCGCTCCCCGTACTGGGCGGAGCCGGGCGCACTTCAGGTGCCGGCCGAAGATGGACAGGCGCCCGCCTTCGGGCAGGAGGCGCGGGACCGCGTGGCTGCCGAGTTCGCCCGCCGGGCGCGCGGGCACCAGCGGGCACCGTCCACCAATACGTCCGGCCTGCGGGTCCTTGGCATGTTGGAGGCCGTGACCCGCAGCAGGGGCCTCGAAGGCCAGGCGTCGAGCATCCACGTACCAGGGCCCGAGGACTACCAGCAGCAGGCCGCAGGCTCCTGGCTTGAAAGCGTCCTGTGGTCCAGGTGACACGAACTGCCGGTCTCCGTTCCGTTCCTCCTAGGAAAGATGGTGCCTCGTGGCCACCGAATCAGCTGTTGCACGCATCGAAGTAATGAAGCCCTGGCTGGGCCAGGAGGAAGCTCATGCGCTTGCCGAGGTGGTCTTCTCCGGATGCGTCACCCAAGGTCCGAAAGTCAAGGAGTTCGAGGTCGACTTCGCAGCCGCGCAGGGGGCCAGGTTCGCAGTAGCCACGTCGAGCTGCACCACCGCGCTGCATTTGGCCCTCGTGGTGGCGGGAATCGGTCCCGGTGACGACGTCGTTGTACCGTCGCTGTCCTATATCGCTACGGCCAACGCCGTGACGTACGTCGGCGCACGCCCCGTCTTCTGCGACGTGGATCCTGCCACCGGCAACGTGACCGCGGAGACCATCCACGCCGCCCTGACCCTGGACACCCGGGCGGTGATCGTGGCGGACCAGGGCGGAGTGCCCGTGGACCTGGACCCCATCCGCGATCTGTGCGACCGCCACGAAATCACGGTCATCGAAGACGCTGCCTGCGCGGTGGGCTCGCGGTACAAAGGAAAACCGGTGGGCGCCGGCGCCCACATCACCGTGTGGTCCTTCCATCCCAACCACATCCTCACCACCGGGGAAGGCGGCATGCTCACCACCCGGCGGGCGGACTGGGCGGCCCGGGCCCGGGCCCTGCGGGAACATTCAAGCAGCCTGGCAGCCCTCAACCGGGAAGAACTGTTCCTGTCACCCCGCGAGGTCTGCCTCGAAGTTGGCTTCGACTACCGCATGACCGACCTGCAGGCCGCCGTCGGAATCATCCAGTTGCGGCGGCTGCCGGAAATGGTGGAACGGCGCCGGAAGATCGCGGGCATGTACGTCGACGCCCTCAAGAGCCTCAAAGGCCTGAGGATCGTGTCCGATCCTCCGTACGGCACCACGAACTACCAATCCCTGTGGCTGGAAGTCCTCCCGGGGTTCCCCATAACTCGCGAGGCCCTGCTGGAAAGACTGGCCGACGCCGGCATCACCGCACGGCGCGGGGCGTATGCCGCGCACCGCCAGCCGGCGTACCGCTGGCGCGACAACGGCAACGCCAGGCTGCAGTCCACGGAGCGGCTGAGCGACCGCACCCTGGTCCTCCCCGTGTTCCATGAGATCGACTCGTCCAGCATCAACCGCGTCATCAACGCCATCCGGAACGCAGCGCACCCGGTGGGCACGTGAGTGAGCTGATCCTTATTTCAGTGAGCGGCCTTGCCCGTGAAGTCCTGGCGATGGTGCGCAGCAGTGGCCAGTACGACGTCGTTGGCCTGCTGGATGATGACAAGGAGATGGCAGGTGTCACCGTGGACGGGGCGCCTGTCCTGGGGAGCATCGATGATGCCGCCAACTACACCCATGCGTTCCTGCTGGTGTGCCTGGCGTCCGGGAAGGCCCGGGAATCCGTGGTGGACCGCCTCACGTCCCTGGGCATCCATGAATCGCGGTACGCAACGGCGGTGGATCCTTCGGTGCAGTACCCCGAAGGCTGCCGGATAGGGCGGGGAAGCATCCTCTTGCGCAATGTCACCCTGACAGCCGCCGTCACCCTGGGCTCACACGTGGTGGCAATGCCCTCGGTGACTTTCACCCACGACGACGACGTGGCGGACTTTGCGACGTTCGGCGCGGGCGTGTCGTTGGGCGGCGGAGTCCGGATAGGGAAGGCTGCCTACCTCGGCATGAATTCCAGCGTCCGCGACAGGACGTCGGTGGGCGACTATGCCACCGTGGGCATGGGCGCTGCCGTGCTCAGTAACGTCCCTGCCGGAGAAACGTGGGTTGGCGTCCCCGCCCACGAAATCGACCAGCACCTGTTCGCTTTCGGAAAGGAACCGTCCCGCTAGACGGCCGTCCGGAAGAACAGCCCGGTCACCGCGGCCAGGCGCCAGGGATCCTCCACGCCGCACATCTCCCGCGCGGAATGCATGGAGAGCAGTGGAACGCCCACGTCCACCGTCCGGATTCCCAGGCGGGTGGCGGTCAGCGGACCGATGGTGGAACCGCACGGAATCGCATTGTTGGACACGAACTCCTGGTAGGGCACGCCGGCATCGGCACACAGCCGGGCCCACAGCGCTGCGCCGGGGGCGTCAGTGGCGTAGCGCTGGTTTGCATTGATCTTCAGGAGCGGTCCGCCGTTGAGCACCGGATGGTTGGCGGGGTCGTGCCGCTCCGCGTAGTTGGGGTGCACGGCGTGTCCGGCGTCTGCGGACACACAGAACGACGCCGCCAGTGCCTGCCGCCGCTGGCTCACCGTGGCGCCCAGCCCGTCAGAGATCCGGACCAGGACATCCTCAAGAATGGGACCGCAGGCACCCGAGCGGGAATTTGAGCCGATTTCCTCATGGTCGAACGCCGCCAGGACGGCGATCGGGCTGCCGGTACCGGGCGCGGACGCATGCGCAATCAGCGCCGCCAGCCCCGCGTGGGTGGAGGACAGGTTGTCCAGGCGCCCGGAGGCAAAGAACTCACTGTTGCCCCCGAAAACCGAAGGGGCCTGCGTGTCCGCCATGACGACGTCGTACCCGCCAATTTCGGCAGCGTCCACGGACGCGCCGGAAACGTGGGACGCCAGCACGGCCAGCAGGTCGGTATCTGAAGGATTGCCGAGCCCCCACACCGGATTCATGTGCCGCTGCTTGTCCAGTGCCAGGCCGTCGTTGACAGCGCGGTCCAGGTGGATGGCCAGCTGCGGGAACCGGAGCATCGGCCCGGTGGCGGTCAGGTGTTCGGTGCCGTCCAGCATGACCAGGCGTCCGGCCAGCTGCAGCTCCCGGTCAAGCCAGGAGTTCAGCAGCGGTCCGCCGTACACCTCCACGCCCGCCTGCAGCCAGCCGTGGGCCCCTGTGGTGGGCTTGGGCTTGAGCTTGAAGGTGGGCGAATCCGTATGCGCGCCCAGGATGTTAAACCCGGTGGCCGGCCCTGCCCCTTCGGGAACAACCCAGGCAATCAGCGCGCCGTCCCGGATGATGAAGTACTGCCCCGGTCCGCCCTCCCAGGGCTGCAGTTCGTCCAGGCGCGCAAAGCCCGCCTGCTCCAGCCGCCGCCCCGCCTCGTGCACGGCGTGAAAGCTCGACGGCGATGCGCTGACGTAGGCGCCAAGGTCCTGGATATGGTCTGCGGCGGAGGCAAGGGAAGGCATGGTCTCGAGTCTAGACGGCGTTGGGCCGCGGATCTCAGTAGTCCGGGTTGCTCGGCACCACCAGGCCGGTTTCGTACGCGTAGACAACGGCCTGGACCCGGTCGCGCAGGTGCAGCTTGGTGAGGATGCGGCGGACGTGGGTTTTCACGGTCGCTTCCGAGAGGTAGTACCGGTGGGCGATTTCTGCGTTGGACAGCCCCTCGGCCATCGCCTCCAGCATTTCCGTTTCCCGCGGGGTCAGGTCCGCCAGCAGGGGGTCAGGTGCAGGAACGGCCGGGGCCGGGCGGGCGGCACCCCGGACATATGTTTCCAGCAGCCGCTGCGTGACGCGCGGTGCCACCACGGCGTCCCCGCTGGCCACCACCCGGACAGCGCTAACTAATTCCGACGGCGCCACGTCCTTGAGGAGGAAGGCCGAGGCTCCTGCCTGGAGGCCGGCAAAGGCATACTCGTCCACGTCGAAGGTGGTCAGGATGATGATCCGGGCACAGGAACCGGAGGCGGTGATGGCGCGCGTTGCCTCGATGCCGTCCAGCACGGGCATGCGGACGTCCATCAGCACCACGTCCGGGCTCAGCTCCCGGGCCTGCCGCACCGCGTCGGCCCCGTCCGAGGCTTCCCCAACAATCCTCAGATCCTCTTCACCCTCCAGGATCAGGCGGAATCCCATCCGCAGCAGCGGCTGGTCATCAGCCAGCAGGACGTTGATGGGTGCGTTTCCGGTCATGGGTTGCCTTGCAGTTCGTAGGGGCGGATGGAACCGGTGGAGTCGTCCTCGGGCCAAGACAGCACGGCGTGCACGCGCCAGCCCCGGCCGCTGGGCCCCGCTTCCACGGAACCGGAATAGATCCTGGAGCGTTCAGCCATCCCGGCCAGCCCCTGTCCGGATCCGTGGGAACCAGCAGCACCGGACGGGGAAGTACCTCCATCCTGGGCGGGATGCCCGGTCACTCCGGAGCCGTCGTCGAGCACGTCAATGGTCACCGTGGAGCCGGAGCGGACTACGGTGACATCCACCCGGGTCAGGGCGCGGCCGTAGCGGAGCACGTTGGTAAGCGATTCCTGAACGATCCGGTACACCGTGAGCTGGAACGCAGCATCGCCGGGCAGGGCAGGCCCGGTGTGGGAGTAGTGCAGCGGCAGGCCCGCGGTGCGGAAGCCGTCCAGCAGGCTGGCCAGGCTGTCCCCGGCAGTCAGCGGCGGCCGGGGCGCAGCGGTGCCCGTGTCATCACGCAGGACGCCCAGGACCCGGCGCATGTCAGCGAGGGCGGTGCGTCCCGTCCGGGACAGTTCGCCGAGCACCTCGCCGGCACGCTCCGGGCTTTTCCGGACCACGACGGCGGCACCGTCGGACAGGCTGATCATCACCGTGAGCGAGTGCGCCACCACATCGTGCATTTCGCGTGCAATCCGGTTCCGTTCGTTGACGGAGGCAAGACTCGCGGTCCGGGCGGCCCAGGCGGCGACCTCCTGCTCGTGCTCACGGCGTTGCCGGACGCTGATGCCGAGGCCGGTGGCCAGGATGTTGGACAGGGCGATGCTGGCGCCGGTGGCGATGCTGGTCAGGAGGTGGAAGTCGCCCGGGTTGACTCCCGGATCGTGGACGAAGGAGTTTTCCATGGGTCCCACGGCCGCCAGGAGATAGAGGAGTGCCAGCGGGGCCGTAGCCGCGGCCATGGCGATGAGTGCGAAGCGGCGGCTGTGGGCCAGAGCCACGGCATACAGCGAGAACCACAGTCCCGCGGATACGTTGGAGCCCCAGGGGTGGAGCAGGGTGACCGCTACCTCCACCACAGCGACAAAGGCCACAAGGCCCACGGGATAGAACCGCCGCAGGAACATGGACCCCGCCACCAGCACCAGCAGGGCGGCTGCAAGCCAGTTGCCGGACCTGGCCGCGTCCACCACGGTGGGTGCCACCAGGAGGCTGTAGCTGGCGGCCACAACAGCGTCCATGACCAGTGGGCGCCGCTGCAGGTACCGGCGAAGCCGTCCTTTGCGCCTCGCCGTGAGCTCGGCAAAGGACGCGTCGGCCTGCCCGGCCGGCGCGTCCTTAACAAATGCCGTTTGGTTCATACGTCGGGGTCGCCCGTTCCGTGGATGCTAGACGTCGCGCTTCTTCAAGATGATCATGGCTGCAGCCACAGGAACAACCACCCACACACCAAGCCACGTCCAGGCCTGCCAGACCTCCAGTGCGTCTTCCGCGGGCGAGGCTGTCACGATCCGTTCAAAGAGGCTGTCCGGCAGGTACTTCCGCGCTTCCTCGAAGAATTCCCCGGGGATGAGCTGGAAGGCGATGGGGACCACGAAGAACAGCCCCACCAGTGACATGATGCCCCCTGCTGAATTGCGCAGGAGTGTCCCCAGGGACATGCCGATTGCCGCCACTGCTGCCACGTACACACCGCTGACCAGCAGGAGGCGCCGGGAATGGTCGGAACCGAGGTCGATATCAAAACCGTAGTTGTCCAGGATGGGGGTGGCTGCCACGTACGCGAGCAGGGACGACGCCACGGTCACCACGAAGGCACATGCCGTCACCACCAGCAGCTTCGCGATGAAGGCCGGGGTACGTTTGGGCACCGCCGAGAAGGTGGACCTTGCCATGCCGGTGGTGAATTCCGAGCTCATGAGCAGAACCGCCAGCGATCCGATGATGAGCTGCGCGAACGCGATGCCGGATGTCGGGATTCCCGCCGTAAGGTCAGCGCCCTGGGCGGCGAAGGCCGCACCTGCCTGGGGATCGTTTCGGGATGCCTCGGAAAACTGTCCGATGCCCCAGGCATTCAGGGCGGCAAAGCCCACCATCACCAGCACGGTGGACCCCACCAGGATCAGGGTGGAGAGGAGGGTCCGGAACTTGATGAACTCCGAGTTGAGGACGCGCAAGAAGCTGGGACCGGGACCAGCCGTGCCCTGCGGCCGGCTGGATTGAAGTGCTGCTGTGCTCATTGCTGTCCTCCGGTATGGGTGGGCGCCGCAGCTCCCGTGGTGATGAGGGAGTGGTACTCCACCTCGTCCTTGGTCAGTTCCATGTACGCCTCCTCGAGGCTTGCCTGGAGGGGAGTGAGCTCGTAGACCATGATCCTGTTGTCCAGGGCTGTCCGGGCGATGTCCCTGGCGGGCAGGCCCGTGACCTCAAGGAGTTCGTGGTCCTGGACCTCTACGGAGACGCCGTCGTCCGCGAGCAGGCGCATGAGCTGCTCCGGCTGGTCCGTCCGGACGCGGGCACGGGACTGGCCCTTGCCCGTGATGATTTCGCCGATGGGGGCATCAGCAATGATTCTGCCGCGGCCAATGACAATCAGGTGGTCGGCGGTCATGGCCATCTCGCTCATCAGGTGGCTGGACAGGAACACTGTCCGCCCTTCCGATGCGAGGTACTTCACCAGGTTCCGCACCCAGACCACACCCTCCGGGTCCAGGCCGTTGACTGGCTCGTCGAGGATGATGGTCTGGGGATCTCCCAGCAGTGCGGCGGCAATGCCCAGCCGTTGCCCCATTCCAAGGGAGAACCCCTTCACTTTCTTTTTGGCCACCTCCCCCAGGCCTGTCATCTCGATGACCTCCTGGACCCGCTTCCTTGGAATACTGTGGGTCGCGGCCATGGCCAGGAGATGGTTGTACGCGGTGCGGCCGGTGTGGACGGCCTTGGCGTCAAGGAGTGAGCCCACTTCGCGCAGGGGTGCGGCATGCTGCGCGAACGGCACCCCGTTCACGGTGACGGAACCCGACGTCGGCCGGTCCAGTCCCATGATCATCCTCATGGTGGTGGACTTTCCTGCGCCGTTGGGTCCCAGGAAGCCGGTAACGCGGCCTGCCTGGACGGTGAAGCTGACCCCATCCACGGCGGTTTTATCGCCGTAGACCTTGGTCAGCCCTGTTGCCTCAATCATGGAATGTTCCTTCGAACGGCAGCTTGTGGACTGCGGGATGCGTTGCAGAAGACTGGTACGTATGCACCACGCTACCCACGCCCGGGGCGGATTACGCCGGTCTCAGGGATGATTCAGGGACAGGTCAGGGTAGTCCCCTTGGATGACCGGTGGTCACCGGGGCTGTGGCGAGTAGTAGGCAAGGGTCCTGCGGCGCACCGTGTACTCGACGCTGCGCACACCGGCCAGCGCCTCACCGTCCACCGCCAAAGCCATCGGCGACCCGCCGGCATCGATGCGCACCCGGGTTGCCTCTGAGAGATGGGTGATGCGCGAGGTTGCCACGGTACCCGTCAGCACCGACCACAGCAGCCGTAGCCGGGCGAATGACTCGTCTGCCGTGATCATGCGGACGTCGAGCACGCCGTCGTCCATCACGGGCCGGAACAAGGGGGCGTGGTCACGCGGGTAGTACCGGCCCCGCCCCACATAGGCGATCCACACCTTGTGCCGCCTGCCGTCGACACTGAGGGTGGTGTGGGTTCCGGCCGCGAAGGTACGGAACATCGCCACCACCCCGGCCAGGGGTTTTCCCAGCGCAGGCTGCAGCTGTTCCCGGCGGCGCACGAAGTTCGGGTACAGGCCAATACTTGAGGTGTTCAGCATGGTCAGCTGTGCCCTTTCCGGGCTGCCGGCCAATCCGCGCTCCACCGTGACGATCCCTATGTCTGCCAGCGCCGCCTCTCCCCTGGAAGCGGCGGCTACGGCCTCCTTGAGGCTCCCGGTGCCGGCGTCCCGGGCAAAGTGGTTCAGGGTACCGCCGGGGAGGACCAGCAGGGGCAGGGAACGCTCGACGGCGGCAGCTGCCGCGGCTCCGACGGTTCCGTCGCCGCCCCAGACCCCAAGGGCACGGGTGCCGGGATGCTCGGCTGCCTGCCGGATCTCGCGGAGCAAGTCCTGGTCAGGATGGACGGACATAATATGCGCTTTGGGGAATACCTCTTGCAGGGCGGCAGCCGTCTCCTCCGTGAAGGACCCGCCGAGGGTGTTGACCACGATGCTGAGCCCCATGCCGCCGGGTAGTTCCGCTGCTGTGGTCCACGTTCGCGCCACGTCCGGGAAAGGGGGGCGCACCGGCCACCACGTGCGCGTCAGGAGGGCAGCGCCGGCCCCCAGGACAGAGCCGAAGAAGACATCCGAAGGCCAGTGGGCTCCGGTGTGGACGCGCGAATAGGCGACGCCTGCCGCCACCGGAGCCAGCACGGCCCCAATGACGGGCTGGACGAGTCCTGTACCCACGGCGAAAGCGACGGCCGACGCAGAGTGCCCGGATGGCATGGAGGAACTTGTCGGCTGGGGGTGGACGAACCGGAACACCGGAAGATGTTCCGGCAGCGGCCGCGCCCGGGGGAGCAGGGTTTTGAAAACACCGTTTGTGACGGCGGAAGCCACTGCCTGGGCGATGAGGCCGTGCAGTGCCGCACGGCGCGGCCGTCCCGGAAAGGCGGCCATCGCTGCGGCAGCCGCAATCCAGAGTTTTCCGTGGTTTGCGGAGGCGGAGAGGCGGCGGAAGAAGGCATCATGGTTGCCTCCCGGAAGATCCGAGACATGCCGCACCAGGTATCTGTCCAGGCGGCTGATCCAACGATGGCTTCCTCGCCAGGTGTTCTGCATTCCATCACCCTACCGTCCGGTGAATGGAGGTTCTCCAGCCTCGCGGAAAAGCCCGTTCGCCGTATTACCCTGCCCTCAGGGGCTTTGCCGCTCCTGCCAGCACGAGTGCCAGGAGGATCGGCGCGAGAATGGCCAGGAGCGCCAGGTGTATGCCGGTCAGGTCGCCGAGGTATCCCAGAAGGGGAGGACCGGCGAGGAACGAAATATACCCCAGTGTGGATACTACGGACACCCGGGTCGCAGCATGCTTCGGGTCGTCCGCAGCGGCAGACATGCCCATGGGGAAGGCCAGCGCTGCTCCGACCCCCCACAAGGCGGCCCCCACAGCGGCCAGCCACACGTTTCCGGCGAGCACAAAGAGGCACAGCCCGGCCGCTGCGGCAGCCATGCTCGCCCTCAGGACAGCAACACGGCCGTACTTATCGATGACGCGGCCGCCAAGGAACCGCATTGCCGTCATGGCCAGCACGAAGAGGGCGAACATCAGCGCGCCGGTGGATTCAGAGGTGCCCAGGCCGTCTACGGACGCTTTCGCGATCCAGTCATTACCTGCACCCTCCGTCAGGGTGGCCCCGAGGACCACGACGCCTATGAGCAGGGTGCGGCTGTCACGCCAGGCTGACGGTCCCTTGGCTGCCTTTGGTTCTCCGTCCGGTGTGGCGGTGGAGATATGCGGGAGGAAGTAGCGCGGGGCAGTCAGCATCACCACAACAACCACACCGGCGATGACCAGCAGGTGCAGGGGCAGGCCGACGCCCACGGTGGAAAGTCCGGCACCGATCAGTGCACCGACGAAGGCACCGCCGCTGAACGCTGCATGGAACTGCGGCATGATGGTGCGCCGCAGCTTATGCTCCACGTCGGCACCCTCAATGTTCTGGGCTACATCCCAAAGTCCGATTGCGATCCCGAAGAAGAACAGGGCAACGGCCGTTCCGGGAATCGACGCAACCGAGAGCGAAGCGGCGATTCCGGCACCCGCGAGGGCCGCCAGGATGCCGCCAAAACGTGCGGTGTTTGCGGTCCCGATCCTGCCCACCACCAGCCCGGCGGTAGGGAGCGCCAGGAGCGAACCCACGGCGGTGCACAGCAGGAGGGTGCCCATCTGCCCGGAGGTGATCTCCAGGGTCTCCGTGACGGCGGGGATCCTCGCGGCCCAGCTGGCAAAGACCAGGCCGTTGATGCCAAAAACCACAAAAGTGGCTGCGGCGGCAGCGTTCAGTCCTGCCTGCTGCCCGGTACCGGTGTTGATGCTCATACAGTCACTACTTCCAGGGAGTATTCATCGAGTTGCGCGCGTTCTTCGGCGCTAAAATTCTTGTCCGTCACCAGGACGTCCACCCGTTCCAGGCCGGCAACCAGCGCCCGGGCTTGAGCGTCCCATTTGGCGGCGGAGGCAGCCACGATCACCCGTGTGGCCGATTCCAGGCCGGCGCGCTTTACTGCCGCGTCGTCGATGTCGTGGGCCAGGAGGCCTGCCTGGAGGTCCAGGGCGCAGGGTGTCACAACAGCGGTGTCGAAGCGCAGGGAGCGGATGTTGGATTCGGCGAGCGGGCCACGGAAGCTCAGCTCCCCGGGGACAAGGCTGCCGCCGGGCAGCAGCAGGGTAGGGCGGGTACCTGCAGTGGGTTCGCCGCCCGCGAGGACGTTCAACGATCTGAGCGACATCGGCATGACCGTCAGTTCCCTCGCTTCCATGGCGCGGGCCACCTCCGTAGCGGTGCTGCCGCTGTCCAGCCAGACGTGCTCGCGGTCCCCCAACAGCCCTGCTACTGCGGCCGCAATGCGCTTCTTGGCGTCCTGGTCCTCCAGTTCGCGCTGGCCATAGCCTGGATTTTCGCCGCGCCCGATGAGGCTCCGCGCGCCGCCGTGAACACGGCGGAGGACGCCGTTCGCTGCCAGGATCTCGAGGTCCCGCCGGATGGTTGCCCCCGACGCGTCGCAGGCGACCGTCAGCTCCTCCACGGTTACCTCATGGCGCTGGCGGAGCAGCCCGGCAATGGTGCGGTGCCGCTCGTCAGTCTTCATGATCAAATGCTAGCAAACTCTGATCATTTGATCATGAACGCTCTCTCACTTAACGCCGCAAATCACCAATCCCTCTCTCACCGGTGAGAGAGGGATCGCCAAAAAGCTGCAGGGAGTGAGAGAGCGTTGGATCAGCGGACGCGAACCACGCGCTTTTCGTCCCACACCGGCGCTCCGGACTCATACACCTTGCCGTCGGACCCGAACACCAGGAAGCGGTCGAAGGTGCGCGCGAACCAACGGTCGTGGGTCACGGCGAGGACGGTTCCTTCGAAATGGTCGATGGCCTTCTCAAGTGCCTCGGCGGAGTGCAGGTCCAGGTTGTCCGTGGGCTCGTCGAGGAGCAGCAGTGTGGCGCCGCTGAGCTGCAGCAGCAGGATCTGGAACCGTGCCTGTTGCCCGCCCGAGAGGGACTCGTACTTCTGTTCCGACTGACCTGCGAGTCCGTAGCCGTCCAGCGCCCCGGCCGCTGCCTCCCGGCCGAGTCCTGAACGGTGTTCATCGCCACGGTGCAGGATTTCCAGCAGCGTCTTGCCCAGGAGGTCGGGCCGGACGTGGGTCTGGGCGAAGAATCCGGGGCGGATCCTGGCGCCAAGTTTCACGGTGCCCTCGTGCGGCACTTCGGCGATCTCGACGTCGGAAACGGGCAGGTGTTCCCGCTCCGGATCGGTTCCGCCGGTGGCCAGCAGCCTGAGGAAGTGCGACTTGCCTGAGCCGTTGGAGCCCAGGACGCCAACGCGGTCCCCGAACCACACCTCTGTGGAGAAGGGCTTCATGAGCCCGGTGAGTTCCAGCTTCTCCGCCACGATGGCCCGCTTGGCGGTCCGCCCGCCCTTGAGGCGCATCTGCACGTTCTGCTCGATGGGCAGCGCCTCCGGCGGCCCGATTTCCAGGAACTTGGCCAGCCGGGTCTGGGCTGCGTGGTACCGGTTGGCCATGTCGGAGCGGAAGGCGGCCTTGTTCTTGTACATGTTGACGAGTTCCTTGAGCTTGACGTGCTCCTCGTCCCAGCGCTTCCGCAGTTCCTCGAAACGGGCGTTCCGGTCTGCCCGCGCCTCCACGTAGGAGCCAAATCCGCCGCCGTGGATCCAGGCACCGGCACCGTTGATGCCGGGTTCCAGCGTCACGATGCGCCCCGCGGCATTGTTCAGCAGCTCGCGGTCGTGACTGATGAAGAAGACCGTTTTCCTGGACTCGTTCAGCTTGTCCTCAAGCCACCGCTTGCCTGGAACGTCAAGGTAGTTGTCCGGTTCGTCGAGCAGCAGGAGGTCGTCCGGCCCGGCAAAGAGCGCTTCGAGTACCAGCCGCTTCTGCTCACCTCCGGAAAGGCTCGACGCCGGGCGGTGCTGCGCGCGGTCAAAGGGAAGTCCCAGCGCGGCCATGCAAACCTCGTCCCAGACGGTTTCGACGTCGTAGCCGCCCGCATCTCCCCAATCCACGATCGCCTGGGCGTACCGCATCTGGCTTGGCTCGTCGTCGTGCTCCACCATGGCCAGCTCGGCGTCGTCCACCTCGCGCGCCGCTGCCGCCAGGGCAGGCGGGGCGGCGGACACCAGGAGGTCACGCACGGTGGAACCGTCCCGGACCTGGCCCACGAACTGGCGCATGATGCCCATGTTCCCGGACCGCCCGATCACGCCTTCATCCGGCACCAGGTCCCCGGCGATGATGCGGAACAGGGTGGTCTTCCCGGTGCCGTTGGGGCCGATCAGTGCGGTCTTGGTGCCGTCCGGGACTTTGAAGGTCACTCCGTTAAGCAGTTGGGTGCCGTCGGAAAGAAAGTAGTCAATGCCGGAAACGTCAATATGGGCCACGTATTCCATCTTCCCACGGCCACGGCTACCCGGCTGCGGTGAGGAACTCCTTCAGCAGCGGCCCGGACGTCGTCGCTCCCAGTCCGCCGTCCTCCACGAACACAGCCACTGCCAGGTCCCCGTGGACAGCCACGATCCAGGCATGCGTCTTCGGGGGAGTCTCTTTGCCGAATTCAGCCGTCCCGGTCTTCGCGCCCACGGGTTCACCGGGAACGCTCGCCAGGAAGCCTGCATGCCCGGAGGTGACCACGGCGCGCATCATGTCAGCCAGCGAAGCGGCCTCGGCAGCGGTGATCGGCTCACCCGAGGCCGTCGACGGCGCTTCCGCCGTGGCGGTGGCGGAAGGCTGCGCCGCCGGCGCCGTGGAACCGCTCGTCGTGCCGGCAGCGGCAGCACCGCCGTCGGGATTGAGGACCAGCTGGGGCGACACCGGCGCGCCCTTGGCCACGGAGCCTGCCATCATGGCCGCCGCCAGGGGAGAAAGCAGGACCTTGCCCTGCCCGATCATGGACGCGGCGTGCTCCGTCCCTGCCGCCTCGCCGGGGACGGATCCGAGGAACGCGTCTGCGCCCAGGGACGGCGCTTCGACGGCGATGCCCATGGCCAGGGCGGCAGCCTCGAGCTGTCCTTGTGACACGGTGTCCCGGGCGGCGATGAACGCCGTATTGCAGGAATGCGCAAAGGCGTCACGCAGGGTGACGGAGCCCAGGGAGCTTTCGGGATAACCGTCGGCGTTCTTGAAGGTGCGCCCGTCCACCGTCAGCGTCGGCGTGCACTCAACCTTGAAATCAGGGGTCAGCCCGTTGCGGAACATGGCGAGCGAGTCCACCATCTTGAAGATCGACCCGGGCGCGTACTGGCCCAGCATGGCCGTGTTGTAGCCGTTACTGCCGGGACCCGAGGCCACGGCCAGGACGGCACCGCTGGAAGGGCGCAGCGCCACGATCGCCGACGCCGGGCCGACTTCCTCCAGGGTGGTCTCCGCCAGTGCCTGCAGCGTCGGGTCGATGGTGGTCTTCAGCGGTGTACCGGGCTCAGGCGCCACTTCAAAGAGCACGCGCCGGGGGTCAGTTGCTGCGGACTGGATCTGTTCGCGCGTCAGGTCGGCGCGCTGCGCGCGGATTACGACGGCGTCCGTCCCCCTGAGCTGTTCGTCGTACTGCTGCTGCAACCCGCCGATGCCGGTCACATCGCCCGCTGACAGGGCACCTTCCGAGGCTTCGATCTGCTCAGCAGTGGCTTCCCCGACAGTGCCGAGCACGGCTCGGGCGAAGGTCCGGCTGGGTGCCAGCGGCACCGAGGCGGGAATGGCACGGGCGCCGGGGATGGCTGCAATCTGCTCGTTGGTGATGGTGCGGCCTTCTTCCCGCAGGGTAATCGCTGAAACAAAGGCTTCCGCGCCGGAGGCCTGCACCTGCTGGACGTAGCCGGCCGGGTCAACCCCGACGAGGGCAGCGAGCCTGGTGGCAGCGTCGGTGGGGTCGGCAGTGCCGAGCTGGGGCTTGTCGATGCCGACGTTCACCACGGGACGGTAGGTGACCAGGGGGACGTCCCCCGCCCCGAGGATATCCGCGCGCTGCGGGGACTGGGCGCCTTTGGTGAGGATCTCGCTGTCCGCGAGGCCGGGTGCCAGGGTTGCCGGGTCCCAGACCGTAAGCCATTTGTCCCCGGACTTCTTGAAGTTCGCCGGTACGGTGTATTTCCACTCTGCATCGCCGAATTTCCAGGTGTAGTTCAAAGGCGCCGAGGCGTTGTCGCCGTCCAGGGTGATGCCGCCTGCTTCAACCGCGGGCTTCTGTGGATCCAGTGCCTTGAACACGCCGCGCAGCTGGTCGTTGGCGGCAGCGGCGTCCTTGCCGTCGAAGGCCACCCCCGCAACATCTAGTCCCGAAACGGCTGTGGCAAATTGCTGTGCTGCGGTTTCTGCCCCGCTCCTGCCGTCGTCGCAGGCCACCAAAGAGGTTCCCAGAACGAGCGCAGCTACGGCAACAGAAAGTTTTGTTGATTTCCCCATTCGGCCATTATGCCCCGGGACATGCAGTGCGTCCGGCCATGCTGGCGGTTCTACGGGCGCTGCCGGCTGCTATGCGCCACCCAGGCCCAACGACGGAACGGGCAGGTGGAATATGTCCTTCAGCGCATGGGTTGCCGCGTGCAGGCCGGGCATGCCGGTGACCCCAGGGCCGGGCGGCGTGGAGGAGGAACAAAGGTAGACGCCGCGCAGGGGAGTGCGCCATGGATGCCGGGATACTACGGGCCGCTGAACCAGGCCGCGAAGGTCCATGGTGCCGGCGCTGAAGTCCCCGCCGATGTAGTTCCGGTTGTACTCTGCCAGCTGCGCCGCCGTCACCACGTTGGTGTCCACCACGAGGTCCCTGAAACCGGGGGCAAACCTCTCCAGCTGTGCGGTGATGGCTTCCGCCATGTCCTTGGTTGAACCGGCCGGTACGTGGCAGTAGGTCCACAGGGTGTGGCGGCCGGCGGGAGCGCGCCGTGGGTCGAACCGGGACGGCTGGGCCACCAGCACGTAGGGCCGTTCGGGGTGCCGGCCGGCACTGACCTCGTTTTCCGCGTGTGCCAGTTCCTCCCTGGTTCCGCCTACGTGGACTGTTCCGGCGTCAGCCAGTTCCGCCGCCTGCCACGGCACGGGGCCGGACAGGATGAAGTCCACCTTGCACGATCCGTTCCCGTAGCGGAATGACTCCAGGGCTTTGCGGTAGCGGGCGGGAAGGGAGTCACCGGCCATGTCCACCAGTCCGCGCGGCGCGACATCAAGGAGCGTGGCCCGCGCCGGGGGAAGGTCCGTCAACCGGTTGATGGGGGTGTTTGTGTGAAGGGTGCCGCCATGCGCCTCGATGTCCGTTGCCAGGGCGGCGGCGATGGCAGCAGATCCACCCAGGGGAATGGGCCATCCTTCAGCGTGGCCCAGTGCCCCGAGCATCAGCCCTGCTCCGGACGCGGCCAGGGACGGAAGGCGGGACACGGCATGGGCCGCAACACCGCTGAGGAGGGCAGGAGCTGGCTCCTCGCGGAACCTGGCATTCCAGAGGCCCGAGCCTTGCTCCAGGGTCCGCAGGCCGAAAATGCCCGCGGCCACGGGATTGCGGGGAAGGCGGAAGAGCTGGTTCTGCGTGAAGTCCATAACGTCGTCGATGTTCCGCACGATGGGGCCCATCAGCCGCCGGTACGCAGCGCCGTCCCGGCCGAGTCCCGCTGCGGTCCGGTCAAGCGACCGGTAGGCGAGGGCGGACCGTCCGCCGTCCAGCGGTGATCCGAAGGAGAGCTCAGGAGTGACAAGCTCCATCCGCCGGGAAAGCTCGAAGGCCCGGAAGAAGGGCGAGGCCAGTGCCATTGGATGAACGGCCGAGCAGACGTCGTGGAAGTGGCCCGGCTGCATGAGTTCTGCCGTACGGGTTCCGCCGCCGACCACGGGCGCGGCTTCGAAGACCTCCACGGTAAGCCCTGCCCGCGCCATGACGGCCGCGGCGGCCAGCCCGTTGGGTCCTGCGCCCACCACCGTCACGTCAGGCATCGGATGCTGCCTTTTGCGGGAGCGTGGAACCGGCCCGGCGGCGCAGGTTCAGCCGGAACCTGTCCGGTGCCCCGTTGAACGGACCGCCGTGCGGATCGTCCAGGTGGTGCCGGCGGATGGGATCGTAGGTGGGGTCGTAGATGTCCCAGGTCACCCGCGCCATCAGGTAGGCGAGGGCCAGCATGTGCGCGGCCACGGCCAGGACGTAGTAGGGCATATCCAGGTTGTGCTGGGAGGAGCCTGCGCTGGTCACCTGTCCAAGGTACATCCACACCGCAGCCCAGTGGAGGCCCTCGATGCCCTGCCAGACCAGGAAGTCGCGCCACCGCGGCCTGGCCAGCGCGAGGAGCGGGATCAGCCATACAACAAATTGCGGTGAATACACCTTGTTGGTCAGGATGAAGGCCGCCACAATCAGGAAGGCAAGCTGGGCCAGGCGCGGGCGGCGCGGTGCGGTCAGGGCAACAAGGGCGATGAGGCCGCAGCCAATCGCAAACAAGCCGAGAGACAGCAGGTCTACGGCTGCACCGCTCAGTTCCTGCCCCCTTAACCGGCCAAGCACCAGGTTGTATGCGAACCATGGTGAGCTGTAGCCGGCGCCGCGGTCTGCCGAGAACTGGAAGAAGTAGGCCCAGCCCGGGAAATTAGCGACGGCGAAGGGGAGGTTGACAACGGTCCACGAGGCGGCCGCGGCCCCCGCAGTCTTGAGGAACGGCTGGAACCGTCCGGTCCGGAGGGCAAGCAGGAGGATGGCGCCCAGAATGAGCAGTGGATACAGCTTGGCGGCCGTGGCAAGCCCGATGAAGACTCCCGCCAGTACCAGCCGCTCCCGGGAGAAGAAGTACATGCCCACGGCAAGCAGGGCCACCGCCCAGAGATCCCAGTTGATGGTGCCGGCCAGGATGATGCCCGGCGCCAAAGCCACCATGGCTGCGTCCCAGGGCCGGCGGGCGCCCATCCGGGCGGTGGCCAGGACCGTGACCACCGCGGCGGCGGCCAGAAGGGCGGCATTGATGTCGAAGTAGGCCAGGATCCGGGCATCCGGGGTTCCGGCGCCGGGGACCAGCCAGGCCGTTATCCCGGCAATAAGGCCGGTCAGGACAGGGTACTCAAACTGGCTCCCCGTGCCCAGGATGGGAAAGTTGCCGTCTGCCAGTCCGCGGTTCCGGAATAGTTCGGGGAAGTCGGAATAGCAGGTGGCGTAGAACTGGGTGGGGGATTCCCATCCGTTGGCACGGCAGTATCCCTTCAGCAGGATGCCTGCCAGTGCCGCCAGGACGGTCAGCAGGATCAGTACCCGCTCCACGGTGAAGACACCGGGGGAAACAATGCCCGGCGCGGACCGGGACCCAAGGGGGCCGCCCACCAATTCCGTGAAGTTCCTCAGGAGGATATCGCTGCGGCTTGGAACAACGAGGCGCAGCCTTCCTCGATGCTCGGGCGGCTGGGTGTCCTCCATGGCTTCGAGCTTACCGCCGTGCCCGGGACCCGGTTGGCGCCACGGACGGCGGAGCCCACGCGTCGACCGCGTGGGCTCCGGCCACAGGTTCGCTGGTGTTCACGGTGCCTCCTGGCGAAGGTACTTCTTCGTGGCTGCCCGGGTCATCCGGGCGGCATCGTCCCTAGCGGGTACCGCCGATCTGCTGGTGCATCAGGACGAATACATCTTCGCGCTGCTTTTCCAACAGGGTCTCGTTGAACTTCCTCCGGCTGCTGCGCCGTCCTTGGGCCGGCAGTAGGAGTTTTCGGAACTTTTTCATGGCCATCACCTCCTTTCCATGTGGGGTTCGGCATGCATAAATGGGCACGGCAATTGAGCCCTTTTATGGCGGATATATCAAAGAATGCAGCAGGGCATTATGGGCAGCACGAATAGAATTACGCAGAAACTGGCGCCAATTCCCTGCACATCTGCACTAAAGCAGCATTGCGCAGGGAAGAAAGACGGAAGAATGCGAAGGGGGAAGTCCGCGATCCCGCCAGAACGGTTGGAGGAGTTGCACCTGCACTAAGCCGGTGTCCAGCCACTGCCGGACCGGTGCCCGCTGCGGAACGCTGCTGCCTGGGCTCCAGGCGGCAGTAGCGGCTAGGAGCCGGCGTAATCCCTAAAGGGGCGCGCAAAAGCATCAGGGGCCGGGGCAGCGGTGATGGTCATCTTCCATCCGCTAGTCAAAGTAATCATTTTCCCAACCTCCTTTTCTGCTCTGCCGCCGCACGGGCCAAGGACCCGGCAGCGTGCGCCGCGATCCCGGCAAGACGCTCTGGGATCAGGAATAAAATTACACCACCGGTTGGACTATTGGCTACTTAATATCCAAAAATTGTCCAACCTTATTTTGGTGGTCTCTTTTAGAGACCCCATCGGACGATCGCAGGCGTCTTTTTGTCCCACCCGAGAGTGCAGACTTTTGCGGTACCCAGAATAAAATGGCGGCCTTCGGCAGGCGGCAATTCCAGCCAGCGTGCGGTAAGGATCCTTGAGAAATGGCCGTGGGCCACAATCAGCACATTGTCCATGCCGGACTCGAGCACGCGCCCGATAATTTTGTCTGCCCTGGCGGCCACCTCGTCCAGCGTTTCGCCGTTGGGAACGCCGTGGGTCCAGATGAGGTAGTCCGGATTGTCCTTGCGGATCAGGTCCGAGCTGATCCCTTCGTAATCGCCGTAGTTCCACTCAACAGCCATAGGTTCGTGCTGGGCGTCGGGGAAGCCGGCAAGCTCGGCCGTCCGCCGCGCGCGCCTCAACGGCGAGGTGAGCACCAGGTCGAAGTCGACCGGATCCAGCACCTTCCGGGCTTCCACGGCCTGCTGTTCACCCTCGACGGTCAGCGGAAGGTCCGTGAGCCCGGTGTACTGGCCGCTCTTGGACCATTCCGTCTCGCCGTGGCGGAGGATCCAGAGCTGGGGCCGGGGGGCAAGGGCAGGACTGGTCACTTGGACTCCTCAGAAGGGGACGGCTCGACGACGGCGGGCGACGTTCCAGCGTCAGGCGCCGGGGATGGGGGGACGGCATCTGCTGATTCAGGCTGGCCTGCCCACCAGCGGAGCAGGCGTGCTTCCGCTTCCCCCGCAGGCAGCGGACCGTTCTCCATCCGCTCGTTAAGCAGGAACTTGTAGGCACGCCCCACCACCGGACCGGGCTTGATGCCCAGCAGGGCCATGATCCGGGCGCCGTCAAGGTCCGGCCGCACGGCATCCAGCGATTCCTGTTCGCGGAGGGCGGCAATGCGGGCCTCGAGGTCATCGTAGGCGAAGGCCAGGCGTTCGGCTTTCCGCTGGTTGCGGGTGGTGACGTCGGAGCGGGTGAGCCGGTGCAGCCTTTCCAGCAGCGGCCCGGCATCGGTCACGTAGCGGCGGACTGCGGAGTCGCTCCAGCCGGCGTCCCCGTAACCGTAGAAGCGCATATGGAGCTCCACGAGGCGGGCCACGGCTTTGGTGGTGTCGTTATCGAAACGCAGCGCCTTCATCCGTTTGGAGGTGAGCTTCGCTCCCACCATGTCGTGGTGCCGGAAGCTCACCGCGCCGCCCGGTTCGAAGCGGCGCGTCGCCGGCTTCCCGACGTCGTGCATTAATGCTGCGAAGCGCAGCACAAAGTCCGGACCTGGCACCGGGCCCTCACTGTCCGTCTCCAGCTCCGCTGCCTGTTCCAGGACCTGCAGGGAGTGCTGGTAGACGTCCTTGTGCCGGTGGTGCTCGTCCGATTCCAGCCGCAGCGCCGAAACCTCGGGCAGCACGAACTCGGCGAGTCCTGTGTCCACCAGCAGGTCCACGCCGACGCGCGGGCGGGCGCCGCAGATGAGCTTGACCAGTTCGTCCCGCACCCGTTCGGCGGAAATGATGGTGATCCGTTCGGCCATCTGCGTCATGGCCTGCCGGACGTCCTCGTGGACGGAGACTCCAAGCTGGGCGGCGAAGCGCGCCGCGCGCATCATCCTCAGCGGATCATCCGAGAAGGACGCTTCCGGCGCCCCGGGAGTGGCCAGCACGGAGGCATGGAGGTCGCGTACGCCGCCAAAAGGATCCACCAGTTCCAGGGAGGGCAGCTTCAGGGCCATGGCGTTAATGGTGAAGTCGCGCCGGAGCAGGTCATCTGTCAGGGACGAACCGAAGGCCACTACGGGCTTGCGGGAATCGGGATCGTACGCCTCCGCCCGGTAGGTGGTGATTTCGATCTGGAAGCCTGCCTTGCGCATGCCGATGGTTCCGAAGGCGCGGCCGATCTCCCAGTAGTTGTCCGCCCACTTCTTGATGAGGGCAACCGTCTGGTCCGGGGTGGCATCGGTGGTGAAGTCCAGGTCCGGGGAGGTCCGGCCCAGGAAAAGGTCACGCACCGGGCCGCCCACCAGTGACAGCTCGTGGCCGGCGTCCACGAAGCGCCGGCCGAGCTCCAGGACCACCGGGTCCACCTGGAAATCAACGGTCGGGGAATCAGTCTTGTGATGTGCGTGAGCCATAGTTACTTAAGCTTGTCAGAAACCAGCGCGTCGGCAGGCCAAAATACGGTCAAGATCGTGCGGAATCACTCCACCGCCGGCAAAGTGCGTCATATGCAGTCCATGTTGGTGTCATGTTCCGGTCATCACGAACGGGCAACAGTCGTTAGAGTGGACTCCATGGCCCATCCAGTACCGAGCGCTCCCGGCAGGAGGACAAACGCACCATTGCCGTCGGCAATCGGTGCGCACGTTGCCCCTGCCCAGCATGCGGCACCGGCATCGCTGCCCACGGTTGAGGAGGTCTCTGCCGGCGGTGTTGTAGTGGACACGTCCGACGCCGAGTTGAGGGTTGCGATCATCGCCCGCCTTAACCGCGGCGGACGTTTGGAATGGTGCCTGCCCAAGGGCCATCCGGAGGGCAAGGAAAACAACGAGCAGGCAGCGGTCCGGGAAATTGCCGAAGAAACCGGCATCGAGGGGGACATCCTCGCGCCGCTCGGAAGCATTGACTACTGGTTTACAGTCAGCGGCCACCGGGTCCACAAGACGGTCCACCATTACCTCCTGCGGGCAACGGGCGGCGAACTGACCATCGAGAACGATCCGGACCAGGAAGCCGTGGACGTGGCGTGGGTTCCCATCCAGGAGCTGGCCCGGAAGCTGTCCTTCCCCAACGAGCGCCGGATTGCCGACCTCGCCCGCGAGGTCCTCCCGGAGCACCTCTAGGACTGCAGGTATCCCGGGCTCAGGGCCCCGGCGTTGCGGCTTTAACCGCCTTCGGGTGAGACGATGAAGTCGATGTCAGCTACCAACTTTCCTTCCGATAAAGCCGGCCGGCCCGGCGACGCCGCCCCGGACGGCGTTCCCCCCGAGCCGGCGGGCCCGGACAGCACCCCTGGCGCCGTGGCTGCCAGTGAAACACGGTCCAGTGCCATCATGGCCGCAGGGACGCTCGTGTCCCGGTTCCTGGGCTTTGGCAAGACCTGGATGCTGGGCACGGCCCTCGGCCTGGGCTCCACTGTCAATGACACCTTCATCAATGCGAACAACCTGCCCAACCTGATCTTCCTGCTCGTGGCGGGCGGGGTGTTCAACGCTGTCCTGGTCCCGCAGATCATCAAGGCAAGCAAGGCCCCGGACAGGGGAGCGGACTACATCAGCCGGCTGCTGACGCTGGCTGTGCTGCTCCTGCTGGGACTGACGGCGCTGGTGACGCTGGCGGCCCCCTGGGTTATTGAACTCACAACGCAGGGATACACTCCGCAGCAGAAAGCGCTGGCCGTGGCCTTCGCTTTCTGGTGCCTGCCGCAGATCTTCTTCTACGGCCTCTATGCCCTCCTGACCCAGGTCCTGAATGCCAACGGAGCCTTTGGCCCCGCCATGTGGGCACCCATCCTTAACAACCTGGTGGCGATTGCCGGCCTGGGGATGTTCATCTGGATTTTCGGCGAGAACAAGGTGAACCCGCACACCCTCGACAACTGGGGCGACACACAAACCCTCCTGGTGGCCGGGTTCTCAACCATCGGTGTCGTTGCACAAACAGCCATCCTGATGATCCCCGTGATGCGGCTCAAGCTGGGGATCCGCCCGCGTTTCGGGTGGCGGGGGGTGGGACTGGGCCAGGCAGCCAAGCTGAGCGTCTGGACCCTGCTGACTGCCGCCGTCGGCCAGCTCGCCTTCCTGTACGTCATGCGCATCGCAACCATTCCCGGCGCCGAGCGCATCCGGCTGCAGCAGGCGGGGGACCCCGCGGCCTTTATGCTGCCAGGAAACGCCGTGCTGGAGGTGGCCAGCCAGCTCTACCTGCTGCCGCACTCCATCATTGCCCTGTCCCTGGCCACGGTGCTGTTCAACCGGATGACCCGGGCCTCCCAGGACGGCAACCGTGATGCATTGCGTGACGCCCTCTCGCACGGCCTGCGGACCATGGCGGTGGCAACCGTGTTCGGTGCGCTGGCGCTGTTTGCCCTGGCAGGTCCCCTGGGCATGTTCTTCTCGGGCGGGCTCCGCCAGGACGGAGTGATGCTGGCCCAGACGCTCACCATCCTGGCGCTGAGCACGCCGTTCATGAGCGCCAACTTCATGATGTCCCGTGTCTTCTACGCCAATGAGGATGCGCGCACACCGTTCTACGTCCAGCTGCTCCTGGCCATTGTCTACGTGGCCGGGGCGTTCGCCATCCAGTTCCTGCCGGTCACGCAGATCATCTACGCCATCGCGGTCCTCTACATGGTGGGCAACATCCTCTCCGTGGTCATCAGCGCCTGGTTCCTGCGGCGCCTCCTGGGTCACCTGGACGGGCCACGGATCGCCAACTCCTACATCCGCATGGGGTACGCAGCGCTTGGTTCCGCCATCGCCGGAGCCGGTGCCCTGTGGCTCCTGGGGAGCTATTGTCCGGACGGGTTTGCCTGGCAGGACAGGCTGTCAGCCCTCATCACCGTCGTCGTGGTGGGCCCAATCATGCTGGTGGCCTACTTCTTCCTCCTTAAGCTGTTCCGGGTTTCCGAACTTCGCGACCTTCTCCGGCCCCTCCTCGGCCGGCTGGGGCGCGGTGGACCGGCCGCACCTCCCGCTGGAGGCGGGACCCCGCCGTCGGACTCGCCCTCCGGTTCGCCGTCAGATTCCCCATCCGGTTCCCGATCAGACTCGCCGTCTGATTCACCGTCTGATTCACCGTCCGGTGGGCGCCAGCAGCCGGACCGTCCCACCACGTCCGTTGACACGGGCCTCATCCCCAGGATTTCCGGTGAGTTCGACGCCGTATCCTTCAGGGCCGGGCCGGCCCCGGAACAGGAGGCGCCCGGGCTCGGGGCGCGGGGGAAGGAACCGCTCGACGGCGATGGCCCGCCAACGTCCGACGGCGACTACCTCCCCGGGGAGGACCAGCCCAGCACGGCACGGGGCGGCTTCCTGCGGGAGCAGATCCCCCTTCCAGGGCGCCGCACCTTCCAGGGGAAGCCCGGCGAGAACCCCCATTTCAAGCCGAGGAAACCCCGGAAAAAGTGACGTTCCCGCGGTTTCCGGCCGCCGTCGTCCAAGGTGGAAGGGACGCAATCGGCTAGGATCGGAAAGGTACAGGGGTAGTTGCATCCAGGGGTCAGGCGCCCGCCGGCTCCTGGACGGTGGTTGCATTATTCAAGCCGGCAATCCCGGACAGTCTAGGAGGAACACGTGTCCAACCCGATCGATGTCGGATCAGTACTGGGTGGCCGCTACAAGGTCACTGCCACGGTATTGGCGTCGCACGACCACGATCTGGTGCTGGACGGTGTGGATCAGGTCCTGAACCGTCCCGTCAGCATACTGGTGGCCGGACCCGGCAACACCGAACAGGTTGCCCAGAGCGCCCGCGAAGTGGCCACCGGCGAACGTCCCGGCACCGTCCAGGTCCTGGACCTCGGCATGAGCGAGGCAGCCACCTACCTCATCACCAACCACACTTCTGCAGCGGATCTGCTGGACCTGGTGGTGGCCTCCAATCCTCCCTACGTGGAACCGTTTTTCACGGACACCCTGGGAAGCGAAATCTTTGGCCAGCCGCGGTCGAACGAGCCGGAACCCTACGACGATGAAGACCATGTAGAAGCCGGTTACATCAACTACTCGGACAACCACGCCAGCCAGGTGGATCCTTACCGTGCAGCGCCGGCTGTTCCCCCGAAACCACCAGTTCGTCCCGCTGCCGCGCCTTCCTCTGGACGCTCGTCCAACGGGGCCTCCGCTGGAGGCCGGGCAGCGGCAGCCGGTGGAGCTCTTGCTGCGGGAGGAGCCGCAGGTGCGGCCGCTGCCTCCGGCTCCGGAACCGATCGGTCAGCACGCCCCGAGGACCACCAGACCGCCCACACGCCGGCTGTAGGCCACACGCAAGGATCACCCGGCTCACCGGCCGGTAAGCCCAAGGTGTCGCTGTGGTCCGATGACGATTACGCGCACGCTGAAGAGCATGCCCCGATGGACTCGTCAGCCGACGACGAACCAGAGACCAAGAAGAAGAAATCTTCCGTTTTTGCACGGTCGGCTGCACCGGCAGCTGGTGGCGGTGCGTCCGTCCCCGATCAGGACCGTTATGACGACGACGACCGTGACGAACCTGCCCGCGAGCCCCGGTCCATGCGCTGGTTGGTTGGTGGACTGCTGGCGGTGGTGCTCATTGCCGGACTGGTGTTTGCCGTCACCAACCTCGGCAGCCTGTTCACCTCGCAGCCGCAGGCGGTGCCCACGGCACCCGGCACCAACAGCAGCGCTCCTGAAGACACCTCGGCTCCGACGCAGGCACCCACAACGGCACCGCCCGCTGCACCCCCGGCCATCGAGAGCATCACTAGGCAGGGCAACTTCGACTTTGCTGCCACCTTTGACGGCGACCTCGTCAGGGCGTACGACGGTAACGCCGCGAGCTTCTGGTCCGACATGGAGTTCGCCACCGAGAACTGGGGCGGACTGGCACCCCAGGGCGTGCCCCTAGTGGTGAAGCTCGAGAACCCGGCCATGGTGTCCTCCATTACGCTTTCGCAGCTTGGTGGCTCCGGCGGCAACATCACTGTCTATACCAACGACCGTCCTGCACTGGATGGGGCTAAAGCAGTAGGAACCAACAGCTTCACGTCCACTGACCTGACCATACCTTTGGCGGAGCCCGTGGAGGCCGAGTATGTGATCGTCTCCATCAACTCCCTGCCGCGGCTGGCTGCTCCGAAGACCCGCTACGGATTCGGCATCCGGCTCGCCGAGATCAAGGTCCAGTAACCAGGTTCCTTCTGGCTGTAGCCTTCGGGACGGCCACGGCCGGCACGAAGGCGGAACTCTGATCAAACCCTGCAGCAGGCGGCGGCCCCTTGCCGGGGCGGTAACCTTGAAAGGGCGCCTACGGTGACGGCGACCTGCCGTGTACCGGTGGTCCACCATGTCCAGGCGCCGGAATAATCAGGAACACCCAGCAGTTGTGCCATGTGGCCGGCCTCCACGAGGGGCGCGTCAACCAAGGAAGAGGTTCACCGTTCAGTGACCATCGCAGAAAACACCGCGTCCGATGTACGTGATGTCATCATTGTCGGTTCAGGCCCGGCCGGTTACACGGCAGCTGTCTACACAGCACGTGCCAACCTGAAGCCGCTGATGCTTGCCGGCTCCGTCACTGCCGGCGGCGAACTGATGAACACCACAGACGTTGAGAACTATCCGGGGTTTCCGGAAGGGATCATGGGTCCGGACCTCATGGAGAACTTCGAAAAGCAGGCTGTCCGCTTCGGCACGGAGATCCAGTTCGAGGACGTTACGAGTCTTGAACTTGAAGGCCCGGTAAAGACGGTCACCATCGCCACCGGTGAGAGCTTCAAGGCAAAAGCCGTCATTCTCTCCACGGGATCGGCCTACCGCGAATTGGGCCTGCCGAACGAAAAGCGCCTCTCCGGACACGGAGTTAGCTGGTGTGCAACCTGCGACGGTTTCTTTTTCAAGGATCAGGACATTGCCGTGATCGGAGGTGGCGACTCCGCCATGGAGGAGGCCCTGTTCCTCACCAAGTTTGCCAGGACGGTCACGGTTGTGCACCGCCGGGACTCCCTCAAGGCTTCCAAGATCATGGCTGACCGTGCCCTGGCCCACGAGAAGATCAGCTTTGTCTGGAACAGCACTGTGGACGACGTCATCGGCGAGGACAAGGTCACCGGGCTGAAGATCAAGAACCTAATCGACGGCAGTGTTTCGAATCTCGCAGTAACAGGCGTGTTCGTTGCGATCGGCAACGACCCGAGGACCGAGTTGGTCAAGGACATTCTGGACCTCACCCCTGAGGGCACCATCGCCGTCGAAGGACGCAGCTCGAGAACCAGCATTCCCGGAGTGTTTGCAGCCGGTGACGTGGTGGACCCCACCTACCGCCAGGCGATCACCGCTTCCGGCTCCGGCTGTGTAGCGGCAATTGATGTTGAGCACTACCTCGCAGACTTGCCCGCGTAAGTACCGCCACGATACCCGAAGAGAGAGATCAGGTTATGAGCAACGCAAAAGACGTAACAGACGCAAGTTTCAGCACGGACGTACTGTCCTCCGACAAGCCGGTAATCGTTGATTTTTGGGCTGAATGGTGCGGTCCCTGCCGCAAACTGGGTCCCATCCTGGATGAAATCTCGGTCGAGTACAGCGAGAAGGTGGACGTCGTCAAGGTGAACGTGGACGATAACCCCGCGATCGCCGCCGAATACGGCATTACGTCGATCCCGGCCGTCTACCTTTTCCAGGGTGGGGAAGTGAAGAGTACGGTCATCGGCGCAAAGCCGAAGCAGTTCTTTGAAAAGGAATTTGCGGACGTCCTGTCCTAAACTCTCACGGGCTCGTATGAGTCGAGCACTAAAAAGTGGCCACTGCAGGAGCGGTGGCCACTTTTTTGTTCGCACAATGCATAAGTCCACCTATCTCGCACAGATCGGTCGGCGCTCCCTAAGGTTCGGGTACGCCGTGATGATTTCGACCTGGAACTTTTGGACTGTTTCACGTGAAACAGTCGCGCTGTCTGCAATAGCTAGTTGGCGCGCCACCACGAGCAGGAATGGAAGTAGGGGTCTCGTGCAAGACGGGTCCCGAATCGCGTTCCCAACTACATCAATCACCATACGAAGGGTTTCGCATGCTTTTGGTGCAGCATTCCATATTCCACCCGGTGACGGTGCATGTTGTCACCGGTTCTCCGAGGCCCCGGACCAGTTGCTTCTCACGACAGCTTCAGTAGCCCGGATGTCCCTATTTCCAGGACGCTATGGCGACCCACGCGTACGCGCTTGTTGAGCAGGGCTAAGGCAGTAGAACGTCGGTTCCGCCTCCATACACGCCGAGGGAAGTAGCCTCAGGTAGATCAGTGGGGACCTTGGTACGCGATGTCGGTGAACCAGGCAGAACTAGCCAAGGTGTGACGGAGTCGGCCTGTTTCACGTGAAACATTTAGCGGCACCCGGCCGTTTCACGTGAAACAAAGGGGCATAAATACTGCAAATGACGAATAAAACCTAAGGTTCTTGCTACAGCCGGCGGGTTGCGCCCTAATCGACATATTCGGTGACCCGTCACGAGTAGGAACGGCTTAGGTGGCACCTAGCCACGCGTTGCAGTAGGCGCACTGGTACAGGCGTGTCCATCTTGGGGTGCCTTATAGCCTTGGCGAGCCTAGCCAGATCTCCCAGGCGTTCCTACCAGGCAAGAGTGCGTCCAACAGTCCTACGGGCAGCACCTCGAGCCGTTGGGCCTTCCGCACATTCGCCGCAACATTCGAAACACCAACACTTCAACTGATGCGTGGCTCGAGAGGGCTTTTCATTCCGTCAATCACCGGGCACTCGAGGGCGCAGTGGACGATTATACAGGCGCGACTATCCAGAGAACCTGTAGGCAACGGGTTTTCGTGAGTGATGGACGCTCCGCGTACCAAACTCACTGCGGTGCCCTGCTCAAGGGCAACTGGGAGCACTCAGCAAGCATTTCCTAGAACAGTGACATCCTGCACGAGCAGAGACACAGCGTTCCCTAACCATCCAGACTAGTCGTCCGGCGACTGTGACCTGTCGCTTGCAGACGTAGTCGGTAACGGGCATAGGGAGATATGCATCCGCCTAGGTCGCACGAGGTCACTCCAAGAATTCCGTTGACAGCAATGGCAATCCGAAGCCGAACTCAGTGAACTTGGGACAGGGGACGCCGTTTCACGTGAAACATGCATGGCTAAGGGTCGCCGCTGGACCGCGTGGAACCTTCCAAGTCGATGTCGCGGCACCGAACCCCAGCGGTGAGCCCGTTCTGTCGCATTCCGAACTGCCTAAACGCCCGTAGCGCCAGAACGCGACAGCGTCCGTTCAGTGACCGACTCGTGATTGACCGCGGCACAAGCCCTTACTGTTCCTTTGCACTCGTCTCACACCAGAATTGGCCACGGGAGCCCAGAGTACTGAGGTCGTAGCGGTCGGGCCACAGGTGACCCACAAGAATGCCCCGATTGATCGAGATCGTTGCGGCGTTCCGAATCACAGAAGAGCAATCATCCTCCAAGTGCCGCGGGGAAGCGGAGAACCGGCGGCGTGGATTCTCGCAGACGACACCTGTACATGCCGGACTACATCACCTGGCTTACTCGTGGATTGTGCTCTCTTGGCTTTGAAGCATCCAGACTAAAGTGCCGCCTCACGAGATTTTGGGGTAGTTTTTACTCTGAAATATAGCGGGAAAGGGTCTGGTGGCGGCAGGATATCCACATGCTTTTCCACAGATGCAGCGTCCGGTATTCACAGTGATATCCACAGGTCGACGGAGTCATGTCCGTGTCCTGCGCAACTCGGACACCGACAGTCAAGTTTTCGATACGGCGCTTCAGCTAGCACTCAACCTACTCAGCCTCCTCGCAGTTCAGAGTCGCACTGCCATCTGGGCCTGCTGTGTATGTACAAAGTAAACATTTCTGACTGAATTATCGGGACTGTGAGGTGCCTCTCCTTGTTCCTCGACCATGTTTCACGTGAAACGCATGCGACTCCATTCCATCAGGACCCTAATCGTTGCTTTAACAATGGCCACTAGATACCTCATGATGCGATTCTGTGCGCGCTCAATACGGATCAGAGAGCCGCATCGTCCACATAGTTATCCACAACGATATCCACGGATGGCCGACACCCATCCGCGTCTGGGTCGCGCTTACCCCACGGCGCTCAGAGATCGCTATTATTCGCTAAGGCGATATCGCTCCCGTGCGTTCACACAACCGACGTAGGCCCGCTCGCGTCGCCGACAGCCCGCATAAGTATTCTGCAGCCACGAATATGGACGCATAGCCCGAGTTGCGTGGACGTTGGTAGGTGACGGTGGGATCCAAGCGTCAAACTCACCAATGGAGGCTTGCTGCATATAAACCACCACATGTCTCCTTTCGACGAGCAATCCGCTGACAATTCCCCAGGGGGTTCCTCTGCCCGCTGTCGCGCATCGCCGATCATCTGAATGGGCGGCATATCTTCTATGTACGCAAACTTGAGATCGTGGTCATTACGTGTGAAGTTTGCTTAGGTCCCATCGGGTATCTCAAGCGGTAACCGGAGCTGGACAGTTGAGAGTCGAGAAGGCTCTCATTTTGGGAGTGAGCATGCGTGGTAGGTCGTGCATAGGGGAGTGCGTCCACTCAAGGCAGAGGTCATCGAGGCTACTTGTGTCCCACGTATGGCTTCACTAGCCGGCACATGATTCCGACTCGCTGTCGCAGCGCTGGGCCTTGTTCCGGTCTAGTTCCGGTCAGTCCTCAGTCCTATTCCGCAGTTGGTCTTCCTCGCACTGTTTCACGTGAAACAATCCGGGCACAGCGGAGGCCGAGGTTTGCCCCAATGCCTTTTGATTAGCGGCTTGGGCGCGCTCGACCCAGCAATAGGTCCCTAAGCGGGCCTCCACCGCCAAAATGAGTGGCAGGGGGGAGCCCGGCACTTCGCCTCAGTATTTATGTCCTAACGGGCGACGCGAGGCCCCTGCAGAGGCTCTGACGACGGCACTGCGTTCCGACACAACACAGCGGTATCTACCCCCCTTCGTAGCGCTTCTCAGCTCCCAGACCGGAGTTCGCTGGAGTGGCCGTAATGCCGACAACACCGTGCACAAATTGACGCGGCCGATGAGACAGTCAGCAAGAGGCACCGACCCGACATGTTCCACGTGAAACGTGCGGGGAGAAGCGGTCCTCGAGGTCCGAACGTCTCGAACACATCAGCTCTACGTGGCGTGAACCGAGTACACGAGCACCGTCCACACCCGCACGACGTCAGATCATCGTTCCGAAAGGTTCCAGGATCACGGCCGGACGGTAACCACGGACGTAGAGAACGTATCGTCACTCATTAGGCGTCGATGGGGCTTCAGAAAATCTCATCACGACGATTAAATGGTGGCGTTAGCGGACGGCGCTTCCCTTTTCAGAGTGGCTGCACTCGCTGAAGCCCCTTCGTCTTGGACGAGAACAGCGCCGGGGGCCCCGCCTGTTTCACGTGAAACGCTAATCTACGCAGAATAGAACCTCAGCCTAGGAGCAGAAACTAGCAAATGCGTTCATTCCACTTATGACCTCTCTTTGGCCCCAGCCCGCTTTCTAGACTAGCTGTGGCCACTATTCAGCTCCCAGATGTCCGAAACCCTGGGTTGGCTACCCAGCAGCATGTGTTTCGGCCAAAGACAAAGTTGCCGAGCGGAATCAGTTCGAAATCGTCGCATGGCCGATACTCGGAACCAGCAGCCATGCAGCCTCCCCCCATCCAGCCCCGGCTGCTCGTCCAAAGGATCCGTAACACACAGTGGCTGGACGACCTCCCGAGATCTTACGAGCATCCGCCATACTCGAATCGAATGGGTGAAGCTCCTGGATACAGCTAGGGCCCGATTCGGAGTGAATCGGGCCCTACCTAAACACATCCCGCTATCCGGTCTGGCCGGGCGCCAAAACCTCCATAATCCGGTTGAGGTCTTCGACGCTCGCGAATTCAATGCTTACTTTGCCCTTACGAACACCAAGGGAGATCTTGACGTTCGTATCAAGCCGGTCCGAAAGCGACGACGCCAAGTAGTCGAGCCGCTCATGACGGGCACCCGGACGGGGAATGTTGTTCTTCGCAGGCTTCGCCGGATCCTGGTACAGCGTCACAGCTTCTTCCGTGGCACGAACCGACATACCCTCCGCAACAATCTTCTGGGCCAGTCGCTCCATGGCCGCGGCGTCAGGAAGCGCCAGGAGGGCGCGGGCGTGGCCTGCCGAGAGAACGCCGGCTGCTACACGGCGCTGCACCAACGGGGGCAGCTTGAGCAGCCGCAGGGTGTTCGAGACCTGGGGGCGGGATCGGCCAATGCGGTCAGCCAGTTGCTCATGAGTTGTTCCGAAGTCCTCAAGGAGCTGCTGGTAGGCGGCAGCCTCTTCCAGGGGGTTCAGCTGGCTGCGATGCAGGTTTTCGAGCAGCGCATCCCGAAGCAGGTCATCGTCGGTCGTGTCACGGACTATTGCGGGGATAGTTTCGAGGCCGGCAGCCTGTACTGCCCTCCACCGGCGTTCACCCATAACCAGCTCAAACGGCTCACTACCGTCTTCGGTTGATTTCCGCACCACAATTGGCTGGAGGACACCGATTTCGCGTACCGAGTGGACAAGCTCCGCCATGTCGTCTTCATCAAAGACGGAGCGCGGCTGTTTGCGGTTGGGGTGGATATCGCCAACCGGAATCTCAGCAAACCGAACGCCCGGAACCTCGACCAGGTCCACGCCGCCGTCATCCCACACAGGGGTTTCCGATCGCTCGCTGGGCACATCTGCGGACGCCGCCGCTTCAGGCATGCCGGTCGTCGGCTCCTGCTCGGTGTCACCGGCATCGTCTGTTGCGCCGGCCGATGTGGCCACGGTCTCCGTCTTTGCCTTCGCGGCAGCGCTGGGCTTGGGTGCCGGGCTTCCAGCATCTGTTCCCTTGCCCGCAGCAGACTTGGCAGTACTGGATTTAGCTGAGGAGGGCTTGGTGGACGTAGCCGCCGTAGCCTTGTCTGCTGCGGGCTTCGACGACTGGGGCTCGACGGCCTCCTCTGAAGACTCCGTCTTCTTGCGTCCCTCAGGGAAGAAGAGATCTACCGGACGCGAGACGGTTGTCGCGTTACCCGACCCGTTGGCGGCGGCGGAACTTGGAATCAGCGCACCCAGACCGCGGCCCAGGCCGCGTCGTTTCTCGCTCATTGGTAATCCCTCCAGTGGTAGAGCCAGGCGTTGCCAGGCTCCCGTCGTTGCAGTTTGAAGATTTTAGCGCTCTGCTATTTCAGCAGCGGCTTCCAGATAAGACAGGGCTCCACTGGAGGAAGGGTCGTACGTCATTACCGTCTGCTGGTAGCTCGGTGCTTCCGAGATGCGCACCGAGCGCGGAACCACGGCAGAGAGGACCTGATCCGGGAAGTGCTGGCGAACCTCGGCCGCAACTTGGGCTGCGAGGTTGGTACGGCCGTCGTACATGGTCAAAAGGATCGTCGACACCACCAGATCGGCATTCAGGTGCTTCTGGATCATCTCGATGTTCTTCAGCAGCTGGCTCAGTCCTTCAAGTGCGTAGTACTCGCACTGGATCGGGATGAGTACCTCGTTGGCTGCGCAGAAAGCATTGACGGTCAGCAGTCCAAGGCTCGGCGGGCAATCGATGAAGATGTAATCAAGCCGCTGTTCCCCGTTCTTTTCCCGGGTTTTGGCATAAACGTCAATGGCTCGCCGGAGCCGCTGCTCACGGGCCACGAGGGACACCAGCTCAATTTCCGCGCCGGCCAGGTGGATGGTGGCGGGTGCGCAGATCAGGTTTCCGATGTCCGGGCACGGTGCCACCACATCAGCGAGGGGTACGTCGTTGATCAGGACATCGTAGATGCTGTCCACGTCCGCGTGATGTTCGATCCCCAGGGCGGTCGAAGCGTTGCCCTGCGGGTCGATGTCGATCACCAGGACATTGAGGCCAGCCGCCGCCAGCGCCGCCGCAATGTTCACGGTGGTGGTGGTCTTCCCCACCCCACCCTTTTGGTTGGAGACCGTGAAGATTCGGGTGTTCTCAGGGCGCGGCAGCTGGCGGCCTACCAGGCGTTCACGGCGTTTGGTTTCATGCGCCAGCTCACGGGCAATGGGGCTGGAATCGTCGATCGCATCAATAACGTTGGATCTACCGCCAGCAGTTGTTTCACGTGAAACGGCTGCTGACTTGGCGGCCTTCGAAACCCGTTCCGGGTGAATCCCGCCTCTGGCGGGGGTCGCGATAGGACCAGCGACAGAACGTGCTGACCCCAAAGACACAAACGGGGGTATCCGTTGTGTGGAGGCTTCACTACTGGTCACTGGGGCACACTCACTCTCGTTCAGCCAAATTTGCTGCCGTTGTCTAGCCTAACCGCTGGACCCGCCAGAGTTAGGCCACCGGGCCCGAACTAGGCCTTCTTTTGGGACTTGTTTACAACGATGCGAACCACGGTGGTGGGTTCCTCCAGGAGGTTCTCACCAACCGTAAGAACCGACGTCTCGACGCCCCCAAGCTTACGGATGGTCTTGGCGGCTTTTTCGATCTCCTCGGCGGCACTGCGGCCCTTGATGGCCACTACTTCGCCCTTGCCGCCAAGAAGCGGAATGGTCAGGCCTGCGAGGTTACTGAGGGCCGAAACAGCCCTGGCCGTCACCACATCCGCCTCAACGTGCCCCACGGCCAGTTCAGCCCGGGTCCGCATGACTGTGACGTTGTCCAGGCCCAGGTCGTCAACAACTTCCTGGAGCCACATCACCCTGCGTTCCAGCGGCTCGATGAGGGTCAGCTCCAGGTCCGGCCGGGCAATCGCCAGGCACAGCCCGGGCAGGCCTGCACCGCTGCCGACATCGGCGACGTGGCTCCCCTCGGGGATCGCACTCTCAATGACGGCGCAGTTAAGGACGTGCCGGCTCCACAGGCGGGGGATCTCCCGCGGTCCAATGAGGCCGCGCTCCGTGCCGGAGGTCGCCAGGTGTTCAACATAGCGTTTAGCAAGGTCCAACCGGTCGCCGAAGATCTTCTCCGCGGCCGAAAGCTCAGCTGGCGTAATGTCAACCATGGTTAGCGGATCAGCCATTCTCTACTCGGCGGATACAACGATGTGGCGTCCGGCGCCTTCGCCTTCGGATTCGCTGACCAGTCCCAGGTCAGCAACGGCATCATGGACGATCTTCCGCTCGTAGGCGCTCATCGGCTCAAGTGCCACCGGCTGGCCGCTTTCCTTCACTGAAGCGGCGGCGTCCTCGGCAACCTTCTGCAGGTGGCCGGTACGCTCCTGCCGGTAACCGTTGATGTCCAGCACCAGCCGCGAGCGGTTCTCGGTTGCGGACAGCACCGAAAGCCGGGTCAGTTCCTGGAGGGCCTCGAGGACTTCGCCGTCCTCACCCACCAGGCTGTCCAGGGCATCTGACTCTTCCTCGGTCACGATGGAGATGTAGGTCCGTCCGTTACGGACCTCAATATCGATGTCTCCATCGATGTCGGCGATGTCCAGCAGCTCCTCGAGGTAGTCCGCTGCCACGTCTCCCTCTTCCTCCAGGCGGCTGGCTGAGGAAGCCTTGGTCAGGGAAGCCTCCCCGTTCTCGGACGCGTCCTGATCGTCAATGATCTCCTCGGACAGGGCGTGTTCGGTGCTCTCGGCAGACATTACTTCTTCTTCCTGTTCTTGCGTTGTGGCTGGATACGCTGGCCCTTGGCCTGGGCCACGGCCGCGGCGGCAGCAGCGGCGTCGGCTGCCTCATCCTTCTTGCCGCTCAGGATCGGGAGGGCCGGAAGGCCCTTGGCAGCCCGGCGTTCGGCGAGGGCCTTTGCGGCGGGGGATCCCGGCGTCGGCATGCGGCGGATCACAAAGAACTGCTGTCCCATGGTCCACAGGTTGGTGGTGGTCCAGTAGATGAGGACGCCGATCGGGAAGTTGATGCCGCCAACACCGAAGACAATCGGAAGGATGTAAAGCATCATCTTCTGCTGGCGCATGAAGGGGCTGGCCATGGCTTCTTCGGACATGTTCTTGGCCATGATCTGCTTCTGCGTAATGAACTGCGAGGCAGTCATGGCGAGGATCATGACAATGGAGAGGATCCAGACGGCAACCACGTTGCCACCGGGGGGCGTGCCGTGAAGCAACGTTGCCGATAGCGGGGCGCCGAAGATGGTGGATTTGTCGAACTGCACCACCTGCTCTGGGCTCATCGCACCGATACCCTCGCCCTCTCGGCTCGCCGTCGAAATACCGGACAGCACTGTGAACAGTGCGAAGAAGAACGGCATCTGGATCAGCATGGGAAGGCAGGCCGAGAAGGGGTTGGTCCCGTGCTTCTTGTACATGGCCATCTGTTCCTGCGCCATTGCCTGGCGGGACAGCTGGTCGGTCTTGCCCTTGTACTTGTCCTGGAGCTTCTTGAGGTCGGGCTGCAGCAGCTGCATGCCGCGCTGGGCCTTGATCTGCTTGACGAACACGGGGATCAGGGCGGCACGGATCACCAGCACCAGGCCGATGATGGACAGCGTCCACGTCCAGCCGGAGGCTTCCGGCAGCCCAATGGCAGTCAGTCCCTCATGGAATCCCACCATGATGATGGACACAAGCCATTTGAACGGAAACATAATTGTTTCAAAGAAGTCCATACTTATCCCTATTCGTCAGGCCGCACTGCGGCCTTCTCCATCAGTCCGAGCAGCCAGGTACTTGTCCGGGTTGTTCAGCACAACAATTGTGGGGGTCTGGTGCTCAGGCCATTCCCGATGGCCAGCGGGGACGTGGTCCACACCGCCGGCGTTCCATGGGTGGCAGCGGCCAAGGCGCCGGACAGCGAGCCAGCTTCCCTTGACAGCGCCATGGACAGTGACAGCTTCCAGCGCATAGGCCGAGCAGGAGGGGAAGAACCGGCACACCTGGCCGTACGAGGGGGAAATCACCTTGCGATAGGCCTTGAGAAGAACAATGAGGATATTCCGGGGCAGGTTCCACAGGAACAGCCCCACGGATGCAGCACCACGCTGGAGAGAAGTAACGACGACGGCGGTGGCGTTACGCACGCGGTGTCCCCTCCTGTGTTGTACCGGCCGAATCCTTGGCAGCAGCCCTTGCGGGGCGGCCGGCCAGCCGGACCATCGTCGATTCCAATGCGGCATTGTAATCAGACAGCAGCTGGTCCCAGCTGGCAGTTGCGGACGCAGGAAGCGCCCGGACCACTATGGCAAACCCGGTACCGTGCTCGCGCAGCGAGGCAGCACCTGCTTCTCTCAGTCTCCTCTTAACGAGGTTCCTGACCACAGCGTTCCCTACACTCTTGGAAACGATGAACCCGATCCGGCTGGGTTCGTCAGCAGCAATGGCTGCCGTATATAACACTACGTTCCGGCGTCCATTGCGGACACCGGAACGTACAGTTGTTGAAAAATCGGATGCAGTCCTCAAACGGTTACGGGTGGCCAGCACCTTAAACTCGCAAAGAAATGTCTACCGACGAGTCAGTATTTAGGCCGACAGCTCGGTGCGACCCTTGCCACGACGGGCTGCCAGGATGGCACGGCCGGCACGGGTACGCATACGAAGGCGGAAGCCGTGCTTCTTGGCTCGACGGCGGTTATTCGGCTGAAAAGTCCGCTTGCTCACGTTAGTTACTCCAGTGGATCAAAGGTGCGCCCACCCGATCAATATGGGGAAGAACTGGCCGACGCTAAGTTTTGTATATGCACGCTTCCCCCGGCTGCCCAAACGCACTGCGCTTGAGAGATTCAGATGGGGCCAAAAAGCGGACACAAAGGACTTCACAACGTTAGGGCAATTTAAGCCCCCGAGTCAAACCGGAACCCCTTGTGTCCTCTATCCCCAGCTGTGCCTAACCTGCCCCGGGAGCCTGTGGATGAAGTGGCTCACAGCCCCCTTTTCCGAACCACACCGGTGTAATTATCCACAAGCTACTTGCCAGCTATCTTCTAGGCTTTTCATCCCCTAGAGTGGCCCAGTAGCCGATTATCCACGGACTGTGCATAACCCTGTGGATGAAGCTGAATCCATCCTGGTTCATGACTTGCGGCTGCAGGCAATGCAGGCAAAGCAAGTTTTGAGGGAACCGATTGATGACAGTAGACGAAGCCAACCACGCCAATACTGTCGGAAGTTCCTGGCGGCGTGTTGTCAGCCTGCTGGAACAGGACCACCGTGTTTCACCACGTCAGCGGGGCTTTGTCATCCTCGCGCAGGCCCAGGGCCTGATCGGTTCCACCCTCCTGGTGGCCGTCCCCAACGAGCTGACCCGCGAAGTGCTCCAGACCCAGGTCAAGGACGCACTGGATGATGCGCTGCACAACGTCTTCTCCGATGACATCCGCTGCGCCATCGACGTCGATACCGATTTGGTGCCCATCCACACGGAACCTGAACCCGTCGTCGTCGAGCCGTCCTTCTCCGCGGACCAGCTGATCGAGCAGAAGCCGCAGCCGATGCTGCCCAGCACGTCGCACGAGTTCGGCCGGCTGAACCCGAAGTACGTCTTCGATACCTTCGTCATCGGTTCGTCCAACCGCTTCGCCCACGCCGCTGCCGTCGCAGTGGCTGAAGCACCCGCGAAGGCGTACAACCCGCTGTTCATCTACGGCGACTCCGGACTCGGAAAAACGCACCTCCTGCACGCAATCGGCCACTATGCCCGCCGGCTCTACAGCGGCATCCGCGTCCGCTACGTGAATTCGGAAGAGTTCACCAACGACTTCATCAACTCCATCCGCGACGATGAAGGTGCAAGCTTCAAGACCACCTACCGCAACGTCGACGTACTGCTCATCGACGACATCCAGTTCCTCGCAGGCAAGGACCGGACGCTCGAGGAGTTCTTCCATACGTTCAACTCGCTGCACAACAACAATAAGCAGGTAGTGATCACCTCGGACCAGCCGCCCAAGCTGCTGGCAGGGTTCGAGGACCGCATGAAGTCACGCTTCGAATGGGGCCTCCTCACCGACATCCAGCCGCCGGAACTTGAAACCCGGATTGCGATCCTCCGCAAGAAGGCGCTCAGCGAAGGCCTGTCCGCGCCGGATGACGCGCTCGAGTACATCGCATCAAAAATCTCCAGCAATATCCGTGAGCTCGAAGGCGCCCTGATCCGCGTCACCGCGTTCGCCAGCCTTAACCGCCAGCCCGTTGACGTGGCCCTTGCCGAGATGGTCCTCAAGGACCTCATCACCGACGACGGCGCCCAGGAGATCACGTCCAGCCAGATCCTCCAGCAGACCGCCGAGTACTTCAAGCTGAGCATGGAGGAGCTGTGCAGCAAATCGCGCACCCGGACCCTGGTGACTGCACGACAGATCGCTATGTATCTCTGCCGTGAACTGACGGACATGTCGCTGCCGAAGATTGGCCAGGAGCTTGGCGGCCGCGACCACACCACCGTGATCCACGCCGACAGGAAGATCCGCGAGCTGATGGCCGAGCGCCGTGTGATCTACAACCAGGTGACGGAGCTGACCAACCGGATCAAGCAGCAGCAGCGCGACTCGTAGCCGCCGTCTCTATACCTTATTAACAGGTGCATGTGGATAAGCCTGTGGATACTTAAGGGGACAACCGCGGTTAATGGGCTTAAAACCCTTAAGGCGCCTGTGGATTCGAAAAATCGCGAAAAATGTTGTCCCCATCCACACCCTGTTTAAAACCTCCGCCGCCCACAGTCCATGAACAGGCCTTAACCGCCGGATCTCGCGGTGAGGGGGAGTTATCCACAGTTTCCACAGCAGTTATTAACACTACTAATCCCAAGAAATTGAAATCCCTCAAACAACAAGACCGGTCCGCCCTCCCGAACCTCTCCAGGCCGACCGGCCCAAAGGGGCCCGGCTGGCTTGGGGGGATGGGTTAATCCCGGATCTTCCGGCTAAGCTGTCAGCAGCGCTCCCATCCTCGGGTTTTCGTGTGGTTCCGGCAGCACGGACCATGCAGGAACACGAGCGGGGCAACAACTCTTCGGAACTCCCGGCGGGACGTTTCAGGAACATCAACGCAGCAGCAATGAAAGGCGGCACCCTTCCGTGAAGTTCAGAGTCGATCGGGACGTCCTGGCAGAAGCCGTCACCTGGACAGCCCGCTCGTTGTCTCCGCGGCCGCCCGTACCGGTCCTGTCCGGGTTGCTGTTGAAAGCCGAAGCCGGCACCGTCAGCCTCTCGAGCTTTGACTACGAGACCTCTGCCCGCCTGGAAATCGCAGCGGACATCAGGGAAGAGGGCACCATCCTGGTTTCCGGCCGGCTCCTGGCAGACATCTGCCGCAGCCTGCCGTCGGCTCCGGTCGACGTCGAAACGGACGGCAACAAAGTCACCCTGACCTGCCGCCGCAGCAGCTTCCACCTGGCCACCATGCCGGAAGCCGAGTACCCGCCGCTTCCCGCGCTTCCGCCCATCAGCGGTACCGTTCCCGGCGACTCCTTTGCCCAAGCGGTGTCCCAGGTGATCATCGCCGCCAGCAAGGATGACACCCTGCCCATCCTCACCGGCGTGCGGATGGAGATCGAGGACGACCTCATTACGCTCCTCGCCACCGACCGCTACCGGCTGGCCATGCGGGAGGTGCCGTGGAAGCCGGTCACGCCCGGCATTTCAACCAGCGCGCTGGTTAAGGCCAAGACCCTGAACGAAGTGGCCAAGACCCTTGGCAACAGCGGCGACATTCACCTCGCCCTCGCCGATGACGAGAGCCGTCTGATTGGCTTCGAAAGCGGCGGACGCACCACCACCTCCCTGCTGGTTGACGGCGACTACCCCAAGATCCGCTCGCTGTTCCCGGACTCCACCCCCATCCACGCCACCGTGCAGACCCAGGAACTCGTAGAGGCAGTGCGGCGCGTCTCCCTCGTGGCGGAACGCAACACCCCGGTGCGCCTGGCCTTCACGCAGGGCCAGCTAAACCTGGACGCCGGCACCGGAGAGGACGCCCAGGCGTCCGAGGAACTGGAAGCGCAGCTTTCCGGTGAGGACATCACCGTGGCCTTCAACCCCCACTACCTGGTGGAGGGGCTGAGCGTGATTGAAACCAAATTTGTCCGGTTCTCCTTCACCACGGCACCCAAGCCCGCCATGATCACAGCCCAGGCAGACGCCGACGGCGAAGACCAGGATGACTACCGCTACCTGGTGATGCCGGTCCGCCTCCCCAACTAAGTAGCACCAAGTGTCGTTTTGGGCGCCCAAAACGACACCTACTGCTACCTAGTTGGGCATCCCCTGATGACACCCGACCCCTAGCGCAGAAATGAGTTCCACCGTGCACATTGGACTGATCGGCCTTGGCAAAATGGGGTTCAACATGCGCGAACGGCTGCGCAATGGCGGCGTTGAGGTCACCGGATACGATCGCAACCCGGACGTTACGGACGCCGCCTCCATCGATGAGCTCCTGGCTGCAGTTCCCACGCCGCGGCTCATCTGGGTCATGGTTCCTGCCGGCGACATCACCGACGCCGTTATCAAGGAACTGGGCGAAAAACTCAACGAGGATGACCTGGTGATCGACGGTGGCAATTCCCGGTTCACCGAGGACCAGAAACACGGCGAACTCCTTGCCGCCAAGGGGATCCACTTCGCGGACTGCGGAGTCTCCGGCGGAGTCTGGGGACTGCAGAACGGCTACGGCCTCATGGCCGGCGGCGACGCGGCCGATATTGAGCGCGCGCTTCCTGTCTTCGACGCCCTGCGTCCCGAGGGTGACCGGGCGGACAGCTTTGTCCACGTGGGCGGGATCGGCGCAGGCCACTACGCCAAGATGGTCCACAACGGGATCGAATACGGCCTGATGCAGGCATATGCCGAGGGCTACCAGCTGCTGGCTTCCAAGGACATCATCAGTGACCTGCCCGGAACGTTCCGCGCGTGGCAAAAGGGCACCGTGGTCCGGTCCTGGCTGCTGGACCTGCTGGTCAAAGCCCTCGATGAGGATCCGGGACTGCAAAACATCGACGACTACGTCGAGGATTCCGGTGAGGGCAGGTGGACCGTGGAAGAAGCCATTGCCAATGCAATTCCGGCGCCGGCCATCACTGCGGCGCTGTTCGCCCGGTTCGAGTCCCGCGAGGACAGCTCCCCGGCCATGAAGATGGTGTCCGCGCTGCGGCACCAGTTCGGCGGCCACGCCACTCGTCCCGCCAAGTAATACCCAGCAGGGAGCCGCGAGGTTCCCGGAATTGCCGAAAAACCGCGTGTACCTAGAACACCTCTCCCTGACCGACTTCCGCAGTTATGCCCAGGTGGACCTGGCCCTGGAGCCGGGCGTCACTGTCCTTGTGGGATACAACGGCATCGGCAAAACCAACCTGATGGAGGCCATCGGCTACCTGGCCACGCTCAGCTCACACCGCGTCAGCTCGGACGCGCCCCTGCTCCGGTTCGGCACGGAACGTGCGCTGGTCCGGGCCAGGCTGGTCCGCGGGGAACAGATTACCGTCCTGGAACTGGAGATCAATGCGGGACGGGCAAACCGCGGGCGCATCAACCGCAGCAATCCGGTGCGGGCACGCGATCTCCTGGGTATCTGCCAGACGGTGCTGTTCGCGCCGGAAGACCTGGCCCTGGTGAAGGGCGATCCTTCCAACCGACGCCGCTTCCTCGATGAACTGCTCGCCAGCCTCGTCCCGCACCACGCCGCCACCCGCAGCGATTACGACCGTGTCCTGAAACAGCGGAATGCGCTGCTCAAATCAGCCCGCGCAGGAAAATTTACGCCCGCCCATGAGGCGACCCTGGATGTGTGGGACCAGCACATGGCGAAAGCCGGAGCCGAACTGCTGCACGCGCGGCTTGAATTGGTGGAACGGCTGCGGCCGCACCTGGGCCGTGCCTACGCGGAGCTGACCGATGCATCCAAACCCGCCGACGCCGTCTACCGTTCCAGCCTCCAAAACCAGATGGACGACGACGGCGCCCCGCTGATGCGTGCAGCCGGCACCGTTGCCGGGGGTGCCGCAGCGGACGTGGAGGACCTGCGCCAGCTGTCCGTGGAACAGCTGGCGGAACGGTATGTCAAGGCCTTCTCGGACTCCCGGCGCAAGGAGATAGAGCGGGGCATCTCGCTGGTGGGCCCCCACCGTGACGAACTGGAACTCATCCTGGGCCAGGCACCGGCCAAGGGCTATGCGTCCCATGGCGAAACCTGGTCCATGTGCCTGTCCCTTCGGCTCGCCTCCTATTACGTGATGCTGGACGACACCCGGACAGGGGGCTCGGCTCCCATCCTCATCCTGGACGACGTTTTTGCCGAGCTGGACGTCCAGCGGCGGCGTAAACTGGCCGCAATAGTCTCCGGCGCGGAACAGGTCCTGGTGACCGCCGCCGTTGACGCCGACATCCCGGAAGAGCTCTCCGGACGGCGGGTGAAAGTCATCCCGGGAGGTATTGATGAGCAGGGACAGTGAAAAAGGCGGCGGGCTTCAGCCCGGCCGCGACCCCGACAACATCGATGCTCCCCAGGTTGCCCTGAACAGGATGCGGGAGGCCGCCGCAGCCCGGGGCGAAATCCGCAGAACCGCATCCCGCCCGGGCACTGCCAAAGCCAAAAAAGGCATCCGCGACACCCGCGGCTTCAGCCAGTTCCACGCCAGCGGCCGCGATCCCCTCGGCCTGGGCAAGGTGGTGGGGCGACTGGTGGCGGAGCGCGGCTGGACGTCGCCGGTGGCGGTCGGATCCGTGATGGCCGAATGGGCCACCTTGGTTGGCCCCGAAATTTCGGCCCACTGCACTCCCGAGAGCTTTACCGACACCACCCTCCACGTCCGTTGCGACTCGACTGCCTGGGCCACCCAGCTCCGGCTCCTCAGCACCAGCCTTCTGGAGAAGTTCCGGGTGGAGCTGGGGGACGGAGTGGTCACGAGCATCCAGGTTCTGGGCCCATCTGCACCAAGTTGGCGCAAGGGCGGCAGGTCCGTGAACGGGCGGGGTCCCCGCGACACCTACGGGTAGTGCCGGCAGCGCACTCTTGAAAATCGACGTAACGGCGTGTAGAGCCCTAAAAGGGCGGGAGGGTGTATAGGCACCCGGAGGCCGTCCTGCCAGTGCGCCCAAGGCGCGGCTAACGGCCTCCGGCAGGCACACCACCGCCCGTGGAAGGCCCTGGAATGCGGGGAATTGGCCGCCTGCACGGTAGAATCGTTGTAGATAACTGGGCGCGGGTGAACGTTGACTGGGTCCGTTTTCCGCGCGTTTCAAGCCCGCGGAGTGCGGATCCACCGTCAGCCATACATCGGCGCTACAAGTTTGTGCCTGTTGGCGGATGACTTCCTTGCAGTAACCGGGGAGGATTCGGCCGGCCATCATCGAGAACAGAGGAGTCGACAGCGCCTGTGGCTAACGACAATACAGATATTCTGGCAGCTGAACCCGCAGTCGAGGATGCCCGTACGCCTGACACCCCGGCCGCGCCAGGGACGCAGCGTGAATATGGCGCCAGCGACATCACTGTCCTTGAAGGCCTGGAAGCCGTCCGGAAACGTCCGGGCATGTACATCGGCTCCACAGGGCCCCGCGGACTCCACCACCTGGTCTATGAAGTTGTTGACAACTCCGTGGACGAGGCACTGGCCGGCTACTGCACGCACATTGAGGTTGTCCTTCAGGCCGACGGCGGCGTGAAGGTTGTGGACGACGGCCGCGGCATCCCGGTGGACATGCACCCCACGGAACACAAGCCCACGGTTGAAGTGGTCATGACCATCCTGCACGCTGGCGGAAAGTTCGGCGGCGGCGGATACGCCGTTTCGGGCGGGCTCCACGGCGTGGGAATCTCCGTCGTGAATGCCCTGTCCAGCCGCGTGGATACGGAAGTCCGGCGCCAGGGCCACGTCTGGCGCATGTCCTTCGCGGACGGAGGCAAGCCCCAGGGCAGCCTGGTCAAGGGCGAAGAGACGGACCGCACCGGCACCACCCAGACGTTCTACCCGGATCCGGCGATCTTCGAAGTGACCGAGTTCGACTTCGAGACGCTCCGCGCCCGCTTCCAGCAGATGGCCTTCCTTAACAAGGGCCTCCGCATCACGCTCACGGACGAGCGCACTTCCGCTGAAGCGGACGGCGACGCCGACCTGAATTTGGACGCCGTGGTCACCGAGGGCGAGGTCAGCGCAGAACACCGCACCGTGGTGTACCAGTACGACGACGGCCTGCTGGACTACGTCAAGCACCTGAACTCGGGCAAGAAGGTCGACGTGGTGCACGAGGACGTCATCGCCTTCGAAACCGAGGACAAGGACCGCAAGATTGCCCTGGAAATGGCGATGCAGTGGACCAACGCGTACTCCGAAAGCGTCCACACCTACGCCAACACCATCAACACGCATGAGGGCGGCACCCACGAAGAGGGCTTCCGGGCCGCGATGACGTCCCTGATCAACCGCTACGCGCGCGAAAAGGGAATCATCAAGGAAAAGGACGACAACCTGACCGGCGATGACATCCGCGAAGGCCTCACCGCCGTCATCTCCGTGAAACTCGCCGAACCCCAGTTCGAAGGCCAGACCAAAACCAAGCTCGGCAACTCCGAGGTCAAGGGCTTTGTCCAGCGCGTGGTCACCGACGGCCTGGGCGACTGGCTGGAGCGCAACCCGGGCCCTGCCCGCGACGTCATCCGGAAGGCGATCTCCGCGGCGCAGGCACGGATGGCCGCACGCAAGGCCCGTGACAATGCCCGCCGCAAGAGCCCGCTGGAATCCTTCGGCATGCCCGGCAAGCTCTCCGACTGCTCCTCGAAGAACCCGGAGAAATGCGAGGTCTACATCGTGGAGGGCGACTCCGCCGGCGGTTCCGCCAAGCGCGGCCGCAACCCGGAGACACAGGCCATCCTTCCCCTGCGCGGAAAGATCCTGAACGTGGAACGCGCGCGCTTGGACAAAGCGCTGGGCAACGCCGAAGTCCAGTCCATGATTACCGCTTTCGGCACAGGCATCGGCGAGGACTTCGACCTCTCCAAGCTTCGTTACCACAAGATCGTCCTGATGGCTGATGCCGACGTGGACGGCCAGCACATCACAACCCTGCTGATGACCCTGCTGTTCCGTTACATGCGGCCCCTGATCGAGAACGGCTACGTTTACCTGGCGCAGCCCCCGCTGTACCGCATCAAGTGGTCCAACGCCGCCCACGACTACGTGTACAGCGACCGCGAACGCGACGCGAAACTCGTGGCCGGACAGGCTGCCGGGCGCCGGATTCCCAAGGACAACGGCATCCAGCGCTACAAGGGCCTGGGCGAAATGGACTACACCGAGCTGTGGGACACCACCATGGACCCGGACCACCGCACGCTGCTGCAGGTGACGATGGACGATGCCCTCGCCGCCGACCAGATCTTCTCGGTCCTTATGGGCGAGGACGTCGAGTCGCGCCGCAACTTCATCCAGCAGAACGCCAAGGACGTCAGGTTCCTCGATATCTAGGACACGGTCCGGTAGATATTCGATTACTGACATATACCTGAAACGGAAATTAAAATGAGCGACGAAACACCCGAGAACCCGGCCTCCGAAGCCGGCACTCCGGACACCGTTCTTGAAGGCGACGTGCTGATAGACCGCGTGGAGCAGGTGGACCTGCAGACTGAAATGCAGCGGTCCTACCTCGACTATGCGATGGCCGTCATTGTGGGCCGTGCACTCCCCGACGTCCGCGACGGACTGAAGCCAGTCCACCGCAGGGTCCTATACGCGATGTTCGACGGCGGCTACCGGCCGGACCGCTCCTTCAATAAGTGCGCCCGCGTGGTGGGCGAGGTCATGGGCCAGTACCACCCCCACGGTGACACCGCGATCTACGATGCGTTGGTCCGCCTTATCCAGGACTGGACCATGCGGTACCCCCTGGCCCTCGGCCAGGGCAACTTCGGTTCCCCGGGCAATGACGGCGCTGCCGCACCGCGGTACACCGAAACAAAGATGGCGCCGCTGGCCATGGAAATGGTCCGTGACATCGACGAGGAAACCGTCGATTTCCAGGACAACTACGACGGCAAGAACCAGGAACCCACCATCCTTCCTGCCCGTTTCCCCAACCTGCTGGTGAACGGCTCCTCGGGTATCGCCGTCGGCATGGCCACCAACATTCCGCCGCACAACCTCCGCGAGGTAGCTGACGGGGTGCAGTGGTACCTGGCCAACCCCACGGCCAGCCGCGAGGAACTGCTGGAAGAACTCCTGCTGCGCGTCAAGGGCCCCGATTTCCCCACCGGCGCCACCATCCTGGGCCACAAGGGCATCGAGGATGCCTACCGGACCGGCCGCGGTTCGGTCACCATGCGTGCCGTGGTAAACGTCGAGGAGCTCCAGGGCCGCACCTGCCTGGTGGTCACCGAGCTTCCGTACCAGGCCAACCCGGACAACCTGGCCATCAAGATCGCCGAACTCGTCAAGGACGGGAAGATCCAGGGCATTGCCGACCTCCGGGACGAGACCTCCGGCCGCACCGGACAGCGGCTGGTCATCGTCCTCAAGCGCGACGCCGTGCCCAAGGTGGTGCTGAACAACCTCTACAAGCACACCGAACTGCAGAGCAACTTCTCCGCCAACATGCTGGCCATCGTGGACGGCGTTCCGCGGACGCTGAGCCTGGACGCCTTCATCCGCCACTGGGTAACCCACCAGATGGACGTCATTGCCCGCCGTACCCGGTACCGGCTGCGCAAGGCTGAGGAGGAAGCCCACATCCTGCGGGCCCTCCTGAAGGCACTGGACATGCTGGACGAAGTGATCGCCCTGATCCGCGCCTCCAACACCACCGAGGCAGCCCGTGACGGCCTGATGGAACTGCTGGACATCGACGAACTGCAGGCCAGGGCCATCCTGGATATGCAGCTGCGCCGCCTTGCCGCCCTTGAACGCCAAAAGATCCAGGACCGGCACGCCGAACTCGAAGCCTTGATCGCCGAGTACAACCAGATCCTCGGCTCCGAGCAGCGCCAGCGGGAAATCATCAGCACCGAGCTGGGCGAAATCGTGGACAAGCACGGGGATGACCGCCGCACCAAGATCCTCATGGGTTATGACGGCGACATGTCCATGGAGGACCTCATTCCCGAAGAGGAAATGGTGGTCACCATCACCCGGGGCGGCTACGTCAAGCGCACCCGCAGCGACAACTACCGCTCCCAGCAGCGCGGCGGCAAGGGCATCAAGGGTGCCCAGCTCCGCGGTGACGACGTGGTGGAGCACTTCTTCGTCACGACAACGCACCACTGGCTCCTCTTCTTCACGAACCTGGGCCGCGTTTACCGTGCCAAGGCCTACGAACTGATGGAGGCCGGACGGGACGCCAAGGGCCAGCACGTGGCCAACCTGATGGCATTCCAGCCGGACGAGCACATCGCCCAGGTCCTGGACCTGAAGGACTACCAGCAGGCTCCCTACCTGGTGCTGGCAACCAAGCGCGGGCTGGTCAAGAAAACCCGGCTGGAGGATTACGACACCAACCGCTCCGCCGGCGTTATTGCCATCAACCTCCGCGACGGGGACGAGCTGGTCTCCGCGCAGCTGGTATCCGAGACCGACGACCTGCTGCTGGTGTCCCGCAAGGGCCAGTCCATCCGCTTCACCGCAACCGAGGATGCGCTCCGCCCCATGGGCCGGGCCACCTCCGGCGTCACCGGCATGAAATTCCGCGAAGAGGATGAGCTGCTGGCCGCCAACGTGGTGACCGACGGTTCCTACGTCTTCATCGTCACCGAGGGCGGCTACGCCAAACGGACAGCTGTTGAGGAATACCGGCTCCAGGGCCGTGGCGGGCTGGGGATCAAGGTAGCCAAGCTCGCGGAAGAACGCGGTGACCTGGTGGGGGCACTGATTGTCCAGGAAGAGGACGAGGTGCTGGTGGTCATGGAGGGCGGCAAGGTGGTCCGCTCCTCGGTTGCCGGAGTCCCTGCCAAGGGACGCGACACCATGGGCGTCATCTTTGCCAAGCCGGACAAAAATGACCGGATTATCGAGGTGGCACGCAACAGCGAACGGGGTCTTGAGGGCGAGGAATCGCCGGAGGATGACGTAACGTTGGCTGAAGATGGCGGATCCCCCGAGGATTCCACCAGCCCAGCAGTGGCAGAAGAATCACCGGCCGTTGAGTCAGAGGACGCCTCGGGCGACGCTGAGCCGAACGAAGACTACACGGAAGGTAACGAGTGAGTAATCCCGACTCATTTCCCAAGTCGAACAGCACCGCTCCGGACGGAAACCGGCCCTCAGCCGCACCACGGGTAAACGCTCCCGTCCGTCCGCAGCAGCGCCCGGCCGCCCCCGCCGCCGCCCCCGGGCAACGCCCCGCCGTTCCCGGCCAGCGTCCTGCACAGGGTGACCGTCCGGCACAGGGCCAGAACGACCGTCCTGCAGGCCAGCCCGGCCAGCCCGGCCAGCGCCCGGCACCGGGACAGCGGCCCGCAGCAGCCGGCCAGCGCCCAGCAGGAGGCGCTCCGGGCCAGGGCAACCCCGGCCTTGTGAAGCCTGCACCGAAGGCAAAGGTCCGGCGCGCCCGGCTGCTCATCAGCAAGGTGGACCCGTGGTCTGTCCTGAAGATGGCCTTCCTCCTGTCCGTGGCCCTGGGAATCGTCACGGTGGTGGCCGCCATTGTCCTGTGGACCGTCCTTGACCTGACGGGCATCTTCGACCAGGTGGACAGCCTGCTGGGCACGCTGGCCGGCTCCGAGGGCGGCGGCTTTGAGCTGAAGAAGGTTGCTTCCCTGGGCCAGGTGGCCTCTTTCGCCACCATCATTGCGGTGGTGAACGTGGTCCTGCTGACCGCGCTTTCCATGCTTTCCGCTGTGCTGTACAACATCTCCGCCACCCTGGTGGGCGGTATCGGCGTTACCCTCACGGACGACTAAAGTCCCTTTTCCGCAGGCCTGACAGCCGCGGAAAGGCCCGATTTGAGATCGGGCCGGGATGTGCTGTAAAGTCATGTCTCGGCCCGATGAGGCATCGGGGCGTATAGCTCAGGCGGTTAGAGCGCTTCGCTGATAACGAAGAGGTCCCAGGTTCAAGTCCTGGTACGCCCACGGAACCTGTGCAGGTTCAAGTGTAGGTTTGGATTGCGTAACCCGCAGCCGGACCGGAACGGGGAGCATGTGAAGAAGTTGCTTGTAGTGGCAGCGGCAATCGCAGGCGTCCTGCTCTACCGGAAAGCACAGGAATCCGAGGCCCGGAAAGATGTCTGGAGCAAGTCAACCGATACGGTGGACTAGCCCCGGAGCCCGGAGAGGAGCTGGTCAAAGGCTCCCTGGTTCTAGGGTATGATTGACGGGTTGCTTCTTATGGGGGCATGGCGCAATTGGTAGCGCACCTGCTTTGCAAGCAGGGGGTTCGGGGTTCGAGTCCCCGTGCCTCCACCATAGGAAAGTCCCGGTCAGCGGAAACGCTGGCCGGGACTTTTGCTTTGGCACCGGAACCCCGCAGCATCCGGTCCGGACCGCCCATTAGGGTAGTGCAGTGAACTTCTTTCTCGCAGCCATCGGCGTACTGGGCGTCGCCTCGTCCGGCCCGTTGATTGCTGCCACCCTCGGGGCCACCACTGTGAGTGCCCTGGCCATTGCATTCTGGCGCAACGCCATCGGCGCTGCCGTGATGGCCTCTCCCACCCTCATCCGGGAACCCCGGCAGTTCGGCAGGATCACCCAACGTGAGTTCCGCTGGTGTGTGCTGGCCGCCGGTGCGCTGGCCCTGCACTTCGCCTGCTTCATCACCTCCCTGCAGCTCACCTCCGTTGCCGCGGCCACGGCACTGGTATGCCTGCAGTCAGCCTGGATAGCGGTCTTCCAGCTCTTCCGCGGCACCCGCCACCGGTGGCAGGTGCTGGCTGGCCTCGGCATCGCTTTTGGCGGCGTTGTTGCGATCACCGGATTCGACATGGGCTCTTCGCCGGATGCCCGGCTGGGTGACCTACTGGCCGTTGCCGGCGGGGCGCTGGCCGGCCTCTACACACTGGCAGGGGGAAAAGCCCGGCAAAGCATGACGACGGGCACCTACACCACGCTCTGTTACGGGATGTGTGCAGCCCTGGTTGCCGTACTGGCGTTCCTTGGCAGGCAACCGCTGGTGGGCTTTGAAGCCGCCGGCTGGCTGGGGATCCTGGCCATCACAGTCTGTGCACAGCTGGTGGGGCATACCGCGTTCAACCACCTGCTGGCCACCATGAGTCCGCTCCTGGTCTCCATGATCATCCTCCTGGAGATCCCGGGAGCTGCGCTTCTTGCCGCGGTCTTCCTCCACGAAGCACTTCCCGCCGGTACTTACGCCGGCCTGGGGCTTATCCTGGCGGGTCTCGCCGTTGTGGTGCTGGGCCAGCGGTCAGGCAAAGCCGCACGCCGCGGAAGGCCAGCGGCAAACGGGCGGAACGAACCGCCGTCGGACCGGCCACTCGCGGAGCTGGGAACCGACTGACGCCGGCGCGCTGCGTGCCCTCTACTGACCGCCGCGGCGCACAGGCTGGGCGGTATTGACGGTGTGGATGGCCCGCAGGAGCTTGGCGGGGAAGTACACGGAGAAGAACACCACCATGGGAGCCTTCAGTGCCATCTTCTTGACGTTGTGGGCCTTGTAGGTCCGGTCGAAGCGGGTGACGTAGTAGCGGTAGTCCCGCGGTGAATCCTCAAGCCTGCGGGCAGACATCCCGGACACCATCTGGGGGCAGTACTGGATCTTCAGATCGTTCTCGGCCAGGTGCAGGGACAGGTCGATGTCCTCATGCATCTCGTCCTTTTCGTCCCGACAGGTTTCTGCCCGGATGGTTTCCCATGCGGTGGAACGCAGCGCCATGTTGGAGCCGAAGAGGAAATGGTACTGGTGCTTGGCCAGCTTCAACATGAGCTGGCGCATTTTGTCGTCTGCCTTGAGGCCAAAGCGGCGCATTGGCATGTCGTAGTACACCACCGGGCCCGTGGCTGCCTGGACGGAGTGGTCGAGGAACGCTTTCTGCACCTGCTCCACCCAGTCCGGTTCCACCACCGAATCGGCGTCGATCCTGCCCAGGACATCCCCGGTGGCATGGTCCAGCCCGAAGTTCCGGGTTGGGATCAGCCCCTGCTCCTTGTCCTGGCTGAGCAGGACGATGGGGGTCTCCGGGTACTCAAGCTGCATCTGTTGCACAATGCGGGCCGTGCGGTCCTTGGACAGGTTGTCCACCACCACGATTTCGTGGGCCGGGACGGACTGGTAGATGGCAGCTATGAGGCACTGCCGGATGACGCTCTCCTCGTTATACGCCGGGATGACAATGGACACGCGGGGCAGGTCTGCTGCGTCGTTCAAGGCATCCCCAGAGGATTGTTCGGCTGACATCGGTTCAAATCTAGCACCGAACGGCGTCCCGCCTCCGAAACACCGAAACCATCGGTGACGGGAAAAGGGCCCCGCCCTGCGGCGAGGCCCTTCCGGCTGCTGTTCCGGCCCACCGAGGACCGGGTACATCAGGACTGTTGATTCAGGACTGTGATGCGCCCTTGTCACCGTTGCCGATGTTGGAGGCGATGTTCTTGGTAGCGGTCTTCGCGTCCGTGGCTGCCTTCGCTGTGCTGTCAGCGGCTTCCTCGGCCACGTGCTTTGCCTTCTCGCCGGTTTCCTCAGCCTTGTCGGAGGAGGTGCCGGCCTCGGCGGCTGCCGGAGCTGCCGCGCTTACCGGTGACTCCTGGACCTCGTTCACCGTGGTGGCGGGTACGGGTGCCGGCGTGGGTGTTACCGGGGACGGGGTCTTCCAGGGGTCTTCGACCGGCTTGGAAGCCTTCCAGGCCGCGACGCCGGCTGCAACCGCAGCAGCGATCACACCGAAAACCAGCCAGCCGCGCTTCTTCTTGGGGGGTTCCGGCTGTGCAAGCTGGATTCCCACCGTGCGGCCGGCTTCGGTTGCTGCGGCCTTCAGCTGGGTACCGGTGGCCTGCGCCTGTTCCTGGATGGCGTGGATGATTCCCACGTCACCGAGTTTGTGGGCGACGGCGTCCACCCGTGCAGGCGTGTTCTCCAGCGTGCGGTGCACGGCGTCGGAGGCAGAACCGATCTGGTCCGAAAGTCGAGGCAGGTATTCCACAACCACGCGGTCACGGGCGTTCAGGATCACCGGGGTTGCTTTGTCCAGGGCCTCGTGCAGGCGGGGCGACGCGTTGTCCACAGCGTCGTTGATCCTCGGAGCGAGCTGGGCCAGGCCGTCCTGGATGCGCGGGGTCACCGTTGCTACACCGTCGGCCAGGTTGTGGGCCGCGGACTTCAGGCCTTCCTGGACTTTTGGAGATGCGGTGTCCAGGCCATGCTGGAGACGGTCAATGGCTGCTTCCACACGGGGGGTTGCCCAATCCTTGGCATTCTCCACTGCGCTGGTGACTGACAGTTCAAGGTCACGGGCAATACGGTCCGACTTCTTCACAACTACCTCCCGATTAATGTGACGGTTCTGTGGTTAGCCTACGTGGCTTGGTGTTCACCTGCTATTCCCCCAGCGGATTTTAGGAGGATTTCACCCAGCGCGGAACTGCGACGGCAGCCGTTCGCTCCCAGGGCCGCCGTGGAAGAATAGGGCCTATGACTGCCATCGCAACTGCAAAAGCAACCATTCACACCAGCCTCGGCGACATTGTCGTCAACCTCTTCGGCAACCACGCCCCCAAGACGGTCAAGAACTTCGTTGGCCTCGCCACGGGTGAGCAGGCATGGACCCACCCGGAGACCGGCGAAGACAAGAGCGGTACGCCCCTGTACAACGGCACCATCTTCCACCGCATCATCAAGGACTTCATGATCCAGGCCGGCGATCCGCTGGGCCGCGGTACAGGCGGTCCGGGCTACCAGTTCGATGACGAGATCCACCCCGAACTGGGCTTCAACCAGCCCTACAAGCTGGCCATGGCCAACGCCGGCATCCGGATGGGCAAGGGCACCAACGGCTCGCAGTTCTTCATCACCACCATCCCCACCGACTGGCTGCAGGGCAAGCACACCATCTTCGGTGAGGTGGCAGACGACGACTCCAAGAAGGTTGTTGACGCCATCGAGGGCGTGCGCACCGGCATGGGCGACCGTCCGGTGGAGGATGTCACCATCAACAGCATCGACATCGAACAGCTGTAATACCGCACCATGAGCTACGGAATTCCGGCGGCTGAGCCGTCCGCCCAGGTTCCGGTGTGCCCACGGCACCCGGACCGGCCCTCCTACGTCCGCTGCCAGCGCTGCGGACGACCGGCCTGCCCCGACTGCCAGCGGGCGGCCGCCGTCGGATTCCAATGCGTTGACTGCGTCAACGAAACAAAACGCACGACGCCGGAGGTGCGGACCGTCTATGGCGGCGCCGTAGCTGCCGGCAAGCCACGGGTAACGTTCGGGATCATCGCCTTGTGCGGTGTGATGTATGTCCTGCAGTGGCTGGTGCCCAACGATGGCATCTATCAGAGCCTCGGTTTTGCGAACTACTACGCGGAGCCCCAATACGGGGAATTCGAACCGTGGCGGATGCTTTCGGCCGCATTCCTGCACTCACAGGGGTTTATCCTCCACATCGCGCTGAACATGTACATGCTGTGGATTTTCGGCCAGGCCCTTGAACCGCTCCTGGGCCGCGTCCGGTTCCTGGTCTTGTACCTGTTGTCAGCGCTGGGCGGCTCTGTTGGCTACCTTCTGCTGACTCCGCTCTATACACCTGGTCAGCCGCTGTACGGAGTGGTCGGTGCTTCGGGTGCCATCTTTGGCCTCTTCGGGGCCATGCTGCTGGTACAGCGCCACCGTGGCGGTGACACCCGGCAATTGTGGGTGCTCATCGCGATCAACGGGGTGATCGGGTTCATCATTCCCCAGATCGCCTGGCAGGCGCACCTGGGCGGACTTGTCACCGGCGGCCTCTGCGCCGCGGTCCTGGCCTACACTCCGCGCGGTCCGCGGCAGCGGCTCCTCCAGGCGGCAGGACTGACCGGAGTCCTCCTGCTGCTCATTGCCCTCAGCTGGGTCCGGATTTCCCTTTAGGACCAGGTTCGGGCAGCCGATACCCACACCACGCACAAAAAACCCCGCCGTCCCGAGGACGGCGGGTTTTTGTTTTCCACAGCCCTTATCCACAGTGTTGGTAACTTACAGGCATGTAGTTCATTGTGCAGATCCTCCCAAACCGCTGAATTGCGGCCGTTTTCCCCAGAACAGGCCTACTTTTCTCCACAGTTGTGGATAACCTCTGGGGATATGGGTGTGTTTAAGTGGACAAACCGGCCGCAGAATGCGGTTCTGTGGATAACCTTGGGAAAGTCCTTTCCCAAGGGGCCCTGGCCGGCGTTCAGAACGGAACTATCAACACCGTTATTCACATTGTTAATAAACAACAACGCTGTAGTTCACGTCTGTGTACAGGCCCGCATTGCAGCGTGCAGGCCTCGGCAGCCCAGCTTGACTCCGCTTGTATCCACAACTGTGGATAACTTGTGGGTATCGGCATGTTGGTAAGTGGATAAGCTCCGGGCGCCTACCCTTGGCTTACGTCCGTTTTCCGACAGGAGGGTCCATGACTGCGACCACAAAGCACATCTTCCTCGACAAGCAGCACCCCGCCGTGTGGCGCGCGCTCAATGGCCTGGGGCTCAAGGTCAAGGAAGCGGCGCAGGAGGCGGGAATGGAGCTGAGGACCATGGAACTCCTGCACGTGCGGATCTCACAGCTGAACGGTTGTGCCTCCTGCCTGGACCTCCATGTCAGGGATGCGGTCCAGGCAGGAGAGTCTCCGCAGCGGCTGGCCGTCCTGCCGGCCTGGCGGGACACCGCACTGTTTACCGAAAAGGAGCGTGCCGCCCTGGCCCTGGCCGAGAGCATCACGTCCCTCCCCGGCCACAGCTCACAGGAGCAGGATGAAGCCTATGCCAGGGAACACCTGACGGAGGAGGAATTCTCCGTGGTCAGCTGGCTGGCCATTGCCATGAACGCCTTCAACCGGGTGTCGATCACCAGCCACCACCCGGTCCGCAAGGAGCGCTAAGCCTGCCGGGCCTGTCCCCGTCCGTTATCCACAGGTATTCCACACTGTTAATAACTGCGTCCGGGGTGCAGGATTAGCGCGTGCCGCCGTCGCGGCGGGGATCGGCACGTTGAACGTCTTCCGATGGGCGGGTGGCTGTGGATAAGGTTCCTAACAGCTGGGGAAAGCGCGCGGGCCGTGGTGTCATGCGGCCGCCGTTGGCGCAGTAGACCGGGCGGGCCTGCCAGGGGCGCTTCCGCCTAGCCTGCGTCCGGCCAAACCCCGGAGGATCCCCGCCGGTGGCTTCCCACCAGATGGGTGTCCACCATTCCGATGGCTTCCATAAGGGCGAACATGGTGGTGGGGCCCACGAAGGCGAAGCCCTTCTTCCGGAGGGCCTTGGAGAGGGCGATGGATTCCGCCGACTGGGTGGGGATGTCCGCGTGGGTCCGGGGGCGGGGGGTTGCTTCGGGCTGGAACTGCCACACAAAGTCCACCAGGCCGCCGTCCTGCCGCAACGAAAGAGTCGCGTGGGCATTGGTCACCGCGGCACGTATCTTCAGCCTGTTCCGGACAATGCCGGCGTCCTGCAGCAGCCGCTCGACGTCGGCCTCAGTGAACTGTGCGACGGCGTCGGGGTTGAAGCCGGCAAAAGCTGTCCGGAACGCGTGGCGCTTGCGCAGGATAGTGGCCCAGGAAAGCCCGGCCTGGAAACCTTCCAGGCAGATGCGTTCGTAGAGGCCCTGCTCATCCCTGACGGGCATGCCCCATTCATGGTCGTAGTAGTCCCGCAGCAACGGGTCTGAGGACGCCCACGCCGGGCGGGCCAGGCCGTCTCCGCCCAACTGGACACCGTGATCGTCAGGGGGCATGCGTTTCCCTACGGGCTAAGGTCCGGCCTGCCGGCCGTCCGGGAAAAGAAGCTATGAGCGCCAGCGGGTGGTCATCAGGAATCCAACGATGGCGATACCGAAACCGGCCACGATGTTCCACGACTCCCACGCCTGGACGGGAAAGCGTCCTTCGCTGATGTAGAACGTGATGATCCAGAAAAGGCCGATGATCATCAGTCCGAACATCACGGGCTTGAACCACACCGCGTTCGGCTTGTACGTCTGGGAAGAAGCCTGCGTGGTGGTGCTGGCAGTCTTCTTGCGTGGCTTTGACTCGGGCACTGGCTCTCCTTGGCGGGCTGAGGCAAGCTCGGCGTTCCGGGCTTGGTATCCTGCAAGAAGGAAATTGCCAGCGGTCTGCGCGATCTTGGTCAAATCTGGATTCTTACTAGCAGCCAATTCTAGCCGTAGTTCACGGGCCGCCGGTGCCCGATGGAACCGCCCCGAGGAGAACGCGTGGTGTTGCAGGAGAAGGCGGGGCGAGCCGCTGCGGCGCCTGCCGGCGTCGTAATTCTGCGCGGAGCTGTCCAGGTGGTTGGCGAGCTGCTCATCACCGCCGGCATCATCCTCCTGTTGTTCGTTGCCTGGCAGCTGTGGTGGACCAACGTCGAATCGGACGCCAGGCAGAGCGAAGTGATCAAGGAATTCGCCCAGGACCTCGGCGGCGCTGCCCCGGCCGGACCAGCCGCCCCGGACGCTTCTGCGGCTCCCGCCGGTGAGGACTTCGGCGAGCCGGTGGTGTCCGCCGCACCCGGCCACGCCGGCACTATCGGCATCATGTACATCCCGCGGTTCGGCGAGAATTACACCCGCCCCATCGTGGAGGGCACCACCGGCGATGTGCTGGACACCCTGGGGCTGGGACACTACGGCACCACCGCCATGCCGGGAGCAGTCGGCAATTTCGCCGTTGCCGGGCACCGCCAGACCCACGGCGCCGTTTTGGACAACATCCACACCCTGGTTCCCGGGGACAAGATCTACGTCCAGACCAAGGACGGCTATTACGTCTATGTCTTCCGGAACAACCAGATCGTGATGCCATCGCGTACCGACGTCCTTGAACCGGTGCCGACACTCCCGGGGACCGTCCCCACCGAAAGATACCTGACCATGACAAGCTGCAACCCCCGCTATGGGGCCGAAGAACGCATCATTGCCTACTCGCTCCTGGACAGTTGGCGCCCCGCCTCGGCAGGCCCCCCCGCCGAAATCGCGGACCAGGTGGCTGCGGCGATCGGAAAGGGCTGAGCATGTACGGCTGGATCTTCCGGCAGCTTCCCGGGCCCCTGTGGCTGCGGATCATCACCTCATTGGTGCTCATCGCTGCCGCACTGGTATTGATGGTTCAGTTCCTTTTTCCCTGGATGTCCGAATACACCCAATTCACCGACTCAACGATTGGTTCAGCAAGCCAGCCATGACCACAACCAAAATCCTCGTGGTGGATAACTACGACAGCTTCGTCTACACCCTGGTGGGCTACCTCCAGGAACTCGGCGCCGAGACCACGGTTGTCCGCAATGACGACGTCACACTGGCGGAGGCCATTGAACTGGCCGGCACCCGTGACGGTGTGCTCATCTCACCCGGTCCCGGCAACCCCGCGGAAGCCGGGGTGTGCATTGAGCTGATCAAGTGGTGCGGCGAGAACAGCGTGCCGATGTTCGGTGTGTGCCTGGGGCACCAGGCCCTGGCGGAGGCCTTCGGCGGGAAGGTCACGCACGCCCCGGAGCTGATGCACGGCAAGACGTCCCTGGTCCAGCACATCGGCACGAGCGTCTTCGCCGGGCTCCCCTCCCCCGTTACCGCTACGCGCTACCACTCGCTGGCAGCCGTCCGCGAATCGATTCCTGACGTCCTGGAGATCACTGCCGAGACCGCAACAGGTGTGGTGATGGGACTCCAGCACCGGACGGCGCCGCTGTGCGGCGTGCAGTTCCACCCGGAGTCCGTGCTGACTGAAGGCGGCTACCAGATGCTGGGAAACTGGCTGGAGTCGCTGGGGATGAAGGGCGCCGCCGCCCGGGCAGCCAAACTGAGTCCGCTGATCCAGCACTGACCTGCAGGCTGACCCGCTCAGTCGTCATCCTTGTCAGTGGGGGTCGGCTTGGGTGTCGGCGTCGCTGTCGGCTCGGGGCTCGGCGGGGGTGGTGGTGGAGCTTTGGCCACCACGATCGTGACGGTCTTGCCCTGCTCCACTGTGGCGTTGACCGGATCGCTTTGGTCCGTCACCCTTCCTGCCTCCACCTGGGCGTTCTCCACCTCGATCACCGCAGGGACCAGGCCCAGTTCCTTGAGCGCGGCTTCAGCCTCTTCGCGGGTGCGTCCCCGCAGTTCCGGCAGCGCAACCTTGCCCGTGGACACAATCAGTTCGACGCTGGTTCCTACCCCGACCATCTGGCCCGGCGCGGGGGTGGTGGTGATGACAATTCCGGCAGGAACCGTGGCGCTGTTGGCCGTGGTGGTGGAAGGGGCACCAACCAGTCCGCTTTGGCGCAGGATATCCCTGGCTGCCGCTTCCGTCTTCCCCGGGAGGCTTTCGGGGATCATCACGGCGCTGGGGCCCTCGGAAATGTTCAGGACCACCTCCGCCCCCGGATCCATGGACGCGCCGGACTCCGGTTCGGTGCCGATAGCCGTGCCCTTGGGAACGGTATCGTGCTGCGACCGGACAATCCTTGGCTTGAGGTCGGCGTTGTACAGTTCCTGCAGCGCCGCCGATTCTGTCATGGCAGCGACCACCGGGATCTGGACTTTCGGAATCTCCGGGGCCGGCCGGTTGACGGTGCTGTACAGCCACAGCGCACCGCCGGCCAGGACGAGCAGGGTGAAGACCACCAGGGTGGCAATCCATGCACGACGGCGGGACTTCTGCCGGGGGCTCGGCTCACGTTCCGGAGGGAGGCCAAGCGGCAGCGCCTCCGCCTGGGTCCGGTCATCCATGCCGGCTGCCAGGGGGAAACCGGCCCCGCGGTCACCGGCGGACGCATGCGTTGCGGCCAGCCTGCCGGTAGGAGCATCGTCCAGGAAGCCCGCCCCTGTGACTCCGAACGCTTCGGTGGCCGGAGCAGATGGGGCCGGGACGTGGTCGTTGGGGTCCGTCGGGGCTTCGGAGGCCGGTACGGCAGGAACCGGCACCCCCGACCGGGCAGCGCGCAGGGCACGGCGAAAGGCCGCCGCATCCTGGAACCTGTCGTCCCGGTTCTTTTGCAGGGCCTTTGCCAGCACGCTGTCCAGGGCCGGAGTGACCTCCGGATTGAGGGTGCTCGCCGGCTCCGCTATTTCGCGGACATGCTGGTAGGCCACCGAAACGGGGCTGTCGCCGACGAACGGCGGACGGGACGTGAGCATCTCGTACAGCAGGCAGGCAGCGGAGTAGAGGTCGCTCCGCGCGTCTACGGCCTCACCGCGGGCCTGTTCGGGAGACAGGTACTGGGCAGTGCCCACCACGGCCTGGGTTTGGGTCATGGTGGCCGAAGAATCCGCGATGGCGCGGGCTATCCCGAAATCCATCACCTTCACCGAGTTGGTGCTTTCGCAGTACATCACATTGGCCGGTTTGATGTCCCGGTGGACAATCCCGGCCTTATGGCTGTACTCGAGCGCACCCAGGACGCCCATGCAGTAGTCGATGGCCTGGCCAATGGTGACGTCGTGGCCGCGGATGAGTTCGCGGAGGGTTTTCCCCTCCACGAATTCCATCACGATGTACGGCACGCGGACGTCCTCGGAGCCATCGTGGACGAGGTGCTCGCCTGTGTCGTAGATGGCGACGATGGAAGAGTGGTTCAGGGCGGCCACAGCCTGTGCCTCGCGCTTGAACCTGGCCTGGAACTGCGGATCACGCGCAAGGTCCGGGCGCAGCAGCTTGATGGCCACCGTCCGCCCCAGCCGGGTGTCCACGCCGCGGTACACGTCTGCCATGCCACCGCGCCCGATCAGGCCGCCCAGTTCGTAGCGGCCACTCAGGACGCGGCGATTATCCACCGGGAGGCTGTCCTCACGGTGCAATGGGGTGCGCGGTGACTCATTCATGGGATGTCCTGGCGGCTACTGGTTGCAGGTTGGGGGCGTACCCGGCTGCTGGCCGTCCGTGCAATCGGGCAGGGGTGACTCCAGGGCGGGCGCCGCCACCGACGAGGTGGTGGGTGCTGCGGTGGGAGCCGGAGCTGGGGCAGATGTTGTGGGCTCTGGTTCGGGCGCCACGGCGTAAACGACGGTGATGGCAGTGCCCTCCGGAACGGCCCCCGTGGGGTTCAGTTCCAGGACACGTCCAGGGGCATCGGCGGTGCTCTCCTGCGGAACAACCGTAACGGCGAGGCCCAATGCGGCGAGGTCTGCCTGCACCTGCCGGTAGTCCTTGCCCAGGTAGGCGGCCGGTATCACGTTGACCAGTTCCTGGGTGGGCTCGGTGGTCGGCGTCGGCGTCGAGCGGGTCTGCGTGGGGGTGGCGGACTGGCTTGTCCGGGTGGGGCTGGCGCTGCTCGGTGCCGCGCTGCTGGTGGTTACACCGGACGTGGGGTCCTCGGAGGGGAAAAGGATTCCCCGCTGGCTGAGGAAGAACCCCACCAGCGCGAACAGCAGCAGCAGGATCAGGGCGATGAGCGGCCAGGTCCAGGGACTGCGGCCCTTGCGCTGGGGCTCATCGGCGGGATCGTCGTCGTACGTTGTGTCTTCCGGAACCCACTTGCGCTCCGCAGCGAGGGCGTTGGCCCGGGCCAGCGTCCCCTGGGGGGCATCGGCGTCGGCTGCTGCACCCGCAGCGCCGGCCGCCGCTCCAGCGGCTGCACCCGCTGCACCCGCGCCAACAACCGGCAGAGCTGAAGTCCGGTCTGTGGAATCATCCCGCTGTGCGCCGATGACGCCGGTCGGCGCCGTCGCAGTGTCTACCGGAGCCGTGATGGGGCCGGTGTCAGCGTCGAAGAGGAGCATTCCCGGGACGGCTGCGCGGGCTGCGCTGATGTCACCGTTGCGGATGGCCTCTGCTGCTTCGGCCAGCTTGATGGCGTTCTCCGGACGGTCCTTGGGGTCCTTGGCCAGCATGGACATCAGGAGGGCACGTACCGGGGTGGGCAGTGATTCCGGCAGGGGCGGCGGAGCGTCATTGACCTGGGCGAGGGCAATCGCAATCTGGGATTCGCCGGAGAAGGGGCGGTGGCCGGTCAGGCACTCATAGCCGATGACGCCCAGCGCGTAGATGTCCGACGAACCGGTGGCTGTCTGGCCGGTGGCCTGCTCGGGTGCCAGGTACTGCGCCGTGCCCATCACCTGGCCGGTCTGGGTGAGCGGCACCTGGTTGGCGAGGCGGGCAATGCCGAAGTCCGTGACCTTGACCCGTCCGTCAGGGGTGATCAGGAGGTTGCCTGGCTTCACGTCGCGGTGCACCAGGCCCTGCGCGTGCGCAACGGAGAGGGCGCGGGCGGTCTGCGCGATGATGGACAGCGTACGGTCCGGCGAAAGGACCTGCTCATGTTCGATGATGCTGCTCAGCGGCTGGCCGGGGACCAGCTCCATGACCAGGTAGGCGGAACCTTCCTCCTCGCCATAGTCAAAGACGTTGGCGATGCCCACGTGGTTCAGGAGTGCTGTGTGGCGGGCCTCGGCACGGAAACGCTGGAGGAACCCGGGATCGCCCGTGTACTCCTCTTTCAGCACCTTGATCGCGACGATGCGGCCCAGGACGAGGTCTTTCGCCTTCCACACTTCACCCATGCCACCAATCGCGATCCGCGTGGTCAGCTGGAACCGCCCGCCGAGGGTGATTCCGGTTGTAGGCCTCACTTATTCAACACCGCCTCAAAAATTCTCTTCGCGTTCGGACTGGTTAGCTGGGCTCCGGTGGTGATGTCCACGCCTTCCATGACGATCGTGACACCCACCTGGGGGTTGTTTGCGGGGGCAAAGCCGGTGAACCAGGAGTTGTTCGCTCCGTTGCCCAGCTCGGCGGTTCCGGTCTTTCCTGCCACCTGGACGCCGGGAACAGCCGCCCGGTTGGCGATGCCCTCGCTGACCGCACTTACCATCCACTCCGTAATCTGGTTGGCGATGTCCGGGGTAGTGGAGGTCCGCAACTGCTTTGGCTGGGGTTCATCAATCACGCGGAGGTCCGGGGAGCGCAGGGTCTTGATGAGGGTGGGCTGCATCTGGACGCCGTCGTTCGCGATTGCGGCGGTCATCAGTGCCACCTGCAACGGCGTAGCCCTGACGTCCTTCTGCCCGATGACGGACTGCGCCAGGCCGGGGCCGTCGAGGTCATCAGGGAAGGTGTTGCCGCTGGCGTAGTCCAGCTTGAGCTGATCGCCCATGTCCTGGCCGAACCCGAACTTCGCCGCCTGTTCGGCAATGGCGTCACGGCCAAGGTCCAGGGCAATGCTTGCGAAGGGGGTGTTGCAGGACTGCTGGAGTGCGAAGGCGAAACTGGCTGTGTCCCGGGTGTAGCAGTTGCCGCCCGCGTAGTTGGGCAGGCGGTACTGGATGCCCTCGAAGGGCAGCTCCGCAGGGTTGGGGAGTTCGCTGTCCTTGTTGTACTTCCCGGATGCCAGGGCCGCTGCGGTATCCACCAGCTTGAACACTGAGCCAGGGGCCAGCAGTTCCCCGGTGGGTCCGCTGACGTTCGGGTTCAGGTTGATCCCGGGCACCTTGATCAGTTCATTCATGCTGGCATCGGCCGCGGCGAGGTCCTGGGTGGCCACCAGGTTCGGATCATAGGACGGCTTGGACACCATGGCCAGGATGGCGCCGGTCTTGGGATTGGTGACCACAATGGAGCCACGCTGCCCGTCCGGGATCAGACTATAGGCCAGCTGCTGGATTTCGGGGTCGATGGTGAGTTCCACCGATGCGCCCTTGGGCTGGTTTCCGAGGAACAGCTGCCCCACCCGGTCCAGGAACAGCTGGTCCGAGTTGCCGGCAAGCTCCGCTCCCATGGACTGCTCCAGGCCGGTGGCGCCGAAGTTCTGCGAGAAGTACCCCGTGATCCCTGCGTAGGCCTCCGGCTGCGGGTACGTGCGCTGGAAGGCGCAGGTTTCCGAACCGGTCTCCACGGATTCCGCCACGGGGGATCCACCCACAATGACGGCGCCACGGTCGTTGCAGAAGCTCTGCAGGACGGCGCGCTGGTTCCAGGGGTTGGCCTTGAGTTCGTCGGCCCCGATCACCTGGACGTAGCTGATGGCTCCAAAGATGAGTGCGAACATGGCGACGGCCGCCACCCATGAATGCCGTATTGCCTGGTTCACAGGTGTTTCACCGCCTCGGTAGGAGTATCAATGCCTGGTGCTTCCGATCCTTTGCCCGGCGGCAAGGGAGTGGTGTCCACGGGGCCGCGCGCGGTGTGCGAAATCATCAGGAGCAGGCCAACAATGATCCAGTTGGCCAGCAGGGACGAGCCGCCCGCCGCCAGGAACGGTGTGGTGAGGCCCGTCAGCGGAATCAGGCGGGTCACGCCGCCGATCACCACAAAGCACTGCAGCGCCACGGCGAAGGACAGCCCGCAGGCAAGGAGCTTTCCGAACGCGTCCCGGGTGCCCAGGGCAGCCCGGAAACCGCGGGTGAACAGCAGCAGGTACATCAGGACGACGGCGAACAGGCCGATGAGCCCCAATTCCTCGCCCAGGGAAGCAATGATCATGTCGCTGTTCGCGAAGGGAACCAGGTCCGGGCGGCCCTGGCCCAGTCCCGTGCCCACCAGGCCGCCGTTGGCCATGCCGAAGAGCCCTTGAATGATTTGCCGGCTTCCGCCGGGAAACCGGTCGTAGACCTCCGGTGTGAAGGCATTGAGCCAGCCGTCGATGCGCAGCTGCACGTGGGAGAACACCTGGGCGGCCACGAACCCGCCGCCGGCGATGAGGGCCAGGCCTATGACAACCCAGCTGATCCGGCTGGTGGCCACGTAGATCATCACGATGAACAGGCCAAAGAAGAGGATGGAGGAGCCCAGGTCCCGCTGGAAGATGAGCACACCGATGCTGACCAGCCACGCGGTGATCATGGGGCCCATGTCCTTGAAACGCGGGAACTGCAGCGGCCCCACCTTGCGGCCCGCCAGCAGGATCAGGTCCCGGTTGGAGGAAAGATAACCAGCGAAGAATATAGCCAGGGTGATCTTCGCGACCTCGCCGGGCTGGAACGTCATGGGGCCTAGGCGGATCCAGACCCGTGCGCCGAGGATCTCGCCGGCGGTGATGCCCGGAACAAGCGGCAGGATCAGGAGGAGTGCGCTGGCAGCCAGTGAAATGAAGGTGAACCGGCGGAGGATCCTGTGGTCCTTCAGGAACCAGATCACCCCGATGGCCACGGCCATGGCGATGAGTGTCCAGCGGAGCTGGTTGTTTCCGGTGTCGTCACCGGGGGCGTCCAGCCGGTGGATCATGGCAAGCCCGATCCCGTTCAGCGCGACCACGAGCGGAAGTATTACCGGATCTGCATACTTTGCGCGAAGGCGAAGGACGCCGTGGAAGACCAGGGCAGCAACGGCCAGGAGGCCGGACTGGAACCAGAAGTCGGAATCAAACGCGTTCTCCCGGTCGATGCCCACCAGCATGTTGGCGCCGATGCCTACGGCGAGGGCGAGCAGGAGCAGTGCAAGTTCTACGTTGCGGCGCGGTTTGGGCATGGTGCTGAGCTGGCTCATTGGACCGCCTCGCAGGTGACGGAGGGGCTGGGTGAGGGGGATGGGCCCGCCGGCGCAGGCGAAGCGTCCGGGGCCGGTGCAGCGGCCGCGGAGTCCGTGGGCGCCGGGGCAGGGGTGGAGGCTGCCGGGGACGGAGAAGGCGCCGGGCAGTCCTGTTCTGGAGACGTGGTCCCGGTGAGCTCAAGGTTCTTTACGATGCGCTGGGCGTCGTACAGGTCGTTGGCGGGAACGGTCTGGCGGACCCGCTGCTGGGAAAAGGGCGGCAGGGAATCCATCCGGATCTCCGTGACGGTCTCCAGGCTGGACAGTCCGATGGGTCCCAGGCGCTGCGAAACCCCGTTGTAGATAGCCACCCGTGAATCGAATTCGCCCACGTAGTACCGGGTCTGCGTCCAGGCATAGCCCAGCCACAGGCCCACAGTCAGCGCCACCAGCACCGAAGCGGCGATGGTCCAGGTGACCCACCGGCGCGGCTTGGGCGGTACGAGGGCTTCCTCGGCGTCGTTGCCCGGCTGTTCGGCCCTGTGGGTGAGGAGGGTTGCTGCCCTGCGCGCCACAGTGCGCCCCGCGATGGTGGGGATGGAACCGGACTCGGCGGCCGCAGCGGCAGCACCCACAAGTTCGTGCGGTCGCGACGCCAGCTCTTCCCGCAGGACTTCCGCGGACAGGTGCTCGCCCAGGTGCGGATCGGTGGCGCCCGCCTGCACGGACGGAGCACCGCCGGCGTCCTTGGAACCTCCCGAGTCCTTCGCTTCGGTGGAGGCAGGGTCCCCGGCATCCTGGGCAGAGGCATTCCTGCCCTCCGGCGGGGTGTCCTTCCGGGCTGCCGCGGCAGCGGCCAAGGCGGCATTCGTGGACGGAATGACTTCGACGGCGGCCGTACTGACGTCGTCGGGCGTTTCTTCGACGATTTCCACCATGATCACGGTGACGTTGTCCGGGGATCCGGCTTCGAGGGTCAGGTCAACCAGGGTTTCCACGCACTCGCGGAGGTCCTTGGTCTCCCGTACCGTCCGCTCCACGGCGTGGCCCGCAACGTAGTTGAGCCCGTCGGAGCAAAGCAGCCAGCGGTCGCCCGGCCGAACGTCCAGGGTGTCGAGATCAAGTTCGGGACTGGCGTCGACGTCGCCAAGGACCCGCATCAGGACGTTCTTGTGCGGGTGGCTCTCGGCCTCCTCCGGGCGGAGCCTGCCTTCGTCGATGAGCCGCTGGACGAACGTGTGGTCCACGCTCACCTGCTTGAACTCGCCGTCGCGCAGGCGGTAGGCCCGGGAATCGCCAATGTGTGCGAAGTGGAGCTTTCCCTCGGCCAGCAGGAGGGCCGTGACCGTGGTGCCCATTCCCGCGAGCTTGGGGTTCTGGTGCACCAGTTCGGACAGCAGCGAATTCGCGGTCTGGATTTCATCGGCAAGGACCGTGCCGGCGTCACCCTGGTAGCCGCCGCGGTCCAGGTGGATCATGTCCAGGACGGTGGCGGCGGAGGCAACATCGCCGCCTGCGTGGCCACCCATTCCGTCCGCGACGACGGCGAGGTGCCGCCCTGCGTAGGCGGAATCGTCATTCTTGGAGCGGATGCGGCCGACGTCGGAGCGCGCGGCGAAGCGCATGATGAGGGGCCGCCGCGGGGGCTGGTGCCCGTTTGCGGGGAATTGCGTGGCGGCCACGGCTATGGCCTCAATTCGATAACCGTCTTGCCGATTCTCACGGGTACCCCTGGCTCAACCGGCAGGGCACGGGTAAGTTGCTGGTCCGCCAGGTACGTTCCATTCGTTGAGCCGAGATCCTCGATGAACCAGCGGCTGCCCTGGGGGAACAGCCGTGCGTGGCGGCCGGAGGCGTAGTCGTCCTCCAGGACCAGCGTGGCCTCCTGGGCCCGTCCCAGGAGGATGGGGCTGGCGGCAAGCGGAAGGGTGGTTCCCTTCAGCGGTCCCTCGATGACAACCAACTGGTGGGCCTGCTGCTTAACCGGCTGCGGGGCGGCTTCCGCCAGGCCCGGGTTTTTGCGGACCTCGCGTTGGGTTGGAGCGCCGGACGCCGCCTTGCGCCCCACCATGAGGTCCCGCCGCATCGCTGACACGATGCTGAAAATCAGCACCCAGAGGAGCAGGAGGAAGCCAAAGCGCAGGGCTGTGATGGTCAGGTCGCTCATGCGCGGCCACCAGGGCCGGCAGGCAGAAGGCGGAAGATGATTTTTGTCCGTCCCATAGTGATGGTGGAGCCGTCAGTGAGCTCGGTGCTCCCTGACACCTTCTGCCCGTTGACGTAGCTGCCGTTGGTGGATCCCATATCCACTGCGCTGGTCACGCCGTCGGCCGTGCGGATTTCCAGGTGGCGGCGGGAAACGCCGGTGTCCTCGACATGGATGTCGGCATCGGAGGACCTGCCCAGCACGATGGACGGCGCGTTGAGGGAGTAGCGCTGCCCGTCGATGTCCAGGACGGGCTGGAGCCGGACCGGCTGGCGGCTGGGAGCTGCCGGCACGTTGGAGCGTGCGGGGGCGCCCGCCGGGGAACCCTGGGTCTTTTCGGTGGTGGAGATGATTTCAAAGTCGCCGGCGCGCAGCTCCGTGTCCCGGCGGAACGAAATCCGCACCGATCCCTGAAGCGTGTAGCCCTGGCTGCGGACGTGGTTGATCACCACATCGCACAGTTCTTCGGCCAGCGGGGTGCCCCATTCCTGGGCCCTCTTGAAGTCGTCTTCACTGAGCTGGACGTCGAAAACGTTGGGTGCCAGTGTGCGGCCGGCCGAGACCGTAAGGGCCTTGTGGTCCACCTCGCGGCGCAGCCTGCTGGCGATTTCCACAGGCTCAACCTGGGCGCGGGAGCCGGTGGAGAAGACGCCCCGGACAGCCTTTTCAATGCCGCGTTCAACTTTGTCCAGCAGACCCATGATTCTTCTCCTTTCCCCCCGGCTGCGGGGCAGTTTCCGTTCCGGAACTTCACCCGCCGTGCAGTTCACAACTCAGGAGCGTGCGCGCGTGCGGCAGCCACTCCTACATCCGATACTACTGGGCAGGCCTGTGAATGACCTTAATCAACAACGGCCCGCCGCCTGCAAAAGTTCACTCCGAAGCCGCAGCCGGGCCGGATCCGGCCCCAGTTCCATCCCCGGGCGGGGGCACGAATTTCCGGGTTCCGCCGGAGCCGGGCAGGCGCACGGAAGCCCAATTGGTAATTTCCGTCCACTGTCCGTTATGCTTGATCTCGCTGCTTTCACAGGGTTGCGGATCCGGGAAACCGGCCGTGGCCGGATGAAAGAAGTTGCGCGCGAGTGGCGGAACGGCAGACGCGCTGGCTTCAGGTGCCAGTATCCGAAAGGGTGTGGGGGTTCAAATCCCCCCTCGCGCACGCAAACAGGAAGAGCCCCGGTCTAAGGACCGGGGCTCTTCTGCGTTCACTGAGTTTGCATAATGCTGATTGCACCGCTGTTTGGACTTCTCACCCAGGTGTTACGGGGTGTTATGTCCAAGCCCGGGTGCCGCACAGCCTGGTTCGACGACGGGAGCCGGGTTGGTGCCACGCGGCGGCGATATTCCCCGCCCGCTAGGGACGCGCCGATGCCTTGAACCGGCGTCGTGAATTCGCCAGGTGGCTGCGCATGGCAGCCGCCGCGGCAGCCTCATCCCCGTCCGCGATGGCCTCCGCGATGGACCTGTGTTCCTGCACCACCTGGTCAAAGTGGTCCCGGCCGTAGTGTTCGACGCCGGTCATCAGCCGGGTGCGCGGCATCGCGATCATCGTCTGGCCCAGCGCCGCGAGGCAATCGGAATAATAGGGGTTGCCGGAAGCGGCGGCTACGGCCCGGTGGAACTCGAAGTCCGACTTCATGGCGTGCGCCGGGTGCCCCGCGCTTGCGGTGAATTCCTCCAGCGCTGCGGTGACGGCCCGCAACTGCCGCTCTGTATGGTTGCGCGCTGCCAGTGCCGCGGCCTCCGCTTCCACCCCCATGCGGAACGCCAGCAGGTGCAGCCGGTCCTCCATGGTGGCCACCGGACGCGCCCCCGGAGCAGGAGAGGGTCCGTCCGACGGCGGGGTGAGGGCAAAGCTGCCCCTTCCCCGTTCGGTTTCCACAAGTCCCTCGGCCTGCAGCCGGGTCAGGGCGGCACGCACCACGGTACGGCTGACGCCAAAGTCGCTGATCAGGGTGTTTTCGCTGGGGAGCTTCTCGCCCGGCTGGATGACGCCGTCGACGATGCGGGTGCGAAGGTCAGCGGCGAGGTCCGCGGTGAGGTTCCGGCTCATGGCAACTAGGTTACGCGCCGAACTCCACTGATTCGGTGGTCCAGGCGCGCGCCTGGTCGCTCAGGGTGATGCCCAGGCCGGGGCGGTCCGGGACGATCATCCTGCCGTTCTTGGTTTCGAGGCGTTCGTTGAACAGCGGATCCAGCCAGTCGAAGTGTTCCACCCAGGGCTCGCGCGGGTAGGCGGCGGCCAGGTGCAGGTGGATTTCCATGGCGAAATGCGGTGCCAGGCCCAGGCCGCGCTCATCCGCCAGGGCGGCAAGGCGCAGGAACTGGGTAATGCCGCCCACCCGGGGCGCATCCGGCTGGATGATGTCGCAGCCGTTCGCGCTGATGAGGCCCTTGTGTTCGGCCACGGAGGCGAGCATTTCCCCGGTGGCGATGGGAGTGTCCAGGACCTGTGCCAGGTGCGCGTGGCCCTCGAAGTCGTAGGCGTCCAGGGGCTCTTCGATCCAGATGAGGTTGAACTCCTCGAGCTGGCGGCCCATCCGCAGGGCGGTGGCACGGTCCCACTGCTGGTTGGCATCCACCATCAGTGGAACGTCCCAGCCAATGTGCTCGCGGATCCCGGCGACACGGCGGAGGTCCTCCTTGCTGTCCGGCAGGCCAACCTTGATCTTGATGCCGCCGATGCCCTCCTCCAGCGACTGCGTGGCGCGGGCTTGTACTTCCTCGAGGCTGGCGTTGAGGAAGCCGCCGGAGGTGTTGTAGGTCTGCACGGAGTCGCGGTATGAGCCCATGAACTTTGCCAGGGGCAGGCCGGCCCGCTTGGCTTTGAGGTCGTAGAGGGCAATGTCGATTGCGGCCAGGGCCTGCGTGGCCACCCCCGAGCGGCCCACGGACGCTCCGGCCCACAGCAGCTTGGTGTAGATCTTCGCGATGTCGTTGGGATCCTCGCCTATGATGCCGCCGGCGACCTCCTTGGCATGTGCGTACTGCGCCGGACCGCCGGCGCGCTTGGAGTAGCTGAAGCCGACGCCGGTGTGCCCCAGTTCCGTGGTGATTTCGGCGAAGAGGAAGATGACCTCGGTCATGGGCTTCTGCCGGCCCGTGAAGACCTTCGCGTCGCTGATGGGAACAGCGAGGGGCAGGCGGGCGGTGGACAGCTTGACGTGCCGGATCAGATCGACGGTACTCACGGGTTCTCCTTCAGGCGGGGGCGGGCTCCTTCGCCCGCCCTCTTAGGATATAAGTGGAGTACTTGTATTACAAGTGGAACCCATTCCACCGGGGAATGTTGTGGGGAGGCTGGATTAATCCCGCTGCTCCCGCAGGGCGCCCAGTCCTGCGATGAGCGCCTCAAGCCCCAGGCTGAACGCCGCGTCTGCGGGCGGCCCGTCCACCTGTCCCTCTGCGCTCCGCACGGCAGCCGTGAAGTGCGGCGTTGCCTTCGCCATGGAGCCCGACTCGAAAATATCGGCCGGCGCCGTCACGTCATAGGCGGAGCCAAAAATAAAGGATTCCAGGGCCACGATGGAGGAGACAATCCGCTCCTGCGGGAATCCGGCGTCGAGGAATCCCTTGCTGACGGTCTCGTACATGGCCAGGGTCTGCGGCGCGTCAGTCACCGGAAGGACGGCGATGACCGGGATGAGCGGCGTGTGCTCGGCGAAGACGTTCCGGTAGCTCCAGGCCCAGCCGCGGACGGCTTCCTCCCACGGTGCCGAGCCGAAGCCGGACACATCCACCAGTGAGGTGAGGTGGTCCTCCACCAGGAGGAGGACGTCCCGCTTGGCTGCCACGTGGTTGTAGAGGGCCGACGGCGCCACGTCCAGTTCCTTGGCCAGTGCGGCCATGGTGAGGCCGTCATATCCCTTGCGGTTGATCAGCTCCAGTGCCGCCGTGGTGATTCCGGCCTTGTCCAGGACGGCGGCCGACGGCCTGCCGGCCCTTCGCCTCTGGGTGCCGGCACTCCCCGCGGGGCGCCCCTGAGTGGCTGATACTGCCGGCATGCCTGCCCTTTCGTCGGTGGTCTCCAGCATTATTCCACCGGGCACTTCCCGTCCATGACAGGACCGGCTATAGTTCTAATAAATGAATGCCATTCATTTAGTGGTTCCCGTCACCTGGCAGGACCAAAGAGAGGACATCATGCTGAACCTGAACCGCGACGTCGTGGTCGTTGGAGCCGGGCCGTCCGGACTCACCGCAGCCCGTGAACTGAAGAAGGCCGGCCTGACCGTTGCCGTGCTCGAGGCGAGGGACCGCGTGGGCGGCCGCACCTGGACCGGCACGGTTGACGGCGCCATGCTGGAGATCGGCGGCCAGTGGGTCTCGCCGGACCAGACCGTACTCCTGGAACTCCTGGACGAACTGGGCCTGCAGACCTACCCCCGGTACCGCGAGGGCGAGTCGATGTACATCGGCGCGGACGGGGTCCCCGTGCGCTACACCGGCGATTCGTTCCCCGTGGACCCGGACACGAAGGCCGAGATGGACAAACTGACCGCACTGCTGGACGGGCTTGCAGCGGAAATCGGAGCCACCGAGCCATGGGCGCACCCGAAGGCGCGCGAGCTGGACACCATCTCCTTCCATCACTGGCTGCGGCAGCACTCGTCCAATGAGGAAGCGTGCAACAACATCGGCCTCTTCATCGCCGGCGGCATGCTCACCAAGCCGGCCCACGCCTTCTCTGCCCTGCAGGCCGTGCTGATGGCGGCGTCGGCGGGGTCCTTTACCCACCTCACGGATGAAGACTTCATCCTGGACCGGCGCGTGGTGGGAGGAATGCAGCAGGTCTCCCTGCTGCTCGCGCAGGAGCTGGGGGACGACGTCGTCCTTAACTCCCCGGTGCGCACCATCAACTGGGAGCCGGACACCGAAGGCCACAGCGTCAAAGTGGTCTCGGACGGGGCAACCGTCAACGCGCGGTTCGTGATCATGGCCGTGCCGCCCAACCTCTATTCACGCGTCTCCTTCAACCCGCCGCTGCCCCGCCGCCAGCACCAGATGCACCAGCACCAGTCGCTGGGCCTGGTCATCAAGGTCCACGCCGTCTACAGCCGCCCGTTCTGGCGGAACTCCGGACTGTCCGGTACCTGCTTCGGCGCCGGATCCCTGGTCCAGGAGGTGTACGACAACACCAACTTCGGCGACACCAGGGGCACCCTGGTGGGGTTCGTCTCGGATGAGAAGGCCGACGCCGTCTTCGAGTTGGGTGCCGAAGAGCGCAGGCGCGCCATCCTGGAGTCCATTGCCGGGTTCCTCGGCGCCGAGGCGCTGGAACCGGAGGTGTACTACGAATCGGACTGGGGTTCCGAGGAGTGGACCCGCGGCGCCTACGCCTCAAGTTACGACCTCGGCGGCCTGCACCGCTACGGCAAGGACCAGCATGCCCCGGTGGGTCCCATCTACTGGTCCTCCTCCGACCTGGCCGCCGAAGGCTACCAGCATGTTGACGGAGCCATTCGGATGGGCCGGCACACCGCGGCCCGGATCCTCGAAGCGGCCCGCGTGGCCGTCCCGGCCGGAGCCTGACCCCGGTTTCAGCGCAGGGCGGACAGGCCCTTCCGGGCTGGAAAATAAGCATGCTTACCAATAGGCTGGCCCGTGGGGAGTTCCCCCGCACGCAGACGAACGAGGTGAGATATGACTGACACTGAGAGCATCAGCAAGGTTACGGACATCATCAACGGTTCCCACATCGGGATGTTGACCACCATCAACGAAGAAGGCGCCCTCGTGAGCCGGCCGCTGGCTGTCCAGGACGTGAAGGACGACGGCGACATGTGGTTCTTTACGGGCCTTGGCACCTCGCAGGTGGCCCATGTCCGGGCGGACCCCCGCGTCAACGTCTCCTTTGGCAAGAACACCGAATGGGTCTCCGTTGCGGGCACGGCCGAGGTTGTCACGGACCGGGAGAAGATCCGCGAAATGTGGAACCAGGCTGTCGAAGCATGGTTCCCGGACGGTCCGGACACCCCTGAGGTGTGCCTGCTCCGCGTTGACTCGGACTCGGCAGAATACTGGACCAGCCCCGGCGGCACCGCCGCCACGGTGCTCCAGTGGGTCAAGTCCAAGGTCACCAACAGCCAGATGAGCGTCGGCGAGAGCGGCACGGTGGACCTCTAGGGCCTGCCAGCGAATTCGACGGGCGGGGCGGCTGAGGCCGCCCCGCCCTTCTGCTGTGTGCCCTTAACCGGGCTCCACCGCTGAGAGGGCGGCCAGCACCTCCGGGAGCAGCAGGTCATTCCTGCCCCAGGCGGGGTCGAAGACCTCCAGATACCAGGAGTCGGCGAGCAGCAGCGCCAGCGATTCGTTGGTTTCCTCGGCCCAGTCACGGATCTGTTCCTCGTCCACCGGATTCTCGCTGGAACCCAGCACCGTGGTGACTTCAGTGCCTGCCAGCGTCACCGGGATCGCGGCGCTGCTGGACTCGCCGGGGGCGTGCGCCACGGTGACCAGCTCCGTGCGGGAGGACAGGCCGATCAGGGCTGAGGCGGCGGCCGCGGAGCAGAACCCCGTCACGTACTGCCGCTGCGCCGCCGGACCCGGGCGGAGGCCGGGCTGGGACTCCTTGGTGAAGAGTCCGTTGCGGTTCAGTTCCGCGAGGGAAGACGCAATCGGCCGGGTTTCGTCGTCAAAGCCGGGGGCGAAGGTTCCGGGCTGGTACTGGCTTTCGCCTTCCAGCCAGCGGGCAGTCAGTTCGCCGGCCGCAGCCAGGGTGGTGGCCTGCCGCCAGGCACCGCGGTCCTCCAGCCGCCGGCCGAACTGGTCATGGGTTGGCAACTCCTGGGGATCCATCATTGGATGTTATCGCCGCAGGGTTACCCGTTCCACGGCCTGCGACACAGCGGGTAACGTCTACGCCTGTTCCGCCGGGACGCCCGCTGCCTTCTCAGCAGCGGCAAGGGTGGCACCCAGGCTGGTGACGGCGTCGGGATATCCCCGGTGGGGCGCACCGCGCAGCTCGTCAGCCTGCCGCATGGCCTTGATAAGGGCCGAGGTCTCGGGGGTCCGGACGTCCGTCAGCGCGGGATAATCAATGGAGCAGGCCGGATCCAGCTCATACCGCCGCCACCGGGCGATCAGCTCGTCGTGCCGGGCCTGCGCTGCAAGGTGCGCGGACTCCACCGCCCGGTAGTCGTCGCGCGCCGCACGCCGCGCAAGATACTTCGGCGTCCCCCGGTAGGCGGCCACGCCGGCGGCAATGCCGGCTGCTCCCAGGAACAGGCCTGTCCACGGCGAGACCATCGTGGGGATCAGCAAGGCGGGAACAGCAACGGCTGCCCCAAGGAACAGGTCCCAGAACAGCTGGTCCGAACGCTCAGTTGGCCCGTTTCCTCCGGCAAGGGCGCGGCGCCGGACCACGAAGACGGTGGCCGCAACACTGGCCACCAGCACCGGGCCGCACAGCAGCAGGGCCCAGGCCCCCTGGACCAGACCCTCGAAGAATCCTTCCCCCATGGCCGACACCTGACTTCCAGCGCGTGCCCGGGCCGCGGAATCCCGGGCTGGTAATTCCATTCCACCCCGTTCCTGATGGCCGGTCAATGGTCCGGACGGCCGGGGCCGGAACGGGCATCTTTCCGGAGGGCTGAACGCCACGTACCGTGGGTCCATGAGACTCAAAATGTGCAGCATCCACGTCAAGGACCCCGCCGCCGCCCACGCCTTCTACACAGGAACGCTGGGCTTCGAGACGCTGATGGCCATGCCCGAGCACAACATGTACATCATCAAGGACCCCGGCTCGGACGCCGGCTCCGTGGGGCTGCTGCTGGAGCCCAGCGACAACCCGATCGGCGCCGCGTACATGAACGCCGTGCACGACGCCGGGCTCCCGGCCATTGTCTTCGGCGTGCCGGACGTGCGGGCGGAGTATGAGCGGCTGCTGGCGGCGGGGGTCAGCTTCAAGGGCGAGCCGGCCGAGGACCCCTCCGGGATCAGCGCCGTGTTCGACGACGGCTGCGGCAACTACATCCAGCTGCACCAGGACTGAGCCTCCCGGGACCGTTGCGGTTCGAGCGGGCCTACTCGGCCTTGGCGCGGGCCTTCTTGGCGTCCTTCTTCGCGGATTCTTCCTTGACGCGCTGCGCCTCGGCCCGGACGGCGGCATGCGTGGCCCGCTCGGTGACCAGCCACTGCGGGGGAGCCTGCAGCAGCGCGGTGATCTCCGCCGTCGTCAGCGCGTCCTCAACGCCGCCGCGCGCCAGGCCGCTGATGGACACGTTCAGCTTCTGCGCCACCACCGGGCGGGGGTGCGGGCCGTTGCGGCGGAGCTCGGCAAGCCATTCCGGCGGGTTGGCCTGCAGTTCGGCGAACTCGGCGCGGGTGATGGTCGAATCCTGGAACTCCTGCGGTGTTGCGGGCAGATAGATGCCAAGTTTCTTGGCAACAGTGGCCGGCTTCATGGACTGGGAGTTCGCAGAGGTCATGCTTCAAGGGTATCCGGGCGGACGGTACTGTGAAGACGTGCCCTCCCACGACATCCCCCAGACAACCGGTCCCGGTGACCAGGACCAGCCGGCCGGGCAGGCGGAAGACACCGCCCCCCGCCTGCTCCGCATTGCCTATGTGGCCGGGGTAACCCCGGGCAAATGGATCCGGCGGTGGGAAGAGCGGATGCCGGACGTACCGCTGCAGGCGTTTATGTCCGACGACGGCGCGCAGGTTGAGGTGCTCCGCGAGGGTTCAGCCGACCTCAGCTTCGTCCGGCTCCCCGTGGAGCGCGAAGGCCTCAGCGTCATTCCGCTGTACGAGGAGCAGCCGGTAGTGGTGGCGCCCAAGGGCCATGAGATTTCCGTGTTCGAGGAAGTGGCCTTGGCCGACCTGGAACAGGAGTCCTTCCTTGACGTGGCTGCACTCGGAGGCCCCGGGCCCGCGCTGCAGGTGGTGGCCACGGGCGCCGGACTGGCCATCCTCCCCATGTCCGTCGCCCGCCACTTCAACGTCAAGGACACCGTGGCGCGGCGGCTCACCGGTGCCCCCGGCACGGAGATCGCCGTGGCGTGGGCCTCGGATTCAACGGATGAAGTGATTGAGGAGTTCATCGGGATTGTCCGCGGACGGACTGCGCAAAGCTCCCGCCAGCCGTCGGCCCAGCCGGTGAAAACCAAGAAAGAGCCCAAACCGGACCGTCGGGGTACCGGGGCCAAGAAGGCGCCCAAGGTGGCCCAGCGGTACGCGCCGAACCCGGACAAGGGGCGGGGCAAGGGTTCACGGAAGAAGGGCAAGCGGTAGCCTGGTTCGCCCCATACGTACGCGGGCTGGCAGGCGCCAGCCCGTGCAGGCAGCACTCATAGCGTTAACGGCAACAGGCCGGCTCCGAAAGGAGCCGGCCTGTTTTCTTATCCACACAATTTAGGTGTTCTTGACGTTGCCTGCGGCGTCGGTGGTGCGGTCTTTGACGTCGGTGGCGGCGTGTTGGCCTTCGGA
>NZ_JCAXEF010000014.1:0-95639 GCF_059758765.1 Pseudarthrobacter sp. GQ63
AGGCTGGGAGATCCCCGCCGAACTCGCCCACATCGAATCCTCCGGCAGCACCCGCCAGGAAGCCAGCTCCCTCATCGCAGCACACCACTGATCTGAAGTACCCATAAAACGCAGCGTCCCCGACGGGCCGGCACCTGAACAATTCGGTGCCGGCCCTTCCGCTTTGGTCACGTAGAATTAAGGCACTATGGCGAAATCCCCTGATTCCAGCAACTCCACTCCGTCTGGCTCCAGCGCAGTCAAGCGTGGCCTCTTCTCCCGCAAGCCGAAAGAAGCGAAGGCCAAGAAGCCCAGCCGGCTCAAGCAGATCCGCGAAGTCTTCACCATGACCCGCCGTCATGACCCCATGGTCCCGTGGCTAATGCTGCTGGTTTTTCTTGGCGTCGTGGCTGTCAGCTTCCTGGTGGGCTTCTGGCTGGATAACTGGATCACCGGCCTGATCATCGGCATCCCCCTGGGCCTGCTTGGCGCCACGTTCATCCTGTCCCGCAGGGCAGAACGCGCCGCATTCGCCCAGATCGAGAACCAGCCCGGCGCTTCCGGCGCCGCACTGGGAACGCTCCGCCGCGGCTGGATCACTGAGGAACAGCCTGTTGCCGTTAACCCAAGGACGCAGGACGCCGTCTTCCGCGCCATTGGCCGTCCCGGCGTCGTCCTTGTCAGCGAAGGCCCCACGCACCGGGTAAAGCCGCTGCTGGACGCGGAACGCAAACGCCTTGCGCGCATACTGCCGAACGTCACCGTCCACGTCATCGAAAGCGGCCGGGGCGAGGGGCAGGTGCCCATCAGCGAGGTGGCCAAGAAGATGGGCAAGCTCAAGAAGGAACTGACCAAGCTTGAGGTGAACGCAGTGTCCAAGCGCATCTCCTCACTGGGCAACCGCCTCCCGATCCCCAAGGGCATCGACCCCTACAAGGCGCGTCCCAACCGCGGACGCTAGTTTATGAACCTGCCCCGGTTCCGGCTCCTGCCGGCAGCCGGGGCGTTTCTTTGCCGCTTTCACGGCAGGAGAGGACGTTATCGTGACCTACAAGAAAACAGCGGTGATCCGCGCATTCCGGATCCTGGCCATCGCCGAAGCCTTCAGCTGGGCGGCGCTCCTTATCGGCATGTACTTCAAATGGATTGCCGGAACCACCGAAATAGGCGTCCAGGTTGCCGGACCAATACACGGTGCACTCTTTGTGGGCTATGGCATTGCCGCCCTTGCCCTCTGGAGGCTGCAGCGGTGGCCCTTCGTCGTGGCGCTGTTCGCAGGCATCTCCGCCGTTTTCCCGTTCGCCACGGTCCTGTTCGAACGCTGGGCGGACAAGCGGAACTACCTGGACGCCGCACCGGCATCACCAGGCACCGCGGCAGTTCGGGAAGCCAGCTCCGTATAGCGGGGCGTCGAGGCCGGGAAGTCCGGGGCTGCAGCCTTTAGCGCCGCACCAGCAGCGTGTCCATGGCCTTGTCGTGGAGGCCCCGGTGGTCGGGGTCGAAAATGACCGCGGGGATGACCAGGCAAAGCAGCAGGGACCTCACCAGCGCGGCCAGCGGCCCGGCCGGCCCGCCGCCGGCTTTGACCACGTGGATGCCCATGGCACGGTGTCCGATGCTGTAGCCAAGGGTTCCTATCAGCAGGGTCTGTTCGACGGCGAAGATCGCCAGGGTGGCCCACGGATCTCCCCCGAAAGCGAAGTTGCTGATCAGGAGCGCGATGCCCCAGTCAATCATGATGGCCGCGATCCTGCGGCCCGCCCGCGCAATGGAGCCGGGCCCCGACTCGGGCAGTCCCAGCCGCTCCCCCGGATATTTCGAGATGCCCGATGTGTCGGGGCCGGAGAGCCAGGAGCCGATGTCTTTGCGATCTACCACGGTCCAAGCTTAGCGACTTCCCGCCGACCACACTGTGGATGGAGTTAGACCACAGAGTGGACGGAAGATAGCGTTGCCATATCAGGGCACTATGTAACCTGCCCGAAACAATGCGGACACGGACGGGAAATGCCGCGTCCATAGGCTGTTACCAGTTTCAAGCAATCCGCCGCCAGGCAGTAGAGGGCAGGTAATACCAGCAGGGTACTTACAGCAGGGAAACTGCGTTTCCCTGCGCGTCGGATTGCGCTGGATCAGCTGGCTTGCCAGCCAGATATTACATATGCGTTAGGAGCATAGATGTTCAAGACTGCGGACGAAGTCCTCAAGTTCATCAAGGACGAAGATATTAAATTCGTCGATATCCGCTTCACCGACCTCCCCGGCGTCCAGCAGCACTTCAACGTGCCGGCCAAGAGCGTTGACGCCGACTTCTTCGTCAACGGCCAGCTCTTCGACGGGTCCTCCATCCGTGGCTTCCAGGGCATTGCAGAATCTGACATGCAGCTGATCCCGGACGTCACCACTGCGTTCCTGGACACCTTCCGCATGGAGAAGACGCTGGCGCTGAACTTCTCCATCGTCAACCCCCGCACTGGCGATCCGTACCACCGCGACCCCCGCGGCGTGGCCGAGAAGGCCGAAGCCTACCTGGCCTCCACCGGCATCGCCGACACCGCGTTCTTCGCTCCCGAAGCTGAGTTCTTCGTGTTCGATAACGTGCAGTACCAGTCCTCCCCGCAGGGCAGCTTCTACAAGATCGACTCCGAGGAAGCCCACTGGAACACGGGCCGCGAGGAAGAAGGCGGAAACCTGGGCTACAAGACCCCCGTCAAGGGCGGTTACTTCCCGGTTTCCCCCACCGACAAGCAGGCTGACCTGCGCGACGCCATGTGTGTCGCCCTGGACGAGGCCGGCCTTGAGGTCGAGCGCAGCCACCACGAAGTTGGATCCGCCGGCCAGGCTGAGATCAACTACAAGTTCACCACCCTGACGCACGCTGCCGATGACCTGCAGAAGTTCAAGTACGTCATCAAGAACACCGCAGACGCCTGGGGCAAGTCCGTAACGTTCATGCCCAAGCCGGTCTTTGGCGACAACGGCTCCGGCATGCACTGCCACCAGTCGCTGTGGAACGGCGGCGAGCCGCTGTTCTACGACGAGAAGGGCTACGCCGGCCTGTCCGACACCGCCCGCTGGTACATTGGCGGCCTGCTCAAGCACGCCTCCGCCGTCCTGGCCTTCACCAACCCGACGGTGAACTCCTACCGCCGCCTGGTCAAGGGCTTCGAAGCTCCGGTCAACATGGTCTACTCGCAGGGCAACCGCTCCGCAGGTATCCGCATCCCGATCACGGGCTCCAACCCCAAGGCCAAGCGCATCGAGTTCCGCGCTCCGGACCCCTCCTCCAACCCGTACCTGGCGTTCGCTGCCCAGCTGATGGCCGGCATCGACGGCATCCGCAACCGCATTGAGCCCCCCGCCCCGATCGACAAGGACCTCTACGAGCTCCCCGCCGAAGAGGCCAAGGACATCCCCAAGGCTCCGGGCACGCTCGAGGAAGCACTGGAGGCCCTGCGCGAGGACAACGAGTTCCTCCAGGCCGGCGGCGTGTTCACCCAGGACCTGATCGACACCTGGATCGAGTACAAGTACGAGAACGAGATCCGCCCGCTGTCCCTGCGCCCGAACCCCTACGAGTTCGAGCTCTACTACGGCGTCTAGCATCACCGTCTCCTGAGACACCAAAGGCGGCCACCGGTTCACCGGTGGCCGCCTTTTGCGTGTGGCCCGAAGGTGGGAGCCCGGCTCCAGACGTGCTGAGACCGGGAGCCGGACCCCCTGACGAATGCCCCCCGGGACGAAGACCAGTTTCAGCCCTCCCCCCAACAAGGTTGAAGAACACCGCCATTCCACATGATCGGGCAATCGCTTTCTCAGCGCAATACGGCCCGCCGCCTGTTATGCCATTGTGGTCAAAAACTGCGGAACATGATCCGCTGCGGACCCGCCTGCCCGCCGGTGTATTGTCCCCGGTCCACGAACCCGGCCCGGCGGTAGGCGGACAGGCCCGCAGCGTTCGCTTCATTGACGGAAAGAACGACGCCGGCCTCCCCGGTGTGGTGCCTGGCCGTGAGTTTTTGGGCGGCGGACACGGCGGCGGCTGCCGCGAGCGGACCAAGTCCCCTGCCCTGTTCGCGCCTGTCGAGCAGGAAGCCCCTCAGGAGCCACGCAGAGTGGTCGTCCGGCCAGCCGGCCAGGCGCGCCGCAGCGGCCTGCAGGGTCAGGACGCCGACGGCCCGGCCGGCGGACTCGATGACATAGGGCCGGCGTGATTCCTCGGCAAGCCCGGTGAGGGCCATCCGGAGCGGATCGCCAACAAACCTGTCCTGCCCTGGCCCCATTTCGAGGCCGGCAACTGCCTCGAGGTGGATGGCGCGGGCGTCGTCGTCGAGGTCCTGGAGCGAAATCAGCCAGACGTCCGTGGCCACGCCGTTCAGGTCTGCGGTCCGGCAGAATCTTCGTTTGAGGGGGACTCCGCGGGCGGGCCAGCAGGGTCCATCCAGAAGACCTCCCAAAGGTGCCCGTCCGGGTCCTGGAAGCTGTGGTTGTACATAAAGCCGTAGTCCTGGGCATCCTGGGACGCGGAGCCGCCGTTGGCCAGGGCAGACTGCACTGCCTGGTCCACGGCCTCCCTGCTGTCCACGGAGTAGGCGATGATTGCCTCGGCTGAATCCCTGGTGCTGGCGACCCCCTTTGTGGTGAAGGTCTTGAAATAGGCCTCCACCAGGAGCATTACGTACGCGTTCTCGTTGACCACCATGCACGTGGCGTTCTCGTCCGTGAAATCGGGGTTGAAGGTGAAGCCCAGGGCCGTGAAGAAACCGACTGAGCGTTGGAGGTCCTGGACAGGCAGGTTGAGGAAGAGTTGGCTAGCCATGCGCTCAACCTAGCACCGGGCCCCGACAGGTGTCAGCCGTCCCTGCCACCTTCCGCCGCCTCCTACCGGCTACTGGCCGTAGAAGACCCGCTCGAAGACCGCCCGGGCCCGGCGGCTGACCCGGAGGTAGTCCTCCTCCAGTGCCGCTGCCTGTCCCGGTTCGTATCCGCACCAGCGGGCAACGGCTTCCAGGTCGCGCCGGGACGACGGCAGAAGGTCCGAGGCCTTGCCGCTCCAGATGACGTTCGCGGACCGGATCCGGCTTGCAAGACGCCAGGCGGCGGCCAGCAGGCCGGCGTCGTCCTGTGCGAGCAGGCCGGTCCGGGCGGCAGCGTCCAGCGCTTCCAGGGTGGACGTGGTCCGAAGCTCCGGGTGGCTGCCGGCGTGCTGCAGCTGCAGGAGCTGGACAAGCCATTCGACGTCGCTCAATCCGCCCCGGCCCAGCTTGAGGTGGCGTGCGGGGTCGGCGCCGCGGGGCAGTCGTTCGGACTCCACGCGCGCCTTGATCCGCCTAATTTCCCGCACGTCCGTCTCCGCAACCGATTCCGGATACCTGATGGGCTCGATGAGTTCCAGGAAGTCCCTGGCCAGGTCGTCATTGCCGGCCATGGGACGGGCCCTGAGCAGCGCCTGCGCCTCCCAGATGAGGGACCAGCGCCGGTAGTATTCTGCGAACGAGTCGAGGGATCGGACCATGGCACCGTTCTTCCCCTCGGGGCGCAGGTCCGCGTCCATCTGGAGCACCCGCTCGGCCATGATGGCGGGCTTCAAGGGCTGGGTCAACAGGGTGGAGACTTTGTTGACGATCCGGGTGGCCTGTTCCTGTGCTTCTTCGGGGCTGAACCCGGGCAGGGCCCTGTGCACGTACATCACATCCGCGTCCGAACCGTAGCCGATCTCGCGGCCGCCCTGCCGTCCCATGGCAACCACCAGCACGGTGGTCTTCAGCGGCCCGTTGGCGGAGACGATGCCCTCCGCCACGCGCAGGGCCCCCAGGACCGCGGCCCTGTCCGTATCCGCCAGGGCCCTCCCCACCTGGTCCTGGTCCAGCAGTCCGGCTGAATCGGCGATGGCGATCCGGAGGATTTCACGGCGCCGGATCAGTCGGATGAGGCGCATGGCGCTTTCCGGATCCGCGTGCCGCGACATCTTGGAGGTGATTTCCTGCCACTGGGCATCGAACCCCACGGGTGCCAGGTCCTTGTCCTGGCCCAGCCAGGCCACCGACTCCGGCGAAACCTCCAGCAGATCCGCAATGAGCCGTGAGTTGGACAGCATGTGGCACAACCGCTCTGCGGCCGCATTGGAGTCCCGGAGCATCCCCAGGTACCAGTGCGTGGTTCCCAGGGCCTCGCTGACGCGCCGGAACGCAAGGAGCCCCGCGTCCGCGTCCACGCCTTCAGCCAGCCAGTCGAGCAGGATCGGCAGCAGCTGCCGCTGGAGGGCTGCGCGCCGGCTGACGCCAGCGGTCAGGGCCTCGATATGGCGCATGGCGCCCTTCGGGTCCCGGTACCCCAGGGCAGCCAGGCGGCCCTCGGCTGCTTCCGGCGTCAGCTTGGCGTCTTCGCTGCTAAGCTTGGCCGCCGTGTTGAGCAGCGGCCGGTAGAAGATGCGCTCATGCAGTTCCCGGACGGAGCGCTTGGTTTTCTGCCAGGTGGACAGCAGCGCGTCCGGATGGGGACGCTCGTTGGAGAAGGGGCCCAGCACGGCTTTCGCCAGCGACCTGAGCGCCGGTTCGGCAACGGGCATCAGGTGCGTCCTGCGCAGCTGGAAGAGCTGGATGCGGTGTTCCAGCAGGCGCAGGTAGCGGTAGGCGTTGTCGAAGGCGGCCGCGTCCGAGCGGCCTATGTAGCCCCCGGACGACAGGGCAGCGATGGCGGAGGTAGTGTCCCGGCGTCGGAGTGTTTCGTCTGCTTTGCCGTGGACCAGCTGGAGCAGCTGCACGGTGAATTCGACGTCACGCAGCCCGCCGCGGCCAAGCTTAATCTGGCGCTGCTCCTCCGCAGCCGGAATGTGTTCGGTCACCCGGCGGCGCATGGCCTGCACCGATTCCACGAATCCGTCCCGGCTTGCCGAACTCCAGATCAGCGGTGCGACGGCTTCCTCGTAGCGGCGGCCAAGGTCTGCGTCGCCGGCAATGGTCCGGGCCTTGAGCAGCGCCTGGAACTCCCAGCTTTCAGCCCAGCGGGCATAGTACGTCTGGTGCGAGGCAAGGGTGCGGACCAATGGTCCGGATTTTCCTTCCGGCCGAAGGTTCGCGTCCACCTCCCACAGGCCCGGTTCACGGGCAACGGAGGAGATGGCGCGGGAGATTCCGCTCGCCAGCGCTGTTCCTATGGTGTTCGCCTTCGCGTCATCGAGGGTGCCGGGGTCCACCACGTAGATGACGTCGACGTCGGAAATGTAATTCAGTTCGCGGGCGCCGCACTTGCCCATCCCGATCACGGCAAGGCCGACGTCGGCAACGTCCCCGGCGCCGTACTGCTCACCCGCCTCTGCGCGCGAGACGGCAAGGGCCGCTTCGATGGCTGCGCCGGCAAGGTCCGCGAGTTCCGCTCCCACTGACGGGAGGAAATCCAGCGGATCGGCCGCACACAGGTCCTTGACGGCGAGGTCCACCACACCCCTGCGGTACGCCGTGCGAAGCGCCGCATGGGCGTCATTCCCGGTGCTGGCTGCCACGGGCCGGGCAGCGCGGGGGTCAGCGCCCACGGACTGCAGGAGGACCCCGCGCAGGGCGGCAGGATCGGACTGCAGCGGCTCGGGGCTGGCGCGGACTTGGAAGGCCTCCAGGTGTTCCGGATGCCGTATCAGGAACTCCCCCAGGGCTTCGGACGCACCCAGCACGCGGTACATCGGTTCGCTGGTGTCGGGGTCGGCGGTGGCCAGTTCCCGGAGCGCCGGGTGCTTTTCGATCAGGCGGACCAGGGACTGCAGCGCCGTGTCCGGACTGGCTGCCAACTGCAGGCCCGCAAACAGCCTGTCCTGGTCCAGCCCTTCCAGTTCCGGCGCAGCGAGGAACCGCTCCCCCTTGTCGAGGTCGCTGAATCCAGCCGCAATGAGGCGGCGTGCCAGGCTCACGCCCGCAGCCTAGAGGATGCCGAGGTTGCGCTGCAGCTCGTAGGGCGTCACCTGCAGGCGGTAGTCCTGCCACTCGGCGCGCTTGTTGCGCAGGAAGTGCTCAAACACCTGTTCGCCCAGGATCTGGGGCATGAGCTCCGAGTCTTCCATCGTCCGGATGGCGTCATGGAGGCTGGCGGGGAGGGGATCGTGGCCCATGGCCCGGCGTTCGGCCGAGCTCAGCGACCACACGTCGTCCTCGGCGGCGGCCGGAAGGTCGTAGCCTTCCTCGATGCCCTTCAGGCCGGCCCCCAGCAGTACCGCGTAGGCCAGGTAGGGGTTGGCCGCGGAATCGATGCCACGGTACTCGATCCGTGCGGACTGGCCCTTGCCCGGCTTGTACAGCGGGACCCGCACCAAGGCTGAGCGGTTGTTGTGGCCCCAGCTCAGGTAGCTCGGAGCCTCTCCGCCACCCCAGAGCCGCTTGTAGGAGTTCACGAACTGGTTGGTCACTGCGGTGAACTCGGGCGCGTGCTTGAGGATGCCGGCGATGAACTGGCGGGCGGTCTTTGAGAGCTGGAATTCGGCGCCGGCCTCGTAGAACGCGTTGGTGTCGCCTTCGAACAGCGAGAAGTGCGTGTGCATGCCGGAGCCCGGGTGGGCGGTGAACGGTTTGGGCATGAAGGTGGCGTAGGTGCCCTGCTGCAGCGCCACTTCCTTGATGACGGTGCGGAAAGTCATGATGTTGTCCGCGGTCTGCAGGGCGTCCGCGTAGCGCAGGTCTATTTCGTTCTGGCCGGGACCAGCCTCGTGGTGGCTGAATTCCACGGAGATACCCACGGATTCGAGCATGGTGACAGCTGTCCGGCGGAAGTCCTGGGCCACGCCGCCGGGAACATGGTCAAAATAGCCGCCCTCGTCCACGGGCACGGGGGCGCCGTCCGGGCCGGGTTCCTGGGACTTGAGAAGGTAGAACTCGATTTCGGGGTGGGTGTAGCAGGTGAAGCCCATGTCGGCGGCCTTGGCGAGGGTCCGCTTCAGGACGTTGCGGGGATCCGCGGCGGACGGTTCGCCGTCCGGGGTGAGGATGTCGCAGAACATGCGCGAGGTCTGTTCCGTCTCCCCGCGCCACGGCAGGATCTGGAAGGTGGAAGGATCGGGCTGGGCCAGCATGTCTGACTCGAACACCCGGGCCAGGCCTTCAATGGCGGAGCCGTCGAAGCCCAGTCCTTCCTCGAACGCACCCTCAACCTCGGCGGGGGCAAGTGCCACGGACTTGAGCGAACCCACGACGTCGGTGAACCACAGCCGCACGAAACGTACGTCGCGCTCTTCGATTGTGCGCAGGACAAACTCTTGCTGGCGGTCCATGATGGCCTCTTCTCCGGTCAACGTCCATGCTCCGGGCCCGCAGTAAAGGGAAGCCGGCAGCAGTTCACCAACACTGTACTAAGCATTCGGCGCCGATGCTGAAGCCTGCGCCGCGCGTAACACAGCGTTAACGCCCGGCCTCCGGATTTAAGCCGCGCAACCCGGCTGTGCGCACCGTCGGGACCCGCCGCAGGCCAGCCCGTATGACCCTTATCACCAGGTGAGCCTCCGGCCCGCGGTAGCTAGGACAGCGGCTCCCCCACTACGCTCATGCCATGTCCTCAAGCAACAGCTCCGATTCCAGCATGTCCGCCGACGTCCCCGCCCCCTACGGCAGCGGGCCGGGCCAGGCAGCTGCGCCTGCGGCTGCGGCACAGCAGAAGCCGGCCAAGGTGCGCATCCACCACCTGCAGCAGGCCAAGAGGGACGGTACCAAGTTCGCCATGCTGACTGCCTACGAGCAGTACACGGCTGAAATATTTGATGCCGCCGGAATAGAAGTTCTCCTGGTCGGCGACTCGGCCTCGAATAACGTGTTCGGCAACGAGACCAGCCTTCCGGTCACTGTGGACGAACTGCTGCCCCTCTGCCGCGCCGTAGCACGCAGCGCCAAGCGCGCGCTCATCGTGGCCGACCTGCCGTTCGGCAGCTATGAGGTGTCCGCGGAACAGGCAGTCGGCGCCGGCGTCCGATTCCTCAAGGAAGGCCTGGCGCACGCGGTCAAGATCGAGGGCGGCGCCTACTATGCGCCCACGGTGAAGGCCATGGTCCAGGCCGGCATTCCGGTCATGGCACACATCGGTTTCACCCCGCAGAGCGAGCATGCCCTCGGCGGTTACCGCGTGCAGGGCCGCGGCGACGATGCGCAGCGCCTTGTCGATGACGCGGTCGCCCTCGCTGAGGCGGGGGCATTCTGCGTGCTGATGGAGATGGTCCCAGCCGGGACGGCAGCCGCCGTGGACGCGGCTGTTCCCGTCCCCACGGTGGGCATCGGCGCGGGCAAGGAAACAACCGGACAGGTGCTTGTCTGGCAGGACATGGCCGGGCTGCGCGGCGGGCGGATGGCCAAGTTCGTCAAGCAGTACGCAGACCTGCGCAGCACACTTAAGGACGCGGCCACGCAGTATGGCGAGGACGTCAGGTCAGGACAGTTCCCCGGGCCGGAACACTCGTTCTAAAAGGCGCCGGCTTCTAAAGACGGCGACGGAACAGGCGGCCGGCACCCGGCCTGCCTGCCCGCGCGACGGTCAGTCGTCGTCGTCCTTTTCCCAAGCCTCATTGCGGGCGCGCACCTTTTCCAGCGCGTGCTCGGCTTCCTCCCGCGTTTTGTACGGTCCGATCAGCTGGCTCCAGTCGGACAGCCGGTCCTCTTCGATCTCATGCGTATTGACGTTGTACCAGTACTCAGTCATCGTTGCTCCTCGTTCCGGCGGCGGGAAAGCTGTGGCGTGACCCGCGTAACTTAAATTCTTACGCAGGCCCCGCGCGGCTTCCGGTTGTTAGGCGTTCTGCACTGCCTTATATGATCAATCTATGCCTTCCCTTGCCTCGACTGCACCCATCGGCACCCTCACCCCGGGAACCATAGGTCCGCAGCGTCCCGTCCCGGCGTCCATCCCCCGGCCGGAGTACGTCGGCAGGCCCGCACCGGCGAAATTCACCGGTTCGGAGGTCAAGTCCCCGGAAACAATCGAGAAGATCCGGATCGCGGGGAAGATCGCAGCACAGGCCATCGTGGAGGTGGGCAAGCATATCCAGCCCGGCGTCACCACCGACCAGCTGGACAAAGTGGGCCACGAGTTCCTCCTTGACCACCACGCCTACCCGTCCACCCTCGGCTACCGGGGCTTCCCAAAGTCGCTGTGCTCCTCCCTGAACGAGGTCATTTGCCATGGCATCCCGGACAGCACCGTGGTCCGGGACGGGGACATCCTCAACATCGACATCACCGCCTTCATCAACGGAGTCCACGGGGACACCAACTACACCTTCCTCGTGGGCGGCGTGGACGAGGAATCCCGGCTGCTGGTGGAACGCACCCGGGAGTCCCTGAACCGGGCCATCAAGGCTGTGGCCCCCGGACGGGAAATCAATGTCATCGGCAGGGCCATCCAGTCCTATGCCAAGCGCTTCGGCTATGGTGTTGTCCGTGATTTCACCGGGCACGGCGTGGGCGAAGCGTTCCATACCGGGCTCATCATTCCGCACTACGACGCGGCACCTGCCTACAACACTGTGATCGAGGCCGGCATGGTCTTCACCATTGAACCGATGCTCACCCTCGGCACCGTGGAATGGGACATGTGGGCCGATGACTGGACCGTTGTCACCAAGGACCGGAAGCGCACTGCCCAGTTCGAGCACACGCTGCTGGTGACGGACTCCGGCGCGGAAATCCTCACGCTGCCCTAGCCCTGCCCAACCGGGCACCACCACGACGCACACACCATGGCCCACCCCTTCCCGGTTCCTGACCGGACATCAATTCCCGGCCGGCCACCGGCCCCCGCAACCCTGACCGCCCCTGCCACGAACGGAAACCCATTGGCCAAGAAGGACGAGAAGTCGCACAAGAACGCCCCGCTGATCGGCATCGACATCGGAGGTACCGGAATCAAGGGCGGCATAGTCGACCTGAAGAAGGGCAAACTGCTGGGGGAACGGTTCCGCGTCCCCACCCCGCAGCCCGCCACGCCTGAATCAGTTGCCGAAGCCGTGGCGCTGGTGGTTTCCGAGCTGTCCGCCCGGCCCGAGGCGCCTGCTGCAGGCTCGCCCGTCGGGGTGACCTTTCCCGGCATCATCCAGCACGGCGTGGTCCACTCCGCCGCCAACGTGGACAAGAGCTGGCTCAACACGGACATCGATGCGCTCCTGACTGCCCGCCTTGGCCGGCCCGTTGAGGTCATCAACGACGCCGATGCCGCGGGCCTGGCCGAGGCGCGCTACGGCGCCGGTGCCGGTGTCAAGGGCACTGTCCTGGTCATCACGCTCGGCACGGGAATCGGCTCCGCCTTTATCTTCGACGGCAAGCTCGTCCCCAATGCTGAACTTGGCCACCTCGAGATCGACGGCCACGACGCCGAGACCAAGGCTTCCGCAGTGGCCCGCGAACGCGACGGCCTGTCCTGGGACGAGTACAGCGTGCTGCTGCAGCGCTACTTCTCCCACGTCGAGTTCCTGTTCTCGCCCGAACTGTTTATTGTTGGCGGCGGCATTTCCAAGCGCGCTGACGAGTACCTGCCCAACCTGCGGCTGCGCACGCCGATCGTCCCGGCGGTCCTCCGCAACGAGGCAGGCATCGTGGGAGCCGCGATCGAAATTGCATTGAAGCACAAGCTCGCCAAGTAGCGCGGGTGCCGTGCCGTCGTCGCAGCGATCCAACAGGCGACGGCGGCACGGGAGTTCCGCTGGAGTGTGGCTGGAGGCATTCCACCAGCTCGGGAGTTCCGCCGCAGGCGATACATTCTTCCGTCCGGCGATCCTCCGGAACAGAGTGCCGGTGGCGGCTTCGGCTTCCCCTCCGCTGCCGCCACCGGAGTTTACAGGGGGCTCTTCTCGGAGCTCTTGGCGCCCTTAGCGGCAACGCCCCGGGCGTCCTGTTCTTCCTGGCGGAGCAGGGCAATGGCAGTCTCGAAATCCTCAAGGGATTCGAATGCCTGGTACACGCTCGCGAAGCGAAGGTACGCAACCTTGTCCAGCTTCTGCAGGGGCCCGAGGATCACCAGGCCCACCTCGTGGGCGTCGATTTCGGCGGCGCCGGAGGAACGGATCTGTTCCTCGACTTCCTGCGCCAGCAGTGCGAGGTCGTCCTCGCTGACGGGACGCCCCTGGCAGGCTTTGCGTACCCCGTTGATCACCTTGCTGCGGCTGAAGGGCTCGCCCACGCCGGAGCGCTTGATCACGGAAAGGCTGGTGGTTTCGACGGTGGTAAACCTGCGGCCGCACTCCGGGCACTGGCGGCGGCGCCTGATGGCCGAGCCGTCATCCGCCATCCGGCTGTCCACCACCCGGGAATCGGGGTTGCGGCAAAACGGACAGTACATCGTGCCTCCCTCTCCCAGGACCTGTGCCAGCGGAAAATTGCAAGCGCAAGTGCGCCCTATCCCAGTTTACGTCTCCGCTCCGGCTAATAACAAGCGTGTAAGTACTACATGTTGTGGTTGCCACCACTACATGTCGGCATTGCGGCAGATGTCAGGAGAACCTGGCGGTCACCGCATCCCCGTGCGCGGGAAGGTCTTCGGCTCCGGAAAGGCTGACAATGTGGCCGCTGACTTCCGCCAGCGCGTCACGGGAATAGTTCACTACCTGGATGGCCCGCAGGAACGTGGTGACGTTCAGGCCGGACGAAAAGGCAGCCGTGCCGCTGGTGGGCAGGACGTGGTTGGAGCCGGCACAGTAGTCCCCCAGGCTGACCGGGCTGTAGTCGCCCACAAAGATCGCACCGGCGTTCCGGATCCTGGCGGCGACGCCCGCGGCATCCTGCGTCATGATCTCCAGGTGTTCTGCCGCATAGGCGTCGCACGCTGCAATGCCCTGTTCAAGGTTGTCCACCAGGACTACCCCGGACTGCGGGCCGGACAGCGCCTCGCGGACGCGCGCGGAGTGCCTGGTGGCCGCAGCCTGCCGGTCGAGCTCGGCACGGACAGCGGCGGCGAGGTCCCCGGAATCCGTGATCAGCACGGATGCTGCCTTGGGATCGTGCTCGGCCTGGCTGATGAGGTCGGCCGCCACCAGACGGGGCTGGGCCGTGGAATCCGCGAGGATCGCGATTTCCGTGGTGCCCGCCTCCGAGTCGATCCCCACCACGCCCTTGACCAGACGCTTGGCGGTGGCTACAAAGATGTTGCCCGGTCCGGTCACAACGTCCACCGGCTCCAGGGCCGGGCCGGCCTCCGTTGCCGGGATACCGTAGGCGAACGCGGCGATGGCCTGGGCGCCGCCGATGGCATAGACCTCGGTGATCCCCAGCAGCGCGGCAGCGGCAAGGATGGTGGGGTGGGGCAGCCCGCCGAACTCCTTTTGCGGAGGGGACGCCAGGGCGATGGACCGGACACCTGCTGCGAGGGCCGGGACGACGTTCATGATCACGGAGGAGGGGTAGACGGCGAGGCCGCCCGGAACATACAGCCCCACCCGCGCCACCGGCACCCAGTTCTGCGCCACCACTGCGCCGTCGCCGAGCTGCACCTCGATATTGCGCGGACGCTGGCCGTCAGCGAACCGGCGGGCCCGGCTGATGGATTCCTCCAGCGCGCCGCGGACGGACGGGTCCAGCTCCTCCAGCGCGGACGCCAGGGCCTTCCGGGGAACCAGTGGGTGGTGCTGCGCCACGCCGTCAAAACGCCGGGCGAGTTCACCCAGCGCCGCGAAACCTCCCTGCCGGACAGACGAAATGATGTCCTGGACCTTCTCCTCGGCATCGGCCACGGTCTGGCCCTGGGCCCGCGGCACTGCGGCCCGGAGCCCGGCGAGGGTAAGGCTTTGGCCGCGCAGGTCAACGGTGCGGAAGTCCACGGTGGCGGTGGCGGCTGGGCTGGCGGAGTTCTCCGAAGAAATGGTCACTGGCCTATTTTACTGGCCCTGCCACAGCGTCCGGCGACTCCCGTGGTCCGCCGGCGGCTTCCGGCTCATGAGGTCGAGAAGCTCCAGCACGAAAACCGAGACGGCCGTGGCTGCGGGCCACAGGAGCAGCACCGGCCAGGCGCGCAGCGAAAAGGCGATGCTGGCGTTGGCTGAGGCATCAACTGCAGGCGCCCACAGCTGCGCGGCCAGCAGCCCTGCCTGCCAGGCCAGGGCTGCCCCGCACAAGGCTCCCGCCAGGCCCGCCACAAGGTCCGCCTGCGGATCCGCCCGTTTCTTGTCCGCCAGGACAACGGCCAGCAGGCATCCGGCAAGAACCAGCAGTCCTGCCAGCGTCAGGTCACGCGGCAGCCAGACCTCCGGATTGGTTCCGCTGCCCAAGGCCGGGTCCCTGGTGATCAGGTTCAGGCCCCCGGGCGCCAGGATCCACCAAAGGATGCCCAGCGGGACACCTGCGGCAGCCGGAATCACCAGCATCGCCCAGGGCAGCCGCGGGCGAGTGCGGCGGGTGGCTTTTGTCATGCAACAAACCTTAACAAATCCGCGGCGTTCATCGCCGGACCCGGGCCTTCCGGGAATTCACCGCCGGCACGGCAGAGCCATACCCTTGAAGGAGAGCACACGTACCCGACTTTCCAGCCACCAGGAGTTTCCGTGACAACTAATGACGTTCCGTTCGAGCGGACGTTCAGGGAGATGTTCCGGCGCCACGCTGCCGGCGTCGCCATCATCACGGTGAACTACCAGGACCAGCCCTACGGCTTCACCGCCACCTCCGTGGCTTCGCTTTCCGCGCAGCCTCCGCGCTTCACGTTCAACATGGCCCGCAGCTCCCGGTCGTGGCCGGCCGTGGCCAATACCACCTACCTGGGGGTCCACATGCTGGGCCTCGAAAACATGCAGCTGGCCGACCTGTTCGCGGGCGCCGGCAACCGTTTTGAGGGCGACCACTGGGAAACCGGTCCGCACGGGGTGCCCATCCTGAAAGACGTGGCCGGCTGGCTGATCGGCGAAGTGCAGATGCGGCTGTCTTTCGAGAACAATGCCGTCGTGGTGGTCCAGGTGGTGGACGGCCAGGTGGGCGGCGACGGCTCACCGCTGCTGTACCACGGCGGCGCGTACGGCCAGCCCGTCCCGCTGGACTACGAGATCTAGCGGTCCCCCACCACCCGCGGACGACGACGGGACGTGCCTTCCGTCGTCGTCCTTCCCTTGTCTTCCTTTCGCAAGGAGGCCGCTTAGGCGTCCAGGCAGGCCGGGCCGAGCAGCACCTTGAGGTCGCCGAACAGTGACGGGCTGGGGTTCACGCGGAGGTGGACCGGCAGTCCCATGACTTCCGTCCGCGTATCGCCCTGCAGGTGCAGGCGCACCTCGGAGTTGCCGCGGTGCGTGCGGAGGACGTCGCCCAGTTCGGTGACCACAGCCTCGGTGGCTTTGTAGGTGGGCATGGTTATCACCAGCGGGCCATTGAGCCCCTCGCTGAGGTCCGGAACGGACAGTTCCATGCAGTTCAGGGTGATGGCACCGTCGTCGCGTTTCTGGAGGCGCCCCTTGACCACCACGATCAGGTCCTCCGCAAGGACAGAGGCGATGGGGCCGTAGACCTGGCCGAAGAACATGACTTCCATGGAACCGCCAAGGTCCTCCACCTCGGCCCGGGCGTACGCGTTGCCGCTGGCTTTGGCAATGCGCCGGCTCAGCGAGGTGATCATGCCCGCAATGGTGATGATGGCGCCGTCCTGCGGCCCGTCTTCGCCGAGGACGGAGGTGATGCTCATCTCCGCGTGCTGGCTGAGCAGTCCCTCCAGGCCCTGCAGCGGATGGTCCGAGACGTACAGCCCGAGCATGTCCCGTTCGAAGGAAAGCTTGTCCTTCTTCTCCCACTCCGGCAGGTCGGGGATCTCGATACTCAGGGACGATTCGGATTCGGCTTCGTCGAACCCGGCGAAGAGATCGAACTGTCCGATCGCCTCGTTCCGTTTGAGTGTGATGACGGAGTCGATGGCCTCTTCATGGATCATGGCCAGGGCCCGGCGGTGGTGGCCCAGCGAATCGAAGGCGCCGGACTTGATCAGTGATTCGATGGTCCGCTTGTTGCAGACCACCGCCGGCACCTTCATCAGGTAATCCTTGAAGGAGGTATACGCGCCCTCGCTTTCGCGGGCGGCCACCATGGCCTCCACCACGTTTACGCCCACGTTGCGGATGGCGCCCATGCCGAAGCGGATGTCGTTGCCCACGGGGGTGAAGTTCAGTGCGGACTCGTTGACGTCCGGTGGCAGCACCGTGATGCCCATGCGGCGGCACTCGTTGAGGTAGATCGCCGACTTGTCCTTGTCATCCCCCACCGACGTCAGCAGCGCGGCCATGTACTCCGGCGCATAGTGGGCCTTGAGGTACGCAGTCCAGTAGGAGATCACGCCATACGCGGCGGAGTGTGCCTTGTTGAAGGCGTAGTCGGAGAAGGGAAGCAGGATGTCCCACAGGGTCTTGACGGCCTCCATTGAGTAGCCGTTGTCCTGCATGCCCTGGGAGAATCCGGCGAACTGCTTGTCCAGCTCCGATTTCTTTTTCTTGCCCATGGCGCGGCGGAGGATGTCCGCCTGGCCCAGCGAGTAACCGGCCAGTTTCTGCGCCACCGCCATGACCTGCTCCTGGTACACAATCAGGCCGTAGGTTCCGCCGAGGATCTCCGCGAGCGGTTCCTTCAGTTCGGGGTGGATCGGGATGACTTCCTGGATACCGTTTTTGCGGAGCGCGTAGTCCGTGTGCGCGTTGGCGCCCATGGGCCCGGGACGGTACAGGGCAAGCACGGCGGAAATGTCTTCGAAGTTGTCAGGCTTCATCAGCTTGAGCAGGGACCGCATGGGCCCGCCGTCGAGCTGGAACACGCCCAGGGTGTCACCTCGGGCCAGGAGCTCGTAGGACGGGGCGTCATCCAGTTCCAGCGACTCGAGGTCCAAGTCGATGCCGCGGTTCATCTTGATGTTTTCCAGGGCGTCGGAAATGATCGTCAGGTTCCGCAGGCCCAGGAAGTCCATCTTGATCAGCCCCAGGCCCTCGCACGTGGGGTAGTCGAACTGGGTGATGACCTGGCCGTCCTGGATGCGGCGCATGATGGGGATGACGTCGATGATCGGGTCCGAGGACATGATGACGCCGGCGGCGTGGACGCCCCACTGCCTCTTCAGGCCCTCGATGCCCAGGGCCGTCTCGAAGACTTTCGCAGCCTCGGGGTCGGTGCTGATCAGCTGGCGGAAGTCGCCCGCTTCACCGTAGCGCTTGGCTTCCGGGTTCTGGATATCCGCCAGCGGAATGTCCTTGGCCATCACGGCCGGCGGGAGCGCCTTGGTCAGCTGCTCACCCATGCTGAACGGGTAGCCCAGCACGCGGGAGGAGTCCTTCAGCGCCTGCTTGGTCTTAATGGTGCCGTACGTGACGATCATGGCCACGCGTTCGTCGCCGTACTTCCGGGTCACATAGTCGATGACCTCGGACCGGCGCCGGTCATCGAAGTCGACGTCGAAGTCGGGCATGGAAACGCGGTCCGGGTTGAGGAACCGTTCAAAGATCAGGCCGTGCCGCAGCGGGTCGAGGTCCGTGATGCGCATGGCGTACGCCACCATGGAACCGGCGCCTGAACCACGGCCCGGGCCGACCCGGATGCCGTTGTTCTTGGCCCAGTTGATGAAGTCCGCCACCACCAGGAAGTACCCGGGGAAACCCATCGAGGTAATGACGCCCAATTCGTAGTCAGCCTGGGCGCGGACGTCGTCGGGGACGCCGCCCGGATAGCGGTACTCGAGCCCCGTGGCAACCTCTTTCACCAGCCAGGACGTTTCGTCCTCCCCCGGCGGGCAGGGGAAGCGCGGCATGTAGTTGGCACCGGTATTGAAGGACACCTCGCAGCGCTCGGCGATGAGGAGTGTGTTGTCGCAGGCGTCCGGCTGGTCGCGGAACAGTTCCCGCATTTCCTGCGGGGACTTCAGGTAATAGCCGCTGCCGGAGAAGGCAAAGCGTGAACCGCCGTTGTCGTAAGTGGGCTCCAGGAGGGTGGACCCGGACTGGATGGCCAACAGGGCCTCGTGGGCCTTGGCGTCGTGCTCGTGGGTGTAGTGGAGGTCGTTGGTGGCCACCAGGGGAAGGTTCAGGTCCTTGGCGAGCCGCAGCAGGTCGCCGGTGACGCGCCGCTCGATGTCAAGTCCGTGGTCCATGAGCTCGCAGAAGTAGTTCTCGGCCCCGAAGATGTCCCTGAACTCCGCGGCGGCTTCCAGCGCCTCACGGTACTGTCCCAGCCGGAGCCGGGTCTGGATCTCCCCGGAGGGGCAGCCGGTGGTGGCAATCAATCCCTCGGAATAGGTGTTGAGCAGTTCCCGGTCCAGGCGTGGCCATTTGCCGAACACGGCGTCCAGTGAGGCGATGGAGGAAGCCCGGAACAGGTTCCGCATGCCCGCATTGTTGTAGCTGAGCAGGGTCATGTGGGTGTAGGATCCGCCGCCGGAGATATCGTCCTTGCGCTGGTGCTCCTCGCCCCAGCGCACACGGCTCTTGTCGCCGCGGGCCGTTCCCGGGGTCACATAGGCTTCGACGCCGATGATCGGCTTGATCCCCTTGTCAGTGGCCTTCTTCCAGAAGTCGAAGGCGCCGAAAAGGTAGCCGTGGTCGGTGGTTGCGAGTGCGGGCATCCCCAGCCGCTCGGTCTCGTCGAACAGCTCACCGAGCCTGGCGGCGCCGTCCAGCATCGAGTACTCGGTGTGGTTGTGGAGATGGACAAACGAGTCATTGCTGGAAGTCACCGCACTATTCTATGCGCCGGACAGGCGGCGAAAGCGCTAGGCCTGCCCGGACCCGAGGACTTCCAGGGCATAGGCCAGGTCCTGTGGGTAGTCGCTTGCGACCCGGACGCGTTCCCCTGTCACCGGGTGGTCGAACCCCAGTTCGCGGGCGTGCAGCCACTGCCGGGTCAGGCCGAGGGTGGCGGCCAGCCGCGGGTCGGCGCCGTAGGTGAGATCTCCGGCACAGGGATGCCGGAGCGCGGAAAAGTGGACGCGGATCTGGTGGGTGCGGCCCGTTTCCAGGTGGACTTCCACCAGGCTGGCTTTGCCGAAAGCTTCAATCACTTCGTAGTGCGTGACGGACGGGCGTCCGTCCTCAATCACCGCGAAGCGCCAGTCATGCCCCGGGTGCCGGCCGATGGGCGCGTCGATGGTTCCCGCCAGGGGGTCGGGCAGGCCCTGCACCACCGCGTGGTAGACCTTGTCCACCGTCCGCTCCTTGAAGGCCCTCTTCAGGGCCGTGTAGGCACGCTCCGACTTTGCCACGACCATCACACCGGATGTCCCGACGTCGAGCCGGTGCACGATGCCTGCCCGCTCCGGCGACCCGGAGGTGGAGATGCGGTAGCCTGCCCCTGCGAGGCCTCCCACCACCGTGGGCCCCACCCATCCCGGGGAGGGGTGCGCGGCCACGCCGACGGGCTTGTCTACGACGACGAAATCCTCGTCGTCCAGCAGGATCTTCAGGCCTTCCACAACTTCCTCCACGACTTCCAGCGGGTCACGCCGTTCCGGCATGCTGACCTTGAGGACATCGCCCGCCACCAGCTTTGCCGACTTGCCCAGCGGTTTGCCCTTGCTCTCCACATGGCCCTCCGCAAGGAGGGACGCGGCAAGGGACCGCGAGATGCCCAGGAGGGCCGCGAGCCCGGCGTCGGCACGGGTTCCCCCGTATTCGTCGGCAACGATAATCTGCTCAGGCATCGCCGGACTTGTCCTTGCGTTCTGGGGTGAGCCTGCTTCCATCGAGGGTGATGCCACGCAGCGTCAGGATGCAGATGATGGCGACGGCGGACACCACCGCGGAGTCCGCGATGTTGAAGATGGCAAAGTTGGGGAGCTGGATAAAGTCCACCACGTGGCCCATGCCGAAGGACGGTTCCCGGAACAGCCGGTCGGTCAGGTTGCCGAGCGCCCCTCCCAAAAGCAGGCCCAGCGCCAGGGACCACCAGACCGAGCCCAGCTTGCGGACCTGGAAGAGAATCGCCACGGACACCGCGGCCATGATGATCGAAAACACCCAGGTGACGTTCTCGCCGATGGAAAAGGCCGCGCCCGAGTTGCGGATGAAGTACCAGTGCAGGAGCGGCGGGAACACGGGGATCCGTTCGCCCTCCACCATGCTGGAGGTGACCCAGAGCTTGGTGAGCTGGTCCAGGACGTAGGCAAAGAGGGCGAACCCGGCGAAGACGGAGAACAGCACCGCCCGGCGCGGTCGCGGTGAGGGTGGGACAGGGCGTGCGGGATCCGCAGCAAGTTCGTCAGTCATGGTGCTTTCATTCGTACAACAGGTGTCAATGCCAAAAGCCGGTGGCCGAGGAATCCTCAGCCACCGGCTTTCAGAATACGTGCTTTGACCGACTAGTTGGCTTCGCTGACTTCCGGCGTAGCCACGGAACCGCGGGCGTCGAGGTCGCGCAGCTGGCCTTCGATGTAGGCCTTCAGGCGTGAGCGGTAGTCGCGCTCGAAGCCGCGGAGCTGCTCTACCTTGCGTTCCAGGACCGAACGCTGCTGCTCGAGGGCGCCCAGGATCTTGCGGGACTTCTCCTGTGCATCGTTGACCAGGCTGCTGGCTTCGATCTGCGCCTCGGCGATGATCTTGTCCTTCTGGGCCTGTCCGTCGGCCACGTGGCGGTCGTGCATCTGCTGGGCCATGGCCAGGAGGCCGGCTGCGGACTCGGCAGAAGGTGTTGCGACGGCGGCGGGGGTTGAGGCGGCAGGGGCTGCAGCAGCGGCCGGCTGGACGTCCTTCTTCTTGCTGGCTTCGGCAGCCTTGGCGTCGGCTTCCGCCTTCTCGCGTGCCTCATCCTTGTCGGCCTTGACGGGCGCGGGGACCTTCTCCACAACGGGAGCGGCGGCCGAGCTGGCCGGAACGCTGGAACCGGCCTCGGCGAGCTTCTTGCGAAGTTCGTCGTTCTCCTGGTTCAGGCGGCGGAGTTCAACGACGATCTCGTCCAGGAAGTCATCAACTTCGTCCTGGTCGTACCCTTCGCGGAACTTGGTCGGCTGAAAGCGCTTGTTGACAACGTCTTCTGGCGTCAAAGCCATCTGGTCACCTCACTGGTCTGGTTAGTCAGTAGGCCTTCCGGCCGTCAAAACTACGGTACCTAAATTTGGTCTGGTTACTCTAATTCAACACTGGGGTGTCAAACGTGAGTTTCTTCGCTTCACAGTAGCTGTTCCCGGACGGGTCCACCCTGTGCTGCTAGGTCTATTGGGGGTAAATCAGGCCAGGCCCCTTGTGATTCCCATCGCAATGCTGACGGCGATGAACAGAACCAGGAAGCCCAGGTCCAGGGAGATGCCGCCAAGTCGCAGGGGCGGGATGACCCGGCGCAGTACCTTCAGTGGCGGATCGGTGATGGAGTACACCGCGTGGGCGGCCACCAGTGCGGCGCCCCGCGGACGCCATTCACGTGCGAACATCTGCACCCAGTCGAAGACCAGGCGGATGATCAGGGCAACGAAGAACAGGAGCAGCGCGAGATAGACAAGTCCGAAAGCAATTCCCATGACTTAACTCATATCTCCATGTTCATCTGTGTACCGCGGCTTCCTGCCGATGTGTCCCGTCTATTTCAACACAGATGCCAGACAGGTGTCCCTGCCTGGCATCCGCATACTGAACGAGGTTCAGCTTTGGTTGAAGAAACTGGCCTGCGTTTCGCTGATTTTCTTGTCGTCACCGATGACTTCAACGTACGACGGCGACAGCAGGAAAACCTTGTTGGTCACCCGCTCAATGCTTCCACGGAGTCCGAAGACCAGTCCTGCGGAGAAGTCCACCAGGCGCTTGGCGTCAGCCTCGCCCATGTCCGTAACGTTCATGATCACCGGAATGCCGTCCCGGAAGCTCTCACCGATGAGCTTGGCATCGTTGTAGGAGCGCGGGTGGATGGTGGTGATCTGGCGAAGCCCGCTGGTCTCTTCGCGGCTCGAGGCCGCACGTTTGATGGGGGTCACTGGGGCGCGGTATTCCTCTTCGGGGGTGTAGGACGTTTCGCGGCTGACCTCACGGACGGGTGCAGGTGCACGGCGCTCCTCGCGGTCAGCTTCCATAGTTTCGTCCTCATCCTTACGTGTTGTCTGTTGCTCGGACTCGTAATGCTCATCGCCGTCGGCGAGCCCAAGATAGATCATTGTCTTGCGCAGAGCGCCGGCCATGGTCGACTCCTAATCGTGTCCCGTAAGCGGGCCGCCCAATGACTTGACAGCATTGAAGTCCCCCGCCCATCACTTGCAATAGCTCCGACGCTACCCCACGGCTGGACGCGATCCGAGAATATCGGACCCGATTCGCAGGTGTGTCGCCCCGAACGCAATGGCTGCTTCCAGGTCCTGGCTCATGCCGGCGGAAATGGCGGCTGCCCCTGGGTGGTGCGCCACCAGCCGCGCCGAGACTCCGGCCAGCTTTTCGAAGGCGGTCTCCGGCGGGGCGCCCAAGGGCGCCACTGCCATCACGCCGGCCAGCCGCAGGCCTTCGGCCGCGGCAATCCGGTCCGCCAGGAGCAACACGTCGCCGGGGTCGGCACCTCCCCGCTGCGCACCGGCGTCGGCATGGTCATCAAGGTTGACCTGGATGAAGCAGTCCAGGGGCGCGCGTCCTGCCGCGGTGCGCTCGTTCTGCGCCGCCTTCGCCAGGGCATCCACGAGTTGTGGCCGGTCCACCGAGTGCACGGCGGAAGCGTAGCGGACCACCGATTTGGCTTTTTTCGTCTGCAGTTGGCCCACGAAGTGCCAGGTAAGCGCGCAGTCGGCCAGGATTTCCGCCTTTTCCGCAGCCTCCTGGTCCCTGTTTTCCCCGACGTCGGTGACTCCCAGGGCGGCGAGCCGCCGGATGTCCTCCGCGGGATGGAACTTCGTGACCACGATCAGGGTTGGCAGCCTGTCCGCCCTGCCGGCCGCCGCCGCGGCCACGCTGATCCTGCGCCGGACTGCTTCGAGCCGCCCGGCCAGCTCGGCGGTGCGCGGATCCCCTGCGCCTGCACCGCCGTCGTTCAACGCGGGGTCAGTCATGGCACCAGACAACGCCGGCGAAACGGCCCGTGCCGGAGTCGCGGCGGTAGGAGTAGAGGGAAACTGTTTCCAGGGTGCAGGGTCCGGCGTATTCAACGCCAACCCCGGCGTCTTCCAGCTGGCTGCGCGCGCCGGCCGGAAGGTCCAGTGCCGGGGTTCCCCAGGAGGTCTCGGACCAGGTGGCGGGCACCGCCGCGGCCACCTCGTCCCGCAACACAGGAGGCACCTCGTAGCACCTGCCGCAAATGGACGGACCGAGCCAGGCGCGGATGTCCACCGCGCCGAGCGATTTCATGGTGTGCACGGCGGAGGGGATAACCCCGTTGGCCACGCCGGGCCTCCCGGCGTGGACGGCGGCCAGGACGGGACCGTCAGCGGAGGTTCCCGCCAGCAGGAGCGGGATGCAGTCAGCCACCATGACGGCCAGCGGCTGGGAACGCGAAACCATCGCATCTGCTTCCGGTGTGCCGCTCCCCCGGTCCATAACGGCCACCGTGGTGCCGTGCACCTGGTGCATGAACCGCAGGCTGCGGGTTTCGATTCCCACCGCGGCTTCGAGCTGTTCGCGCCGCCGCTGCACGGCGCCGGGGTCGTCGCCCACGTGCAGGGCGAGATTCCCCGCGCCACTGTCAGTAAAAGCGGCCGAGATCCCCGGAAGGATCTCGGCCCGCCAATGGAACAAGCCGCGGCCTACTTCAGGAAGTCGGGGACATCCAGGTCATCCGAGCGGCTGCCGGTGAGGTCCGGTTCCACGACGGAGGGAAGGTCAACGTCGAAGCCGGAATCGGCCGGGACGGCAGACGGGCGCTGCTGTCCCCAGTTGCTGAGGCCTGCTGCCCCTACACCTGCGTGGACCGGCTGGACGTGCACCTGGTGGTTTCCGGCGGAGGGTGCCTGCGACGGCGCCGGGACGGCTGCCGGAGCGGCGGGCCGCTGGGGAGCAACCTGGGGCTGCGACTGGTCCATGGACGGCGAGGTGGCCTTGACGTCGTCGAAGCCGGCAGCAATGACCGTTACGCGGGCCTCGTCGCCGAGGGCGTCGTCGATCACGGCACCGAAGATGATGTTCGCCTCAGGGTGGGCAACTTCCTGGACCAGGCGCGCGGCTTCGTTGATCTCGAACAGGCCAAGGTCAGAGCCGCCCTGGATGGACAGCAGGACGCCATGTGCGCCGTCGATGGACGCTTCCAGCAGCGGCGACGCGATGGCCAGCTCGGCTGCCTTGACGGCTCGGTCTTCACCCCGGGCAGAGCCGATGCCCATCAGCGCAGAGCCGGCACCCTGCATGACGGACTTCACGTCGGCGAAGTCGAGGTTGATCAGGCCCGGGGTGGTGATGAGGTCCGTGATGCCCTGGACACCCGAGAGGAGCACCTGGTCTGCTGAGCGGAAGGCGTCCAGGACCGACACGTTGCGGTCGCTGATGGACAGGAGCCGGTCGTTGGGGATCACGATGAGGGTGTCCACCTCGTCCCGGAGGGCGTCGATGCCGGCCTCCGCGGAACCGGCGCGGCGGCGGCCCTCGAACGTGAAGGGACGGGTGACCACGCCGATGGTCAGCGCACCCAGCGAGCGGGCAATGCGGGCGACGACGGGAGCGCCGCCGGTTCCGGTACCACCGCCTTCGCCGGCCGTGACGAAGACCATGTCCGCGCCGCGGAGCACTTCCTCGATCTCGTCAGCGTGGTCCTCGGCGGCCTGCTTGCCTACCTCCGGGTTGGCGCCTGCACCGAGCCCGCGGGTCAGCTCGCGTCCGACGTCGAGCTTCACGTCCGCGTCGCTCATGAGCAGGGCCTGGGCGTCGGTATTGATGGCGATGAATTCAACACCTCGGAGGCCGACCTCGATCATGCGGTTGACTGCGTTCACGCCACCGCCGCCGATGCCGACGACTTTGATGACGGCCAAGTAATTCTGCGGAGCTGCCACGTTACGTGTCCCTTGTTCGTGTCTTATTGCGAAAACTGATGGAGAGCTTGAAGCCAGTAACCTTAACCTTCGAGTTGAAGGTTATAGTTATGTCAAGTAACTCATGTCTGTGACGGTATTTCCTCTGCCTGCCACATTCAATAACCGGCTCCGCGTGTCGGATTAATACCGGAAATAAACCCTTCAGCGCGTCACCGGGTGCCGGGGCACGCTGACGTCATAAACCTTGACGGGGTTCTTGGGATCGGCGGGAACCTTCAGGAGTGCAGCCAGTACTTTGGCCTTGAGCTCCTTCTCCCCCGCGTTGCCCCAGATGATGGTCTGGCCGTCCACGAGCTTGAGTTCCACCGCATCCACCGACTGCGCAGAGGCGTTGGAAAGCCTGGCGAGGACGTCGGCGGGCAGGGCGCCCAGGACGGCGGCCGTCGCGCGGAAGAGATCCTGTCCGATGGCTCCCGCCCCGCCGTCAATGACGGGCAGGGAGACGGACGCGGGATCGGCGGTGGCCGCCAGCTGGACGCCTTCGACGTCCACGAGCTGGTACTGCTCCCCCTGCTTGACCAGTGCCACCGGCACCCGTTCCCGGACTGCCACAGCCAGCCCTGAGGGCGGCCGGGCTTGCACGGAGACCGACTTGACCTGGACCAGGGGCTCCAGCAGCCTCGCCACCTCGTCGTCGCTGATTTGCGGCAGGGGCTTTCCCCGCAGGGGCTCCAGCGCGGTTTCCACCTGGGCAGGCGTCAGCAGGCGCGTCCCGGAAACAGAGATGGTGTCAACGGCCAGGACGGGCGAGAAGGTGGCCACCGCCAGGAGGCCGGCCACGAGGGCGATGAGCGTTCCGGCTACGGCGAGGATATTCCGCTTGCGGCGCTTCCCTTTGGGCTCGGGAAAAGCCAGCACGTTCTCCGCGGCTGCCGCAGGCTGTTCCGCCTTCCTGCCCCTGCCCAGGCCGGGAATGCCGGCCCGTTTCGGTTTTTCCGGCTCCTTGCCCTTGCCGACCCCTTCGGGCGCCGACTCGGGAACGCTCCGGGAGGCCGAAATGACGTCCTCCGATGCAGGTCCGGTCTGCCCGCCGTTGCCGGCATTTCCATCGCTGCCGCCTGTGCCTCCGGAGCGGGCCGAGCGGCCGGTGGAGGTGTACGTGGGGCGGCGGGTGCTAGCCACGCAGGGCCTCGACGATCTGCGGCCCGTACGCCGTGACATCACCGGCGCCGGCCGTCAGCACAATGTCACCGGCCGCGGCGGCAGCCCTCAGTGCTGAGACGGCGTCACCGGCGGCCACAAGGCGTCCTCCGCTGTCCAGGTGGTCGGCAATGAGCTGGCTGGTCACTCCCGGAATGGGATCCTCACGGGCGGGATAGATATCCAGTACCAGGGCGGTGTCGGCGAGGTTGAGCGCCTCGGCGAACTCCTTCGCGAACTCGCGGGTGCGGGAGAACAGGTGGGGCTGGAAGAGGACGTGCACCTTGTGCGCGCCGGCGACCGAGCGGGCAGCGGCGAGGGCGGCCCGGACTTCGGTCGGGTGGTGGGCGTAGTCATCGAACACGCGGACTCCGCGGGCCTCGCCTTTGAACTCGAAGCGGCGGGAGGCGCCGGAGAAGTGCGCCAGGGCGGCCGCGGCCGCTGCGGGGTCAACGCCAAGTTCAAGCGCGACGGCGAACGCGGCCGCCGCGTTCAGGGCGTTGTGCCGCCCGGGCACCTGCAGGGCGAGCGGAAAACGCCCGGAGGCCGTGGAGACTGCGACGTCGCCGGGACCGCCGTCGTGCAGCACGAGGTCCGCCCCCTCGGTGGTTCCGTACAGCACCACGCGCGTGGTGCCCCTGGTCCGTGTTCTTTCAGCGAGGGCCAGCGCGCCGGCGTCGTCCGCGCAGGCAACCAGCACGCCGTCAGCGGGAAGCAGCGCAGTGAACCGGTCAAAGGACTCGTACACAGCCTCGGCCGTGCCGTAGTGGTCAAGGTGGTCCGGTTCAACGTTGGTCACCACGGCGATCCCGGGCCGGTAGTTGAGGAAGGAGCCATCGGATTCGTCAGCCTCGGCCACGAAGATTCCGGAACTCCCGTGCGCTGCGTTGACGCCAAGCGCGGGAACATTGGCGCCGATGGCGAATGAAGGGTCCAGCCCTGCGCCCTGCAGCAGGACCGTGACCATGGACGTGGTGGTGGACTTGCCGTGGGTGCCCGCCACCGTGACCACCGTGTCGCCGCCCATGGTGGCAGCCAGGGCCTCGGACCGGTGCAGCACGGGCAGCCCTGCTTCCCTCGCAGCAACAAGCTCCGGGTTATCGGGGCGGATGGCGGATCCGGCCACGACTGTCTGGGCATCGCCCAGGTTGGCGGAGGCGTATCCCACCGCGACGCGGGCACCGGCTGAGGCGAGGTCGGCCATCACCGGCAGGTCCTTGGCGTCGGAGCCGCTGACCGGAACGCCGCGGGCAACCATGATCCTGGCAACGGCGGACATGCCGACGCCTCCGATTCCCACAAAGTGGACGCGGCCCAGCGACTCGAGGCTGGGTACGGTGCCGTGGTTCATGATGCTGCTGCTTCCAGGATGAGGTCTGCCATGCGCTGATCTGCGTTTCGGATGCCAAGCCGGTAGGAACTGCCGGCCATGGCATCAAGCCGCGGCTGGTCTGTGACGAGTGGGATCAGTTCCCTGTCCACCCATTCGGGGGTGAAGTCGCGGTCATTCACCATCAAGGCTCCGCCGGCAGCCACCAGGCCGGCAGCGTTCAGGGCCTGCTCGCCGTTACCGATGGGCAGCGGCACCAGCACGGCGGGGACACCGACGGCGGCGACCTCGCAGACGGTGGCCGCACCCGAGCGGGCCAGCAGCACATCCGCGGCAGCGTAGGCAAGCTCCATGCCGTCCACGTACTCCACCTGGCGGTAGTCCTTCGCGCCAAGCGGCCGGCCCTCGCTGTCCATGACGGTCTTGCCGCGGCCGGTGATGTGCAGGGTCTGGATACCCGCCGCCGACAACCGTTCAACAGCGGCCGCAATGGTGCGGTTGATGCTTTGGGCGCCGGAGGATCCTCCGGTGACGATCAGCGCAGGCTGGACCGGGTCCAGGCCGAGGGCAGCGCGGGCAGCGGTGCGCGCGGCTGCCCTGTCCAGTCCCGAGATTTCGGTGCGCATGGGCATGCCCACGTGCCTGGCGTGGCGGAGCGGGGTGTTGGCGAAGGCTACAGCGACGCGGCGGGTCATCAGGGCTCCCACCCTGTTCGCCAGTCCGGGACGCGCGTTGGCCTCGTGGATCACGATCGGAATGCGGCGTTTGCGCGCGGCCAGGTACATGGGCGTGCAGACATAGCCGCCAACCCCCACCAGGACATCAGCGGCCGCTGTGTCCAGGATTGCTCCCGCCTGGCGTACGGCCCCGGCCAGCCTGGCGGGGAGGCGCAGCAGGTCCGTGGAAGGCCGCCGCGGGAACGGCACCCGGTCGATGGTGGCCAGTTCAACTCCTGCAGCGGGAACCAGCCTGGTTTCCATTCCGGACGGCGTGCCGACGGCGAGGATGGCGGCTTCCGGGGAGGCATTCCGGAGTGCCGCGGCGATGGCGAGCAGCGGGCTGATGTGTCCGGCAGTGCCGCCGCCGGCCAGGACGATGGACGGGGTGTTGGTGGTCATGGAGGTCTAGGTACGCTTTCTTGCAGTTTTCTTCCGGTCCGCGTTTTTCCGCGCCGGCTTGGCCTTGAACTTGAGCATCCGTTTGGGCCGGATCGCCGGGGCCATCTGTTCCCTGGCCAGCGAAAGCACAACCCCGATGGCGCAAAGCGACATCAGCAGTGCCGAGCCGCCGTAGGAGATGAAGGGCAGCGGCACGCCGATGACGGGCATCAGGCCGGTCACCACTGACATGTTCACGGTTGCCTGGCCCAGCAGCCACACCATGATGGTGCCGGCGAGGACACGGTGGAACATGTCCTCCTGTGCCACCACCACGCGGTAGATTGCCGTTCCCAGGATGGCGAAAAGGATCAGGACGACGACGGTCCCCACCAGTCCAAGTTCCTCACCGATGATGGCGAAGATGAAGTCGTTATGGGCTTCGGGGATCCAGCTGTACTTCTGCCGGCTTTGTCCCAGCCCCACGCCGAACCATCCCCCGGAGGCGAGCCCGTAAAGGCCGTTCGTGGCCTGGTAGTTGGCGTCGATGCCATCGGCACAGGACTGCCCGGTCCACCATGAGGTGATGCGGCACATGCGGTTGGAGCTGGTGACAGCCATGAGCGCCGTTCCGGCGGCTGCGGCCAGGCCGGCAATGCCGAAGAGATAGAGCGGCGCCCCGGCGAAGAACAGTGCTGCAGCCGTCACCATCATGATGATCATGGCGGTTCCGAGGTCGTTTCCCACCAGGACCAGGCCGACGATAATGATGGCCATCGGGACGGCAGGGACCGCGACGTGCTGCCACCGGCTGAGCAGCTTTCCCTTTCGGGCCAGGACGGTGGCCATCCAGAGTGCGAGTGCGAGCTTGGATGCTTCGGACGGCTGGAAGGTGATGCCGCCAAGGTCGATCCAGTTTTTGTTGCCATTGACTTCCGCGCCGACAAGCTGGACCAGGCCAAGGAGGACGACGGCGGCGATGATGGCGGGCCAGGCAAGCCGCTTGAGCCACACCACGTTGATGCGGGACAGCACGAACATGGTGAAGATGCCGATTGCGGCGAACATGCCCTGTTTCAGGGCATCGCCGTACGGGGACTTGCCCGCGGCGATCGACTCCACGCTCGAGGCGGAGAGAACCATCATGATGCCGATGGCCGTCAGTGCGAGGGTGGAGCCCAGGATGAGGTAGTAGGTGGAGCCGTTCCTGGACGTTCCGGTTCCCTCAAGCGCCGACCAGAACTTACGGTATGCGGCGCGCAGTCGGGTGCCGGCAGCGGCCGGGGGCCGGACCGGTGATGCGGAGGAGCCGGGACGCGGCTTGCCTGCCTGCTTCTGGGCTGGCGGGCGTGTGGGCGTGCTGACCATTGTTACTCCTCGCCGGTCTGGGCCTGCCCTTCCACCAGCTCGCGGACAGCTTCGATGAAAGTGTCACCACGGTGAGCGTAGGAAGAGAACTGATCCATGGAAGCAGCTGCCGGAGCCATCAGCACAGTATCGCCGGACCCGGCCAGCTGGGCTGCTGACGCAACTGCACGGGACATGACGGTTCTCCCGGCGTCGGGAGAACCGGCCTCAGTGCCGTCTGTTGCAGCAGTCTGCACCTGTTCAGTTTCACCCGGGGCCGTCCCGATCACGGGGACATCGGGCGCGTGTCGCCGGAGGGCGTCCGCCAGTGCCGAGGAATCCGCTCCGATGAGCACCACGGCCTTGAGCCGGGGGGCGTGTTCCCGCACCAGGTCGTCATAGGTCACGCCCTTGGAGAGGCCTCCGGCGATCCAGATGACGTTGCTGAAGGCGGCCAGGGAGGCCGATGCTGCGTGCGGGTTGGTGGCTTTGGAGTCATTAATCCACAGGACGCCGTTGTGGCGTGCTACCGGCTGGATGCGGTGGTCCCCCGGCACGTAGTCCTGGATTCCCTGCCGGACCCCCTTGGGCTCGATGCCGTAGGCGCGCACCAGTCCTGCTGCCGCCAGGGCGTTGGCCACCATGTGCCGCGGCGCCAGCGCACCAAGGTCGGTCATCGAGGCGAGCTCCGCTGCGCTGTCCCGGCGCTCTTCGATGAACGCCCGGTCCACCAGGAGCCCTTCCACCACACCGAGCATGCTGACGGCAGGGGTGACGGTGGTGAAACCAACGGCGCGGCATCCTTCCACCACGTCGGCGTTTTCCACCATGCGTTCTGTTTCGATCTGCTCCGCGTTGTAGAGGCAGGCCTTTTGGGTGCGTTCGTAGACCTTGGCCTTGTCCGCCAGGTATGAATCGTAGGATCCGTGCCAGTCGACGTGGTCCTCGGCAACGTTGAGGCAAACGCTGGCCACCGGCGAGAGTGACTCGGACCAGTGCAGCTGGAAACTCGAAAGCTCCACGGCCAGGACGTCGTACTCCACCGGATCCCGGAGCGCATCCAGGATGGGCGTACCCACGTTTCCCACGGCAATGGCTTTCAGCCCGGCCGCGCGCAGCATTGATTCGGTGAGCCCTACCGTGGTGGTTTTTCCGTTGGTTCCCGTTATGGCGAGCCAGTCCGCGGTCTTGCGGCCTTCCCGCACGCGCACGCGCCAGGCCAGTTCAACGTCCCCCCATACCGGGATGTGGGCCCGTGCGGCTGCGGCCAGCAGGGCCTGGTCCGGACGCCAGCCCGGCGACGTGACAATCAGTTCCGGCAGCTCGCCGTCGATCCTGGGAATGCGGGTGACTGCGTCCTCCCCGAGCAGGACGTCCGCAGCGCCGACAATTTTCAGGGTGTCGGCGTGGGCTTTGGCCTTGTCGCTGGTGGCGGCATCCACCACCACCACGCGGGCGCCGAGTTCGATCAGGGTGTCCGCAGCGGCGAAACCTGAGACCCCAATGCCGGTGACGACCACCCGGAGTCCGGACCAGTCGGAGTCCCAGCTCACGAGGTTATGGAGGCGGGGGGAAACGGTCACAGCAGCACGACCCATTCAGCGTAGAAGATTCCCAGGCCCACGGCGACGAAGAGTCCACCGAGGATCCAGAACCGGACCACCACGGTCACCTCGGCCCACCCCTGAAGTTCAAAGTGGTGCTGCAAAGGCGCCATTTTGAAAACACGTTTACCTCCGGTGGCTTTGAAGTAGCCCACCTGGATGATGACGGACAGTGTGATCAGGACGAACAGCCCGCCGATGATGCCCAGCAGCAGCTCGGTCCTGGACAGGATGGCGAATCCCGCGATGGCGCCACCGATGGCCAGCGAGCCGGTGTCGCCCATGAAGATCTTGGCCGGAGAGGTGTTCCACCAGAGGAAGCCCACCAGGGCCGCGCTCATGATCGCTGCCAGCAGGGCGAGGTCCAGGGGGTCCCGGACCGAGTAGCAGCCGCTGCCCGCCTCGCGGGGCGAGCCGCAGGCCTGGTTGCTCTGCCAGATGCCCATGAGCGTGTAGGCGCCGAACACCATGACCGAGGCCCCTGCCGCCAGCCCGTCGAGGCCGTCGGTGAGGTTCACGCCGTTGGTTGCAGCGGTAACGATCAGGTTGGACCAGACAACGAAGAGGATGGCCCCCAGCACAGTTCCGCCGAAGGCAAGGTCCAGCCACGGCAGGTCGCGCACCAGGGAAATCTTGGTGGACGCCGGCGTGAGGCCGTCCTCGTCGGGGAAGTTCAGGGCCAGCACGGCGAAGATGATGCCGACGGCGGCTTGCAGGATCAGCTTGGCCTTGGCGTCGAGCCCAAGGCTGCGCTGCCGCGAAATCTTGATGAAATCGTCCAGGAACCCCACAAGTCCCATGCCCACCATCAGGAAGAGCAGGATGAGGGCGGACGCGGAGGGGCCCGGGGAAGCCGGGTTGACCATCAGCATGATGAGGTGGGTCAGGCCGTAGCTCAGCAGGACGGCAGCCACCACCACGGTCCCGCCCATGGTGGGCGTTCCGCGTTTGGTGTGGTGGGAGGTGGGCCCGTCGTCGCGGATGAACTGTCCGTAGCCGCGGCGCACCAGGAGCCGGATGAAGAGCGGGGTGCCCACCAGCGCAAACAACAGGGCCAGTCCGGCGCCGATCAAAAGTGCAATCACAGCAGAGTGCTCCTTTCATCGGCGGGTTGCGGGGTTTGTGGGGGTAATGCTATCTGATCGCCCAAGTGGCGAAGTCCAACGCTGTTGGACGATTTGAAGAGCACCAGGTCGCCGGGTTCGAGTTCGGCGTTGAGCAGTTCGTAGGCTTCGTCGGCGGTCTCGGCGAAGACGCATTCGTCCCCCCAGGAGCCCTCCTGGACTGCGGATACGTAGAGTGCGCGGGCTTCCCTGCCCACCACCACCAGCCGGGAAATATTGAGCCGCACCACCTGGGTGCCCACGGCTGTGTGCTCGCGGATGGAATCCTCGCCGAGCTCCAGCATGGCGCCCAGGACTGCCCAGGTGCGCCTGCCCTGCCCCAGGTCGGCGAGTGTGCGCAACGCGGCGCGCATGGATTCGGGGTTGGCGTTGTAGGCGTCGTTGATGATGGTCACGCCGTCCGGCCGCTCGGTGCGCTCCATGCGCCACCGGCTGGCGGCCGCCTGGCTGCTGAGGGCGGCGGCGATGTCTGCGCCGGAGATTCCTGCGGCCCGGGCCGCTGCTGCCGCCGCCAGCAGGTTGCCGGTGTGGTGGGCGCCGATCAGCCGGCTTATGACATGGTGAGGCGTGTCTTCTCCGGGGAGGAGGAGGTCGAATTCCGGGTTGCCGTCAGTGTTGGTGTCCGCATTGAGTGCCTGCACGGCGGCGTCGGGCCGCCCTTCGGCGGAGAATCCGACGACGGACGCTGAGGTGCGTGCGCGCATGGCCGCCACCCGGTCGTCGTCGAGGTTAATGACGGCGGTTCCGGAGGCTGCAAGGGCTTCCACCAGTTCGCCCTTGGCCAGGGCGATGTTGTCCACTCCCCCGAATTCGCCGGCGTGTGCAGTTCCCACTCCAAGTACCACGCCGATATCCGGCTTGACCATGTCTGCGAGGTAGCTGATGTGGCCAACTCCTGTGGCGCCCATCTCAATAACCAGGTACCGGGTATCCGTTCCGGCGGTGAAGACCGTGAGGGGCACCCCGATCTCGCCGTTGTAGGAACCCCTCGGCGCCACGGTATTGCCGTGAAGGGAGAGAATGCCTGCGAGCAGGTCCTTGGTGGTGGTCTTCCCTGCCGAGCCGGTGATGCCGACGACTGTCAGTTCGCCGTTTGCCGCAGCACGTGCGGCGCGGATCCTGCGGACGGCCTCCGCAGCGAGTGCGCCCATGGCGAGCACGGCATCAGGAACAACGATGGAAGGGTAGGGAGCACCGTCGGGGCCGGCTACGGGGCGTTCCACGAGCGCAAGGGTGGCGCCGGCTGCGAAGGCGGCGGCTGTGAAGTCGTGGCCGTCGGCGTACTCCCCAGGTTTCGCTACGTAGAGCGACCCAGGCGTGGCTTCGCGGGAATCCGTGACCACCGAAAGAGGGGTGATTCCAGGATCGGCGTCCAGGCGCCCCTTGGTGATATCGGCGATTTCCGCCGCAGTAAATGCAATCATCTCGGTCTAGGACTCTATCCGGTCGTCTTGGAGAACGTTGAATCCCCTGGCTGTCAAGGCGCTGCGCAGCTCCACCCTGTCGTCGAGCGCAAGGTTGACGCCCTTCACTTCCTGCCACACCTCGTGGCCGCGGCCGGCCACCAGGATGGTGTCATGCGGCCGGGCGAGTTCCACGGCGCGCTGGATGGCTGTGTCCCGGGGGAAAACCTCCAGCACGGTACAGGGCAGCTTTTCCCGCTCCTGGGCCTCCCGGGCCCCGGCTAGGACATCGGCGCGGATGGCGGCCGCGTCCTCGTCGTGGGGGTCGTCATCGGTGATGATCACGGTGTCCGCCAGCCGTGCGGCGATGGCGCCCATGGCCGGCCGTTTGCCCTGGTCACGCTGGCCTGTCGCACCGAACACAACGATCAGGCGGGAGTCCGCTTCCGGTGACCGGACAGCTTCCAGCGCCCGGGCCAGAGCGTCGGTGTTATGGGCAAAATCCACGACGGCGGCGGGCTGTTCGGATACCAGCTGCATCCGTCCCGGCACGGCCACCGTAAAGGGGTCGCCTGCGTCGAGCGCAGCCTGCAGCGTTGCGGCGTCCACGCCGGCGGCGAGCACCATCACCACCGCCAGGGCTGCGTTGGCCACGTTAAAGCTTCCGGGAAGCCCCGTGTGGATTGTCAGGACGGTGCCGCCGGGTCCGCTGAGCGTGAACTGCGTGCCCAGCCCCCGGGGCATGGTTTCCGTCACGGTCCAGTCGGCGGGGTTGGCCCTTGAGGTGCTGAGGGTGGTGACCGGCACCCCGGCGCTGCCGGCAAGGCGGCGGCCCCATTCGTCGTCGACCGTTACCACGGCCCTCCGCGCCCGTGCAGGCGTGAAAAGCTCCGCCTTGGTGGCGAAATAGTCCTCCATGGTGTGGTGCAGGTCCAGGTGGTCCTGGGTGAGGTTGGTGAAGCCGGCCACGTCGAACAGCACTCCGTCCACCCGCTGGTAGGAGATGGCGTGGGAGGAGACCTCCATGGCGGCGGCGTCGAGTTCCTTTTCACGCATGAGCGCCAGGAGCCCGTGGACCTCCGGGGACTCCGGTGTGGTGAGGAGGCTGGGAATGGGGTCCCCGCCGGCCAGGATCTCTATGGTCCCGATCAGGCCGGTCCTTTTGCCAAGGGAGCGCAGCAGCGAGGTGATGAAGTACGTGGTGGTGGTCTTGCCGTTGGTGCCCGTCACACCGAACAGCTGCGGGGCAGTGTCCTGCCCGCTGCGGTAGATCATGGCGGAGAGCGGGCCCACCACGTTCCGCGGCGCATCAACCACCAGCACAGGTACCGGCGTCTCGGAGGACAGTGCCAGGAGGCGCGCACCGGCGTCGTCCGTCAAGACAGCCGCGGCTCCCGCTTCAACGGCTTGGGCGGCGAAGTCTGCGCCGTGCCGGACGGCACCGGGCAGGGCCACGTACAGGTCACCCGGTTCCACTGTGCGGGAGTTCAGCGAGATGCCGGTCACCGCCACATCCGCCGAGGCTCCCGGAATGACGACGCCGACTGCGTCACCAATGCTTTCCAGCCGGACCGCCTCCACAGCTGAGGGGCGGAAGCGTGCCTGGCTGTCCGGTCCCTGCGGGGCCGCTCCCTGTGGAGCCGCTTCCTGCGGGGCAGGGCGCTGATCGGACGCGTTGAACTCTGACAAGGGATCTCCGATGGTGCTAGTGGACCGTGCCCGGCGTGGATCAGCCGAAGCAGGCGGGCTGCTGCGGCTGCTGCCGGGGTATTACTTGGCGAACTGGGGCAGCCGGGCCGGTTCACCCGTGGACGGCTGGACGTTGTAGGTCCGCAGTGCCTGGCTCAAAACCGACCGGAAGACCGGCCCGTTGGTAATCCCGTAGATGCTGCCCTTGGGCCGCTGGAGTACCACCTCAACAATAAACCGCGGATCATCCATCGGGGCCATGCCCACGATCGAGGCGGTGTAGCCGCAGAAGCCGGACTTGCCGTCGTCGCACGGGGACTCGGACGTGCCGGTTTTTGCCCCCACCCGGTAACCGTCGATGCCGGCGTCCTTGATCTGGCCCTCGGTCACCGCGCTCTCCAGGATGTCCTGCACCTGCTGGGCGGTGTCCTCCGACACGATCTGGCGTGGTTCCGCCGGCGCAACCTTTTCCTCGGTTCCATCTGCGGAAACGTATGAGTCGATGAGGCGCGGCTGCAGCATCACGCCGTTATTGGCGATGGACTGGAATGCCCGCACGGTCTGCAGGGTGGACTGGGAGACGCCCTGGCCGAACAGGACCGTGAATTCCTGGCGGCCGTCCCACTGCTGCCAGGGTGTCAGTATCCCGGAGGCCGTGGCAGGCAGGCCAATGTCCGGGGCTTCGCCGATGCCAAACTTCTTCAGCCAGTCGTAGCGCTGTTCCTTGCTCAGCCGCTGACCGGCCATGACGGTTCCGGTGTTCATCGAGTAGCCCAGAATACCGGCGAGCGTCCGCTCTTCCGTGCCGTGCGCAAAGGAGTCGCTGAAGGTCTGGCCGTTGACCGTGTAGGTCGGGTCCAGGGTGAATTCATCGAGCGGGCCCGCCTTGCCCTCTTCGATCAGCGCGGCCACGGTCATCATCTTCTGCACCGAGCCGGGCTCGTAGGCCGCGGTGACGGAGCGGACACCGCGGTCCTGCGCAGCCACCCTGCCAGGGTCGTTCGGGTCCGGCGCGTTGGTGTCCGCCATGGCCACCAGGTCACCGGTCTTGGCATCCATCACAATGATGGAGCCCCACTCGGCGTTCAGTTTCTCCGTCTGGCTTTGGATGGCCTGCTGCGCGAAATACTGAAGGTCCGAGTTGATGGTGAGCTTGACGTCCTTGCCGTCCTCCGGCGGAGTCAGTTCATCGACGCCCACGGGGATGCGCAGGCCGTCCGCACCGATCTCGAAGAGCCTCTTGCCGTCAGCACCTTTCAGGAGATCATCCTGGGTCTGCTCGATCCCCGCCTGGCCGGTGGTGCCGTCCTGGAGGAAACCGATGATGCCGCCGGCAACGGATCCGTTCGGGTAGACACGTTTGCTGACGCCCTCGGTCACAATGCCGGGAATCTGGAGCTGCGAGATGCGGTCCTCAACGTCCGGCTTCACGTCCTTGGCCACAATGTAATAGGGCTGCTGCCCGGTGACGGCCTCGCGGATCGCGTCCTTTTCCATGCCGAGGGCAGCCGCAAGTTCCGTCAGCCCCTGCTCCCGGCTGACGTCCACCAGCTTCTCCTTGGCGTCGTCCAGGCGCTTGAATGTCTCCGTTTTGGTGTTCACCCGCTGGTCCACCACCACGTTGTAGCGGATCACGCTGTTGGCGAGCACAGTACCCCGTGAGTCCAGGATGCTTCCGCGTTCCGCCGGGAGGACGGTTTGCTGCATCCGGCTGTTCAGGGCGGCCTCGGCCATTCCCCCCACGTCGAGCCCCTGGACCAGGAAAAGTTTTCCGCCCACCACCAGCAGGAGCGTCAGCATGATGCCAAGGCCCAGGCGCAGGCGCTTGGTGGCGTTGGGAACCCTGCCGTTGTTTGCCTTGCCGGTCCTCTGCGCCACCGTTAATTTCCTTGCTGTTCGACCCTGCTGCCTGCCAGACCTGCCGTATTACTGTCCGGGCACCTTCTGTTCCGGCGCAGGGACGGAGCCCCCGTGGAGTTCAACGGCAGCCGCGGCCGGTGCTGCTGCAGCCGCGGCAGCAGCAGCTGGATCACCGGCTGCGGGGGCCGCAGGACCTGGCGTTGCCGCGCCGGACGCCGCAGCATCCGTTGTTTCACCACCCTGCGATGCGGGAGCAGCCGATTCTGCCGGCTTGCGGCTTGCCAGCGGTTCACCTTTGCTTGCCGGCGGCACCACGATCAGCTGCCCGGCCACGGCGGGCGCGGGAATGACCGCCCCTTCAGCACCGCCCTTGACCGCGGGCGTCGCCTTACCAGTGACAGAAAGGGTTGACAGATCGATCTGGCCTTTTACCGTGGAGGCAACCATCCCCAGTTCCGTGGCTTTCGCGGCCAGGTTCTGGGGTGCTTCGAAGTTCTGTACCTGCTGGGTGAGGTCCTGGTTCTGCTTGGTCAGGGTACTCTGCTTGGCCCGAAGCTCCACCAGCTGGTACTGGGAGGTGGATACCGAGATGTTCAGTACCAGCACGGCAATCAGCGCCAGGGCAAGCATGGCGAAGCACAGCACCACGAAGGGTGCCCGGCGCTTGCGGGGTACGGTGCGCACCACAGACAGCGGAGTGCGGGCCTTCCGTCCGTCACCGGAGGTACGGACGGGAAGATTCCTGCCGGCCGCCGAACTGCCTGAAGCGACGGGAAAGTCCTTGACGGCAGCGGTGCTCATGCAGCTCTCCTGGCTCTGATTCGTTCCGCCGCGCGCAGTCTTGCGGAGGCAGCACGCGGGTTTTCGGCGATTTCGACGGCGGTGGGCACCTCGGTGCCTTTGGTGAGGGTTTTCAGTTCGGCCTTATGTTCTTCCAGCTCCACCGGGAATCCGAGCGGAGCCGAGGATTTGGAACGTGCCTGCAGGACGCCCTTGACGATTTTGTCCTCCAGCGAGTGGTAGGACATGACAACGATCCGCCCACCCATGGCCAGGGAGTCGACGGCGGCCGGAACAGCACGCTGCAGGACGTCGAGTTCTTCGTTGACCTCGATCCGGAGAGCCTGGAAGGTCCGCTTGGCTGGGTGTCCGCCGGATTTCGCTGCGGACGCCGGCACCACCGAGCGGATCTGTTCCACAAGTTCTCCGGTTGTTGCGAAGGGCTTGGTGGCCCGGGCTGCAACAATCCTGTTGGCGATCCTGCCCGCGAACTTTTCCTCGCCCCACTTGCGGATGATCCTGACGAGTTCCTCTTCGGAGTAGTTGTTCACGACGTCCGCCGCCGTCTGGCCGCGGCTGGTGTCCATCCGCATGTCCAGCGGGGCGTCGAAGGAGTAGGCGAAGCCGCGTTCGCGTTCATCAAGCTGGAGGGAGGAGACACCGAGGTCCATCAGGATCCCGTGGACCCCGGAAACGCCAAGGTCAGCCAGGACGTCCTGGATCTCGTCATAGACGGCATGCACCAGGTCCGTGCGGGCGGCGAACGGGGCCAGCCGCTCGCCGGCAAGGGCCAGGGCTTCTTCATCGCGGTCGATGCCAATGAGGTGCAAGTCGGGAAAACGCTGCAGCATGGCCTCGGAGTGGCCGCCCATGCCCAGGGTCGCGTCAACAGCTACCGGGGTTTCCCCGCGCAGCCTTGCGGCCTCGAAACCAGGTGCCAACAAATTGATGCACCGGTCCCGAAGGACCGGCACATGGCGTTCGGACGTGGGCTTCGGGTGTTCGTTCATGCCTCGTCCTTTCTCGCCGTAGGTGTTGCCTGTGGTGCTTCTGGGACCAGATCCCCATCCGCGCCTATCGTCCGCCAGCCTGGCTCCGGGGAAGTGAGCCAGGATGGCCAGCCGATGGGCGGCTGGAGATCTCATCCAAGAAACAGCCTGTTGTCCCCCCCGGTCAGAGAATGCCCGGAATGGGGTCATCAGTCTCGGAGAAGGCCGTCTCCTTCTCCGCGAGGTATTCAGTCCAGGCCTGGGCATCCCAGATCTCGGCGCGGGAACCGGCGCCGATGACGGCGAGCTCCCTGCCGAGGCCTGCATACTCCCGGAGCGCCGGTGGAATAGTTATGCGCCCCTGCTTGTCAGGTACCTCGTCCGAGGCTCCAGAGAGAAAGACGCGGATGTAGTCCCGCGCCTGTTTCGAGGAGATTGGCGCATCCCGCATTTGCTCGTGGACCCGCGCAAATTCCTTCTCGCTGAAGACGTAGATGCAACGTTCCTGGCCCCTTGTGAGCACCAGCCCGCTGGCAAGTTCCTCACGGAACTTGGCGGGGAGGATAATCCGCCCCTTTTCATCCAGACGCGGCGAGTGAGTGCCAAGAAACACTGGCCCACCGCCTGTCCGATGTCAGGAACTGCACATCCCCTATGTTGCAACTACCCTCTTATGTCCTCCACATTACTCCACTTTCCCCCACAGTCAACGCAAACAGGGCGCCTCAGCCTCCACTTTGTGGGAAATGGAGGCTGAATTGGCGCGGATTTCACCGCGGTGGTGGAAAGTGGAGGAGTTTTGCCGCCGGGCGGTTCCCCGGGTCCGGACAGAGTCACTTCCAAAGGACTAAACGCGTGGCCACGTCCGGCCAGGCTCCGGCAAGGGAGGGACGTTTCGACAGAGGCGTGCTTAAACGTGAAAAGACCCGCCAAAGGCGGGTCTTTTCGCGCTTACCCCACGAGGGGGGAGGGAAGTGGAGGTGCCGTCATGGGCAGCGCCCGGAGGTTTAGGGTTCGCCCCTGCGCCTTTCGTCCCAGCGCTCCTCGAGGCTGCTCATGAAGGAGTTCTTCTGCTTGCCGGGCTTTCGGCTGCCGGCCTTGGATCCTGGCTTCGCGGCCGCACTGCTGCGCATGGTGGCGAAGTAGACGCCGCCGCCCATCACTATGAAGCCCAGTACTCCAACAAAGATATTTTGGAGAGTGACGCCCACGAGCAACAGGAAGACGCCAGCCAGGGCGCAGAGGACGCCAATCACCACGTGCCTCGTGGACCATGAACGCCCTGGGTCTGACCCCATGGAATTTGCGAACTTCGGGTCGTCCTCGTGAAGCTGCTTCTCCAGCTGCTCAAGCAGCTTCTGTTCGTGCTCCGACAGCGGCATCACGACCTCCTTTTGTAGGCCAACGTCCGGGCTGATCCCAGCCACTACTTCTGCACCGTTAACGGGTGTTGTGCCTAAGAGGTTCCCGCCCTGCCCACAATGGCAAAAAGTCGGTAACCAGGCACGCCGTCGCAGGAGCGGGAGCATGTCCAAGAGGGTCCGGCAGTAAGTCCAGTCACTCAAAAACTATGTATATCTAAGGATAGTTTGTTGAGGGCTGTTCTGAAAGACGGCAATGACTTATCCGGGACCCCCGGCTGCCGCAACCGGCCCATTAGTCAGGGCCGGTTCCCGGCTCCATCAAGCGGGCCGGGAGGACAGATTTGCTGCCGAATTTGCGAGCCACTTCGTCGAGGGCCTGTTCGGCCGCACGCCAGTTGTCGTCCCGCCGGTCGATGCTCAGCTGCAGCGAGGTGCGGGCGGCTTCCTCCAACTGTTCGGCACGCACGCCCACGAGCCGCACCGTCATGGTCCTGTCCCCCACCGATTCCAGTAGCTGGAGCGCCACGGAATAGATCAGCTGGGCACTGTCCACCGGCGTTTGGACCGTCCGGCTGCGGGTGATGGTGGAGAAATCGGCGAACCGCAGCTTCAGGGCAATTGTCCGGGCCACCATCCCGGAACTCCGCAGGCGCGAAGCCGTCCGGTGAGACAGCCGCAGGATTTCACGGTGGAGCAGGGCGTCGTCGCCCGTGTCGACCGCAAAGGTCTCTTCGGCACCGATGCTCTTCTCCAGCCGGACCGGAGTCACCGCCCGGTGGTCAATACCCCACGACAGCTGATAAACGTGCTCACCAGCAGCACCCAGCATCCTCTTAAGGGTGGACACCGGCGTTGCTGCCACGTCCGCAACCGTCCTGATGCCCATCCTTGCCAGGACATCCGAGGTCTTGGCGCCTACGCCCCACAGGGCACCAACCGGCAGGCTGTGGAGGTAGGGCACCGTTTCGTCGGGACCAATCAGGAGTAGTCCGTCAGGCTTGCAGCGGGTTGACGCGATCTTCGCCACGAACTTTGATTCCGCTATCCCCACGGATGCAGTGATGCCCAGCTCCGAAGCTACCTTGCGCCGGATCATCTCTCCGATGCCGCGCGGTGCCCCCAGCCGGCGTATGGCGCCTGTGACGTCGAGGAACGCCTCATCGACGCTGAGCGGTTCAACGAGTTCGGTGACTGACCCAAAAATCGCCATCAGCTGGGCGGACACCTCGTAGTAGAGCTTGTGTCGCGGTTCGATGATGACCGCCTGCGGGCACATCCGGGACGCCACGGCCATCGGCATGGCCGATTTCACACCGAACGCACGGGCTTCGTAGGAGGCAGAGAGGACCACGGAACGGTCCCCGGGGAAGCCAACAATGACTGGCTTGCCGCGGAGTTCAGGGCGCGTCCGCAGCTCGACCGAGACGTAAAAGGCATCCATGTCCACGTGCATGATGCACGTGCGCCGACGTCCCGGAAGCACCGCTCCGGGTGGCTGGTTCATACCTTCGGGCCCCACGGCTGCAATCCTAGCCGTTTTGTACTGACTAAACTGAAGGCTGAATCCGGCATCAACACCAGGAGGAAAGTCCCTGTGACGGTCTTTGGAAACCTCAAGCCAGCAGGCGCTGCAGTTCTAGCTGCCGGCGCAGCGATGGCACTTGCAGCCTGCAGTCCAACTCCGTCAGCAAGCCCGGATCCTTCCGCCTCCGCATCGGCGCCGGCAACTGCCGCGTCCACCGTCACGGCTTCCCCCAGCCCTTCCGCCTCGCCCAATACCTCCGCCACCGTCGGCGCGCTGGTGGACGGCTTCCCGCAGCAACTCCTTCCCCTCATGCCCGGGGCCACAGTGGTATCGAGCAGTTTCGATAAAGCGTCGGCCCCCGCCACCGCCGCACTGGTGGGTACCGTGGCGGCCCCCACCGCGGCAGTCCTCGATTTCTACGTTAAGGCGCTTGAAGGCCAGGGTTTCAAGGCCGTGCCCGGCGAAGCCGTGGGGGCGGTGGCATCCAGGGACTTTCTCCGGGGGGACAGCGAGACCGTCAATATCTCGGTAGTTGAAGCAGCTGGAATTTCCACCTTTACCATCGGCGCCAACGTGCCAGCTGAGTCAGCCAAGTGACGGCGGCCGAGCAGCTCAGGCATGAACAGGCCGACTTCGTGGCGGCGGTGGCCGGCGAACTCACCGGGTTCCTGGCCTCGCGGCAATCAGTCATGTCCGCCATTTCGCCGGACATTGATCCGATCATGGGGTCAATCTCCAACCTGGTGACCGGCGGCAAGCGCCTGCGCGCGTTGATGTGCTACTGGGGCTGGCGGGGTGCCGGTGGAGAACCTGCGGCCCAGCAGGTAGTAACGGCAGGCGCAGCCCTTGAGTTGTTCCAGGCCGCTGCGCTGATCCACGACGACATCATCGACCGGTCTGACACCAGGCGGGGCGGACCAAGCGTCCACCGCCGGTTCAGCGAGCTGCACGGCTCACAGGGCTGGGCGCTGGACAGCGAACGCTTCGGGCAGGCAGCCGCCATTCTGGCGGGAGACCTCTGCCTCTCCTTCAGCGAGGAGGCCTTCACGGATATTGGCGAGCGGGCAGCAGCCGGCAGCAGGGCAAGGCTGATCTTCAACCTCATGCGGGCCGAAGTCATGGCAGGCCAGTACCTGGACATCCTGGAAGAGGTTGCCGGGCCGGCCAGGGACCGCGCCGGCGCCGTCTCGCGGGCCCAGTCCATCATCCGCTTCAAATCTGCCAAGTACTCCACCGAACATCCGCTGGCGCTAGGAGGCGCACTCGCGGGAGCCTCGGATGACCTGCTCCGCGGCTACTCGGCATTTGCGCTGCCCCTGGGGGAAGCGTTCCAGCTCCGGGATGACGTGCTCGGTGTCTTCGGCGATCCGCTGACAACCGGCAAGCCGGCGGGCGACGACCTGAGGGAAGGGAAACGCACTGTGCTGGTTGCCCTGGCCATGGGCCAGGCAACGGCTGAAGAGGCGGCCTTCATCGACTCCAGGCTCGGGAGCCCGGACCTCTCGGAGGACGACGTCGACGAGATCCGGCGGATTATTGAGGAGTCCGGGGCACTGGCGGCCACCGAGGTCCTCATCAATGAATTTGGCGCCGCCGCCTTCGAGGCCCTGGAGGCACTCCCCCTCGTGGAGTTGCCCAAGACTGCCCTTCGGCGGCTGGCTGAAGCGACCGTCAGCCGCGCCTCCTAGCGGTTTAAGGCAAGCCAGGCGACGTGCGATTTACGGCAAGCCAGGCGACGTGCGGTTTACGGCAAGCCAGGCGACGTGCCGGGCCGGGAAACTACCAGGCGAGGGTCTGGGCCCTGCGCCGTATTTCTGTTTTCCGGCCCTCACGCAGGGCGTCGATGGGCCGTCCGCGCAGTGACTCGTCCGGGGTAAAGAGCCAGACGATCAGGTCCTCGTCCGAGTACCCTGCGTCAGACAGGACAACGATGGTTCCCTTAAGGCTGTCCACCACCTGGCCGTCCTGAATAAATTCTGCCGGCACCGACCTGATTCTCCGTTCACCGACCCTCAGCGCCGCCAGGGCACGTTCATCCAGCAGGCTGTGCACCTTGGTGATGGAAACATCCAATAAACGGGCGACGTCGGGCAGGGGCAACCATTCGCCCACAAGGTTTTCTACATTGCTCACGGATCAAGGTTGCCACGGCGTGCGCCTTGCCGCCTAGTTGATGCATTCGGCGGAACGCGTTGACCCGCAGACACTCCCAAAATTCTTCCTTGCAGCTGATACCGGAATTCTTGTGCTAATCCACAATCCGTGAGAGATTCTCATTGACCACATTTGTAACAGTATTAACAGCAGTAACAGTAGTATCGGAATCAGCGGCATCCCCGCCCGCGCCCGCAGTTGAGAAGAGGATTCTTTCCATGACGATGTCCCGCTCGCACAAGCAGCCCCCCAAGCCGAGCCTGCCTATGCTCGCCGCGACGACGGCAGCGCTGCCAGCGGTCGTATTGTCATCCTTGGCGCTGGCCCAGCCAGCCGCTGCCGAGCAGCCTGTCCGCGCCATTCCGGGGACGCTTGCAGCGGCCATGAAAGCCCAGGCCGCGACGGCCACCGCAACGGTTATTCCCGCAGCGTCGGTGTCGACGGCGATCCCCTCGGCCTTTAAGCCGGCCCAGCCTTCCGCCCCGGCAGAGTACACGATTGCCCGTGGGGACACCATCAGTGCCATTGCGGGAAAATTCGGACTTAACACTGCTGAGGTCCTGAAGCTGAACAACCTTCAGGCGAACACGATCATCTATCCCGGCCAGAAGATCAAGCTTTCCGGCTCGGCCGCCGCACCTGCAGCGCCCTCCGCCGCGCCCGCCCCGGCCGCACCTGCAGCCGCACCCGCAGGCGGCGCCACATATACGGTGAAGCCCGGTGACACGCTGGGTGCCATCGCTGCCCGGCACAACGTGGGCCTGGCGGATGTGTTCTCGTGGAACAACCTCAACATGCGCTCCGTTATCTACCCGGGGCAGAAGATCAAGGTCGGGGCCGGTGGTGCGGCTCCCGCGCCCGCCGCCGCTCCTGTCCCGGGCGGGCTGGCCTCGACATCGGCTCCCGCCGCGCCTGCGGCCCCTGCCTCCGGCTCGTACACCGTCAAAGCCGGCGACACGCTCTCTGCGATCGCGTCCCGGCTCGGCGTCAAGCTTTCCGAGCTGCTGTCCGCCAACCGCCTGGGCATGACCAGTGTCATCTACCCGGGCAACAAGCTGGCCATCCCCGGCGCCAACGGACAGCCTGCCGCTCCGCAGCCGGCAGCCTCGGTCACGCCCCTGGTCCCGAGCTCATTCCTGGGCTTCAGCTACCCTGCCGCAGTGGTCAGCTCCGCCAACGAGAACAAAGCGTTGCTGAACGCCTCCCCGGTGCCCTCCCGAGCTGAAATGCGGAACATCGTGGCAGATACCGCGCGCAGGATGGGCGTGGAACCCTCCTTGGCCCTCGCCTTCGCGCACCAGGAATCCGGGTTTGACCAGCGGGCAGTTTCCCCTGCCAACGCCATAGGTACCATGCAGGTCATCCCCACCTCCGGCCAGTGGGCTTCGGACCTGGTGGGACGCAAGCTGAACCTGCTGGACCCCTATGACAACGCCACGGCCGGGGTAGCAATCATCCGCCAGCTCCTGGCCACCAGCAAGGACAGGGACACGGCCATCGCCGGCTACTACCAGGGCCAGTATTCTGTCAGCAAGTACGGCATGTACGACGACACCAAAGCCTATGTGGCGGCCATCAAGGCACACCAGAAAAACTTCGGCTGAGCTGCTGCTGCCGCCCGCGCACCGCGGGGACGGGAAAGTTTGAACGGGTCCGGACCGGTAAAGGTTCGGGCCCGTTCCGTTGCGGGGATTAGGATCGTAGGGTGCAGGAACACGTGTCAGACCCTCTTGTAGGAACGCTGGTGGACAACCGGTACGCCGTGCGGTCCAAGCTCGCGCGTGGCGGCATGTCCACGGTTTACCTTGCCACGGACCAGCGGCTGGAGCGGGACGTGGCGCTGAAGGTGCTGCACCCCCACCTCTCCGCTGATGACAACTTCCTGGACAGGCTCGGCCGCGAGGCGAAGGCGGCTGCCAGGTTGTCCCATCCCCATGTGGTGGGGGTCCTCGACCAAGGGAACGACGGCCGCACGGCCTACCTGGTCATGGAATACATCAAAGGCCACACGCTGCGTGACCTTATTAACCAAAAGGGCGCACTCCCGCCCCGCCTGGCACTGGCACTGATCGACCCGGTTGTTGAGGGGCTCGGTGCAGCGCATACCGCCGGTTTCATCCACCGTGACGTCAAGCCAGAAAATGTGCTGATCTCGGACGACGGACGGATCAAGATCGGGGATTTCGGCCTGGCCCGTGCTGTCACCACCGCCACCAGCACCGGCACCCTGATTGGAACGGTGGCATACCTTTCCCCTGAACTTGTCCTGGGCAGGCCGGCTGACGCGCGCAGCGACATCTACTCCCTCGGCATCATGCTGTACGAGATGCTTACCGGACAGCAGCCGTTCGACGGCGAAGTCCCTATCCAGGTGGCGTACCAGCACGTCAACGGGACGGTCGGACCGCCGTCGGCCCTGGTCCCGGGCCTGGCCGCCGAAGTGGACGAACTCGTGCAGTGGTGCACTGCCAACGACCCCGAGAACCGGCCAGTGGACGGGAACGCCCTGCTCCAGGAACTGCGGCACATCCGGACCAACCTCACAGATGCTGAACTGGACCTGCGTCCGCCGGCGGCTGCCGCCGGCGGCACCGTGACCGCGCCCCAACAGGTTGCCCCGGTCCGGATTCCTTCCCCGCCCCCGGGGCCTCCGCCATCCCGTGAGCCTGTCGGGTCCAACAACACCGGGCATGTCCAGCATCCCACCGAGGTCATCGGCCGCACCAACAATCCCACCACGGTGATGCCTTACGGACAGACGCCTGGGCCCGCCTACCAGCCCTCGCCGGGCCAGTCCCGGGCCGCCATGCAGCCTTCAGGTCCTGCTGCCGGTGCTGCCAGGCGCACCCTGTCACCACCTGACGACGACCAGGCGTGGGCGCCGCCTCCTCCGGTGCTGGGCAAACGCGCCCAGCGCAAGGCCGACAGGGAGGACGAGAAGGCACGGGCGCGTGCCGCCGCCACCCCCGCACGGACGCTCCGGGAAGGGAATCCCCGGCGCCGCGGCGCCCTGTGGGTGATAATCCTCGTGGTGGCTGCCCTCCTGGCGACAGGCGCCGGCTGGTTTTTCGGGATGGGCCCCGGCGCAGCCGCGTCCATCCCTTCCGTCGCCAACAAGACCGTAGCGCAGGCGCAGCAGCTGCTCAACGACGCCGGCTTCCGGTCCACCACCAGGGACGTGTTCGACGACGACGTGCCTTCCGGTCTGGTGGTGGGCAGCGAGCCCGCCGAGGGCGCGGAAATCCGCAAGTTCCAGCCCGTGGCCCTCTATGTTTCCAAGGGGCCCCAGCTTTTTCCGCTGCCCGTTCTGGCCGGCGGCACCCTTGAGGAAGCCAAGAACGGCCTCAACGCGGCGGACATGGCACTGGGGCCCGCGACGGAGCAGTTCGACGAGCAGGCACCCGCGGGCACGGTCCTGTCGCAGGACCCCGCTGCAGGGACGGATGTCCGCCGCGGTACGCCTGTCAGCCTGGTGGTTTCCAAGGGGCCCGAGCCTATCCCGGTGCCGGTGGTGGTGGGCCAGGACCAGGACGACGCCGTTGATGCCATCACGGCAGCCGGTCTCCGGGCAGATGTGGCCGGCGAGGAAGTCTTCAGCCGGGACATTCCCAAGGGCGCTGTGGTCAGCCAGGCGCCGGCGGAGGGAACGCTTACCCGCGGCGGAACCGTGACCCTGACCATCTCCAAGGGCCCCCGGATGGTGGAAGTCCCTAGCTACATCGGCAAGCAGGCCAAAGAAGCCGAACAGGCACTGCGCCAGCTCGGCTTCGACGTGAAGGTGAACAATATCCTCGGCGGCTTCTTCGGAACCGTCAGGGATCAGGACCCGGTCAACAAAGAGGTTCCGGAGGGATCAGTCATCACCCTGACGGTGGTGTAGCCGGACCTGCCGGCCACACCACTATCGGGTCATGAGTGTGCGGCGCCTAGTGCTTTGCCAGGGCGCCGGCTACCAGGAAGGCCATCTCGAGGGACTGCATGTGGTTCAGGCGCGGGTCGCAGACCGACTCGTAACGGTCCAGGAATGCGTCCTGGTCCACGGGATCGGCGCCGCCGAGGCACTCTGCGACGTCGTCGCCGGTCATTTCCACATGCAGGCCGCCAGGAACGGTCCCCAGCGCGTGGTGCACCTCGAAGAAGCCGCGCACTTCGTCAATGACGTCGTCGAAATTGCGGGTCTTGTAGCCGTTGGGGGACGTAACGGTGTTCCCGTGCATGGGGTCCGTGACCCACAGCACCTGAGCGCCGGACGCGGTGACTTTTTCGACGACGGCAGGCAGCTTCTCGCGGATATTGCCGGCCCCCATGCGGGTGATAAACGTCAGCCGGCCGGGCTCGCGCTCCGGATCCAGCTTGTCGATCAGGCGAAGGGCGTCATCGCCTGTGGTGGACGGGCCCAGCTTCACGCCGATGGGGTTCCGCACCCGTGAGAGGAAGTCAACGTGCGCGTGGTCCAGTTCGCGGGTCCGCTCGCCGATCCAGAGGAAGTGGGCGGAGGTGTCGTACGGGAATCCGGTGCGTGAATCGATCCGGGTCAGCGCCCGCTCATAGTCCAGCAGCAACGCTTCGTGGCTGGCAAAGAATTCGACGCGCTTCAGTGCTTCGAAGTCGGCGCCGCAGGAGGCCATGAACTTGATGGCGCGGTCGATGTCGCGGGCCAGGGACTCGTAGCGTGCGTGTGCCGGGTTCTCGGTGAAGCCCTTGTTCCACTGGTGCACCGAACGCAGGTCCGCAAACCCTCCCTGCGTGAAGGCACGGATCAGGTTCAGCGTGGAAGCGGACGTGTGGTAGGCGCGGAGCATCCGGGAGGCATCATGGCCCCGGGACTCTGGAGTGAACTCGTAACCGTTCACAATGTCGCCCCGGTAGGCGGGCAGGGTGATGCCGCCGCGGGTTTCGTCATTGGATGAACGGGGCTTGGCAAACTGCCCGGCCATGCGGCCCATCTTGATGACGGGCATGGCGGCACCGTACGTCAGCACCACGGCCATCTGGAGGATGGTCTTGACCCGGGCGCTGATCTTGTCTGCCGTGGCAGCCTCAAAGGTCTCGGCGCAGTCACCGCCCTGCAGCAGGAAGGCCTTGCCCTGGGCAGCAGCGGCCAGCCGCTCGCGGAGGACATCCACTTCGCCCGCGAAAACCAGCGGGGGAAGGACGGAGAGTTCCTTCACCGAGGCGTCGAACACGTCACGGTCCTGCCAGCTGGGCTGCTGGGAAATGGGGAGGTCCCGCCAGTTATCAAGTCCGGGATAGTCGGCTGCTCCGCTCTGGGCGGTGCTGGACAGCGAAAAGGCGGGTTTTGCAGATAGCTCAGTCACCATCTAAGACTAGCGGTCGCGCAGGTCCCCGGGACACCGCACTGTCACGCTTCGGGCCTGCCGCGTCACAACCCGCTCAGCCCGCGGCAGCACCGCCGTCGTCCGCTTTTCGCGTGTCATCCGAAGGACCGCCCTTGCCGGCGCCGGGAGAGGCCTGACTTACACTGCCGGATTCAGGTGCGGGCGTTGCCAGGGGCTCGGCGGCAGCTGCCGGCTCAACCGCCTTGCCTGCCAGCCGCAGCTTTACCACCGCGGCGTACTCGTCCACGTATTCCTGCCCGGAGAGACGCATCAGTTCGAACATGATCTGATCGGTGACTTTCCGCTGGATGTCGCGGTCCTCGGCCTGGTCCCGGTAGTGGCTGAAGTCCAGCGGTTCCCCGAAGATCATGCCGATCCTGCGGATGTTGGGCAGCCGCTTTCCAATGGGCTGGACCTTGTCTGTACCGATCATGGCGACAGGAATCACCGGGACCCCGGCCTGCAGCGCAAGCCTGGCCACGCCAACCTTGCCCCTGTAAAGCCTGGAATCCGGGCTCCGCGTGCCCTCAGGGTAGATGCCCAGCAGTCCGCCATGCGTGAGGACCTCCATGCCGGCAGTCAGTGACGCCGCGGAGGCAGCTCCCCCGGACCGGTCCATGGGCAGCTGGTTGGTCAGGCGGAAAAACAGGGCAGTCAGCCTGCCCTTGATTCCAGTGCCGGTGAAGTACTCCGATTTGGCCAGGAAAACCACCGGACGGCGGACCATCAGCGGCATAAAGATTGAATCGGAAAAGGAGAGGTGGTTGGACGCAATGATCGCCGGGCCTTCAGCCGGAATATTGTCCAGTCCCTTCACCCAGGGGCGGAAAAGGAGCTTCAACACAGGACCGAGGAAGATCCGCTTCATGACCCAATAGAACACGTGAGAAACCTCTCCGGAAGGCGGCCTGCAGGCCCCGCGTCGGGCCTGGCCAGCAGTTCAATGCAACCCTACTCTAGTGAGATTTGTCCGGAACAGTGACACGATGGAGGCATGAGCGAAAGCAGCATCCCGTCCCCTCCTGCCGCTTTCAGCTATCCCGGACACGGGCCCAATGCGCGGATCGGCATCGCCATCTGCCATGGCTTCACGGGAAGCCCCCTCAGTGTCCTGCCGTGGGCCGAGCACCTCGCTTCACAGGGTTACGCCGTGACCGTACCCCTGTTACCGGGCCATGGGACGGACTGGCGCCACCTGGCCAGGACACGGTGGACCGACTGGTACCGCAGCTTCGAGGCCGCCTACCTGGAGCTCGCGCGGAACACCGAAACGTGCTTTGTGGCCGGGCTCTCCATGGGCGGGGCCATTGCGCTGCTGACGGCCTCCCGTCACACCGTTGCCGGAGTGTCCGTGGTCAACCCGGGCCTGAGCTTCTACGACCGGCGGGTCCGGGTGATCGGAGTGCTGAAGTACTTCCAGCGGACAACCCTCCCAATAGAGGAGGAACAGGCGACGGCGGCAGTCACCAATGACGGGGACTACTCACGTACTCCCCTGGCAGCGGTGCACGAGCTGAAGAAGCTCTTTGGTGCAGCGGCCCGCGGCCTGCCCAAAGTCACGGCGCCGGTCCAGGTCTTCAAGTCCCGCACCGATGCCGTGGTACCGCCGACGTCCCTGGCGCTGCTCCGGAAAGGACTCGGCAGCCACCTCACTGAGGTGGTGGACCTCCACAGCAGCGGACATGTGGCTACGCTGGACGTGGACGCACCGGAGATCTTTGCGAAATCCAGTGCTTTCTTCCACGCCCTCGCCCGCCAGAACACCGCATTGGAGACTCCATGACCTCCGGCCTGGACCACAGCCCCTTCAGCAGCGGCTGCACCGGCGACGGGCCCCGCATCGGTGTGGTCCTCTCCCACGGATTTACCGGCAGCCCGCACGGGCTGCGTTCCTGGGCCCAGGCCTTGGCCGGCGCCGGCTTCGCCGTGCGCATGCCCCTGCTGCCCGGTCACGGCACCAGCTGGCAGGAACTCGCCCGTACGCGGTGGCAGCAGTGGCACGGCGCGCTGGACGACGCGTACCTGGAGCTGGACGCCAGCTGCGATTATGTCTTTTCGGCAGGATTGAGCATGGGTGGAGCGCTTGCCCTGCGGATCGCTGCCACCCGCCCTGTGGCCGGGGTGGTCCTTGTCAACCCGGGGCTGGTCATTGACGATCCGCGAGCGCCCCTCGCCGGTATCCTGAAGCTGGTCATGAAAAGTACGCCGGCCATCGGAAACGACATCCTTAAAAAGGGCATGGACGAGGGCGCCTATTCGCGAACCCCGGTAGCTGCCGCCCATGAGCTCAACAAGCTGTTCAAGGACACCATCAGGATCCTGCCCAGGGTCACCGCTCCGGTGAGGGTCTACCGGTCCACCGTTGACCACGTGGTATCCGACTCCAGCATCCATGCCCTCCGCCGCGGACTGACCCACGCTCCCCTGGATCTGGTCAGTCTTGAAAACAGCTACCACGTGGCCACCCTGGACAACGACGCCGAGCAGATTTTCCAGGGCTCCGTGGACTTCATCCGGGCAGTGGTTTCCGGCGGAAACCCGGAACGGCCAGCCGCAAATGCAATATCGAACCTGGAGGCCACGCCCCATGAACAGGCCTGACCCCGGACCGCAGGACCAGGGCGCTAACCCCGACGACGCCGTCTGGCTGGACCTCGTGGCCCGCCTTGAATCCGGCGCCCCGCATGCAGGCCCGGGCAGCACCACCGGAACCGGAACCGACAACGATCCCGCTACGGACGCGGGGCCGCGCCTGGATGCTGCAGCACCGGGCGGAAGGCCGCCGGCATTCCGCGACTTCGACCCGCTGGGCCTTGCGGGCGCAGTCCCCGCGGAGTTGTCCGCGGCGGAACGGCAGGCCTCAGCGGAAACAGCGGGCCCCGGCCTCGAGGCGGGCTTCCCTTCCGGCCCCCGCGACTACGATGTGGACCCGGATGACGGTGAATTCGTCCCGGAGGAACCGCCCAGCCTGGCCGGGACAGATCCGTTGACCATGCTTGCGTGGCTCGCCGCCGTGGGCGGGCCGGTGGCGCTCCTGCTGTCCGTCATGTTCTGGCGCTCCGCCCCGCTCCTGGCCATCGTGGCTATTGTGGCCGCGTTCGTCCTGGGAACCGTCTACCTGATCATGAAGCTTCCGCAGGAAAAAGACGAGAACGACGACGGCGCACGGGTTTAGCGCGGCCGGCTTCCCCGGCTGCGCTCCCCCTGGTCAACGCCGGAGGAGCGCGCCGCGTGCCGTCAGCGGCGCGCCCGGCTGCTGACGCGGGACAGGTCCGCGGCTCCGATGAGTCCGGCATTCGGCCCGAGGGCAGCCAGCTGGATGCCGGCGGCCGGCCGGAAACCCCGCCCCGTCAGGTTGCGGGCGAAGGCCTTCCGGGCAGGCTCCACCAGAAGGTCGCCTGCTGAACACAGGCCGCCGCCGATGACGAAAAGTCCTGGATCCAGCGCCGCCGCCAGATTGGCCAGCCCCAGCCCCAGCCACTCCCCCACTTCCTCAAGCAGCTCGCGGCACGCCGGGTCACCGGCAAGTGCCAGCTCCGTGACGATAGCACCCGTGATTGCTTCGGTCCGCCCGCCGACGGCCGCAAGCAGGTCCTGCGCCACCGGAGAGTTTGCGCGCGCCAGGATACGGGCTTCGCGCCCCAACGCGTTCCCGGAGGCATACTGTTCCCAGCAGCCGCGGTTTCCGCATTCGCACCGGTGCCCGCCCGGCATGATGATCTGGTGGCCGAACTCGCCTGCCACGCCGAACCGTCCGCGCTCCACCCTGCCGTCCATCACCATGGCGCCGCCAATGCCGGTGCCCAGGGTGATGCAGACCAGCCGGTCTTCCCCCTGCCCCGCGCCAAAGCGCCATTCCGCCCACGCCGCGGCATCGGCGTCATTGGTCAGGAGTACGGGCCTGCGGAGGAGCTGCTGCAGGTTTGCCCGGAGCGGTTCATTGCGCCAGGCCAGGTGGGGGCTGAAAAGCACCGTGCCGCCGTCGAGATCCATCCACCCGGCGGCACCGATGCCCACGGACCAGATGCGATGCCCCCTGCCCAGTTCCTCCACCAGCTCCACGATGACCTGCTCCACGGCCCGGGGGTCGCTGCCGGGGGTCGCGCGCCGCGCTTCGCGGAGGATGCGTCCGTCTGCATCCACGACGCCGGCGGCCACCTTGGTCCCGCCGATGTCGATTCCAATGGCGAGGCCCTTGCGGCCGAGGCGAAGATGCTCACGGAAGCCCCCGCCGTCGTGCCGTGTCCCGGCCCGGCGCGAGGTGGGCCGCGCCCTCCAGGGGGCAGTTCTGCTCAAGGGCCCGGGCTGCTTGCCGGGGGGCGGTGCGTACATAGTTCCCCATTCTAGGTGGGCTTATTCCACGGCCGTGCGCGGACGGGCTGAGCTGCTGCCGGCATGTCCGCAGGGCAGCATTGACGGCAAAGTTACCGGCCAGTAACTTTAGATACTGCATGGTCACGCATGGGCGTACTAGTCTTTAGGCATACCCCTGCGCGGGACCTCGGATATCAAAGGAGCTATAGTGCGCGAATTCAGTGTTCCGCCTCTTGTTGTTGTCCCACCGGAGACCAACATCACCGACCTAGTGCTGCGGCAGGCAGCAAAGGCCAGCAACCCGGCACTCTTTTCGCGGCTCGATGCCTCCGGAGCCTGGCAGGACATTTCCGCCACTGATTTCCTGGCGGACGTCCGGGCGCTTGCAAAAGGACTGATGGCCAGCGGCGTGGGAGCGGGCGACCGCGTGGGCATCATGTCCCGCACCCGGTACGAATGGTCCCTGGTGGACTTTGCCATCTGGTTCGCCGGAGCCGTCTCCGTCCCCATCTACGAAACGTCCTCGCCTTCCCAGGTTGCGTGGAACCTCGGTGACTCCGGCGCTGTGGCCGCCTTCGGCGAGGCAGCCCACCATGAGGACACCATCCGCCAGGCCGTGACGGCGGAAGCACTCACCGCGCTCCAGCATGTCTGGCAGCTCGAAGGGAACGGTCTCGATGCCCTCCGCGAAGCCGGCCGTGGCGTCAGCGACGACGACCTTGAAGCCCGCAGGAAGACCGCCGGACTGCGCGACACCGCCACCATCATCTACACGTCCGGCACCACAGGCAGGCCCAAGGGCTGCGAACTCACGCATGGCAACTTCGTCGAGCTGTCGGACAACGCGCTGGCCATTATTGGCGAAATCGTCCATGAAAACGCCAAGACCATCATGTTCCTCCCCCTGGCACACGTCTTCGCCCGCTTCATCTCCGTCCTTGCGATGGCTGCCGGCACCACGGTGGCCCATACCCCGGACATCAAGAACCTCCTGGCAGACCTCCAGAGCTACGAGCCCACGTTCATCCTCGCGGTGCCGCGCGTCTTCGAGAAGGTCTACAACTCTGCCCTGACCAAGGCGGAGGACGGCGGAAAGGGTGCGATCTTCCACAAGGCGGCCGACACTGCCATCGCGTATTCCAAGGCGCGGCAGGACGGCCGCATCGGCCTGGGCCTGAAGCTCCGCCACGCCTTGTTCGACAAGCTGGTCTACGGGAAGCTGCGGGCGGCCATGGGCGGGCACGTGGCCCACGCAGTCTCCGGCGGCGGCCCCCTGGGCGAACGCCTGGGCCACTTCTTCCAGGGCATCGGGCTGCAGGTGCTCGAGGGATACGGCCTGACCGAAACCACCGCCCCCATTTCCGTGAACACGCCGTCACGGATCAAGATCGGCTCCGTCGGGAAGCCCCTGCCCGGTAACTCGGTCAAGATCGCCGAGGACGGGGAAATCCTTGCCAAGGGTGTTTGCGTTATGCGGGGCTACTACCAGCGCCCGGACCTCACCGACGAAACGTTCGAGGATGGGTGGCTGCGCACCGGAGACATAGGCCGCCTGGATGAGGACGGCTTCGTCTGGATCACGGGGCGCAAGAAGGAAATCATTGTCACCGCCGGCGGGAAGAACGTCATTCCCGCCCTGCTGGAAGACCAGATCCGAGCGGATGCGCTCGTCTCGCAGGTGCTGGTGGTGGGTGACAACCGGCCGTTCATCGGTGCGCTGGTCACCTTGGATCAGGAAGCCCTCCCCGGCTGGCTCCAGCGCCACAACCTCCCCGCGGACACCTCCCTTGCGGACGCCGCGAACAATCCGGTGGTCAAGGCGGCCGTCCAGGACCTGATCACGGCGGCCAACACCTCCGTCTCGCAGGCCGAAGCGATCAAGTCGTTCCGCATTGTGCCCGCCGACTTCACCGAGGCGTCCGGCCACCTGACGCCTTCAATGAAGGTCAAGCGGGCCCAGGTCATGAAGGACTTCGAAACGGTCATCGAGGAAATGTACTCGGCACCACGCTCGTAGCAGGCATCTCATGAGGCAGGCCTGGTCCGGCAGCGTGCGTAAAAGGGGCCCCGTGCCCCCGCTCGCCGCGAAGCGGCCTTAGCGGGGCACGGGGAATAGCACGCAGAGGATCAGGCCTGCCTCAACCACTGCCGCAAACAAACGAGAGGGTCCTCCTGACGGGGGACCCTCTCGTCGTATCACTCGCTGCCGTGCCCTACTGCTCGACCACCAGCAGGAGGTCCCCGCCTTCCACCTGTTCGACGGCGGAGACGGCGAGACGGGAAACCTTGCCGGCCACCGGCGTCGTGATTGACGCCTCCATCTTCATTGCCTCGATGGTGGCCACGGTGTCGCCTGCCTTGACCTCATCGCCCTGCTTGACCGTCAGGGTGACGGCACCGGCGAAGGGCGCCGCAACGTGGCCGGGCTGGCCCGGGTCCGCCTTCTCGGCGGCCTTCACGTTGCTCACCACGGACCGGTCCCGCACCACGACGGGCCGGGACTGGCCGTTGAGGGTGCACATGACGGTGCGCATGCCCTTCTCGTCCGGCTCCGACACCGCTTCCAGGGAAGCAATCAGGCGTACGCCCTTCTCCAGCTGGATTTCGTGCTCCGCGCCGCGCTGCAGGCCGTAGAGGTAGTCTCGGGTGTCCAAAACGGAGAGGTTGCCGTAGGTCTCCACGCTCTTGAGGTAGTCCTTGGTGGGACCGTCGAAGAGCAGCCGGTTAAGCGTGTGCTGCCGGGTCTTCGAGTCGGACTTCAGGGCAGCACTGTCCTCGGCGCTGAGTTCCACGTCCCGGACCTTCACGCTGCGGCCCTGCAGGGCCTTGGTGCGGAACGGCTCCGGCCATCCGCCCGGAGGATCGCCGAGCTCGCCGGACAGGAACCCGATGACCGAATCGGGAATGTCATAGTTCTGCGGGTTCTCGTTGAAGTCGGCCGGATCCGCGTTCAGGCCCACCAGGTGCAGGGCAAGGTCACCGACTACCTTCGACGACGGCGTGACCTTGACCAGGCGGCCAAGGATACGGTCGGCGGCGGTGTACATGTCCTCAATGGCCTCGAACCGTTCGCCCAGGCCCAGAGCCATGGCCTGCTGGCGGAGGTTGGACAGCTGTCCACCCGGAATCTCGTGCTGGTACACGCGGCCGGTGGGGCCCGGCAGGCCGGATTCGAAGGGCGCGTAGACCCGGCGGACCGCTTCCCAGTACGGCTCAAGGGAGCTCACCGCGGCCAGGCTCAGGCCGGTGTCGCGGGGTGTGTGGGCCAGTGCCGCAACCAGTGCCGAGGCCGACGGCTGGCTGGTGGTTCCGGCCAGCGATGCCGAGGCAACGTCCACGGCGTCCACACCGGCGTCCACGGCAGCAAGGAGGGTGGCCAGCTGGCCGCCCGCGGTGTCGTGGGTGTGCAGGTGCACCGGCAGGTCGAACCGTTCACGGAGGGCCGCAACGAGCTTCGCGGCCGCGGCCGGACGGAGCAGGCCAGCCATGTCCTTGATCGCCAAGATGTGGGCTCCGGCGTCCACGATCTTCTGTGCCAGCTCCAGGTAGTAATCCAGCGTGTAGAGCTTTTCTTCCGGGTCCAGCATGTCCGCCGTGTAGCACAGGGCCACCTCGGCGACAGCGGTGCCGGTTGCCCGGACTGCACGGATGGCAGGAGCCATCTGGCTTACATCGTTCAGGGCGTCGAAGATCCGGAAGATGTCGATGCCGGTTGCCGCGGCCTCGTTGACGAAGGCCTCGGTGACCTCCTCCGGGTAAGGCGTGTAGCCCACGGTGTTGCGGCCGCGGAGGAGCATCTGCAGGCACACGTTCGGGAGCGCCTGGCGAAGGGCGGCGAGCCGGTCCCAGGGATCTTCGCCCAGGAACCTGAGGGCCACATCGTAGGTGGCGCCGCCCCAGGCCTCAACGGACAGCAGCTCCGGCAGCAGTGCCGTGACCGCGGGGCCGGCCGCCACCAGGTCGCGGGTGCGCACCCGGGTGGCCAGCAGCGACTGGTGTGCGTCCCGGAAGGTGGTGTCCGTGACAGCCACCGGGTTTTGTTCGCGCAGGGCCTTGGCAAAACCCTCGGGTCCCAGTTCAAGCAGCTTCTGGCGGGAGCCGGGTGCAGCCTGCTTGTCCTTGACCGACGGCAGTTTGCTGGCCGGGTTGGAGTGGACGGTCAGCTCACCGTTGGGCTTGTTGACGGTGACTTCGGCCAGCCAGGTGAGGAGCTTGGTGCCGCGGTCGGCGGAAACGCGGGCCTTGAGCAGCTGCGGGCGCTCGTCAATGAAGGAGGTGGCGACGTCGCCTGCAATGAAATCGGCGTCGTCAAGCACTGCCTGCAGGAAAGAGATGTTCGTCGAGACGCCGCGGATGCGGAACTCCGCCAGCGCACGGCGGGCACGGGCGACGGCGGACGGGTAGTCCCTGCCCCGACAGGTCAACTTCACCAGCATGGAATCGAAGTGCGGGCTGATCTCGGCACCCGAGTAAACCGTGCCGCCGTCGAGCCGCACTCCTGCACCGCCGGCGGAGCGGTAACCGGTGATCTTTCCGACGTCGGGACGGAAGCCGTTCGCAGGGTCCTCCGTGGTGATGCGGCTCTGCAGCGCCGCGCCCTTGAGGTGCACCGTCTCCTGCGAGAGGCCCAGGTCCGCCAGCGTCTCGCCGGAGGCGATGCGCATCTGCGCCTGGACCAGGTCGACGTCGGTCACTTCCTCCGTGACCGTGTGCTCCACCTGGATGCGGGGGTTCATTTCGATGAAGACGTGCTGGCCGGCGCGCTCACCGACGGTGTCCACCAGGAACTCCACGGTGCCGGCGTTGACGTAGTTCAGTGCCTTGGCGAACTTGACGGCGTCCCGGTAGAGCGCCTGGCGGATGCCTTCGTCCAGGTTGGGGGCCGGCGCGATTTCGATGACCTTCTGGTGGCGGCGCTGGATGGAGCAATCGCGCTCGAAGAGGTGCATGACGTTGCCCTCGGCGTCGGCCAGGATCTGTACCTCGATGTGGCGCGGGCGGAGGACGGCTTGCTCCAGGAACATGGTGGGATCGCCGAATGCCGCATCGGCTTCGCGCATTGCGGACTGCAGGGCCTCGGGGAGGGCTTCCCGGGTATCCACCCGGCGCATGCCGCGGCCACCGCCGCCGGCGACGGCCTTGGCGAAGATGGGGAATCCGATGTCGTCGGCAGCCGCAATGAGTTCGTCCAGGTCCTTGGACGGCGCGCTGGACTTCAGGACCGGCACGCCGGCGTCGCGGGCAGCCTTCAGCGCTGCCACCTTGTTGCCCGCCAGTTCCAGGACTTCAGCGGGCGGCCCAACGAACGTGATGCCCGCAGCCTTGGCTGCCCGGGCGAGGTCCGGGTTCTCGGAAAGGAAACCGTAGCCCGGGTAGATTGCGTCCGCTCCGGATTCCTTGGCTACCCGCACTACTTCGTCAACGTCCAGGTATGCCCGGACGGGGTGGCCCTCTTCGCCAATCAGGTAGGCCTCGTCCGCTTTTTGGCGGTGGATCGAGTTCCTGTCCTCATGGGGGAATACGGCAACGGTCTTGGCGCCCAGCTCGTAGCCGGCGCGGAAGGCCCTGATCGCGATTTCGCCGCGGTTGGCCACCAGAACTTTGGAAAACATACTTCTCCTGCATCATTGCGGGTGGATCGGTGAGTGGTCACAGTGTCTAGGACCTACAAGGACAAACACAAATCTTTGTGGCCACCATCACAGATTTCCCCGTCATGTCCCGAACCCTTTTGCCGCCGCGGGCGGAAACCGCCCCCGCAGCACAGTCGGTGCCATGCCGACGCCCGATAAAGCAGGATTCGCCGACGCATCAACATATGATGAGTAGGGCGGCAGGACCGTCCGGCTTCGGCACTGCCGGAGCAAACATTACCCCCAACACGGCATCCGGCGTTAGGTTTTGGTCTCTCAAGTGCAAGTAGTCAGCATCAGCAGCCTCAAGGGTGGAGTCGGCAAGACTTCCGTCACCACAGGATTGGCGTCTGCGGCGCTGGCCGCAGGCATCAGCACGCTGGTGGTGGACCTTGATCCGCATGCAGATGCCACCACTGCGTTGGGCGTGCAGCCCGGCGACCAGCTGGATATTGGCCGCATGCTCAAGAGCCCCCGCCGTGCCAACCTGGCCGAAAACGTGGTCCGCAGCAGCTGGACGGCGCGCGCCCAGGCCAACGGCTCCGGCCCGGCAGTACTCGACGTCGCCGTCGGATCCGCCTACACGGGCATCTACGACCGTCCGGACCTGCGCCGCCGGGACCTCCGCAGGCTCTCCTCGGTGCTGGCCACCGGCGGCGATTACCAGCTTGTCCTGGTGGACTGCCCGCCGTCGCTCAACGGCCTGACCCGGATGGCGTGGACTGCCAGCGACAAGGTGGCGCTGGTCGCCGAGCCCGGCCTGTTCTCGGTTGCGGGTACCGAGCGGACCATGCGGGCCATCCAGCTTTTCCGGCAGGAGTTCGCCCCCAATCTCTCCCCCGCAGGCATCGTGGCAAACCGGGTGCGGTCAGGGTCCTCCGAACACACCTACCGGCTCGCGGAAATGGAATCCATGTTCGGCGACCTCCTCCTGAGCCCCCGGATCCCCGAGCAGGCCAACTGGCAGCAGATCCAGGGCGCTGCCCACCCCGTGCACCATTGGCCCGGCGACTCCGCAAAGTCTGCCGCGGCACTCTTCGATGACCTGCTGGCAAACGTGATGGCAGTGGGAAGCGGCCTGCGCAGCCGCGCCCGGTAAGGCACCAAGCCGTCAAATCCGGTTAAACGGATAAGGGGCCGTCCTCCACATGGAGGACGGCCCCTTATCTGTTAAGCCTCAGCTGATTTTGCGGGCTGCTCGGCGTTTGCTCAGTTCGTCGTCCGGAAAGGACTGTTCGGCGGCGTGCTCACTGGGAAGTGATGCCAGGCTGCCTTCCACTTCACGCCACACCCGTCCCACGGCGATTCCGAAGACGCCCTGCCCTCCCTGGACAAGATCGATGACTTCATCGGCGGAGGTGCACTCGTAGACGCTCGCGCCGTCGCTCATCAGCGTGATCTGGGCAAGGTCCTCGACGCCGCGTTCCCGCAGGTGCTCCACGGCGCTGCGGATCTGCTGCAGCGATACCCCCGTGTCCAGGAGGCGCTTGACCACTTTGAGGACAAGGATGTCGCGGAAGCCGTAGAGTCGCTGGGATCCGGACCCGGCAGCGCCGCGGACCGCAGGCTCCACCAGGCCGGTGCGGGCCCAATAGTCGAGCTGGCGGTAGGTGATGCCGGCAGCCTTGCAGGCCGTGGGGCCCCGGTAACCGGCGTCCTCGTCCAGCACAGGAAGGTCCTCGGTAAACAGGAGGCCCTGGGCACCGCTCGCGGGCACAGCAACACCAGCCGTGGGCTGCTTCAGCCCGCCTGCTTCGCCTTTGGGACTCACCTGGATCCTCCTTGTCATGCGCTCCCGGGTAACTACTGCAGCAGCGGTGCATGAAGACCATGCATGTAATTTTCGCGGGGCGCACTTTCCAGTGTGACTTGCGAGGCTGCCGTAAGCAATGGGAACTTGATACTTCGACGTTAGGCCCGGCGGCCTGCAAGGTCAAAGACCCTGAGGGGTTTCACGAGGCGTGTCGAAAGTTTCATCCTCAACTTTAACCTTAACGTGACCTTAGCCGTCGAAATCCTCGGGTTCCACATCGTCCAGGAACTCGCGGAACCGTCGCAGTTCGCGCTCTTCGTCAACGGTGGGGCCGGGCTCGGTGTCCTCGCCCTCGTCGTGCTCTGTGATGCGCACGCCGGCCTCGTCCATGACCGAGTCGGCGCACCAGATCCGGCACTTCGCGCGCAGCGCCACTGCAAGCGCGTCCGAGGCCCGCGAACTCACCGTAGTGCCGTTCTCGAACTGGAGCTGGCCGTAGAAGATGTTGTCCTCCACTGCCACGATGTTGACGCTGACCACCGAGTGCCCCAGCGCTTCCACCACGTCCACCAGGAGATCGTGGGTCATGGGACGGGGCGGCACGACGCCCTGCTGGGCCAGGGCGATAGCGCTGGCTTCGGGAGTACCGATCCAGATGGGAACGTGCCGCTCACCGTGCATCTCCCGAAGCAGGACCAGCGGCTGGTTGGAAGGCAGTTCGATGCGAACGCCTACAATCTCGACTTCAATCATCAGATGTCCATGCGTGAGATATGGTCCTGCACCAGAGCCCGGTGCAGGGTGAGGCAGAGGTCGCTGATTTCACGGGCGGCCTCGGCCGCGCGCGCCTGGGACGCAGCGTCCTTGCGGGACGCCAGCGGCGCCACCGCGCGTTCCACCAGGCCGAACTCCCGCTCGGCAGCCGCCTGGAAGGGGCGCAGGTGGCGGGGTTCAAGGCCGTGGCTTTCCAGCTGGACACAGGCCCGGGCCACCTGGAGGGCGTGCTCGTCGAACTGCCCGTTGGTGTGGCTGATCAGGCCAAAGCTCAGGAGGGACTGCAACAGCGGCACGCTTGCGCCGGACTCAGTGCGGAGCTGTTCCTCGGTGAGCTTGCGCCCCCGGCTCTGCAGTTCCGCCGCCAGCTCGTCGGAGACGATGCGGGGGGAAACAACGACGCCGGGCGGCAGGTTCTCCGGGCGTTCGCCCCTGTCGATCGCGTCAAGGTAGTCCTTGATGACTTTCAGGGGAAGGTACTGGTCCCGCTGCAGGGCGAGCACGAAGCGCAGCCGCTCGACGTCGCCGTCGGAGTACTGCCGGTACCCGGCAGGCGTGCGGCGGGGGTTGATCAGCCCTTTTTCCTCAAGGAACCTGATTTTGGACGCAGTCATGCCGGGAAAGTCCCCGCTGAGCTGTGCGAGGACTTCCCCGATGTTGAGGACCTGGGGTCCCCGGCGTTCCGGTTGTGCCATTGCCACAGGCAGTGGTCCCCGGTTCAGCCGCGGCCTGCAGCGGTGGCAGGGCTCAGGTAGAAGGTGAGGCGGAACTTGCCGATCTGGACTTCGCTGCCGGACTTGAGCTCCACGCTGTCCACGCGGTCGTGGTTGACGTAGGTGCCGTTCAGGCTGTTCTTGTCCACCACTTCGAAGCTGCGTGCCGTGCGGCGGAACTCGACGTGGCGGCGGGAGACTGTGACGTCGTCCAGGAAGATATCGGCGTCCGGGTGCCGGCCTGCCGTGGTGACATCGGAGTCGAGCAGGAACCGTGCGCCGGCATTGGGGCCGCTGTGGGCGACCAGCAGCGCCGAACCAGCCGGCAGCGCCTCCACGGAGCTGCGCTCCTCGGACGAGAGTTTGGGTGTGATCGTGGGCTCATCCCTCACCGGGGTGAGATGGATGGAGGTGGTCTCCGACTCCCTGGCCGCACCCGAGCCGTATTCCCCGTCGGCAGGGTTCTGTGTGTGGCCAGCCATGGACTCCTCCTCTTTCCGCTGCGGCCGTCAGGCCTGCAACCAACATATGTCCTCCGGGCCTGCAGCGCAGGTCCGGAACCGGCTGCCGATCCGGCCGCTGACGTGCGAAGACATTCTGGCTTCGCCCTGGGCCGGACCGGAAATTCCGGTTAGCTTTAGCCTACCTGCTGTTCGTACTCCGATGCACTGAGCAATGAGTCGACGGCGTCAGCTTCGGCAAGCTTGATCTCGATCAGCCAGCCGTCCCCATAGGGATCGGTGTTGATCAGGGCGGAATCGGTGTCCAGGGACTCGTTCCGGCCCACAACTTCGCCGCTGACGGGAGCGTAGATGTCGCTGACGCTCTTGGTGGACTCCACCTCGCCCACAACTTCGTTTGCCGTAATCTTGGTGCCAACTTCCGGCATCTGGGCGTAGACAACATCCCCGAGTGCGTCCTGGGCAAAGTCGGTGATGCCTACCCGGACCACGCCGTCGGCATTGGGGGCGGTGACCCACTCATGCTCGGCGGTGTAGGACAGATCCTCGGGAATGTTGCTCATCAGGGGCCTTTCATCGGGTCGAACACCACTGTCAACGCGGCCCGGGAAACGGGCTGCGTTGAAAGTATAGGCACAACTGCCGGGGCGTTCGCCGGGGTTTCTGACAAGATGGGACGCATGAGCGCACGCACGGTCAGCGGCCACGCCAGGAACGGCGGGTGACGGATGCCTGAGCTCCCCGAGGTTTCCGGCCTGGCAGGCTACCTGGACGACCATCTGCAGGGAACCGTGGTTTCCAAAGTGCAGATCGTGTCCTTTGCCGTGCTGAAGACAGCCGATCCTCCCTTCAGTGCCCTCGAGGGCAGGACCGTCACCGGTGTACGGCGCTTCGGAAAGTTCATCAGCATTGACACCGGCGGCATTTCCTTCGTCTTCCACCTGGCCAGGGCGGGCTGGGTCCGCTTCACGGACTCCCCCACCGACGCCCAGCTGAAAATGGGGAAGGGGCACATCGCCGCCCGCCTTGCCTTCACCGGCCCCGGGGGCGCGCGCGGTTTCGACCTCACCGAGGCGGGCACCAAGAAGAGCCTGGCGGTTTATGTGGTGAAAGATCCCCGGGAGGTGCCGGGCATCGCCACGCTGGGCCCGGACCCGTTCAGTGAAGCGTTCGACGCCGACATGCTGGCTGGGATCCTGGGGTCCAGTTCCCAGCAGATCAAGGGACTCCTGCGCAGCCAGGGCGTGATAGCCGGCATCGGCAACGCCTACAGCGACGAAATTCTGCATGCCGCCCGTGTCTCGCCGTTTGCCACCGCCAAATCCCTGGACCGGGCAACCGTCCAGGTGCTGTACGACGCCATCCATGACGTCCTGGGCACTGCGCTGGCGGAGGCCAGCGGCAAGCCGCCGAAGGATCTCAAGGACGTGAAACGGAGCCACATGCGCGTCCATGCCAGGGCGGGCCAGCCCTGCCCGGTGTGCGGAGACACGGTCCGAGAGGTTTCCTTTGCCGACACCTCCCTGCAGTACTGCCCCACCTGCCAGACGAAGGGGAAGATCCTGGCTGACCGCAGGACCTCGAAGTTCCTCAAGTAACCACACAAAAAGCGGAAGCGCCGGAGATTTTCTCCGGCGCTTCCGCTTGTTGGTCGGGCTGACAGGATTTGAACCTGCGACCCCTTGACCCCCAGTCAAGTGCGCTACCAAGCTGCGCTACAGCCCGCTGGTTCTGCCGTTCTCCGCTGTGCTTGATCCCTGAATCGCTCCCAGGATTTCCACCAGCAGTCCGGCCGAACCACCTAGAAGAGCTTACACGATCCCGGAGCGTGCCAGTGACACTTTCCCGGATTCAGCCCTCTGGTGTGTCGGAGACAACACCGGAATTAACGCTTCTTGCCGCGCTTTTCCCGCACGCGCATGCTGACCTCGATGGGCGTGCCCTCGAAGCCGAACGTTTCCCGCAGCCGGCGGGTGATGAAGCGCCGGTATCCGGGGTCCAGGAAACCGGTGGTGAACAGGACGAACTTCGGCGGACGGCTGGATGCCTGGGTGCCGAAGAGGATGCGCGGCTGCTTTCCGCCGCGGACGGGGTGCGGGTGGGCGGCAACAAGCTCGCCAAGGAACGCGTTGAGGCGGCCGGTGGCAATGCGCTTGTCCCAGTTCTCCAACGCCAGGTCCAGGGCAGGAACCAGGCGGTCCTTGTGCCACCCGGTCTTGGCCGAGATGTTCACGCGGGGTGCCCATTCCACGTGGGCCAGGTCCTGCTCGATTTCACGCTCGAGGTAGCGCCGGCGTTCGTCGTCGAGCAAGTCCCACTTGTTGAAGGCCAGCACCAGGGCGCGGCCCGACTCAATGGCGAGCTGCAGGATCCGGACGTCCTGCTCGCTGAGGACCTCGTCCACGGCAAGGAGCACGACGGCGACCTCCGCCTTTTCGAGCGCGGCCTGCGTGCGGAGGGAAGCGTAGTAGTCCGCGCCCTGCGCCATGTGCTGGCGGCGGCGGATGCCTGCCGTGTCCACGAAGCGCCAGGTCCGGCCACCGAGTTCGATGAACTCATCCACCGGATCGCGGGTGGTGCCGGCGGTGTTGTCCACCACCACCCGTTCAGTCCCGGCCAGCTTGTTCAGCAGGGAGGACTTGCCCACGTTGGGGCGGCCGATCAGGGCGATGCGGCGGGGTCCGCCGGAGCGTTCCAGGCCCTCGATGGTGGAGAATTCCGGAAGCACGTCCATCACGTGGTCCAGCAGGTCCGCCACGCCGCGGCCGTGCAGCGCGGAGACCGGGTAGGGCTCGCCAAAGCCCAGGCCCCACAGTGTGGCGGAATCCGCCTCCTGGGCAAAGTCGTCCACCTTGTTGGCCACCATGATGACCGGCTTCTTGCTGCGGCGCAGCATCTTCATGACGCCCTCGTCGGTGGCGGTTGCCCCTACGGCGGAGTCCACCACGAAGAGCACTGCGTCCGCGAGCTCAACGGCCATCTCGGCCTGCTCGGCCACGCGGGCATGGATACCGCGGGCGTCGTGTTCCCAGCCGCCGGTGTCCACCAGGGTGAAGTTGCGGCCGTTCCAGTTGGCGGAATACATGACGCGGTCGCGGGTGACTCCCGGGGTGTCTTCCACCACGGCTTCGCGGCGCCCCAGGATACGGTTCACCAGCGTGGACTTACCCACGTTGGGCCGGCCGATGATGGCCAGGACGGGATCGAGCTTGACGGGGCCGTCGAAGTCCTCGTCGCCGTATTCGCCGCTCAGCAGTGCGGCGTCTTCCTCGTCGAGGTCGTAGTCCTCCAGGCCCGCCCGGAGGGACGCCGCGCGGAGCTCTGCCTCGTCGTCGTCAATGGCAGCCAGCCGCTCGGCCACCTGGTCCGTGCCCGTGGGCGTGTATTCGTCTTCGCCGGCGCCGAAGTGGCCGGGAGTTTGAGTCGTATCGCTCATTGCACTGTCCTTAGTGGTCATCTGCCGGCGTCCCGGCTACTGCTGTTAAGTCTTGGCGGGCATCTGCGAAAGGCAGTGGCTGCCCGCTGAGTTGAATGGAGTCCTGGACGTGCCCTGCCAGCGCGGCGCGGATTTCCAGCGCCGCCCTGTCCATTGAAGCACGCCCGCTTTCCCCTGCCCGGCGGGCAAGGGTGAGGGCATTTCCGAAGCTGACGTGGAAGCGCCTGCCCGGCCGGGGCACGGAATCGAGGTGCTCCGCTCCCCTGCGGGTGCCCAGGATGGCCACGGGGACCACCGGGGCACCGGAATTCAGCGCCAGCCAGGCGACGCCGCCGTTGATGTCCGCCGCTGCCCCGCTCCCCCTGGTTCCTTCGGGGAGGATGCCAACGCACCTGCCGGCGTCGAGCACTTCCTTGCACCGCTGCAGCGCGGTCCGGTCGCCGCGCCTGTCCACCGGCAGCTGGCCCGACGCTGTCAGCACCTGGCCGAGGAAGCCCTTGAACATCTCCTGCTTGACCAGGATGTGCATGGGGCGCGGTGACGCGCCGAACATGACCGGCCCGTCCAGGAAGCTGATGTGGTTGCCCGCAAAGATCACGGGTCCGCCGGTAGGAACATTCTCCCGGCCCCTGACGGTGGTCCGGTACACCACGTGGTCGAGGATCCAGCCCACCGGCCTGCTCCACGCCATGGTCAGGCCAGAGGGAACGCCCGGCCTGCCGTCAGTCACGGTTGAGGACCTTTGTCACGATCACCAGGGCTGCGGCCACGGTCTGGTCGAAGTCGAGGTCCGACGAATCCAGCGTCACTACACCGGAGGCGGCCTTGGTGAAGTTCACGACGGAAGAGTCCTTGGCATCGCGGTGGGTCACCTGCGCCGCCAGCTGCTCGGCATTCTGGGTGCCGCCAAGCTGGATTCCACGCCGGCGCAGCCGCGCTTCCTCGCTGGCGGTGAGCAGCATCCGGACTTCCGCCCCGGGCGCGACGACGGTAGTGATGTCCCTGCCCTCCACCACCATGCGGCGGTGGTGCTTTTCGATCAGTTCCCGCTGCCGGCGGATCAGCTCAGTCCTGGCCCCCAGGGTGGTGGCCACGGCGCTGACGGCGGAGGAAATGGCCGGCTCGCGGATGGCGTCGGTCACGTCAACACCGTCCACCCGAACGTACTCCTCCAGCGGGCTGGTGCTCAGTTCCAGGACGAGGTCGCGTGCGGCCTGTTCCACTGCTGCGGCGTCGTCGAGGTCGATGCCCCTGTTGACGCAGAACCAGGTGAGGGCACGGTACATCGCGCCGGTGTCCAGGTACGCGAGCCGGAGCCTGCGGGCCACTTCCTTGCTGACGCTGGACTTGCCGGAGCCGGACGGGCCGTCAATGGCCACCACCAGCGGCCGGCCGATGCGCAGCGCAGGCATGGTATCGAGAAGTTCCTGTGTCATTACTGGAGTACCCGCCATCCGCGGTCGTTGAGTGCTTCGATCAGGTGGTCATGCTTGTTCGGCAACACGGAGATTTCCACCATACCTACGTTTTGGCCGGACGAGTGGTCAAGGCGGAGGTCCTCGAGGTTGACGCCGATCTCGCCGATTTCCGTGAGGAGCCGGGCGATCTGTCCTGGCTTGTCGTCCACCAGGACGGTCAGCCAGGAGTACGCCTGCGGCGGCCCGCCGTGCTTGCCCGGAATACGTGCCTGGCCGGCGTTGCCTTCGCTCATCAGCTGCGCGAGGTCCAGCCGTGCGCCCGGAGCCGTGGGGTCCTCGAGCGTTCCGATCAGGCGGTTGAGGTCCTCCCGGACGCCGTAGAGGATTTCCACGACTTTCGCAGCGTTGCCGCCGAGGATCTGGACCCACAGGGACGGGTCACTCGCCGCTATCCGCGTGACGTCCCGGAGCCCGTTGCCAGCCAGGGACAGGGCATGCAGCGGCGTACCCTGGAGCCGGCTCGCCAGCAGCGAGGACATGACCTGGGGCAAGTGGGACACCAGGGCAACAGCTTCATCGTGCTCGTCGGCCGTGAACTGGGATACAACTGCGCCCAGGTCCGAGGCCAGGGAACGGGCCGTCTGGAGGGCGGCGCCAGAGGTTTCCTCTGTGGGGCACACTACCCACGGCATCGAAGTGAACAGCTCGCCCCGGGCAGCCACCGGGCCTGACTTTTCCCGCCCGGCCATGGGGTGGGTGCCCACGTACCGGGACAGGTCGACGCCGCGGCGCCGCAGGCTGGCCAGGATGCCCGCCTTGACGCTGGCTATATCCACCACAACTGAGCGGGGAAAATCCGAGAGGGCTTTATCCACGACGTCGGCCGTAACGTCCGGCGGCGCAGCAACCACCACCAGCTGCGGAACAGCGCTGCCCAGTTCCGGCAGCGGCCGGCCTGCGCCGATGTCCACGGCCACCGCCTGGTTCGTGGGCGAGGGGTCGGACAGGAACACCGGAACGCCCCGTCCGCGCAGGCCCAGGCCAATGCTGGCGCCGAGCAGGCCGGTCCCGAGGACCACCACCGGACCATCCAGGTGCCCGCGGCCCTGGCTATGGAAGGCGGACATGCCTCAGAGCCCTACGGATGCCAGCAGATGCCCGACTTCCTGCTTGCCGAGGTTGCGGATGCTGCCCTGGCGCTGGTCACCCAGGCCGATAGGGCCCACCTTGACGCGGACCAGCCGCAGGACCGGGAAGCCGACGGCGTCGAAGAGGCGGCGGACAATACGGTTCTTGCCCGAGTGCAGCACAACTTCGATCAACACGTGGCCGGGGGTTGAGTCAACCAGCCGGAAGGAGTCGACGGACGCAAAGCCGTCCTCCAGTTCCACGCCTTCCTTGAGCTGCGCGCCGATACCCTGGGGGAAGGGACCGCGGACCTGTACCAGGTACGTCTTGGGCACTTCGTAGGAGGGGTGCGTCAGGCGGTTGGCCAGTTCGCCGTCGTTCGTCAGCAGGAGCAGCCCCTCGGTGGCGACGTCGAGACGCCCCACGTGGAACATCCGTTCGCCGGTGTTCTTGTTGCTCTTGAGGAAATCGCTGATGCAGGGCCGGCCCTCAGGGTCCTCCATGGTGGAGACAACGCCCTTCGGCTTGTTGAAGACCATGTAGACGAGGTTCTCATCCAGCTGGATGCGCAGGCCGTCCACGTGGATGACGGAGGTCTTGGGATCAACCCGGACACCGAGCTCGGTGACGACCTGTCCGTCCACTTCCACCCGGCCCTCGGCAATCATCTCCTCGCAGACGCGGCGGGAGGCGACGCCGGCCGAGGCCATGACCTTCTGCAGGCGCACGCCGTCGGCGTCGTGGAGTTCCGACTGGGGAACGTCGCCGCGCGGGCCCTTCTTCCGTGACGGCCGGCGCACTGGCCCCAAGTTCTGGCCGAAGCGTTCGCTGCCGAAAGCACGGGAGGCTGCGGCACCGGGCACACCGGTGCGCGGCTTCGGCTTGAGGGCGCCTGGAGTGCCCGGCGCCTTCTTGGCTCCGGGCTTGCGCGCTGCAGGCTTCCGTGAGGAAAGCCTGGCGGCCTTTGGATCTGCGGCGCCCCGGCCCTGCTGGGGGCCGTCCGACGCCAGATCCGGATCGATGAAGCGTTCCTCGCGCGGCTTGGGTGCGCGCTGCGGGCGGTCGATGCCGAACCCGCCGCCCCGCTTCGGGGCACCGCCGCGGAACCCGCCCGCTGACTTGCCACCCTGGGAGGTGTTGCGCTGGGGATTGTTGCGTCCCGAGCTGTTACGTGCTGAACCCTGGCGTCCCGCCTGTGTCATGACCCGTCCTTCAATTGTTTGGCCGGAAAGGTGTCCGGAGACAACCCTAACCAGCCGTGCAGAAATAATCTGCCCTGATAAATATCCTTGCCCAGGCAGCTCGAAACTGCCTAGATCCCTTCGGCGTCGTAGTACTCCGCGATGCCGTCCAGACCCGGAAGATGGGGAGACAACTGCGGCAGCTCGGCCACAGAGCCGATTCCCATCCGTTCCAGGAAATACGATGTGGTCCGGTACAGCATGGCCCCGGATTCCGGATCCGTTCCCGAATCCTCGATCAACCCGCGTTGGGCGAGTGTCCGCACCACTGAGTCAACATTGACACCCCGAATTGCAGAAACCCTGGCCCTTGAGACGGGCTGCCGGTACGCGATGACCGCGAGCGTTTCCAGGGCTGCCTGGGTAAGCCTGGCAGTCTGGCCTTCCAGCACATACTTGCCCACAATGTCGGCGAAGTCGGTGCGGGAGTAGATCCGCCAGCCACCGGCGATGTTCCGCAATTCAAAACCCCGGGGGCTGGAGCCGAAACCAGCGTGACTGGCTTGATCCATATCCGGGGCTTTAACAGTATAGCCGCTATACTCGCGCTGCAGTTCGGCCAGCAGCGCGCTGACCTTGTCCACGGTGAGGCCAAGGCCGGCTGCCAGTTCCTCCTCTGTGGCCGGCTGGTCGATAACCATCAGCACAGCCTCAATGGCAGCCTTGGCCCCGCCCGGGAGGTTTTCGAGGTCCTCCTCCCCCAGTTGCGTGTCTTCCGTGGCTTCCCTGGTCACAGCTGCTCCTCGAACTCTTCGCTTAGGTTGTCGGCGGACCACTGCCGGCTGCCGGCGGTCCAGTGGACGGCAAGATCCGCCAGCGGCGACACCTGGTCGAAGGACACCGCCTTGTCCCGGAACAGTTCCAGCAGCGCCAGGAACCTCGCAACCACCACAAGGGTGGACTCGGCGTCGGCGATGATGGCCCGGAACGTGAGCGGCGATTCCCGCTGGAGCCGCAGCCCCACGATTTCCGCCTGCTCCTTGACGCTGACATTGCCGCCATGGAGATGTGCCAGGCCCACTTCGGTGGGCTTCGGCGCCTTGGGCCGCAGCGCAGTTTCCGCCAGCGCGGCAAACTGTTCCGGGGTGTGCTTCCACACGAGTTCCGGGAGCATGGCCGCGAAATGCTCCTCCAGGGCAACCTGCCGGGGAAAGCGCATGGCTTCCTGGTGCAGTGTTTCACCCAGGAGACCGGCCACGTGCTTGAAGGCCTTGTACTGCAGGAGCCGGGCGAAGAGCAGGTCCCTGGCCTCGAGCAGCGCCATGTCCTCGTCGTCTTCCACCTCACCGGCGGGAAGGAGCCTGGCAGCTTTGATGTCCAGGAGCGTCGCGGCAATCACCAGGAACTCGCTGGCTTCATCCAGCGCCCATTCCCCGCCCATTTTCTGCAGGTTGCGGATGTACTTGATGAATTCGTCTGTCACCGTGGCGAGGGCCACCTCGGTAATGTCCAGCTGGTGCTTGGCGATCAGTCCCAGCAGGAGGTCGAAGGGACCCGTGAAGTTGGCCAGCCGCACCTCGAAGCCGGGCTTGGATTCGGCCACGTCCTGGCTAGGGTGCGCCGCCGCGCGAAATCAGTTCTTTGGCCAGGCGCCGGTAGGCGTCCGCACCGATGTGGTTGCCTGCGTAGCTGGTGATCGGCTCCGCCGCCACCGTGGCGTCCGCGAACTTGATGGAACGCTTGATGACGGTTTCGAACACCTTGTCCCCGAACGCTTCCACCAGCCGGGTGATGACTTCACGGCTGTGCAGGGTCCGGGCGTCATACATTGTGGCGAGCACCCCGTCCACCTGCAGGCGCGGGTTGAGGCGGTCCTGCACCTTGTCGATGGTTTCCACCAGCAGGGCCACCGCACGAAGGGCGAAGAATTCGCAGATCAGCGGGATGATGACGCCGTGTGCTGCGGTGAGGGCGTTGACCGTCAGCAGGCCCAGGGAGGGCTGGCAGTCGATGAGGACGACGTCGTAATCGTCCTCGACCTTCTTCAGCGCCCGGTCCAGGACCTGCTCGCGTGCCACCTCGTTGACGAGCTGGACTTCGGCCGCGGAGAGGTCGATGTTGGCCGGCAGCAGGTCGACGTTCTCGACGCCGGTCTGGTGGATGGCGTCGCGGATGTTGACCTTGCGGTCCATCAGCACGTTGTAGACCGTAAGGTCCAGCTCGTGGGGGTTCACGCCGAGCCCTGCCGACAGCGCACCCTGGGGATCGAAATCGACCAGGAGTACCCGGCGCCCGTACTCCGCCAGCGCTGCCGCGAGGTTGATGGTGGAGGTGGTCTTGCCGACGCCGCCTTTTTGGTTCACCATGGCGATCACACGCGCCGGACCGTGGGAGGACAGCGGTGCCGGTTCCGGGAACTCCCGGTATGGGCGTCCCGTGGGGCCCATCACCGCGTTGTCCAGGTCAAATTCCGTGCCCTCCAGAGTTGCCGAACCCTGTTCGCTGCTCACGTATCTATCCACACTTTCGATGACGGTGATTTCCTGCCGCTGGATGCCAGCGCCGTTCCTTCTTCTTCCCAAGGTTACAGCGACCGACACGGTATTCGACGGAACTTGACTTTCCCCCCATGTTGAGCCTTGACCCTCTAGCTGAGGTCGAAGGTTGGTTTGGCCGGGGCACGCAGCAGCCCCCGCGGCCAGGGCTGCGGGGGCTGCTGCGTTAATACTGTTTGTGCGTGGCGGGCGCCCGGCGTGGTGCCTAGACGCCGGCCGGAACGCGCCGCTCTTCGGTTTCCGTGGCTGCCGGCGCCGCGTGGCCGGTGTGGCTGGCAATCATGGTCTGCTCGTCGAAGGGCAGTCCGCCGGAGAGTACCTGGTCAACCTGGCCCCGTTCGATCTCCTTCATCCAGGTGCCGATCAGGACGGTGGCTACGGCGTTGCCGGTGAAGTTGGTCAGGGCGCGGGCCTCGGACATGAACCTGTCGATTCCAACGATCATGCCCACGCCGCCCAGCAGTTCCGGCTTGTGTGCCTGCAGGCCTGCAGCAAGGGTGGCCAGGCCGGCGCCGGTGACACCGGCGGCACCCTTGGAAGCGATGATCATGAAGATCAGCAGCGAAACCTGGGCTCCCAGATCCAGCGGGGTTCCCATGGCGTTGGCCACGAAGAGGGAAGCCATAGTCAGGTAGATGGCGGTGCCGTCCAGGTTGAAGGAGTAGCCCGTGGGAACGGTAACGCCAACCACCGGCTTGGAAACACCGAGGTGCTCCATCTTTGCGATCAGGCGGGGCAGGGCAGCTTCGGAAGAGGACGTGGAGAAAATCAGCAGGTATTCACGGCCCAGGTACTTCATGAGCTTGAAGATGTTGACTCCGGACACAACCTTCAGCAGACCGCCCAGGATGATGACGATGAACAGTGCGCAGGTGATGTAGAAGGCGGCCATCAGGGTGAACATGCTGACGATGGCCTGGACGCCGGTGGCTCCGACAACGGCGGCGATGGCACCGAAGGCGCCCACGGGAGCAAGCCACATGATCATGATGAGGATGCGGAAGACGACGGCCTGGCCGTGGCCGATGGCCTTGAGTACCGGCGCACCCTGCGGGCCCATCTTCTGCAGGGCGAAACCTACAAGGAGCGCGGCAAAGAGCGTCGGAAGGACCGGAATGTCGCCCGGGATGATCCCCAGGAGGAAGGCGACGGTGCTGTCGACTTCTGCCTTCTTGGAAGGATCGTACGGCGCCAGCTTCAGGCCCTCGCCCGGGTGGATCAGGTTGCCAACAACCAGGCCGATGGCGAGCGCAAAGGTAGACATGAGCACGAAGTATCCCAGTGCCAGGCCACCGACCTTGCCCACTGTGGCGGCCTTTGCGATGGAGCCGATGCCCAGGACGATGGTGCAGAAGATGATGGGCGCAATCATCATCTTGATCAGCTTGATGAACCCGTCACCCAGCGGCTTCATGGACTTGCCGACCTCGGGGAACATCAGGCCCACTACGGCGCCGAGGATGACGGCGGCGATGACCGCAATGTAGAGGTAATGCGATTTGTCGATGCCCTTGCGCCGCGTCTTCACGGTGTCAAGCGACTCTCCTCGTTGAGAAGCCATGATGTGTCTCCTTATATGGATAATCTGATAGACGCTGCGGCACATTCTCTGGGCTCTGCGCGTCCTCCGGTGTGATATCCATCATTGGGTACGCCGTGACCCAGCTCACCGTTGCGTTCATATTGGTCGCGGCGCACATGCTTACTAAGGATGGCGCCCGGAAACGGCGTCGGGAGGTACACGTGATCCACCCCTGGAGTATCGCCCGCCGGCTCTTCGTGGCGAACCTGCTGATTGTGGTGGTGTTTATCGCCGTCGTCGGCTCGGCCACGTTCGTTGACGCCCGTGACCGCACCTACGACGAGGCCGGCCACCGGATGGCGGGGATCGCCGCTGCCATCGCGGCCAGCCCGCTGGTGCTGGAGGCGGCCTCCAGCCCGGACCCGACTGCCTCTCTGCAGCCCTATGCCAGGGACGTTATGGCAGAGGCCGACGTCGACTTCGTCACCATCATGGCTCCCGACCGCACCCGGTGGACGCATCCGCGGGTCGGGGAGATCGGCCGCCCGTATATCGGCTCCATCGACGCTGCACTGCAGGGTGGGCAGCTCACCGAAGTGACGGCGGGGACGCTGGGCCCGTCGGTGCGGACCATTGTTCCGGTCAAGGACCAGGCGGGCGAGGTGAAGGCACTGGTGGCGGTGGGCGTTACGGTCCGCACGGTGGACGTCGCCTTCGCCGGACGCCTGCCGGCCCTGCTGCTGATTGGCCTGGCCCTGCTGGTGGGAGGTTCGCTGGCGTCCTGGTTCCTTGGCCGGTACCTTCGCCGGGTGACCCGGGGGTGGGGTCCTGAGCAGCTCTCGCAGCTGTTCGCCTACTACGAATCCGTCCTGCACTCGGTGCGCGAAGGCCTGATCCTGATTGACACGAAGGGCCGCGTGGTGATGTACAACGACCAGGCGGCGGAACTGCTGGGCCTCGAAGGTGCCGGGAGCAAGGACCCCACCCGGCCGCCGTCGCTGGCGGAACTGCCGCTCGAGGAGGAACTCCGGGACCTCTTCGAGTCCGGCCGGCCGGCCAATGACGAAATCATCCTTACCGGTTCCCGGGTGCTGGTGGTCAACCAGGGGCCGGCCAGGGCGCCCGGCTCCCCGGGAACCCGGGGCAGGGCACCCGTGTACGGTACGGTGGCAACCCTGCGGGACCGTACCGAAATTGAAGCGCTGGGCACCGAACTGGAAACCATGCGGACCCTTTCCGGCGCACTCCGCGCCCAGACCCATGAACACGCCAACCGGCTCCACACCATGGTCTCGCTCCTGGAGCTGGGCCGGACGCAGGAAGCCCTGGATTTCGCCACCCGGGACCTGGAGCTGAGCCAGCAGCTGACGGATGACATGGTCAGCTCCGTTGATGAACCTGTCCTGGGGGCACTCGTCATGGGCAAGGTGGCGGAAGCCCACGAACGCGGTGTCCAGCTTGATGTTGCCACGCTGGGTTCCGGTACGGTGGCGGGAGTGGCTGTGCAGGACCTGGTGACAATCCTGGGAAACCTGCTGGATAATGCCATCGACGCGGCAGCGGACGCTCCCCCGCCCCGGCGCGTGGAGCTGACGGTGGAGTCGGATGAGGAGGGGCTGGACATCGCCGTCCACGATTCCGGCGCCGCCCTGGACGCGCAGGCCGCGGACACCATCTTCCGCCACGGCTTCAGCACCAAGCCTTCCGGGCCCGGCGGCCGGGGCATCGGGCTGGCCCTGGTCCGGCAGGCAGTGCAGCGGCTGGGCGGTACCCTGACCATCAACGGACGGCGCGGAGCGAAATTCGAAGTATTCCTTCCCGCAGCAGAGTCCCCGCAAAAGGAGCACACACCGTGAGCAACATCCGGGTCCTCGTCGTTGAGGACGAGGCCATCGCATCGGCGGCACACGCAGCCTATATCGGGCGGCTGCCGGGCTTTGAGCTGGCCGGAAGCGCACCTGACGGCCAGTCCGCCCTTCGGCTGCTCGGTGAGCTCTCGGCGGCGGGCAACCCGGTGGAGCTGGTCCTCCTGGACATGAACCTGCCGGACCTCCACGGCCTGGACATCGCCCGGCGGATGCGGGCAGCCGGGATCCTGGCGGACATCATTGCCATCACCGCCGTCCGGGAGCTGGCCATCGTGCGGAGCGCCGTGGCCATCGGGGTGGTGCAGTACCTGATCAAGCCGTTTACGTTCGCCACTTTCGCCGACAAGCTGGAAAGCTACCGGCAATTCAGGCAGCAGCTCGCAGGCCCGAACGCCGGCTCCGGAAAGGCCGGAGCATCCCAAAGCGAAGTGGACCAGGCCTTCGCAAGCCTGCGGGCGCCGTCGGAACTGCCCCTGCCCAAAGGCCTCTCCGCTTCCACGCTGGGATCGGTGCAGGAGTTCGTCAGGCAACAAAGCGACGCCGTATCCGCCACGGAAGTCATGGACGCCCTCGGCATGTCCCGCGTCACCGCCCGCCGTTACCTCGAGTACCTGGCGGACGCCGGCACGGTCTCCAGGACCGCCCGCTACGGAACACCGGGCCGGCCGGAAAACGAGTACCGCTGGCGCGGGCGCTGACCCGGCCGCTGACCCGGGCCCCTGGCTCCGTCCGCTGCTAGTCTCCGCTTCCGCCGGGCCGGAGGCTCCCGATCAGCTGGTCAATCACCCCGGCGTCTTCGATTGTGGACGGTACCGTGTACTCCTCGCCGTCGGCAATCTGCCGCATCGTCTTGCGGAGGATCTTCCCGGACCGGGTTTTGGGCAGGGCATCAACAACCGTCACGTGCTTGAAGTCCGCAACGGCTCCGATGTCCCGGCGGACCATCGCCACCAGGTCCTTGGCCAGGACGTCCTCGGATACCTCCACCCCGGACTTGAGCACAACGTAGCCGCTGGGGCGCTGGCCCTTAAGGGGGTCGGCCAGGCCAATCACCGCGCACTCGGCGACGGCCGGATGCTGTCCGATGACCTGTTCCATGGCGCCGGTGGACAGCCGGTGCCCCGCGACATTGATGATGTCGTCGGTCCGCCCCATCACGAACACGTAGCCGTCCGCGTCCCGGTAGCCGGAATCCCCGGTGGCGTAGCACCCCTCGAAAGCCTGCAGGTAGGAGGAGATGTAGCGTTCGTCGTTGCCCCAGAGCGTGGCCAGGGTCCCGGGCGGCAGCGGGAGCCCGAGCACGATGTTTCCTTCCGTGCCGGGTTCCACCTCCACGCCAAGGCCATCCACAATGCTGAGCCTGAATCCCGGCATGGGCACGCTGGGCGAACCTGCCTTGATGGGCAGTTCTTCCAGGCCGCGGGGATTGGCGCAGATGGCCCAGCCCGTCTCCGTCTGCCACCAGTGGTCCACCACAGGAACGCCAACCGACCGGGAGGCCCAGTGGAACGTGTCCGTGTCCAGCCGCTCCCCCGCCGTGAAGAGCGTGCGCAGGCTGGAGAGGTCATAGTTCCGCAGCAGGGCTGCCTCAGGGTCGGCCTTCCGGATGGCCCGCAGCGCCGTGGGGGCGGTGAACAGGACGTTGACTCCGTGTTCCTGGATCACGCGCCAAAACGCGCCGGCATCAGGCGTTCCAACCGGTTTGCCCTCATAGAGGACCGTGGTGGCACCGGCAATCAGCGGGCCGTAGACGATGTAGGAGTGCCCCACCACCCAGCCGACATCGGATGCGGTCCACATAACGTCCCCCGGACCGGCGCCGTAGATGTTGTCCATGGTCCAGGCGAGTGCGACGGCGTGGCCCCCGTTGTCCCGCACCACGCCTTTGGGTGCTCCGGTGGTGCCTGAGGTGTAGAGGATGTACAGCGGGTCCGTGGCCGCGACGTCCACGGGCGCGGCAGGTTCCGCAGCGGCCATTTCCGAGTCCCAGTCCTGCCAGCCATGGTCCGCCGCTGTGGCTGCGAAGCCCTCCCGGGCCCGGACGATGACGGGGAGGTCCGGCACTCCCGCCAGCTGGAGGGCTTCCTCGACGGCGGGGAGGTATTCAATCCGGCGGGTGGGCTCGATCCCTCCGGAGGCGGTGACCACCACGGCGGGGACGGCGTCGCGGATGCGTGCCGCGAGCTCTTTCGGGGCAAACCCGCCGAAGACCACCGAATGGACGGCTCCGAGGCGCGCTGTTGCCAGCATGGCGATGGCGGCCTCGGGAATCATCGGCATGTAGATCACGACGCGGTCCCCCTTGCCCACCCCGCTGCGGCGGAGGGCGCCGGCAAAGCGTGCCACCAGCCCGGTGAGTTCCGCGTAGCTGAAGCGCCGGCGGGTGCCGAGCATGGCGGAATCGTAGATGAGCGCATCCTGGTCACCCCGGCCGGCCTCTACGTGGCGGTCCAGGGCGTTGTAGGAGGTGTTGAGGACCCCGTCCGGAAACCAGGTGTAGAGCGGAGCCCGGCTTGCGTCCAGCGCGTGCCGGGGCGGCACCGACCAGGAAACCCTTGCGGCTGCATCGAGCCAAAACTCCCCGGGTTTCCCAAGGCTTGCTTCATACGTTTCGCGATAGCTGCTGGTGACCATGAAAGTGCTTCCCATCCACGACGTTGTGTAGCCGCCATGTTAGCCGGGAGTCCGATGGCGAAACAAGTGTTTTGTATACACAGATACGGCTATTCCAAGTTTTAGCATCTTTTCATTGGCAAACGGGGACCCTCTGTATACACTGGGGGAAGTCCATGACCGAAGGAGGCAGCGATGCGCGCCAGTGACAGGGCCTACGCCGCCCTACGCGACGACATCACAGAATGGCGCCTCCAGCCGGGCACGGTGCTTGCCGAGGTAGAACAGTCCGAACGCCTTGGCGTCTCACGCACTCCACTGCGGGAGGCGCTCAGCCGGCTTACCGCCGAAGGGCTGACGACGACGGCCGGCAGCCGCGGCGTCGTCGTCACCGACGTTTCGCTCGATGACATCGACGAACTCTTCGAGCTCCGCGAAACCCTCGAAAGCAAAGCCGCAGCGCTGGCAGCCGAACGCGGTGATCCCGGCGTTTTCCTCCAGCTCCGCAACGAGCTCCTCGAAGCCCCGGCCCTCATTGACGGCAGCGACCCAGGCCGGCACGCCTACTACGATCTTGCCGGGCGCCTCGACGCCGCCATCGATGCCGCCGTCTCCAACTCCTACCTGGCGCAGGCCATGCGCGGCCTGCGGGTGCACCTGGTGCGCGTGCGCCGCCTGGCAGCCGACGATGCGCAGCGGCTCACAGCCGCAGCAGCAGAGCACGCAGCCATCGCCGAAGCTATCGCCGCCCGCAACCCCCGGCTGGCCGAAGCCGCCACCATCCTCCACCTGCACCGAAGCCTTACGCACGTCAAGAACACGCACACACCCCACCACAAGGAGCACCATGGTTAAGGAACACCACGTCCGGGTTTACAGGAGCGAGGAAAACCTGCCCCGCGAGGAACAGCTCGCCTACAAGATCGCCAAGGTTGCCACCGACCCCGTCGCGGTAACGCCCGAGGTGGCCGACATGGTGATCAACCGGGTCATCGACAACGCCTCGGTGGCCATCGCCTCCCTGAACCGTGGGCCTATTGTGGCCGCCCGCGCCCAGGCCCTGGCCCACGGCCCCAGTACCGGCGGCCAGGGCGCCAAAGTCTTCGGCATCGGCGAGCGCGTATCACCGGAATGGGCCGCATGGGCCAACGGGGTTGCCGTGCGGGAACTGGATTACCACGACACCTTCCTGGCCGCCGACTACTCACATCCCGGCGACAACATCCCCCCGATCCTGGCCGTTGCCCAGCACACCGGTGCCAGCGGACAGGACCTCATCCGCGGGATCGCCACCGGGTACGAAATCCAGGTGAACCTGGTCAAGGCAATCTGCCTGCACAAGCACAAGATCGACCATGTGGCGCACCTTGGCCCGTCGGCAGCCGCCGGCATCGGCACACTCCTGGGTCTCGACGTCGAGACCATCTTCCAGTCCGTCGGCCAGGCCCTGCACACCACCACGGCCACCAGGCAGTCCCGCAAGGGCGAGATCTCCACCTGGAAGGCCCACGCCCCCGCCTTCGCCGGAAAAATGGCCGTCGAGGCCGCAGACCGTGCCATGCGCGGACAGACCTCTCCGGTGCCCATCTACGAAGGTGAAGACGGCGTCATCGCCTGGATGCTGGACGGCCCGGATGCCTCCTACATGGTGCCGCTGCCGGAGGCCGGGGAAGCAAAGCGCGCCATCCTGGACACCTACACCAAGGAACACTCCGCCGAGTACCAGGCGCAGGCCTGGATCGACCTGGCCCGAAAACTGAACCGTGAACATCCCGAAGCCACGGACCCGGCCAACGTGAAGTCCGTCCTGATCAGGACGAGCCACCACACGCACTACGTCATCGGCTCCGGCGCCAACGATCCGCAGAAGTACGATCCCAAGGCCAGCCGGGAGACGCTGGACCACTCCATCCCCTACATCTTCACGGTGGCCCTGCAGGATGGCGCCTGGCACCACGTGGACTCCTACTCCCCCGAACGTGCCGGGCGGCCGGACACGGTGGACCTGTGGCAGAAGGTCAGCACCGAGGAAGACCCTGAGTGGACCCGCCGCTACCACTCCCTCAACATTGCAGAGAAGGCCTTCGGCGGTTCCGTGGAGATCACCCTGACGGACGGCACGGTCATCAAGGACGACATTTCCGTAGCTGATGCCCACCCGCTGGGCGCCAGGCCGTTCGGACGGGACCAGTACGTCAACAAGTTCCGCACCCTCGCCGCGGGGCTGGTGGAGGAAGCCGAGATCGAACGGTTCCTGGCCGCCGCCGAGCGGCTGCCGGAACTTTCCGCCGGTGAGCTGGACCAGCTGAACATCACCGCTGCCCCCGGCGTTATCGACTTCGCCGCCGCACCCAAGGGACTGTTCTGATGCTGTATTCCAGGACCACGCCGGAGCAGAAGCGGATCCGGTTCCGGGAGCTCCTGGCCTCCGGAACCATCCAGCAGTTCCCCGGCGCGTTCAACCCCCTTTCCGCCCGGCTGATCGAGGAGAAGGGCTTCGCCGGGGTTTATATCTCCGGTGCAGTGCTGGCCAACGACCTCGGCCTGCCGGACATCGGACTGACCACCCTCACCGAAGTGGCCACCCGCGCAGGACAGATCGCCCGCATGACGGACCTGCCCGCCATCGTGGATGCGGACACCGGCTTCGGCGAACCCATGAACGTTGCCCGCACCGTGCAGGAACTCGAGAACGCCGGCCTCGCCGGACTGCACATCGAAGACCAGTTCAACCCCAAGCGCTGCGGCCACCTGGACGGCAAGAACGTCGTGGACCTGGACACCGCCACCAAACGCATCCGCGCTGCTGCAGACGCCCGCCGCGACCCCAACTTCCTGATCATGGCCCGCACCGACATCCGCGCCACGGATGGACTGGCGGCGGCACAGGACCGGGCAAAGGCACTCGTGGACGCTGGCGCAGACGCAATCTTCCCGGAAGCCATGGCCACCCTGGACGAGTTCCAGGCCATCCGCGATGCCGTGGACGTGCCCATCCTGGCCAACATGACGGAGTTTGGAAAGAGCGACCTCTTCACGGTGGACCAGCTGGCAGCTGTGGGCGTGAACATGGTGATTTATCCGGTCACTCTGCTCCGTAGTGCCATGGGCGCTGCTGAGCGTACGCTGGACTCGATCAAGGCTGAGGGAACGCAGGAGGCACAGGTCGGCAGCATGCTGACCCGGGCGCGGCTGTACGAACTCGTTGACTACGAGGCTTACAACCGTTTTGACACCGGGGTCTTCAATTTCCAGGTCCCCGGGAAGCACTAAAGGACCACCGCCGGCCGCGGCCGGCATCCGAAAGGCGACAGGAACAAGGGAGTTTCAGCATGGCTGAACAGGACATCAAAAAAGGTCTCGCCGGCGTCGTAGTGGACTACACGTCCGTCTCGAAGGTCAACCCGGACACCAACTCGCTGCTGTACCGCGGCTACCCGGTGCAGGAGCTCGCGGCGCGGTGCAGCTTTGAGGAAGTCGCGTACCTGCTCTGGAACGGGGAGCTGCCCACCGCGGACCAGCTGTCCGAATTCACCGTGCGGGAGCGGGCCGGGCGGGCCCTGGACCCGGTGGTCAAGCAGGTAGTCGATGCCCTGCCCACCAGCGCCCACCCGATGGATGTCTGCCGGACGGCAGCCTCTGTCATGGGTGCCAGGCATCCGCTGACCGGTGATTCGTCGCGGGAAGCCAACATGGCAAAGGCCGTGGACCTTTTTGCTGCGATGCCGGCCGTGGTGGCCTATGACCAGCGACGCCGGCACGCGGCGGGACGCCCCGTTGAACCTGTGGCGCCCCGTGACGACCTGGGCTACTCGGCCAATTTCCTGTGGATGGCCTTCGGTGAGGAACAGGTGCCGGAAGTGGTGGAGGCGTTCAACGTTTCCATGATTCTTTACGCCGAACACAGCTTTAACGCCTCGACCTTCACGGCACGGGTCATCACCTCCACACTTTCGGACCTGCATTCAGCGGTCACGGGAGCCATTGGGGCACTGAAAGGCCCGCTGCATGGAGGCGCGAACGAGGCCGTCATGCATACCTTCGATGAGATTGGCATCCGGCCGGAGGAATCGCTGGACGAAGCGGCAGCGCGCGCCAAGGCCTGGATGGAGGACGCCCTGGCCAACAAGAAGAAGGTGATGGGGTTCGGACACCGGGTGTACAAGCACGGCGACTCCCGGGTGCCCACCATGAAGGCGGCCCTGGACAAGATGATTGCGCATTACGGCAGGCCGGAACTCCTGGGCCTGTACCAGGGCCTCGAGACTGCCATGGACGAGGCCAAGGCCATCAAGCCCAACCTCGACTACCCGGCGGGACCCACCTACCACCTTATGGGCTTCGACACCGAGACGTTCACTCCCCTGTTCGTCGCCAGCCGGATCACGGGCTGGACGGCGCACATCATGGAGCAGCTGGACTCGAACTCGCTGATCCGTCCGCTGAGTGAATACGTTGGCCCGGAGGAACGGCACCTGCCTTAGGGCTGCTGCCGGATAAGGCACCACGGCCGGAAGGCGCGACGGCGGCCAGGTCACTTTGAGGGGCCGGGCCGCCGTCGTTTTCCCGAAGTTTCAGAAAAGGAGGCTTTCGGAGGAGGCGACGGCCTCGTTGTCGTTGTCCATGGTCACAACGATGTTGACTTTTCCGCCCTCCAGCACCACCGGCAGCCAGTGGTCGGCATCCTGCCACATCCGCTCCACAGGCAGGGTGGCGGTATCAAACCAGGCGGGGGCGACCTCAACACTCTCCGTGGGCTCGCCGTCCCAGCGCACCGCTGTGAACAGCCGCGTGCGCATGTCCCACTCCGGTTTGGCAGGGAACACGAACCGGATGACCCCAGCGTCCCGAAGGTCCTCGTGGCGGAGCCCGACGTCGGCTTCCTCCCGCACCTCGCGGATCGCGGCCTCCGCGTCGCTCTCGCCCGGTTCCACGTGGCCGCCGATGCCCACGATCTTTCCGCGCCCAAAGCCGGTCTTCTTCAGCCCCAGCAGCACCTGGGGTACGCCGTCAGCCTCGCGGAGCAGGAAGCACAGGGCAACCGCGGCAGCCATGCTCAGCCCAGCGCCCGGGGATGCGCGGCGGCGTAGATCTCCCGCAGGGTATCGGCAGTAACCAGGGTGTACACCTGCGTGGTGGTCACCGAGGCGTGGCCCAGCAGTTCCTGGACCACACGGACGTCCGCGCCGCCCTCGAGCAGGTGGGTGGCAAAGGAGTGCCGGAGGGTGTGGGGTGAAACGTCCTTGGTGATGTTCGCCTTTTCGGCCGCCGCCTTCAGGATGGTCCAGGCGCTCTGCCGGCTGATCCGGCCGCCGCGGGCATTCAGGAACAGCGCCGGGGTGCCTTTTCCCTTGGCTGCCAGCAGGGGCCGGCCCCGCACCAAATACGCGTCCAAGGCTCTGGCACCGTAGGAGCCAAGGGGCACCAGCCGTTCTTTGGAGCCCTTGCCGAAGAGCCGCACGATGGCCGGGCCGGACGCCTCTGCATCCAATGAGATGTCGTCAACGTCCAGGCCCACGGCTTCACTGATCCTCGCTCCAGTGGAGTACAGGAATTCAAGGAGGGCACGATCGCGCAGCCCCGTTGCCGTGTCCGTTCCCGCCGCTTCGAGGATCCGCGTGACTTCGTCCACGCTGATGGCCTTCGGCAGCCGCTTGCCGGGCATGGGCGGGTGGACTTCGCTGGCGGGGTCCGTGGGCGTGAAGCCTTCCAAAGCCCAGAACTTGTGGAGTCCGCGGACGGCCACCACGGTCCTGGCGGCGGACCTGACGCCCAGGGTGGAACCGCCGTCGGACCCGTCAGCCAGCGCCCGGACATATCCCGTGACGTGGTGCCGGGTGATGTCCTCCGGGCGCGTGCAGCCGGCGGCGGAGAGGTACCGGGCATACCGGATAAGATCCCGCCGGTAGGCCGACAGGGTGTTGGCCGCCAGGCCGCGCTCCACTCCCATGTGCTGGAGGTAGTCGGTGATGCCGCGGTCGATGGCCGTGGGCGGGGCGGGCGGGGCGGCATCCCTGACCGGCTCTGCACGGACTGCCTCGGCGGGAGCCGGGTCTGCCCGGACTGCCTCGGCGGGGACCAGCTCTGCGGAGGCCACTTCGGCGGAGGGAGGCGGAACCATCAGCGCTGGCTGGGGTGCGCCGGCCAGGGTGCATCGGCCGGCCGGAGCCCCTGGTACCCTCCGGCGCGTGCGGCAGCGGCGGCCAGGATTCCGACGACGGCGGACGGGTTGTGGAGCCGGCCGGCCAGGACGGAGTCCACGGCGTCGTCCAGGCTGATCCAGTGGAATTCGATCTCGGCTTCCTCATCCGTCCGTTCGTGGCGTTCGTGATGGGGTATGTCTGCGAGGTCCCGGGCCAGGTAGATCCTGATGGCCTCGCTGGAGGAGCCCGGGGAATTGAAAAAGTCCGCCAGAACGTTCCAGGTACCCGCAGCGAGGTCCGCTTCCTCGGCCAGTTCGCGGGCGGCCCCCACCACGAAGTCCTCACCCTCAACGTCCAGCAGGCCGGCGGGAATCTCCCAGAGATCCATGCCCACCGGATGGCGGTACTGCCTGAGGAGGAGGATCTCGCCGGCAGCGTTCATGGGCAGGACGGCCACCGCACCGGGATGGTCGATGTAGTCGCGGGTGAGTGCCTCGCCGGTCTCCTGCAGCTGGAAGCTGTCGCTGACCACGTCCCAGATCCGGCCTTCGTAGACCTTCTCCGTAGACAAAAGACGGCGCGGGCTCGGTGCATCCGAAACCTGCTTCGCAGCAGGGGTGGCTTCAGGTGTACCGGGCATCGCGCCGTCCTTTTTCTGTTGGAACTACTTAGCGGCTACCGTACCGGACTGCAGGGCGTCGGCAGCGCCGGCATCTGCGGTGGCGGCCGTGTCGGGGCCCTCCTGGTGCTTCAGGGCTGCCTTGACCAGGCCGGCGAACAGCGGGTGCGGCCGGGTGGGGCGTGAGCTCAGCTCGGGGTGCGCCTGGGTGGCCACATAGTACGGGTGGACGTCCGCAGGCAGTTCGACGAATTCAACGAGCTTGCCGTCCGGGGACGTGCCGGAGAAGACCAGGCCTTCGGCTGCAATCTGGTCGCGGTACTTGTTGTTGACCTCGTAGCGGTGGCGGTGGCGTTCGCTGACGGTGGTCTTGCCGTACGTTTCAGCGATGACGGATCCGGCGTCGAGCTTTGCTTCGTAGAGGCCCAGGCGCATGGTGCCGCCGAGGTCGCCGCCGCCTTCGACGAACTCCAGCTGCTCTTCCATGGTGGCAATGACGGGGTACTTCGAGTCGGGCTCGAACTCGCTGGACGAAGCGCCTTCGAGGCCCACCACGTTGCGGGCGTATTCGATGACCATGCACTGCAGGCCCAGGCAGAGTCCCAGGACGGGCAGTTTGGTTTCGCGGGCGAACTTCAGGGCGCCGAGCTTGCCTTCAAGCCCGCGGATGCCGAAGCCGCCGGGAACGCAGATGGCGTCGACGCCATCGAGCGCCTTGATGGCGCCTTCGAGGGTTTCGCATTCGTCAGACGGGACCCAGCGGATTTTGACCTTGGTGTCGTTGGCGAAGCCGCCGGCGCGCAGGGCCTCGGTCACCGACAGGTAGGCGTCGGGCAGGTCGATGTACTTGCCCACCAGCGCGATCTCAACCTCGTGCTTGGGGTTGTGCACTGCCTCGAGCAGCTTGTCCCAGCTGGTCCAGTCCACATCCTTGAAGGGCAGGTCCAGGGCGCGCACGATGTACGAGTCCAGGCCCTGCGTGTGGAGGGTCTTGGGGATGTCATAGATGCTGGGGGCATCGGCGGCGTTCACCACGGCATCGATGTCGACGTCGCACATCCGACCGATCTTTTCCCGCATGGCTTCGGGCACTTCGCGGTCCGAGCGAATGACGATCGCCTCAGGCTGGATACCGATGGACCGCAGGGCTGCGACGGAGTGCTGGGTGGGCTTGGTCTTCAGCTCCTGGGACGGCCCGATGTACGGGACCAGGGAGACGTGGAGGAAGAACACGTTGGTGCGGCCGATGTCCTGGCGCACCTGGCGGGCCGATTCGAGGAACGGCTGGGATTCGATGTCGCCCACGGTGCCGCCGATTTCGGTGATGATGACGTCCGGGGCGTTCTTGCCCTCGGCCGGCAGGCGCATGCGGCGCTTGATCTCATCGGTGATGTGCGGAATGACCTGGACGGTGTCGCCGAGGTACTCGCCGCGGCGCTCCTTGGCGATGACTGTTGAGTACACCTGTCCCGTGGTCACATTCGCTGAACCTTCCAGGTTTTCGTCCAGGAAGCGCTCGTAGTGTCCGATATCCAGGTCCGTCTCGGCACCGTCGTCGGTGACGAAGACCTCGCCGTGCTGGAAAGGGTTCATGGTGCCCGGATCCACGTTCAGGTACGGATCGAGCTTCTGCATAGTCACAGACAGGCCGCGTGCGCGCAGCAGGTGACCGAGGCTTGATGCCGTCAGTCCCTTACCGAGCGAGGACGCCACACCACCGGTTACGAAGATGTGTTTGGTCGTCTTGGATGAGCCCGGGAACCGGGAATTTACACGGGAATTTGATCGCTGCACCACGGAATTCGAGCCTATCATCATTTGAGCCTTCCACGGATCGCCGGCAGTGTTCCCCAAACGTCCAAGTTTGCCCGTGTGCCGGCCGCCGATCAAGGGGCGGACTGCATACGGAGCCCGGCCGGAACCCGCCCGGGCACGCTTTCAGGCCCGCTGTGGCAGCAGTTTCGCGTCGTCCAGCAGTTCCTGGGCGTGGGCCTGCGCCGACTCTGAATCCTCCTGGCCTGCCAGCATGCGGGCCAATTCGCGGACCCTTTCGGGACCGTCGAGGAGGCGGACATCACTGGACGTGAACCCGGTAGCCGTTCCGCCGTCGGCTCCCCGGACGGAGGTCTTGGTGACGGTGATGTGCTGGTCCGCGAAAGCGGCCACCTGCGGCAGGTGGGTGACTACCAGCACCTGGACGTGGCGGGCCAGCATGGCGAGCCTGCGGCCGATTTCGACGGCGGCGCGGCCGCCCACGCCGGCGTCCACCTCGTCGAAGACGAACGTCGGGACCGGGTCCACGGCTGCCAGCACCACCTCGATGGCGAGCATGACGCGGGACAGTTCACCGCCGGAGGCGCCCTTGCCGAGGGGCCGGGCGGGGGCTCCGGAGTGCGGCTGCAGCAGGAAGCTGATTTCGTCCGCGCCGTGCGGCCCCAGCTGGCCACCGGGCTCGAGATTGATGACCAAAGTGGCATCAGCCATGGCCAGCGCCTTCAACTCCGCGCTGACCCGGGCTGATAGGTCCTTCGCGGCCTTGGCCCTGATCTTGCTGATGGCCGCGGCCTGCTTCTTCAGGTCGGCCTCCGCCTGAACCACTTCGGCGTCCAGCTTTTCGATCCGGGTGGAATCGTCCTGCAGTTCATCAAAGCGCACGCGGGCGTTCTCCGCCCAGACCAACACCTCGTCGATGGTGGGAGCGTATTTGCGGACCAATTTGGCCAGCACGGCCCGGCGGTCCTCGATCTCCGCGAGCCGTTCGGGCCCCTCCGTATCCAGCCCGGCCTGGTAGCTGGCCAGCTCGGTGGCGATGTCGTTCAACAGGAAGCCCACTTCGGCCAGCCGCGCCGCGGCGGACCCCAGCTCGGCATCGTGCTCGGCCACATGCTCCAGCGTCCGCTTGGCAGCGTCAACAAGGGTGGTGGCGTCCCCTTCTTCACCGAAGTCCTCGGCGATGAGCGCCTGATGGGCCGTGCTCGCGGCGATGCGAAGCTCCTCGACGTTGGCCAGCTTCACCGCTTCGGCTTTGAGGACTTCGTCTTCCCCCGGCTGCGGATCAACCTCATCGATTTCGGCGAGGGCGCTTTGCAGGGATTCGGCCTCACGCAGCCTGTCACGCGCAGCGCTGCGGAGGCTGTCCAGCTCTGCCTGGCTGGACTTCCAGTGGTTGTAGAGGTCCTGGTAGGCGGCCAGCGGACCGGCCAGTGATTCACCGGCGAACTTGTCCAGGGCGCCCCGCTGGGCGGCCGCTCCCTTGAGCCGGATCTGGTCCGACTGGCCGTGGACCACCACCAGCGTCTCGCCGATTTCAGCCAGGACACCCACCGGCGCGGCCCTGCCGCCCAGGAAGGCACGGCTGCGGCCGTCGGAGCCAAGGCGACGGGCAAGGATCAGCTCCGCGCCGCCGTCGACCTCTTCCGTATCCGCCCCCGCCTCCAATGCCCTGGCAATCGCGGGGTGGCCGGCGTCGAGCTTCAGCACGGCCTCGGCCGTGGCGCTCTTCGCGCCGCTCCTGACGGCTCCGGCATCGGAACGCGCGCCCAGGAGCAGGCCGACGGCGGTGACCACCATGGTCTTGCCGGCGCCGGTCTCGCCGGTCACCACGCTCAGGCCCGGCCCGAGCGGCAGCGTTGCGTCAGTGATGACGCCAAGATCGCGGATTCTCAGTTCTTCAAGCATGGCTTCACTTTGCGGTGGACGGATCGGAGTCAATGTCGGGCTGGCTGGCCGGCGGCACCTGGAGCGGCGGCATGGGCCGCGGTGTCCGGACGATGGGTATGGGGCCGGTGTGGATGGCGTCCGCCTTGGGCACAGGGCCCCGCCAGCCGTGGATCGGCAGCTCGAACTTGCGGACCAGGCGGGCAGAAAACGGCGTCTGGTGGGTGCGGGCGAGCCTCACGGGCGTGGCTGATTTAGTGACTTCCACCCTGGCACCGGGCGGCAGGTCCACGGACCGCCTGCCATCACACCACAGGACGCCCTGGGCATCCGTCCGGCCCAGGACCTCCACAGCCAGCCGGGAACGGGGCGAGACCACCAGCGGTTTGGCGAAGAGTGCGTGGGCACTGATGGGGACGATCACCAGTGCCTCCACTTCGGGCCACACCACGGGCCCGCCGGCCGAAAAACCATAGGCCGTGGAGCCGGTGGGGGTGGCCAGGACGATGCCGTCGCAGCCAAAGGACGTGAGGGGACGTTCGTCCACTTCGGTCACGACCTCAAGCATGCGTTCGCGGTTGGCCTTCTCGATGGCGGCCTCGTTCAGCGCCCACGTGTGCCAGATCTTCTGGCCGCGGACCCACACCTGGACATCAATGGTCATCCGCTCTTCCACGGTGTACTCGCGGCTGGCGATCCACTCGACGGTCTGGGCGAGGTCCGCCCGCTCGCTTTCGGCAAGGAAGCCCACATGGCCAAGGTTGACGCCCAGCAGCGGCACGTCCACCTCCCGGACCAGTTCAGCGGCGCGCAGGATGGTGCCGTCGCCGCCAAGGACCATCACCAGTTCAACATCCGGCAGCTGGACATGGTCGTGGAGGACCTCCACGGGCTGGGCCAGGTGCCCGAAGAACCGTTCCATGTCTGCAAGTTCGGATTCCTGCATGACCGGCACGATGCCCGAGGCGTGCAGGAGGGCGCATGCCTCCCAGGCGGCCTTCAGCGAGTCCTCGCGGCCGGTATGGGCGAGGACCAGTACACGCCTGCTCATCAGGTTCCGCTCTCTAGTGGTTCGGCCAGATTCGTCGGAGCAAGGCAGCAGCCGCTGCCTCCCGCTCTTCGATCTTAGGCAAGTCTTGGCTGATCCTGCGTTTTATCCACAGGAAGTATTCAACGTTTCCGTCCTGGCCCGGCAGCGGACTGACCGCCAGGCCGCAGAGGTCCAGCCCGGCGTCGAGCGCTGCCCTGGCCACTTTCTCCACCGCCAGGCGGCGTTCCCGCTCGGAGGTGACAACCCCTGTCCGTCCCAGCCGGTCCTTGCCGATCTCGAACTGCGGCTTCACCATCAGCACCAGGTCCCCGCCGGGTTCGGTGCACAGCGCCAGCGGCTGGACCACCAGGGTGAGGGAGATGAAGGACAGGTCTGCCACGGTAAGTTCCGCGGCGCCCCCGACGTCCGCGGGCGACATGTACCTGACGTTCAATCCCTCATGGACGTCCACGCGGGGATCTTCCCGCAGCCGCTGCACCAGCTGGCCGTGCCCGACGTCGACTGCCACCACGTGTGCGGCACCGCGCCGCAGCAGGACGTCGGTGAAGCCGCCGGTGGAGGCACCGGCGTCGAGGCACCTTTTGCCGTCCGGTGTGATGCCGGGAAAAGCGTCAAGCGCGCCGGCAAGTTTATGTCCGGCCCGGCTGACGTAGGTGTCCCGCTCGTCATGGTCGACGTCCAGGGGCCTGTCCTCGTCCACCTGGAGGGACGCCTTGGCCAGGACCTGTCCTGCTGACGTGACCTTGCCTTCGGCAATCAAGGCGGCTGCGTGCGTCCGGGACCTTGCAAGCCCGCGGGCCACCAAAGCCTGGTCGAGGCGTACCGGCATCAGGCGGCACCGTCCGTCGGATCCGCACTCGAGGGCGCGCTGTTGCCGGGAACGCTGTTCAGCGCGGCGAGCAGTTCGTCGTGGAGTTCGTTGTAGACGTTTTCATGGTCGGACACCGGGACCTGCGGCAGTGCCTCCAGCCGGGCCAGCGCCTGTGCCACCACGGGATCCTTCACTCCAGGATCGCTGATGCCGGGCCAGTCCGGGGATGGCTGGGCTGCTGCGGATTCCGGTTCGGTCAGCTCAGTCATTCCACCAGTCTAGTGATCCAGCCACACCAGCTCGGGAGCCTGGGGGGCAGAGGCGTCTGGCGTCGCCGCCCACCACGCTGCGCACGCGGCGCGCCAGGAGTCCAGGTTGTCCTGGCTGCCAATGATGCCCACCGCACCGTTCGCCACCCGCGCTGTGGCTGTGCCGCAGGCGTACGTGCCGTCGTGGTGCGTCACGTCAGGGTACGGCCGGTGCAGGTCCGCCAGGTTGCTGATGATGTAGTCCGGGCGTTCGGCGGCGCGGGCGGCCAGGATGGTCTGGCGGGTGTCAACGCCGGTCAGTACCGCCACGGTGGCGAAGCCGGCGTTGTTTCCGCCGAGGATGTCGGTGTCCAGCCGGTCCCCCACCACCAGCGGGCGTTCTGCCCCGAGACGCTTGGCTGCGGAGTGGAAGAGCGGTGCCTCGGGTTTGCCGGCCACGCGGGGTGTCTGCCCTGTTGCGGCTGCCACGGCTGAGACCAGCGTTCCGTTTCCGGGCGCGATGCCGCGGGCCTGTGGTATGGACATGTCCGTGTTCGTGGCCACCCACAGGGCTCCGGCGTTCACCACGTACGTGGCTTCGGCCAGGTCTTTCCACCCAATCTCGGGGTTGAAGCCCTGGACCACCGCCACCGGACCCTCGTCCTGGCTGTACACGGGCACCAGCCCGACGAGTTCGATCTCGGCGGCGAGGGCCGGGCTGCCTGTGATGAGGATCCGGGAGCCGGGAGCCAGCAGGGACGCGAGCAGATCCGCTGCGGCCTGTGAGGAGCTCACCACCTGGTTGTCTTCGGCGGGCGCCCCGAGCTCGCGGAGGTGGGCGGCAACCTGGCCCGGGGAGCGCGACGCGTTGTTGGTCACGTATCCCAGGCCCACGCCAATACCGGAGAGCTGCTTCAGCGACTCAATGGCACCAGGAATGGCGTGCGGACCGGCGTAAACCACGCCGTCCAGGTCGGCCAGGAGTGCATCGAACAGGGAGATCAGGGGAACGTCGGTCATTCGTCAGTCTGCCCGGCGGTCCTGCTGGTCCTGGTACTCCGCAGAGGAGTCATGTTCGTCGGCAGCGCCGCTTTCCGGGGCTTCAGGGGACTCCAGCTCGTCCTGTTCCACCGAATCCTGGTCCGATTCGGCGTCGTCGGAAACAAAGTAGTCAGCTTCCTGGTCATCGATGCTGGCGTCCTGCGGATCTGCAGCGTGGGCGGGCGCGGCTGGGGCGCCGGCGTTGGATGCTGCTTTGGGGGCAGCGTCGGATGCCTGTGATGCACGGTCGAGCAGGCGGCGGCGCTCTGCTTCCTCCTTTGCCTCCTCCTCCTCGTCCCAGCCGAGGTCAATGATGTCGGGCTCTTCGTCTACGCCCTGGCCCAGCGCGTTTTCGGCAACCACGGCCTGCTTCCGCCACTTCTCGGCCTCATCATCGCGGCCAACGCCGGCGAGGGCGTCAGCATACGCACGGAACAGCCGGGGGCTGTAGGAGAACGCCCGGTTGATGTCCAGCTGCGGGATCTCGAGTTCGGCTACTGCGGCGTCCAGCTGTCCCAGGTCGGTCCTGGCACCTGCTGCCACAATGGCGAGTTCTGCTTTGCCGGGCGCATCCAGGTCCTGGGCTTCCTCGGACCGAGCCACGTCAAGGGCGCGGTCAGGGCGTCCCAGTCCACGCTCGCAGTCAGCCATGATCGGAAGGTGGACGTTGGAACCGCTGATGCGGCGGTAGGTGCGGAATTCGCGGAGGGCTTCGCCGTAATGGCCTGCGGCGTAGGCGGTCAGGCCCACGGCTTCGCGGACGGCGGCCAGCCTGCCGCCGCGGCGGCTTGCAGCAAGGGCGTGCTGGAAGGCGAGCTCCGGTTCTTCATCGATGAGCCGGCCGGCCATCACAAGGTGGCGGGCAACCCATTCCGCGCTCTTTGCTTCAAGTGTCTTGATCTGGTGCTGGGTGGCGCGGTCGAGTTCCTTGCCCGTGACGTCCTCATCGATCTGCGGAGACCTCTCCCGGTCAGGACGGTTCGCGCTGCGGAGGTCGCGGACGTTGGGTTCGCGAACGGGGCGGTCTTCCTGACGGTCCCGGCCAAAGGTACGGGGACCTGCGTCTCCCCGGCTGGGGCCACGATCGAAATTGCGCGGTGCGCGGTCCTGGCGGTCGCCACGGCCGGGACGGTCGCTGCGGTCACCGAACGGCTTCCGGTTCTCTCCCCCGCCGAAACCGCGGCGGTCTCCCTCGCCGTCACGGCGCGGACGATCACCGAACGGCTTCTGGTCTCGATCGCCATACGGCTTGCGGTCACGGTCACCGAAGGGCTTGCGGTCACGGTCACCGAAGGGCTTGCGGTCACGGTCACCGAAGGGCTTCCGCTCCCCGCCACCGAAACCGCGGCGGTCTCCCTCGCCGTCACTACGCGGACGATCACCGAACGGCTTCTGGTCTCGATCGCCATACGGCTTGCGGTCACCGAACGGCTTGCGCTCCCCGCCACCGAACGGCTTGCGCTCCCCGCCACCGAACCCGCGGCGGTCCCCTTCGCCGTCACGGCGCGGACGGTCACCAAAGGGCTTCTGGTCACGATCGCCATACGGCTTGCGGTCACGGTCACCGAAGGGCTTCCGCTCCCCGCCACCGAACCCGCGGCGGTCCCCTTCGCCGTCACGACGCGGACGGTCACCAAAGGGCTTCTGGTCACGATCGCCATACGGCTTGCGGTCACGGTCGCCAAAAGGCTTCCGCTCCCCGCCACCGGGAGGACGTCCGGAGGACTCGCCGCCGTCGCGGTTGCCGCGGGAGCGGAAACCCCTGGGGTCACCGCCCGAATTGTTGTTGCCCCGGAATCCGCCGCGGTCATTTCCGCCGCGGTTGCCCCCGTTGTGCTCAGCCATGTGGATTCCTCCTGTTATGAGCTGACCACTGGCGCAACTGCAGCCGCTCGTATCCGTGTTTCGTTTCCTACGCAACCCGAAATCAAGCGCTTCGAAGTCCGTACATCTTCATCAATTCTAGAGGAGCCGCCCCGCAGAGCAGCACGGGTGAAGCCCAGTACGCCGCATCGTGGGAATATTCACACGCTCTCTCACTTGATGCGGGGTTTCCTGTGACGCTCTCTCACTTGATGCGGGGTTTCCCGGGGCGCTCTCT
>NZ_JCAXEF010000015.1:0-90311 GCF_059758765.1 Pseudarthrobacter sp. GQ63
AAAGCGCTGCACATGCTCGCGGCGAGGGGCGAGGTCGAGGAGGGGGCGCCGTCGTACGCCATGGACCGCTACAAACTCCTGGACGTCAGCGCCGGAACCACCGGCGGGGCCGGCGGCGACGCCTGAGACAACAAGAGTTAGGGTGTGGCTATGCGGAACACGGAGGCGGCGGGCACCACCGGTGTTGTGCTCGCGGCGGGCGGCGGAGCCAGGCTGGGACGCGGGCCCAAGGCTCTGCTCCCCTACCGTGGCCGGCCCTTGGTGGAAGCGGTCGCTGAAGCGCTGCTCGGCGGCGGCTGCCGCGAGGTTGTGGTGGTGCTCGGTGCAGGCGCCCAGGATGTCCTGGCCGCCGCCAGGCTGGACGGCTGCCGCACGGTGGTGAACGAGCAATGGCAGTCGGGGATGGGGAGTTCCCTCCTGTTGGGCAACGCCGCCACCGATCCCCGGGACCACCTGATGATTGCGCTCGTGGACCAGCCTGGCCTGTCCTCCCTGGCGGTGGAACGGCTGCTTGCGTCCCACCGTCCGGGCCGGGTCACCGCAGCGGCGTACGACGGCGGCGCTGCCGCGACAAAGGGTGGGAACGGCGGGCTCCGCCGCGGCCATCCGCTGGTGATCGATACCGCCCTGCGCCAGGCGGTGGCCGCAACAGTGAGCGGCGACGCCGGGGCGCGCGCCTTCCTGCGGACCCACCCGGAACTGGTGGACGAAGTGGATTGCAGTGATCTCTCCAGCGGCCTTGACGTTGACACGCCGGAGCAGCTCCATCTGCTGGGCTAGTTCTACTTGTTGGACTGCGTGGTGATGCTTCCGGCGAGGAGCAACTCCTCCAGGCCGCGCTTGAAGCCGGAGCGTCCGCCGTGGGCGGGATGCCGGACCTTGGGCGCATCCACGCCGCTGGCCTGCAGGCTTCGGTGCGCGATGTTTCCCACGGCGACCACTGCCTCAATGCCGAACAGCTCCAACAGCGACTGCCAGTAGGGTGTGCCCAGCTTTGCTTCCGTGATCCGCGGCGTCCGGTTGGACTGCGGTTCTCCCGGCACGTGGGTGTGCCACGGGCAGGCACTCCACAGCAGGGGCAGGAAATCCAGTTCCGCCAGGACCTCCCACATCACCGTTGCCGTCGGCTCGGCAGCCACTCCCTCCGCCTCGGCGGGCAGGGCGTAGCCTTTGCCCGGCCCGAAAAGCCCGAAGATATTGGCCGGTCCCTGGAACATGGTGCGGTTGGTGAACGGCACGCCGGTGATCCGCATGCCCCTGAAACCGGGGGCTTCGCCCAGCAGCAGCACCCTCGGCGAACGGTCCAGCATCTCGGAGAGGTAAAGCTCCAGGTTGCGCCGGCGCACGGCATTGCCGGGGTGGCTGTGGTCAAGGAAGTTGTTGCGGCCCGGCACCGTGGGCACTGCCGCGAGCCGGTCCACAAAAGAGCTTATGGAACGGTCTGTCACCGGAGCGCTCCCCTGCGAACGGCTACCAGCGCGGGTGGATGGCTTCGCGGAAGTAGTGGTCGTAGATCCAGCGGACGCCGGCGTCGAACTCTTTGCTGACCTGCACGGAGGCAGCCGCAGCGTTTGCGGATGCTTGCTCCACGTTGCGCGCCCCGGGAATCACGGAGGTGACGCCGTCCTGGGCCGCGATCCAGGCGATGGCCGCCTGGGCGGTGCTTGCCCCGGCCGGGACCAGCTGCTCGAACTCGGCCACGGCCTTCAGCCCGAGCTCGTAGTCCACGCCCGAGAAGGTTTCGCCGACGTCGAACTTGTCACCCTGGCGGTTGTAGTTCCGGTGGTCGTTTTCCGCGAAGGTGGTTTCCTTCGAGTACTTGCCGGACAGGAGGCCGGAAGCGAGCGGCACACGGGCAATGATGCCCACGTTGGCCGCCTTCGCTGCGGGAAGAACCTCGTCCAGGGGCTTGAGGCGGAAAGCGTTCAGGATGATCTGGACGGAGGCGGTGCCAGGGTGCCGGATCGCTTCCAGGGCCTCATCCGTGCGCTCCACGCTGACGCCGTAGTTGCGGATGGCGCCCTCGGAGACCAGGGTATCCAAAGCGTCGTAGACCTCGGCGCTGCTGTACACGGGGGTGGGCGGGCAGTGCAGCTGGACCAGGTCCAGGGTGTCGGTGCCCAGGTTCTTCCGGGACCGGTCCACCCACTGGCGGAAGTTGGCCAGGGTGTAGTTCTCCGGCTGCTGGTCCATCCGGCGGCCCATCTTGGTAGCAACCGTGATGTCCAGGCCTGGGTTGTCCGCGAGGAACTTCCCGATGGCCTGCTCGCTCTTGCCGTCGCCGTAGACGTCCGCGGTGTCGAAGAAGTTCACGCCGGCTTCCGCGGACGCCGCCAGGATGGCCTGCGCCTGCGCCGGGTCAACGTTGCCCCAGTCCGCGCCAAGCTGCCAGGTGCCGAGCCCTACGACGGAGACGTTACGTCCGGTCTTGCCTAAAATCCGCTGTTCCATCCCTCGACTATATGGGGTGCCCCGCGGGAGGCCGGAATTTTACGGGGTTACGCCACGGCCGGAAGTTTCCATCCGGATACTGGAAAATCGCTTCCATACAGAAAGGTAAGCTTAATCACACTGAACAGCCGACATGCTGGCAGCGCTGGGATACATTTCCCGTTACCAGGGTTTGGTTTTAGGCACGTCGGTCCGGTTCGTATGGGGAGCGTGAAACATGGACGGAATAGAGATATTCGTCAACGGGCAGGCCCGGGACTGCAGCAGGACCAGCCCGCACACGAGGCTCCTTGACTGGCTTCGGGCGGAAGGCCTCACAGGGGCTAAGGAAGGCTGCGCGGAGGGCGAGTGCGGGGCATGTGCCGTCCTGGTGGCCAGGCCGGACGGACCCGAGGGGAGCCGCTGGACATCCCTGAACTCATGCCTGCCTCCCGCGCTGGCGTTCGACGGGCAGGAGGTCGTCACTGCGGAGGGCCTGGGTACCGTAGCCGGGCCGTGTTCCGGGGAAGACCTGCATCCCGTCCAGCGTGAAATGGCGGACCGCGGCGGTTCCCAGTGTGGATACTGCACACCGGGGTTCATCTGCTCCATGGCGGCTGAGTATTACCGTCCGGACCGGCGCCCCGGGCAGGGCAGGAAAGAAACCGGAACCCGCGAGGTAGGCGAGCAGCATGCCACCGATCACGAATGCGGTCCGAACGGCTTCGACCTCCACGCGCTCAGCGGCAACCTCTGCCGGTGCACGGGCTACCGCCCCATCAGGGACGCAGCCTATGCGCTCGGGAATCCCCTGGACGCAGACCCCTTGCTGGACCGGCAGAACCGGCCTGCCCCGCCCGTCAAGCACACCAGGACGGACGGCGGCGCACGTTTCCTCCGCACTGAAACCCTTGCCGAGGCCCTGAAGATCATGCAGGAAAGCCCGGAGGCACAGCTGGTGGCAGGGGCAACCGACCTCGGCGTGGAGGTAAACCTCCGGCACTCCCGTCCGCCCCTGCTCCTTGCCATCGATCGGCTGGAAGAGCTGAGGACTTTATCGTTCGACGACGGCCGGGTTGAGATCGGCGCAGCACTCACCCTTTCCGAGGTGGAACGGGGCCTCGACGGCCGGGTACCTCTCCTGGCCCAGCTGTTTCCCCAATTTGCGTCCCGCCTGATCCGCAACGCAGCCACCTTGGGCGGGAACCTTTCCACGGGCTCACCCATCGGCGACTCTGCACCGGCGCTCCTCGCCCTGGACGCCACAATTGTCCTGTGCTCGCTCGACGGCGAGCGCGAAGTCCCGCTGTCCGAGTACTACACGGGGTACCGGCAGAGCGTTCGGAAGCCCCACGAGCTGCTCCGCGCAGTGCGGATCCCGCTGCCACTGGCCGAAAGCACCGCGTTCTACAAAATCTCCAAACGGCGCTTCGACGACATCTCAAGTGTCTCGGTTGCCATCGCGCTGCAGGTGGCAGGCGGCGTCGTAAATTCGGTCCGGATTGGCCTCGGCGGCGTGGCAGCCACGCCGATCCGGGCCTTCGCAACGGAAGAATCATTGACGGGCCAGCCCTGGACCGCGGACACTGTAGCCACGGCCGCGGGCGTCATGGCCGGCGAGGGAACCCCGATCGACGACATGCGCGCGAGCGCACTCTACCGGCAGGCCATGCTGAGGCAGGCACTCCTCAAGTTCCATGCCGAAAATACTCCGGCATTGGAGGCAGCGAAGTGAAGTCCCTGGCAGACCGTCCAGTCAACCCGGTGGTGGGGGTCCCTGTTTCCCACGAGAGCGCCGCCGCACACGTGACCGGAACAGCCCTCTACACTGACGACCTCCTTGTCCGTTCCCGGAGTGTCCTGCACGCCTGGCCTGTCCAGGCACCGCACGCCCATGCCCTGATAATCGGTATGGACACCAGGCCCGCACTCAAGGTTCCTGGCGTAGTCAAGGTACTGACGGCGTCGGACGTTCCCGGCGTCAACGATGCCGGCGTGAAGCATGACGAGCCGCTCTTTCCCAGCGAGGTCATGTTCCATGGCCATGCCGTGTGCTGGGTGCTGGGCGAATCATTGGAAGCGGCACGGCTGGGTGCGGAGGCCATAAAGGTCGAGTACCAGCCGTTGCCTTCGCTCCTGACGCTCACTGAAGCAATGGCGGCAGGGAGCTACCAGGGAAACCAGCCGACAGTTGCGCGCGGCGAACCGGACTCCGCCCTAAAACACGCGGCCCACCGGTTCAGCGGCGAGCTTGAGTTCGGCGGCCAGGAGCACTTCTACCTTGAGACGCAGGCGTCCTTCGCGTACATCGATGAAGGCGGGCAGGTGTTTGTGCAGTCCAGCACCCAGCACCCATCCGAGACGCAGGAAATCGTGGCGCACGTCCTGGGACTCGCCAACCACGAGGTGACCGTGCAGTGCCTCCGGATGGGCGGGGGTTTCGGCGGCAAGGAGATGCAGCCGCACGGCTTCGCTGCCATCGCAGCCTTGGGTGCAAGCCTGACCGGACGCCCCGTGCGCGTCCGCCTCAACCGGACCCAGGACATCACCCTGACCGGTAAGCGCCATCCGTTCCATGCACGCTGGGAAGCAGGATTCGACGACGACGGCCGCCTCCAGGCGCTCAAGGCCACCCTTACGAGCGACGGCGGCTGGAGCCTGGACCTCTCCGAACCTGTCCTGGCAAGGGCAATGTGCCACATCGACAACGCGTACTACATCCCCAACATCGAAGTGCACGGCCGGGTAGCCAAGACCAACAAGACGTCGCAGACAGCGTTTCGCGGCTTCGGCGGACCCCAGGGGATGCTGGTGATCGAGGACCTCCTGGGCCGGTGCGCACCGCTGCTGGGCATCGACCCGGCTGAGCTGCGGTCTCGCAACTTCTACGAACCTGGACAGAGCACCCCGTACGGGCAGCCCGTGCGCCACGCCGAACGGCTCACTGCAATCTGGCAGTCGCTCCTGGACCGAGCAGACGTGGCGCAGCGGCGCGCTGAGATCGCGAAATTCAACGCCGCCCACCCGAACATCAAACGGGCCATCGCGATGACGCCAGTGAAGTTCGGCATCTCCTTCAACCTCACAGCCTTCAACCAGGCCGGCGCGCTTGTCCACGTGTATAAGGACGGGTCCGTGCTCATTAATCATGGCGGCACCGAGATGGGGCAGGGCCTGCACACCAAGATGCGCCAGGTGGCTGCCACTGCCTTGGGCGTGCCGCTCAGCTTCATCCGGCTGGCCCCCACCCGGACCGACAAGGTCCCCAACACGTCAGCCACAGCCGCCAGCTCAGGAGCCGACCTGAACGGCGGGGCGGTCAAAAAAGCCTGTGAGCAGATCAGCTCCCGGCTGGCGGACGTGGCTGCCCGGAACCTCAACATCCACCCGGACGATGTGCGCTTCGACGACGGCAAGGTGACCGGGATCGGGTTCCATGACCGCCACCTCAGTTTCGCCGAGGTAGCTCGCGACGCGTACTTCCAGCGGGTCCCGCTCTGGGCGGCGGGGTACTACCGGACAGAGGGACTGCACTGGGACAGCGCCCGCATGCAGGGTGAGCCGTTCAAGTACTTCAGCTACGGCGCGGCGGTCACGGAGGTGGAGGTGGACCGCTTCACGGGCGCTTACCGGCAGCTGCGTGCCGACATAGTGCACGACGTCGGCGACAGCCTTTCGCCGTTGATCGACGTCGGGCAGATTGAAGGCGGCTTCGTCCAGGGTGCCGGCTGGCTGACCCTTGAGGACCTGCGGTGGGACGTGTCCGACGGCGACGGGCGGGGACGCCTGACAACCCAGTCGGCCAGCACCTACAAGCTGCCGAGCTTCTCCGAAACGCCGGAGCAGTTCAACGTCCACCTGTTTGAACGGGCCACAGAAAGCGGTGTCGTCTACGGCTCGAAGGCTGTAGGAGAGCCGCCGCTTATGCTGGCCATCAGCGTGCGCGAGGCATTGCGGGAAGCAGTGGCGGCCTTCGGTTCCGGCGGCACCGCCGTGGAACTGGCCAGCCCGGCAACGCCCGAGGCCGTGTTCTGGGCGCTTGAACGCGCCACGGCAACCTCCCCGGCCGGACCTGACTGCGACGCCGTCCGCCCGTCCGTCACAACGTCAGTGTCTTGACATGGACTGGCTCGAAGCCCTGCAGCACCTGAGGTCCGCCCGCCTGCCCGGCGTCCTGGCGACGGTTTCCGAGGTGCGCGGCCACGCGCCGCGGGAGGCTGGCGCCAAAATGGTGGTGGGCACAAAGTCAACGTGGGGCAGCATCGGCGGCGGCAATCTCGAGGCGACAGTGGTGGACCAGGCCCGGGACATGATGGCCAAGGGCATCTCCCTACCCCACAGCGCCGAGTTCGCGCTGAATGAGCACGCAACCACGGAGCACGGGCGGCAGTGCTGCGGCGGGAAGGTACGGGTGCTGCTTGAACCCTTCCTGTCCCTTCCCGTGGTGGCAATTTTCGGCGTCGGGCATGTTGGGTACGAACTCGGGCGCATCCTTTCGCGCCTGCCCATGACCCTGTACCTGGTGGACAGCCGCGGCGAACAACTTGATCCTGCACGGCTGGGTGACGTGGCTTCGGGTGTTGCCGACGTCCGGGCGGTGCACACGCCCGTCCCGGACTCGTTCCTTGGCGACCTGCCACACGGCGCGCACGTCTTCATTATGAGTCACGACCACTCCGAGGATTTTCTTCTCTGCCACGCCGCCCTGCGCCGAGTCGACCTCGGGAGCATCGGGCTGATTGGGTCGCGTGCCAAGTGGCTGCGGTTCCGGCAGAAGCTGGCAGCGGAAGGGTTTGCGGAGCCGGAGATTGACCGGATCCAGTGCCCAATAGGACTGCCGGAAGTGAAGGGAAAGGCCCCTGCTGTTATTGCGGTGAGCGCCGCCGCCGCCTTGCTCTTAGGCCTACCGTCCGCTCAGCAGTAGCTGCCATGCCTGGGGCTGCGGCTCCGGGGGATACTGCCGTGGGAGGTCACGGCTCCGGAGGTTACTGCTCCGGGGATCCCGCTCAGCCCTGGCGCCCGAAAACCGGGAGCGCACGCAGCCAGCGTGAGAACCCGCGGGCGGGCCGATCGCAATCAGCCGGGATGTAGAAATCCGGGTCGGTGCCGCCATACGGGTGGTACAGCTCCTGGCCGGGCGCCGGAAAGCCCACCACTTCTTTTGGGTCCTGCAGGTCCATCTCGTCCTCCCCACTTCCTGTTTAGCTTTTCCACTCATCGGAAAATAAATACTGCTATGTGGAAATAGTAAGCTGCCGCTCCAGCAGGGTCAAGAGCCTGCGCCCGGCGTCACGGCCTGAGGCTGAGCGACCGGTCACAAACCGATTTTTGCTTTTGTGATGTACACCACCGCAGGACTGGGCTACGCTGAATGTCAATTCGTGGCGCGAGTCACGTAACCTGGGAGCAGCAGGCAGGGTCGTAATGAGCTGGCATCAATCGATGTCGGCTCTTTTTTGTGGGCCGACGGTATACGAAACGTGCGGAAAACGCGCGCTTAATTTCCATGCGGGACTGTGGTCCCACATACCTGAAGTTGGGAATCTGACCATGAGCAGCAACATCATCCTCGGCCACAACCAGTTCGGAAAGGCCGAAGTCCGGGTCGTCAAAATCACCCGGGACACAGACCGCCACGAAATCGAAGATTTGAACGTCACCTCGCAGCTCCGCGGTGACTTCGCGGCCGCCCACCTCGCAGGCGACAACGCCCACGTGGTGCCTACCGACACCCAAAAGAACACCATCTACGCCTTCGCCCGGGAAGGTGTAGGATCACCCGAAGCCTTCCTCCTGCGCCTGGGTGAGCACTTCACCTCCAGCTTCGACTGGGTGACCGGCGGCCGCTGGGAAGCCGAGTCCTACAGCTGGGACCGGATCCAGGCACACGGCGCCGAGCACGACCACTCCTTCGTACGCAACGGCCAGGAAGTCCGCACGGCCGTCCTGGTCCGGGATGGCGCCACGGAACACCTGATTTCCGGCCTCAAGGACCTCACCGTCCTCAAGTCCACCCAGTCCGGCTTCGCCGGCTACCCCAAGGACAAGTACACCACCCTCGCGGAAACAACGGACCGGATCCTGGCCACCGACGTCTCTGCGCGCTGGCGCTTCAAGACCGGCACCGACTTCAGCACCATCGATTTCAATAAGAGCTACGACGACGTCAAAGCCCTCCTGCTGGAAGGCTTCACGGAGAAGTACTCCCACGCCCTCCAGCAGACCCTGTTCGATATGGGCACCAAGGTCCTGGAAGCACACAGCGAGATCGACGAGATCAAGTTCTCGATGCCCAATAAGCACCACTTCCTGGTGGACCTCTCGCCCTTCGGCCTCGACAACCCCAACGAGGTCTTCTACGCGGCCGACCGGCCGTACGGCCTGATCGAGGCCACCGTCCAGCGTGAGGACGCCGCCCCGGCGGCCATCGCCTGGTCCGGCATCGCCGGCTTCTGCTAGGCGCGCCGTCCCACCAGCACCACCCGGTCCGGAGTTTTTGTCCAGATGAGGCGACTTCCGAGCACCTTAGTCCGCACACGTGGACAAGAACTCCGGGCCAGCCCCCACGATTTGCAGCTTCAGCCACACCTGTTAGCCAGACAACGTTAGCCAGACGATGACGTCTGCCATGAACCAGAAAGTCTGCCATGAACATCAAGAACACCCTCAAAGCCGACGCCAAGAAGCACGGCAAGCGTCCCGTCCAAAACCGGCCGGAGGACGAACGGCTTTCGATCGGAAGCAGTTTCGCTTATGGCTTCCAGCACGTCCTGACCATGTACGGCGGCATCGTCGCCGTACCGCTGATCGTTGGCCAGGCCGCGGGCCTGCCCCCTGCCGACATTGGCGTCCTGATCGCCGCCGCACTCTTCATGGGCGGGCTTGCCACCATCCTCCAGACCGTGGGGATTCCCTTCTTCGGCTCCCAGCTGCCGCTGGTCCAGGGTGTATCGTTCGCAGGCGTTGCAACGATGGTCGCCATCGTCACCACGGGTGGAGGAATTCAGGCCGTTTTCGGCGCGGTGATCGTGTCAGCGGCCATCGGCCTGTTGATCGCGCCGGTCTTTTCCAAGATTGTCCGGTTCTTCCCACCGGTGGTCACCGGAACTGTCATCACGACCATTGGCCTGACACTCATGCCGGTTGCCGCCAACTGGGCCATGGGAGGAAACAGGAATGCCGAGAACTACGGGAGCCTGGAGAACATTGGCCTCGCCGCGGTTACCCTGGCCCTCGTCCTCCTCCTGAGCAAACTCGGTAACGCCACCATCTCCCGGCTCTCGATTCTGCTGGCCATGGTCATCGGAACGCTGCTAGCCGTCGTCACCGGCATGGCGAATTTCTCCAAAGTCGGGGAAGGCCCCATCGCCGCCTTCCCCGCGCCATTCCATCTGGGAGCCCCCACCTTTGAGATAGCCGCCATCATCTCCATGCTGATCGTCGTCCTGGTCATCCTGACGGAAACCATGGCGGACATCCTGGCAGTCGGCGAGATCGTGGGCACCAAGGTCGACTCCAAGCGGATTGCTGCCGGGCTGAGGGCAGACATGGGGTCCAGCCTCATCGCGCCGATCTTCGGATCCTTCACGCAAAGCGCCTTTGCCCAGAACGTCGGCCTGGTCGCAGTGACCAAAATCAGGAGCCGCTACGTCGTTGCAGCCGGCGGTGTCATCCTCGTCATCCTCGGCCTGCTGCCCGTCATGGGCCGCGTCGTCGCTGCGGTTCCCACCGCGGTCCTGGGCGGGGCCGGCATCGTCCTGTTCGGCACCGTCGCTGCCAGCGGCATCCGCACTCTGGCCAAGGTGGAATACAAAAACAACATGAACCTGATCATCGTGGCGGCGTCGATCGGCTTCGGCATGATCCCCATCGCCGCCCCGTCCTTCTACGACAAGTTCCCGGACTGGTTCGCCACCATCTTCCACTCCGGCATCAGCTCGGCTGCCGTCATGGCAATCCTGCTGAACCTGCTCTTCAACCACCTCAAGGCCGGCAACTCCGAGAACCAGTCGGTGTTCGTGGCCGGCACCGGACGCGTGGTCCGGGAGGAGGACCTCAAGTGCCTGGCCGACGGCGACCGCTTCGAAGGCGGCAAGCTCATCGACTGTGACGGCAAGGAAGTTCCGGTCCAGTCATCCGAAAAGGCATCGGACCACTAGGAACGCCGGAGCAGCACGCACGCCGAAGCAGCAGGAACACGGCATGAAAAAGCGGCGGCGGCCCGTCCCGGAAAGGGCGGGCCGCCGCCGTCGTCAGCGCGGGGGTGGGTCAGGTGCGGTTCATCTCCAGGGAGATGGCTTCGGCAGCCTCGCGGAGGACGGGCACCGCCTTGTCAGCGAAGTGCTCGTCCACACGGGACACGGGACCGGACACCGAAATGGCGGTGGGGGTGGGGGCGTTGGGCACAGCCATCGCGAAGCAGCGGACGCCCAGCTCCTGCTCCTCCTCGTCGATGGAGTAGCCGCGTTCCCGGATGAGCTTGAGGTCTGCCAGGAGGTCGTCGATGTCCCCGATGCTCTTGGGCGTGGGGGTGGGCATCCCGGCGCGGGTGACGATGCCGCGGACCACGTCGTCGTCCAGCTGGGCCAGGATGGCCTTGCCGACGCCGGTGGCATGGGTATGGGCACGCCGGCCCACCTCGGTGAACATGCGCATGGCGTGAAGCGAGGGCACCTGCGCCACATAGATGACCATGTCCGAATCGAGCACGGCCATGTTGGACGTCTCCCCCAGGCGGTCCACCAGGGTTTTCAGCTGCGGCCGTGCCACGGCGCCAAGCTGCTTGTTGGCTCCTTCGCCCAGCCGGATCAGCCGCGGGCCCAGGGCGTAGCGCCGGTTGGGCAGCTGGCGGATATAGCCAAGCGATACCAGGGTGCGCAGCAGGCGGTGGATGGTGGGCAGCGGCAGGTCGGTGGATGACGACAACTCACTGAGGGTGACGTCGCCGCCGGCGTCAGTGATCAGTTCCAGCAGTTCGAAGACGCGTTCAACGGACTGCACGCCTCCTGCGGCTTTTTCAGCCATGGCCAGTCTCCTGTGGATTCGGATTCCGACAAGTCTTATCCGCATCGTGAAAAGAATTGCCCTAGAGGTCCCAAGATACAGCACAACCCCTGCAGGCGCGATGAAAGGCACTTTGGGCTTGTGTTTCCACAAAGTAGATAATAATATCCATAATACGAAAACATTCGGATATGGAACACAAGCCCACTGGGCCCAACAGGAGGACATTCAATGGCGAACCCGAGCCCCGGAAATTCCATCACCCTGCGCGTGGAAGCGCCGTCCAGCTTCAGCGCCACCAGCGAACTCGCTGCGGCAGTGGGTGCAGCCGGCGCTGCCATCACTGCCCTGGACGTCACGGAGTCCCACCACGAGACCCTGGTTGTGGACGTCACCTGCAACACCACCGACGATGAGCACGCCGGCCGCGTCAAGGACGCCCTCAACGCGCTCGACGGCGTCACGGTCCAGCACGTCTCGGACCGCACCTTCCTGATGCACCTGGGCGGCAAGCTCGAGGTGGTCCCCAAGGTAGCCCTGCGCAACCGTGACGACCTCTCCCGCGCCTACACGCCCGGCGTCGCACGCGTTTGCCTCGCCATTGCCGAGGACCCCGCGGCGGCCCGCAACCTGACGGTCAAGCGCAACACCATCGCGGTCGTCACGGACGGCTCGGCCGTCCTGGGCCTGGGCAACATCGGCCCGGCAGCCGCCCTGCCCGTGATGGAGGGCAAGGCCGCGCTGTTCAAGCAGTTTGCCAACGTTGACGCCTGGCCGGTCTGCCTGGACACCCAGGACACCGAGGAAATCATCAGCATCGTCAAGGCCCTGGCCCCCGTCTACGGTGGCGTGAACCTCGAGGACATCGCTGCCCCGCGCTGCTTCGAAATCGAGAACCGCCTCCGCGAGGAACTGGACATCCCGGTGTTCCACGACGACCAGCACGGCACCGCGATCGTCACCCTCGCCGCCCTTGTCAATGCACTCCGCGTGGTGGGCAAGAAGCTCTCCGAGGTCCGCATTGTGGTCTCCGGCGTGGGCGCCGCGGGTTCCGCCATCATCCAGCTCCTCAAGGCCCAGGGCGCGCAGCACATCATTGCGGCGGGCCGCTCCGGGGCCATCCACTCGGGCCAGGAGTATGGGGACGAGCACCGCAGCTGGATCGCAGCGAACACCAACCAGGAAGGCTTCGACGGCACCCTGCACGAGGCCCTCGTGGGTGCGGACGTGTTCATCGGCGTCAGCGCCCCGCACGTGATCGGCGAGGAGCAGGTAGCCGCGATGGCGGACGACGCCATCGTGTTTGCCATGGCCAACCCGACGCCGGAGATCGATCCGGTGGTCGCGGCGAAGCACGCCGCCGTGGTGGCCACAGGCCGCAGCGACTTCCCCAACCAGATCAACAACGTGCTGGCATTCCCCGGCTTCTTCCGTGGGCTGCTGGACGCCGGAGCCTCGGACATCACGCCGGAGATGCTGGTGGCCGCCGCGGACGCCATTGCCAACCGGGTAGCTGACGAAGAGCTCAATGCCAGCTACATTATCCCCAGCGTCTTCGATCCCCATGTTGCCGCCGATGTTGCCTCAGCTGTTGCCGCGGCCGCCCACGCAGCGAACGTGGCCACCGCGGCTGACCGCGCCGAGGCAGCCCCGGCTCCCGAAGCCGCCCTGGCCAGCGCCTGATTCACTGCCTGACTGCAAGCCACAAGGAAAGGACCAGAAATGGCCATCACTGTCACAGATCCCCGGCCGATCGACCGCGCGGAGGAGATCCTCACCCCCAAGGCACTGGCATTCATTGAGGAGCTTCACACCCGCTTCGCCGGCACCCGCAACGAGCTCCTGGCGGCCAGGGCCGGCAAGCGCCAGCGGGTGGCCGAGACCGGAAAGCTGGACTTCCTGCCGGAGACGCAGGACGTGCGCGACGGCGACTGGAAAGTTGCGCCCGCACCCGCACCGCTGCAGGACCGCCGGGTCGAAATGACCGGGCCCGCCTCACCGGCGAAGATGGCCATCAATGCCCTGAACTCCGGCGCCAAGGTGTGGCTCGCGGACCTCGAGGATGCCAGTACCCCCACCTGGGCCAATGTCATCGACGCCATCCTCAACCTCCGCGACGCTGCCCAGGGCACCCTGAGCTACACCTCGGACGAGGGCAAGGAGTACAGGCTCCGCACCGACGCACCGCTCGCCGTCGTGGTGGCCCGCCCCCGCGGCTGGCACATGCCCGAAAAGCACCTGCTCATCAACGGTGAACCCGCCGTGGGCGCCCTGGTGGACTTTGGCCTGCACTTCTTCCACGTGGCCAAGCAGCTGGTCCTCAACGGCCAGGGACCGTACTACTACCTGCCCAAGATGGAAAGCCACCTCGAGGCTCGGCTGTGGAACGACGTCTTTGTCCTCGCACAGGATTACCTGGGCCTGGGCCAGGGGACCGTCCGCGCCACCGTGCTGATCGAAACCATCCCGGCCGCGTTCGAGATGGACGAGATCCTCTACGAACTGCGGGACCACGCCTCCGGCCTGAACGCAGGACGCTGGGACTACCTGTTCAGCATCATCAAGTACTTCAGGGACGCCGGCGAGGAGTTTGTGCTGCCGGACCGCGCCTCGGTGGCCATGACGGCACCGTTCATGCGCGCCTACACCGAACTGCTGGTCAAGACCTGCCACAAGCGAGGGGCCTTCGCCATGGGCGGCATGGCCGCCGTCATCCCCAACCGCCGCCACCCTGAGGTGACCGAGGCTGCCTTCGCCAAGGTCCGCGCGGACAAGACGCGTGAGGCCAACGACGGCTTCGACGGCTCCTGGGTTGCCCACCCCGACCTGGTGCCCACCTGCCGCGAGGTCTTCGACTCCGTCCTGGGCAGCAAGCCCAACCAGCTGGACAAGCAGCGCCCGGAGGTTTCCGTGACCGCGGAACAGCTGCTGGACGTGGCGTCCGCCGAAGGCCAGGTGACGGAGTCAGGCCTGCGCCTGAACCTGTATGTCGCCGTGGCCTACACGGCGGTCTGGCTGTCCGGAAACGGCGCGGTTGCCATCCACAACCTCATGGAGGACGCCGCCACGGCGGAAATCTCCCGCTCGCAGGTCTGGCAGCAGATCCGCAACAAGTCAGTCCTGGCGGACACGGGCAACACCGTGACCCGCGAGCTGGTGGAGCGGATCCTGGGCGAGGAGACCGAGCGGCTGCGGACCGAATTCGGCGACGAAGCCTTCCGCCGCTACTACCGGCCTGCCAGCGAACTGATCGCCGACATCTGCCTCTCGGAGGACTACACGGACTTCCTCACCACCCCGGCCTACGAACTGGTGGGCTGAGGCATGGCGGAAACACCCAAGCCGTCCTTGTCAGTAGGCGACCTGGCGAACATCGACGGGCAGCTCGCCGCAACGGACCGCCTGCTTGAGCGGAACTACCCGGGTGACGACGGGTCCCGCCAGCCGGTCCACACCGTGTACGTCCCCGCGGACCGGTTCACGCCGTCGTTCGCTGCCGACTGGGGCGCGCAGGCGATGGCGACGGCGGCCGGCCACGGCGGGCTGGAACGGCTGGGCACGTTGCTGGGCCAGGACAACGCGCTGGCAGAGGCCGTCGCGGCCCGCGTGGAAGCCAAGCTGGGCAGTGAGCCGGTCGAGGACCTTCGGCTCGATTTCGAGGACGGGTTCGGGGACAGGGGCGACGACGCCGAGGACGCTGCCGCGGTTGCCGCAGCAGCCGCGGTGGCCGCCGCCGTCGCGGCCGGGTCCGCTCCCCCGTTCATCGGCATCCGGTTCAAGTGCTTCGAGGCGCCCACGAGGGCCCGCGGGCTCCGGACGCTGGACCTCTTTGTCTCCGGGCTCGCAGCGGCCGGTGAACTGCCCGAGGGCCTGGTCCTGACCCTGCCCAAGGTCACCACCGTGGCCCAGGTCCAGGCCATGGACTATGCCGTGTCCCGGCTGGAAGAGGTCCACTCCCTCCCCGCCGGCCGGCTCCGCTTCGAGGTCCAGGTGGAAACCCCGCAGCTCATCCTGGGTCCGGACGGCACCTCTCCGGTGGCGCAGCTGCCGCACGCCGTCCCCGGCCGGATCAGCGGCCTCCACTACGGAACCTACGACTACTCCGCCTCCCTGCAGATCTCTGCCGAGTACCAGTCCATGGAGCACCCGGTGGCCGATTTCGCCAAGGAAGTCATGCAGCTGGCAGTGGCCGGCACCGGCATCCGGCTCTCGGACGGGTCCACCAACATCATCCCCGTGGGCGACAACGTGGAGAACGCCTGGCAGCTGCACGGCCGCCTGGTCCGGCGGTCGCTGGAACGCGGCTACTACCAGGGCTGGGACCTGCACCCGGCCCAGCTGCCCAGCCGCTTCGCTGCCACCTACGCCTTCTACCGGCAGGGCCTCCCCGCTGCCGTGGCCCGCCTGCGCAACTATGTGGAGCGGACCGAGGGTGGCGTCATGGATGAACCCGCCACGGCCCGCGCCCTGGCCGCATTCGTCCTCCGCGGCGTCCAGTGCGGCGCCGTCGGAGCCGATGAAGTCCAGGCGCTCGCCGGCGTCGGAATTCCGCAGCTCACTGCACTGGCGCACCCGCGGCTCGCCACCACGTCCAACTCCTAGGTAAGGATCCCTTTTCATGGGCAAGTACTATTCCCCCACCGGCGGACTGCCGCCGCAGACCCATCTGACCACCGAGCGCGCCATCGTCACCGAGGCGTACACGGTGATCCCGAAGGGCGTCATGACGGACATCGTCACGTCCAACCTGCCCGGTTTCTCGAACACCCGGTCCTGGATCATCGCCCGCCCCATCTCCGGCTTTGCCACAACGTTCTCGCAGCTCATCGTGGAGATCGGCCCGGGCGGCGGCGCCCCCAAGGCCGAATTCGAGGCCGGTGTGGAAGGCGTCATCTTCGTGACCCGCGGCAGGGTCAGCCTCACCCTCGACGGTGAACTGCACCAGCTGGAGGAAGGCGGCTACGCCTACCTGGCTGCCGGTTCGGAGTGGGGCCTGGAGAACGTCTCCAGCGACGTCGTGTCCTTCCACTGGATCCGCAAGGCCTACGAGCGCCTTGAGGGCTACGAGGCCAAGTCCTTCGTCACCAACGAAAAGGACGTGGAGCCGACGGCAATGCCGGACACCGACGGCGCCTGGAAGACCACCCGCTTCACGGACTCCAGCGACCTGGCCCACGACATGCAGGTGAACATCGTGACGTTCCAGCCCGGCGGCGTCATCCCGTTCCCCGAAACCCACGTCATGGAGCACGGCCTCTACGTCCTTGAGGGCAAGGCCATGTACCTGCTGAACAACGACTGGGTGGAGGTGGAGGCCGGCGACTTCATGTGGCTGCGCGCCTTCTGCCCGCAGGCCTGCTACGCCGGCGGCCCGGGTGAGTTCCGCTACCTGCTGTACAAGGACATGAACCGGCAGGTGCGCCTCACCTGAGCAGCCCCTTACTTCCCCAACCAAGTAGCAGCACATGTCGTAATGGGCCGCCATAAGAACATGTGCTGCTACCTGGTTGGGTGGAAAATTGGTGGCATGGGCACAAGCCGGGTCCGCGGGTGGAAGCGCACTGCGGCAGCCCTGTGCGTGGTCCTGCTAGCAGGATCCTCCGCCGGCTGCATCCGCGAACCCGATCCCCCGGAACCGGAGCCGCCCGCAGCCTTTGCGCTGCTGGAAGCTTTCAGCGCACGGATGCTGGCCGAGGGCGCCCCTGCCGTCCTGATCGCCGTCAGGAACGGGACCACCACCTGGACCCATGCCGCCGGGGTGCGGAGCTTGGACTCGGCCGAGCCCGCCAGGGTGTCCGACCCCGTCCGCGTGGGCGGCATCACCGAATCCCTTATCGCAGTCTCGGTGATGAAACTTGCAGCAGAGGGCCGGCTGGACCTGGACAGCCAGGCAAGCCGCTACCTGCCCGAGTTCGGCAGCGTCCTCCATCCACCCGGCCCCGTGAGCGTCCGGCAGCTTCTGACCCACGAATCAGGGATCCCCGACTTTTCCGTCCCCCTGCTGGCGTCCGGAAGCTGGGCAGAAACGATGAACCGGCCGCTCAGCCTCGAACAGCAGCTGGCCCTGGCGGCCACCGAGCCGTGGGACGGCCGGCTGGCACGGATCTTCGACTATTCCCGTTCGAACTACGCGGCGCTTGCCCTGATTGTTGAGCGGCTCCGCGGCCAGGGGATCGATGAGGTCCTGGCTGAGGACATCGCCCTCCCCCTGCGCCTGGAGTCCACCCGGCTGGGCGGTCCCCCGCCCCACGGCATGGTCCACGGATACGTCACCCTGGAGGGCAGGCGCACGGAGGCCAGCATGCCGGCCTGGCAGGCGGAGTCGCCCTCCACCGGGGCCGTCTCCACGGTGGAGGAAGTCAATACGTTTTACGCCGCGCTGCTGCAGGGCAGGCTGCTGCCGCCGGACACCGTGACGGCCATGAAGGGCGGCTACTCGCAGTACTACGGCTTTGCCCTGCGGCGCTGGAACAACACCTGCAACAACCGCTTCTACTACGGCCTGCCCGGCGATACCGACGGCTATGGAATGATCGCCATGACCAGCGAGGACGGCAGGAGCCAGCTGGCGATCTCCCTCGCCTACCCTCCGGCACCGCCCACCCTTGAGACCAACCCGCTGATCCATGAGATGCAGGACGTGGCACAGGAAGCCCTCAACAGCCTGTGCTGAGGGCTTCCTGCTGAGTTTCCCGCTGGTGTCAGGCTCCCGGGTTGAGGACCACCTTGATGCAGCCGTCCTCTTTTTTCTGGAACTTCTCGTACAGGGCAGGCGCCCCTTCCAGCCCCGAGCGGTGGGTGACCAGGTCCATGACGCCCAGCGGATCGGCGTCGTCCTCCACCAGGGGCAGGATGTCATCGGTCCAGCGCCGGACGTTGCACTGGCCCATCCGGACCTGGATCTGCTTGTCGAACATTGTCAGCAGGGGCATGGGGCTGGCCTGGCCGCCGTACACGCCGCTCAGGGACAGCGTGCCGCCGCGCCGGACGGCGTCGATGGAGGTGTGGAGTGCTGCGAGGCGGTCCACCCCGGCGGTCTCCATCGCCTTCTGGGCGAGCTTGTCGGGCAGGAGCCCGAGGGCCTGGTGGGCGAAGCCCGCAACAGGGGAACCGTGGGCTTCCATTCCGACGGCGTCAATCACCGCATCCGGGCCCCTTCCGGCTGTCATCTCCCGCAGCTGGTCCGCCACGTCCTTACCGTAATCGAGGGTTTCCACGCCGTGCCGCTCCGCCATCGCGCGGCGCTCGGGAACAGGATCCACCCCAATGACCCGAAGCCCCCGCTGGACGCCGATCCGTGTGGCGAACTGACCGACGGGTCCCAGGCCGAACACAGCCAGGGTGCCTCCGGCCTGGACGTCCGCGTATTCGACGCCTTGCCAGGCTGTGGGGAGGATGTCCGAGAGGAAGAGGTACCGCTCGTCCGGAAGCTCACTCCCCACTTTCACCGGGCCGTAATCAGCATGCGGCACGCGCAAATATTCGGCCTGGCCGCCGGGAACAGAACCGTACAGTTCCGAGAAGCCAAAGAGCGCAGCGCCGGAACCCTTGCTTTTGACCTGGGTGGTTTCGCACTGGGACTGCAGGCCCTGGCTGCACATATAACAGTTGCCGCAGGAAATGTTGAAGGGGACAACCACGCGGTCGCCCTTGCGCAGGTTGGTGACGGCGCTTCCCACCTCTTCCACGATGCCCATCGGTTCATGGCCGATTACGTCCCCTTTATGCATGTACGGTCCCAGGACTTCGTACAGGTGCAGGTCCGAGCCGCAGATGGCCGTGGAGGTGATGCGGACAATGGCGTCGGTAGGTTCCTGGATTACGGGATCAGGTACTTCTTCCACGCTTACCGAGCGTTTTCCTTGCCAGGTCAGTGCTTTCACGATTCGCCTTCCGGTGGTGTTGCCTCTAGTCCGGGCCTGAGCCCATAGACCGACGGTATCGGCTTCGGCAGAAAAAAGTAAGCAAGCTGACTAAACTCTTGTCCTTGTGGCCCGGGGCTTCTAGCGTAGGAAGGGCCAGATCCCAGGAAACGCGCGAAAGAGGAACGCCATGACGCTCTACCAGCCGGAACCGGTCGAGATCTCCACCCGCATGCGGCCCGGCGAGTGGACGGAAGAGAGCCTGGAGTCGCTCGTTGGCACGTACCACGCCCGGATCATGGAGATGGGCGCCAACATGGCGGAAGTGAGCACGGACATTGAGCGGAACGACGACGGGTCAGTCAAGGTGGCCGTGGTGTGGAACAAGCCCGCGAACGCGGGCGACGAGGACGCCGTCACCGGCGGGCAAGCGGTCTGAGCCGGGCGCCTCAGTCCGGTCCTCCTGTCCTGGTGAGCAGCCGGCCCAGGGCGCTTGAGGGCAGGTTCCGCAGGAGGTCCCGCGGACCTTCGTAGACCTCCGCTGCGCCCGCATCCCGTAGTTCACGGGCGTTGATTCCCCCGCATGTCACGGCAATCGCCGGGATTCCCAGGGCTGCAGCAGCCTTCATGTCCCACACGGCGTCCCCGATGTAGACGGCGTCAGCGGCCTGGACGTCAATGGCTTCCAGTGCGGCCACAAGGATGTCCGGGGCGGGCTTGCTGTTCTTTGCGTCATTGGCGCTGGTTGCGCCGTCGATAAAGGCGTCGGCATCCAGGATGGACTTCATCACATCCAGGTCTTTCCTGCGCGCCGAGGAGGCCAGCGCCACGGCCAGGCCGCGGTTATGGCATTGGCCCAGCAGGTCCCTGGCCCCATCAAAGGCCCGGAGGGACGGCCAGTGGGACGCGTAAAGCGCCCCGTGGCTGGCCATAATCTCCGGGTCGAGGGACCGGTCGCGCCCGCCGGGCAGGAGGCTGTCCACCAGGCGGTCGCCGCCCATGCCCACATGGTGGTGGATGGTGGCCATTGGGATGTCGTAGCCCTGCTGCCGGAAGGCTCCCCACCAGGCGACCGTATGGATGTAGGACGAGTCGATCAGGGTGCCGTCAACGTCAAAAAGAACCCCCCGGCGTCGTCCGCCAGGGGGTACAGGGCTTTGGGGTGCCATCAGCTGACCGCTGCCCGCTTTGCAGCCGGCGCCTTCTTCTGGCGGGCCGCCTCTTCCTTTGCAGAACTTACGGGGCGGACGCGTTCCCGGAGGACCGTTCCTGCGCCGTCGTGGCTCTTGTCCCGGATCAGCCCGGTCCCTGCAATTTCCCGCGCCATCGCAACGCCGGCAACAGCAGCCCTTTTCGTGGGGAAGGTGACCGAGATGGCCATGAGGCTCCCGGCTCCATCCAGCATCCGTACCCTGTAACCGCCGTCAGGCGCATCCACAAGCTCAAAATACCCGGCCATTCGTATCACTCCTCCATCAGTCACCGCGTTGTGCTTTTCAGGAGCACTGAGGTGTTAGTAAGTATACTTATCTATTCTGCGAAGGAGAAGTCACCCCTTGCCGCGCCGCCTCAGCACGTCCCGCCGTCTCCGGCGGAATCGGGGTGTCACTTCGCCGAACCGTATCCTGATGCAGCTCCAGGGCGCTAGTCACAAGCGCAAAGTGGCTGAAGGCCTGCGGGGTGTTGCCCAGCTGCCGGCCGGCCTTCACGGCCCATTCCTCGCTCAGCAGCCCCACGTCGTTCCGAAGTTCCAGCAGCCGCTCGAAGAGTGCCCGGGATTCCTCGTGCCGGCCCGCCCCCAGGAGCGCCTCCACCAGCCAGAAGGAGCAGGCAAGGAAGACGCCCTCATCCCCCGGCAGGCCGTCGTCGCTCTCTTCGGGACGGTAACGCAGGACGAACCCGTCCTCGGTAAGTTCGCGCTGGATGGCATCAATGGTGCCGATGACCCGCGGATCGTCCGGGGGCAGGAAGCCGACGCGCGGGATCAGGAGGAGGCTGGCATCGAGTTCCGGCCGGCCATAGGCCTGGACAAACGTGTTGCGGACGGCGTCAAACCCGTTGGCCATAACGTCCCGGTGGATGGTGTCCCGCAGCCGCTCCCAGCGGTCCGCCGGCCCCGGCAGCCCGGACTCGCGGACGCCCTTGACCATCCGGTCCGCAGCTACCCAGGCCATCACCTTCGAGTGAGTGAAATGGCGGCGGGGCCCGCGCATCTCCCACAACCCGTTGTCCGGCTGGTCCCAGATCTTCTCGAGGTGCTCCATCAGGGAAAGCTGGACGTCCCATGATTCATCCGGATGCGTCAGCAGTGAATTCCGGGTCAGGGCGAGGCAGTCCAGCACCTCGCCCCAGACGTCGAGCTGCAGCTGCTCGGCCGCTCCGTTGCCGATGCGCACCGGGGACGAATTTTCATAGCCCTTCAGCCACGGCAGTTCCATCTCCGGCAGGCGGCGCTCGCCGTGGATGCCGTACATGATCTGCAGGTCGGCGGGGTCGCCGGCCACCGCGCGGAGGAGCCAGTCCCGCCAGGCCGCCGCGTCGGCAGTGTAGCCGGCTGCCATGAGGGCCTGCAGCGTCATGGTGGCATCCCGCAGCCAGCAGTACCGGTAGTCCCAGTTGCGCGGACCGCCCAGTTGCTCGGGCAGGGACGTGGTCACGGCCGCCACGATGCCGCCGGTGGGGGCGTACGTCAGCGCTTTCAGGGTCACCAGGGAGCGCACCACCGCGTCCTGGTACTTCCCTTTGACGGTGCACTGGGATGCCCAGCCGCGCCAGAAGGCCGAGGTGGTGCCAAGGACTTCTTCAGCGTCCACGCTGTGCGGCCGGCCCACGTGGCTTGGCGCCCACGTGAGGACGAACGGGACGCGCTCCCCGGCGCTAACGGTGAAGTCACTGATGGTGTGCATGTTCTCGCCGTGGAGGGGCGCCGGTGTGACCAGGTAGACGGCGTCCGGGCCGGCGATGGCGTGCACGCCCAGGCTGTCCTTGCGGACCCAGGGAATGATGTGGCCGTAGTCAAAGCGGAGCACCAGCTCACTGTGCATCCGCACGCTCCCGCTGACGCCCACAACAATGCGGACGATGTCCGCCACGGAGTCTCGGGGCGGCATGAAATCAATGACGCGCACCGTTCCTTCAGGCGTTTCCCACTCCGTCTCCAGCACCAGGGTGCCGTCCCGGTAGCTCCGGCGCGTGCACGGTCCACCGCCTTCGGGTGCGAGGAGCCAGCGCCCCGATTCAGGGGTGTCCAGCAGGGAATTGAAGCATGCCGGGGAATCGAACCGTGGCAGGCACAACCAATCGATGGAGCCTTCCTTGCTGATCAAGGCCCCCGTTTGAAGGTCGCCAACAACTGCATAATCCTCGATGCGCGCCATGTCCTTACCCTGCCACAGTCCGCCCCGCGGTGATGGGCACGATTCGATGTAGCCTGCAGTCATGGCAGTCCACATCGGCACCTCCGGCTGGAGTTACGACCATTGGGAGAACGTCCTCTATCCGCCCGGGCTCCCGGCGAAGGACCGGCTCAAGCATTACGTTGCCCGGTTCGGCACCGTCGAGCTCAATGCCAGCTTCTACCGGTGGCCCCGGGACACCACGTTTGCCGGCTGGAACCGGCGTTTGCCTGATGGCTTCGGAATGTCGGTCAAGGCTCCCCGCGGACTGACCCACGCCCGGAAGCTGTACCAGCCGGAGGTGTGGGTGGAACGGATTGAGCGGTGCTGGCACGAGCTCGGCGACAAGCGGGCAGTCCTCCTGGTCCAGCTGCCGCCCGGCATGGAACGCGACGACGCCCGGCTGGAGTATTTCCTGGCCAGGATCCCGGAATGGATCCGGGTGGCTGTGGAGTTCCGGCACCCCAGCTGGGACTGCGACGACGTCTACGCACTGCTGGAGCGGCACCAGGCCGCCTACTGCATCATGAGCGGCGCAAACCTTCCCTGCATCCTGCGCACTACTGCCCCGTTCACGTACGTGCGGCTGCACGGCCCTGACCACCAGCACCTCTACGCCGGCTCCTACTCGGATGCCGACCTGCACTGGTGGGCAGACCGGATCCGGGAGTGGTCGGGCAGCGGCCTGGACGTCTACGCCTATTTCAATAACGACGGCGGCGGCAACGCAGTGCGCAACGCCGAGACCCTGCGCTGGATCCTTGGGGAAGGGTGACGTCATGGAAGAACGGCAAGGACCAAGGTAGCTCCGCGTGGTTCAGCCTGTGGCAGAGTGGTCCCATGGACACGGCCCCCCAGACACCGCCCCAGAACGCAGCAACACCACAGGACCCGGACGGGAAGTCCCAGCTTTCCGGCAACACGGCGTTCAAGCTTGCCCACCGGATTTCCGACGGCGTTAACGGTGTGCGCATCCAACTGGCCAAACGCTGGAAGTTCGTGCCGCAGACCATTGCCTACCAGGGCTATGGATCAACCAGCCTGGTGCGTGTCCTGGGACGGGTCCTGCTGACCCAAAAGCCGATGCCGGGGAGCAAGGCCGAGCACGCAGCGCAGAACGGCAACCAGAACGTGCGCGGCTGGCGGGCCTTCACCAGCGTTCCGTTGCAGTTCACCGACGTCGAAATCACCATCGGCGATGTTGTCACCCACGTCCGGGCGGACAGGGGCGGGCTGATCGACACGGAAGTCAGCGTCCAGCTGGAGCCCGGCTGGCACACCGCGGTCCTGCGCGCCGAGGGCACGGAGCCGGTTGAAGCCAGGATCCGGGTCATCGCACCGGATGTGAAGTTCGGGATCGTATCCGATATCGATGACACCGTCATGGTGACGGCCCTGCCCCGGCCGTTCCTGGCCCTGTGGAACACCTTCGTTCTGAGCGAGCGGGCCCGCATGGCAACACCCGGCATGGCCGTCCTGCTGGACCGGCTCACGGTGGAGCATCCGGACGCACCGGTGATCTACCTTTCCACAGGGCCCTGGAACGCCGCACCCACGCTGGCACGCTTCCTGACCCGTAACATGTATCCGTCCGGGGCGCTGCTGCTGACCGACTGGGGCCTCACGCAGGACCGGTGGTTCCGCAGCGGCCAGGACCACAAGCACCGGAACCTGAAACGGCTCGCCAAGGAATTCCCGGACATGCAGTGGCTCCTGATCGGTGACAACGGCCAGCATGACGAAGCCATCTACTCCGGCTTCTCGCAGGAGCACCCGGACAAGGTAGCCGCGATCGCCATCCGCCAGCTGTCCGTCAGCGAATCGGTGTTCGCCGGCGGCCACTCCGAGGACGGGGACCATACCGCGTCCCAGGTTCCGTGGATCTACTCCCCGGACGGCGCCGGCATCGCCAAGCAGCTCACGGCACTGGACCTACTCTAGGCACTGGACCTGCTCTAGGCGCTGGCACCCACGGCGGGAACGTCGTCGTCGGGCATTTCACTGCCCATAGCCCCTGCGCCCAGGACCTCGACGTCCATGGCGTCACCCACCATGGCCTCTGCGATCGCAGTGCCTGCCGCGGCGGCCAGGTCACGCTCCTCGATGAGTTCCTGGAGCCAGAAGTAGGAGGCTTTTGGCGTCCGTTCCAGTGTGTCGAAGTCCACGTGCAGGAGGCCAAAGGGCTGGTTGTACCCGGCGGACCATTCGAAGTTGTCCAGAAGCGACCACACGTAGTAGCCCCGAAGGTCAACCGATGCAGCATCGCCGCCCGGGGCAGTAGCCTTCAGGGCGGCCTCGAGATGGTCCGAGAGGTACTTGAGCCGCCGCTCATCCGGGATGAACTTGGTATTGGTGGACTTGTCCCGGACGATGATGTCCTCGAAGCTGGCACCGCCCTCCGTGAGGATGACCGGCGGAAGGTTGGGGTAGCGTTCGCCCATCTCCTTCAGGGCCACGGCCATGTACTCGGGCTTCACCGGCCAGCCGTAGGCGGTAATGTCCGCCTCGGGCCAGGTTTCCACGTGGAACGGTGTTCCGCCGTTGCCGGCCGCGCTCAGGTCGCTGCCCATGGCTTCGGCCATGCTGGCGGGCACTGCTCCCCCGCCCGGCCCTACCGCCACTTTGGTGGGCATGTAGTAGTTGAGCCCGTAGAAGTCCAGCGGCTGGGAGATCAGTTCCATGTCCTCGTCCGGGTGCTCGAAGGAGCTGAAGAACTTGGCCGCCCGGATCAGGTCCGGATATTTTCCGGTCAGCACCGGGTCCGCATACAGCCGGTTCTGGGCCAGGTCCATCAGTCCGGCGCTGATCCTGTCCAGCGGGTTGATGGAATTGGGCACCATGGGCGAGTAGACGTTGCTCATGCCGATCTCCCCAGGCACCTTGGCGGCGCGCAGGGCCTGGACGGCGAGGCCGTGCCCCAGCAGCTGGTGGTGCACGGTCGGGAATGCCCCCATCATCAGTTCCTTGCCGGGTGAGTGCAGGCCGAGCGTGTAGCCGTTGGTGCTGACCGTGGCAGGTTCGTTGATGGTCACCCAGCGCGCCACCCTGTCGCCGAATTCCTCCGCGAGGATGGCAGCGTACTCGCCCAGACGGTAGGCGGTGTCCCGGTTCATCCAGCCGCCGGCTTCGTCCAGCGTCAGGGGGGTGTCCCAGTGGTAGATCGTGGCCATGGGGGAAATGCCGTTGGCCAGCAGCTCGTCCAGGAGCCTGTCGTAAAAGGCCAGGCCGGCGCGGTTGGCCGGCCCGCGCCCGGTCGGCTGGATGCGCGGCCACGCGAAGGAGAACCGGTAGGAGTCCACGCCGAGCTGCTTCATGAGCGCAACGTCCTGGGGCATGCGGTGGTAGTGGTCCGTGGCGACGACGGGGCTGTGGTTTTCCACGATGGCCCCGTCCTTGGCTGCGAAGACATCCCAGCCCGCCGGGCCCCGCCCGTCCTCATCAAGCGCGCCCTCAATTTGGAAGGCAGCCGTGGCCACGCCCAGCGTAAATCCGGACGGGATAAGGGCAGCGAGTTCTTTGGCGGTGATGTGCATCTGCGGGCCTTTTGTAACGGAGCGTAAATAAAGTACGTCTCAGGATGGCACAGCTGAGGGCGCCTGACGAGCAAAACGGTGCCCGTCCGCGGCGCCTCTTCCAGGTGGCAAGCTACTGGGAGCCGAACAGGAACTCCTTGGCGTGGGCCACCGCTTTCCGGAAGGCGTCGTTCCGGAGCGTCGCCAGGTGCTCGGTTTCCCCCTCGGCAGGTTCCAGGTAGCCCGTATAGCCGGGCCGCAGCACCCAGATGTCGCCCGCGGGCGGGAGGTAGAAAACGCCAAAGGACCGCTGCTGCTTCTCGTCCGTAGTCCATACCGGCACAACGGCCAGCGCTGCGCCCGTGGCGGGGTTGATCCATTGCGCACGGGGCAGCGGCTGCTCATGCGCTTCAGGGTCCAGGAAGGGAGCAGTTCCGGCACCCCAGCGCTGTTCAAAGCGCTCGTGGAATGCCGGAATCAGGTGTGAATCGTATCGGCGCCAGTCGCTCATCCGGTTCTCCGCCTCCTCGCGGTGTTGTTGTTGTGTTCCATTCCCCGTTCCGTTCCCCGTTCCGTTCCCCGCGGGACGCAGTGCCAGGACCGCTGTCAGGCCCAGGCCCAGGGCCCGCTTTCCCAGCGCACCGGCGTGATCCTGATGATGGGGTCCGGAGACCCGCCGTGGCTGCGCACCTTCCGGACGGGAACGGACTGTCCGGCAGCGCCGGCCCTTTGCTTGTCATAGGCGGCGCGCCTCTCAGGATCCCGGAGGACGTTGTACGCCTGCATGATCATCAGTAGCTCACCTTCCGGGGAGGTACCGCCGTCCACATCCGGGTGGTGGCTGCGCATCAGGGCCCGGTAGGCGCGCGAAATTTCCTGTTGAGTGGCGTGCGGCTGGACCCGCAGGGTGTCGTAGTAGTCGGGGCTTGTTGTCATGGTGGCCCTTTTCCGCTCTGCCGGCGTCCGCATCCGGCGGACGCCGGCAGAAAGAATGCCGCGCGCGGGCAACCGTGAAGAGGTTCCCCGCGCCGGCCGGCTGTGGCTAGGTTCCGATCTGGTGCTTCTCGCTTTGCTGCGTCTGGATCTCGATCCTGCGCGGCTTTGCCTTTTCCGCCACCGGTATCCGCAGGGTCAGGACGCCCTGCTCGTAGCTGGCCTGGATGTTGTCAGTGTCCAGCGTGTCACCGAGGATCAGCTGCCGGCTGAAGACGCCGCGGGGACGTTCGGAGGCCACCAGTTCCACGTTGGGCTGGGTGGGGTCCTTGCGCTCCGCCCTGACGGTGAGGACGTTGCGTTCAACGTTCAGGTCCAAGGTATCCATCTTCACGCCAGGCAGGTCGAAGGCCACCACAAACTCGCCGTCTTCCTGCCAGGCGTCCATGGGCATGGCAGCCGGCCGGGCAGCGGTTCCAAAGACCTGCTGCGTGAGCCGGTCCAGCTCACGGAACGGGTCCGTGCGCATCAACATCATTTCCCACTCCTTCAGCTTCAGTAGGTGTTTCACGTGTGCCATATCCACCGCCCTTAATCTATGGTGATGAATATAGATTTTTTATAGCACTCGTGGGAAACTGAAGCAAGACCCCGGACGGATACTGGAGAACTGATGGCGGAACAGGACGCGGGACGGGAAACCGGCCCCAGCAGCAGCCGCGCGCTGTACGCCATCTCCGTGGCGGCGAAGCTGGCTGGAACGGGCCAGCAGAACATCCGGCTCTACGAGACCAAGGGCCTGCTGACGCCGTCGCGGACGTCCGGCGGCACCCGCCAGTACAGTGATGACGACATCGCTGTCCTGCTGCGGATCGGTGAACTCCTGGAACAGGGCCTCAACCTGGCGGGCGTGGCCAAGGTGCTGGAACTTGAGGCGGCCAACAACAAGCTGCACCGCGCCCTCAAAAGGGCCAGGTCCCGGCCGCCGGGCTGAGGGGCCGGGCTGAGGGGCCGGTGGACAGTTCAGTCCCGGAGCCAGTCAATCCCGGGGCAAGTCCGCCTTCGACAGTTCACCGGTGATCCGCTCCCCGTGAACACGGGCGGTGCGCCACGTGTCCAGGGCAATGACCCCGCCCAGGATGACCAGGGAGAGGGACAACGAAGCGAGGGCGTCGCTGAGCCAGTGGTATCCCAGGTACAGCCTGCTCAGGGCAGCAAGCACAATGCCGATCCCGGCCCCCACGAAACCGAGAACGGCCGCTTTGGTGTTGCTGTGCCGGGAGAACACCAGGAAGGCGCCAACCAGGAGGAAGTCGCACGCCCCCAGGACATGCCCTGACGGGAACGAAAACGTATGGTCGATCCCGAACAGCATTTGCTCCACTGGCGGCCGCGAGCGCTGGACGATCCGCAGGATGACCTGGGAAATGATGACGCCGGTGACCATCGCCGACGCCAGCAGGATGGGGCGCCAGGCATGTTTCGCGGCGAAGCCCCACCACAGGATGACCACCAGGACAATGATGGGCAGGGCAACCGGACCGAAGACCACGGCGAGGAAAATCATGAAGGCCGTGCCGGCGTCGGACCTCATCCCCAGGAGCCAGTCGCGGACCGGCACATCTGCCGCCGAGAGGCCGTCCGCCTGCAGCACGCTGACCAGCGTGGCGATGAACAGCGCAACCCCCGCCACCACCAGGATGATGGCCGCCCGGTACAGCCCGCGCCGGTCGGCGGGGTCCATGAAGCGCTCCTCCACCACGAACTTGTCGTGGAAGGCCCGCCACCTGCCGTGGCTCCGGCTGGTGGCTCCGGAGCCTGCTGAATCCTGATGTCGCACTGTGATGCCCGTCCTGCTCCGTTGAGATTTTCCTAGGGGAAGAGTATCCCGCGCGCACCGTGCAGGTGCGGTTTGGCCGCGGTATCTTCTTCACGACGGCGAGGCAGCACCTGCGCGGCGCGTTCAGCACTGGCGGTAGCCTGACTCCATGGGTGCAATGAACGAACTGATTGACGCTGCCGCCGTTCATTCTGCCGCGGCCATCCTCACGGAGGCCGCTCCCGGTGTGCGGTGGGTCCGGACACGCGCCACCGCCTCCCTGCTGGGGGACCTGAACCTGCGCGCCAGGACTGATCTTGTGGCGCAGGCGCTGCAGGAGGATGCATTGAGCGTCCCCGGGGCGGGATATCCGACGGCGGCGGACAGCTTCCGTGCAGCACTGCGGTTTCCGGAGTTCACCGGCTGGATCCTGTGGCCGGTGTCAGAGGCTGCTGCCGCCCTTGCCGTGGATTCCGGCGCCGCGGAGGACTTTGACGACGCCCTGGCCCTGCTGGCGGAACTGACGCCAAGGCTCACCGGCGAATTTGCCATCCGCCGCCTGCTGCGCCACAATCTGGACCGGGCCCTGGCCGCCGCCCTGGAATGGACGTCCCACCCGGACGAGCATGTCCGCCGCCTGGCGAGTGAGGGAACCCGCCCCTACCTGCCGTGGGCGGTGCGCGTGCCCGGCCTCGTGGAGCGGCCCGAAGCCACCCTTCCCGTCCTCACCGCGCTGTATCGGGACCCCTCGGAGTACGTGCGGCGGTCCGTAGCCAACCACCTCAATGACCTTGCCCGGCACGCACCCGGCCCCGTAGTGGCCACGGCAAGGGAATGGTTGTCCGCAGCTGACGGCAACACGGGATGGGTGGTGCGGCATGGTCTCCGCACGCTCATCAAGAAGGGCCAACCGGAGGCACTGGAGCTGCTCGGTTTTACACCGGCGCAGGTGGCGGTGTCCGGACCCCACCTGGACCGGGAGGTCCTGACCCTGCCCGGCGAGCTGACGTTCTCCTTTGAGATCGCCAATACCGGCGCGCGCGATGCGCGCCTGGCAGTGGATTATCTGGTCCACTACCGCAAGGCCAATGGCAGCCAGTCCGCCAAGGTTTTCAAAGTGTCAACGCTCACCCTTGCCCCGGGTGAGACGCGGAGCCTCTCCAAACGCCATGCTTTCAGGCAGATGACCACCAGGGTGCACCACCCGGGCCTGCACGCCCTGGAGCTGCAAGTCAACGGTGCGGTGCATGGGCGCGCCGAGTTCCTGCTCGAAACCGGCAGTGCGGCCAGCAGCTAGCGTGGCGAGCCGCCTGCGGGGTCCTGCCAGTGGTCCCGCCAGGTGTGCTCGGGCTCAAAGCCGAGCAGCCGGCGTGCCTTGTCGATGGACAGCATGGTTTCGTGGTCGCCCAACTCCTTGACCACCTTGACGCCGGGGAACACTTCCGCGGCCAGGCTGGCACTTGACCGGCTCATGACGGTATCCGCGTTGGCGATGATGAACGCCTCGAATCCCGGCTTCCCGTTGTCGAGGGCGCGGACCACCGCCTGGGCCCCGTCCCGGCCGTCGATGTAGCCCCACAGGTTCCATTTCCGGAGGGTTGCGTCGGAGTCGAAGGAAGGGAACTTTTCGTAGTCTTCCACGTCCATGACGTTGGAGAACCGCAGCCCCACGATGCTCAGTTCCGGGTCCCAGCGCGTCAGTTCAGCAGCCATCTGCTCTTCCAGGTGCTTCACCAGGGAGTAGGTGCTTTCCGGCCGCGCCGGGTACTCCTCGTCCACGGGGATGTAGGGCGGGTCGACGTCGAACGGCAGTCCCAGCACCGTCTCGCTGGAGGCGTACACCACCTTCTTGATGCCCGCGCGGCGCGCCGCCTGGAAGACGTTGTAGGTGGACAGCATGTTGTTTTCGAAGGTGGCGGCATCGGGAATGATGCCCGGGGCGGGGATGGCACCGAGGTGCACTACGGCGTCAAAACCGTCATGCCTGTCGTCCACTCCCAGCAGCACGTCCAGGACCTGGCCGTAGTTCCGCAGGTCCACCACAACCAGTCCCGGACTGCGGCTGCCTTCGCGGTCCAGGTTGAGGACCTGGTGGCCGTCCTCCGTGAGCCTGCGGACCACGTGCCGTCCAAGTTTTCCGCTACCGCCGGTGACCGCAATTCTCATCAGGTTGTCCTTTACGTTGGTGGCTTGCGCCGGTTCAGGCGCCGGGGCGCGGGGAAGCCAGGAACTTTTCGACGGCGGCGATCGCCAGTTCGGTGATGTCGCCGGGATCTCCGCTGCCGTCCACGGAAACGAGCATTCCACGGCCAGCGTAGACCGAGACTACTTCATGCGTCTCGCGGTGGTAGAGATCCAGGCGGCGCCGGAACACGTCCACCGTGTCATCCGCGGCCCTGCTCCGCGGCACGCCGCAGCATCCGCTGCTCCAGGACGGCGTCGGGGGCGGTCAGCTCAATGACCACATCCAGCGCAAACCCCTGGGACACGAGCATGTTGTCCAGCTCCGCTACCTGCGGTGCCGTGCGCGGATAGCCGTCCAGCAGGAAGCCCGCCTGCAGGCCGCTGTCCTGCAGGCGGTCCTTGACCATCGCGTTGGTGAGGTGGTCCGGGACAAAATCGCCGTCGTCGAGATACCCGGCAGCCTGGTTTCCCAGCTCCGACCCCTCGTTGACGTTGGTCCGGAAAATCTCTCCGGTGGAAAGCGTGGGAACGCCGAAGTGCCGGGCCAGGTGTTCCGCTTGCGTTCCCTTGCCGGAGCCCGGCGGACCGATGATGAGCAGCCTGGTCATGTCATGTCCCTCTTCCTGCCCCAGCGGGGGCCTGCCAGCCGCCGGTTCCGGGGGTCTGCCGCCGGGAGCACCGGCTCCTGCTTCATTCTGCCGGTAACTCCCCGGCCGGCGCCAGAGAGCCTGCACCCGTATGTGTCAAAGTGACCATTTCCCCCGCCGGAGGATGTATATACTTCTGGATATCGGTTTAGCAGCAGGCCGTTGGAAAGTTCCTCGATCCAGCGACCTTCACAGCCTGCCCGCACCGCCGGGGGGATGCTGGAAGTTGCCGGGTTGTCCTGAGCGAATGGCACCAAAAAACCGTGGCCAGCGAGTCAACAGCAAAAACTGATACATCCATTACCGAGCACCTGCATGAACTGGTCCTCAACAGCTCTGATGTTGAGGACTTCCTCAACGAGTTGGCACAGGTGTCCGCACGCAACCTTTCCGAGCCCGGCGATGAGATCATGTGCGCCATCACCCTCCTGCGGCAGCGCAAGGCCGCTACCGTTGCGAGCAGCAGCCCGGATGCGAAGGCCATTGCGCACCTCGAGTACGAGTTCAGCGAAACGCCGAGCCTGACGGCGTCCGCCGCCCAGGAGAGCATCCACGTCCCAGACGCCCGCGACGACGGCCGCTGGCCCGAATACTCCTCGGCCGTGCTCGCCCAGGGCATCCGCTCCGTCCTCGCGCTGCCCTTCCAGTTGGAGGGCGGGACGAAGGCTGCCCTGCTGCTGTACTCGCGCCGGCCACACCGTTTCGAGCCGCGCATCCTTGAATTTGCCGAAGACTTCGTGGGCCAGACGTCCCTGGCCCTGCGCCTGGCGGTGCGCTTTGCCCACTACAGCGAGACTGCGGCGAACCTCCGCGCCACACTGGAGTCCCGGACGGTGATCGACATGGCCGTGGGCATCATCATGGCCCAGAACCGGTGCAGCCAGCAGGACGCCTTCGAGATCCTGAAAACGGCCTCCAGCACCCGCAACTCGAAGCTTCATGACGTTGCCGCAGCTGTGGTGAATTCGCTGGGCCAAGGGCCGGCACGCACGCACTACGACGGCTAGTTTTCACAGGCCCCTCATATATCCGGCAAATCCCCCTGCCAGCTTGCCTCCCTAGAAATGGGGCATGACTCCGCAACAGACCAGAGAACGTAAACCCGGCCGCACCCGGCGGGCCATCATCGCCGGGGCCGTGGCCCTCACCCTTTCCGCCGGGGGCGCCACGGCCTGGGCACTGGACCGGTTCGTGGTCCAGCACGTCGAGATCGCCGACGTCTCAGCCTACGAAGCCAGCCAGGCAGGCAGCACTTCCGGGACTTCCACCGGCACGGTGGCAGGCACCGTGCCCGGGTCCGGCGGCACCGCCGTCACCACGGATACTTCCTACGTCTCCGGCTCCTCCAACATCAGCATCTCCACGGTGACCACCGGCAGCGGCGACGACACCGCTACGTACTACGTTGCCGACGTCGTGCTCGATGATGCCACCACCCTCCAGTCCGCCTTCGCCAACGACAGCTTCGGCGAGAACATCACCGAAACCACCTCTGCCATTGCCGAGGCCAACAGCGCGGTTTTCGCCATCAACGGCGACTATTACGGCTTCCGGGACACCGGCATCGTGATCCGCAACGGCGTGGTGTTCCGCGACGAGGGCGCGCGGCAGGGCCTGGCGTTCTACCGCGACGGCACCGTCCAGGTCTATGACGAAACCACCACCACGGCCGGGCAACTGGTCGCCGAAGGCGTCTGGAACACACTGTCCTTCGGCCCGTCCCTGCTGGACAACGGAGAGGTGGCCGAGGGCATCGAGGACGTCGAGGTGGACACCAACTTCGGCAACCACTCCATCCAGGGTGAACAGCCGCGCACCGCCGTCGGCATCATCGATGACAACCACCTCGTCTTCGTGGTGGTGGACGGCCGCAGCCCCGGCTACAGCGCCGGCGTCACCATGACCGGCCTCGCCGGAATCATGCAGGGCCTCGGCGCCACCACGGCGTACAACATCGACGGCGGTGGTTCCTCCACCATGTACTTCAACGGCGGACTGGTGAACAACCCGCTGGGTGGGAACAGGGAACGCGGCACCTCCGACATCCTGTACATCGCGCAGTAGGTCCGGCCATGATCATCCTGATCCCGGCCTACGAGCCGGACGTGCAGCTTCCCGCCCTGATCCGCTCCATCCGCCAGGCGGAACCGTGGCTTCCCATCGTGGTGGTGGATGACGGCAGCGGCCCGGAGTACCGGGGTGTGTTCGACGCCGTCAGGGACCTTGGGTGCCATGTGATCAGTTACGGGCGGAACAGGGGAAAGGGCTTCGCCCTCAAGTCCGGGCTGGGCTTCATTGCGGACAACCTGCCCGGCCACGACGTGGTGTGCGCCGACAGCGACGGCCAGCACCGGACGGCGGACGTCCTCCGGGTGGCCCATTCCCTCCGGGATAACCGGGCGGGGCAGGGCTGGTCCACGATGGTGCTGGGCAGCAGGAAGTTCACCGGCGACGTCCCGGCGCGCAGCCGGTTCGGCAACACCGCAACGAAGCTGCTCTTCACCCTGGCCACCGGCGAGCGCATTCCCGATACCCAGACCGGCCTCCGCGGCTACCCCGCCGCCATGATCCCCTGGCTCCGGTCCGTCCGCGGGGACCGGTACGAATACGAGCTGAACCTGCTGCTGGAAGCGCGAAACGCCGGCTATGCCATCCGTTCGGTGGACATCGCCACGGTGTACGTGGACCACAATTCCGGTTCCCACTTCCGTCCGCTGGCCGACTCGGTGCGGATCTACGCCCCGCTGCTGAAGTTCCTGGCCTCGTCCTTCACGGCGTTCCTGGTGGACACCGTGCTGTTCGTGCTGCTCACGCTGCTCGTCGACTCCCTGCTCCTGGCTGTGCTGGGGGCCAGGGCGGTGAGTTCCGCCGTGAACTTCATGGTGAACCGGCGCATCGTCTTTGACCACGGCAGGGACAGGCCGGCCGGCACCACCGGCGTCCGCTACTTCAGCCTCGCCGCCCTGCTGCTTGCCGCCAACTTCGGCCTCATCTGGGCCCTGGAAGGGGCCGGGCTGCTGGCGCTTCCCGCCAAGATCCTGGCCGAAGTTATCCTGCTGGGCATCAGTTTTGTGGTGCAGCAGCGCTTCCTTTTCACGGCACACGCACGCGGAAAGGCAGCCGGCAAAACGTCCCGCACCGGCCCCAGGGAACTGTCAGCCAGCACTCATATACCCGGCTAGGTTCCGTCACAGCACCCGCACAGTTTGGGCGGGCATCGTGAATACCAGCCCACCGAAGACATCCCGGAGAATCCCATGAACCCCCTTATTTTCATCCTCGCCGACCTGGCAGCCATCAGCATCCTGACCTTCGCCCTCTACCTCCGCCGCCACCGCCGCCGCGACCTGGTGGTGTCCTACCTGGGCATGAACGTGGGCGTCCTCGCCGTGGCCACAGCGCTCTCGGGTTCCGCCGCCGGGCTTGGCCTGGGACTGGGCCTGTTCGGGGTCCTGTCCATCATCCGGCTCCGCTCCACCGAGCTGGCCCAGCACGAGGTGGCCTACTACTTCTCAGCCCTGGCCCTTGGCCTGATCGCCGGCCTGGGGATTGAGCCCCTGTGGCTGACCGGTTCACTGATGGCACTGATCCTGCTGGTGATGTTCGTGGGAGACCACCCACGGGTCCTGCCGGCCCACCGCCACCAGACCGTCATACTGGACCGCGCCATTGCCGAGGACGGCGAACTCTACGCCCGGCTGGAAGAGGTCCTCCACGGCAGGGTCCACTCCGCCACCATCCAGGAACTGGACCTGGTGAACGACAAGACCCTCGTGGATGTCCGGTACGCCTACTCCCCCGCAGCCTTCGCTGCAGCCGTCACGGCCCTGCCGGCGCCGCGGCACGCGGAACCTGCCCGCATGGAACCTGCCTCCCTTCAACCTTCCACCGGAGAACCAGCCACCGCCCGCCTGACAACCCCTGCAGGTGCCGCATGAGCATCCCCGCAACGGCCGCCGTCGTCAGCAACCTCCGTTCCCTCCGGCCCGTCGGGCTGGAGGAGCTCAATGCCGAAGCCGCACTCCAGACCCGGGTGGACCGCAAATACGTGGTCCCGGCAGGGCTTGCGGGCCAGCTCCTCGCCACGTTCCGCGCCGACGTCCGCGTCCTGGAGATGGACGGCTCCCGCAGCTTCGCCTACGACTCCGTCTACTTCGACACCGCCGGCCTGGACAGCTACCTCCTGGCAGCCCACGGCCGCCGGCGCAGGTACAAGATCCGCACCCGGACCTACGTGGACAGCGCGGCGAGCTTCCTGGAGGTGAAAACCGAAGGCGCCCGGGAAGCAACGGTCAAGGAACGCATCCCGTACCTTCCCGAGGACCGCGCCCGGCTCACTGCCGAAGGCCTGGAATACGTCCGCGAAACGCTCACCGCGGCTGTGGGTTCAGTGCCCCCAGGCCGCCTCCACCCGGTCCTGGAAACCCGCTACCACCGGACCACGCTCTACCTGCCGGAGTCCGGGAGCCGCGCCACCATCGACACGGACGTGACCTGGCAGCGTCCCGGCCAGGCTGCTTGGGTGCTCAATGATGCGGTGATCCTGGAGACCAAGTCGGGCTCCACAGCCGGGCCGCTGGACCGGCATCTGTGGGCGTACGGCGTCCGCCCCTCCCGGATCTCAAAATTCGCCACCGGCATGGCCGCCCTGTGCCCGGACCTGCCCGCAAACCGCTGGAACCGGACGCTGCGCCGCAGCCTCTCTCTCCGGCCCGCAGCCTGACCACATATCCCCCCGATTTCACCTGAAGGAAAAACCATGAAACGCTTCCGCACACACCTGTCCGTCACCGCGCTCGCCCTCGCCCTCGGCCTGGCGGGCTGCTCCGTGGGCGGCACGACTCCCACCGGAGTCTCGGCCGTCAGCAGTTCAGCCTCCACCACCAGCGCGGGCACTGCCGCCTCCACTGCCTCCACCGGCACTGCCGAGGCCGTCTCGTTGGACGCCCTCGCGGAAGACACCCACTACGACGCCGACGACCTCACCTGGGATGCCGCCTCCGAAGTAGCCGTGACGCTGGCGGACGGTGCCAGCACTGCCGCCGCCGGCACGTCGTCGTCCGCTGTCAAGGTCGACGGCGACACCGTCACCATCACCGCCTCCGGCACCTACCGCCTCAGCGGCTCCCTGTCAGACGGGCAGGTGGTGGTGGCTGCCGGTGAAGAAGACGTGGTCCGCATCATCCTCGACGGCGCAGCCATCACCAGCTCCACGGGGTCCCCGTTCGTAGTGCACGGCGCGAACGAGGCCATCGTCTACCTCGAGGACGGAACCACCAACTCCCTCAGCGACGCCTCCACCTACGCCGACCAGGGCACGGACGCCCCCAACGCAGCCTTGTACTCCATGGCCGACCTCACGGTCGCCGGCACCGGATCCCTCACCGTAGACGGCAACTCCAACGACGGCATCTCCTCGAAGGACGGCCTGGTCCTGGCCGCCGGCGCCGTGACGGTGGACGCCGCGGACGACGGCATCGTCGGCAAGGACTACGCGGTGCTCCTGAACGGCGCCTACCAGGTGGCAGCGGGCGACGACGGCTTCAAGTCCGACAACGAGGAGGACGAGGGACGCGGCTGGATCCTCGTCAACGGCGGCACCCTGAGCGTCAGCGCCGGGGACGATGGCATCAAGGCCTTCAACACGCTCACCATCGCGGCAGGCACCACCACGGTGGAGGAATCGGAGGAAGGCCTCGAGGCCCAGCACATCATCATGACCGGCGGCACCGCCACCGTCACCGCCAACGACGACGGCGTGAACGCCTCAGGCGGCAGCACAGGTTCCAGCACCACCGCCGAAGGCGGAATGGGCGGCGGCATGGGAGGAGGCATGGGTGGCGGGGAGATGGCCGTGGGCGACTACACCGTGGACGTCAGCGGCGGCCTGCTGACCATCAACTCACAGGGCGACGGCCTGGACTCCAACGGCAACGCCAGCATCTCCGGCGGCACCGTGGTGGTCAACGGCCCCACGAACGACGGCAACGGGGCGCTTGACGTCAACGGTGAACTGGTGGTCACAGGCGGAACCTTGGCCGCCGCGGGCAGCGCGGGTATGGCTGTCACACCGGGTGCCTCCTCCACGCAGTCCGGCGTGCAGGTGACCCTTGATTCGTCCATTCCCGCCGGCACCGTAGTCCAGATCGCCGACTCCTCCGGCACCGTGGTGGCTGCATTCGTCACCACCAAGGCCGCAGCCTCGCTGGTGTTCTCCTCCGCGGCCATCAGCGACGGCGCGGAATACACGGTCTACACCGGCGGCACGGCAACGGTCAGCGCGGGCCTCGGTGAAGGGTCGCTGGACGGCGCCTCGGAGCAGGGTACGGTCACCGCCGGAGAATATACCGCAGCGCAGGGCCCCGGCGGCGGAGGCGGCCCCCGCTGGTAGACCCCCAACCCTCGCTCACCTAACGCAACGTTTCCTCAGACGCTCTCCCACTTAACGCAACGATTCCCCCAACGCTCTCCCATTTAACGCAACGGTTCCCCCAACGCTCTCCCACTTAACGCAACGTTTTCCCCAACGCTCCTTCACGTCCGGCGGCGGCAGTCATGCCGCCGCCGGACGTTTTACCTGTGCTGGACGAGCGGGGAGAGCAGCCGCTATTTGGCGAGGAAGCGCAGGAGCGCTTCGTTCACTTCGGCGGCGTGCGTCCACAGCAGGCCGTGCGGGGCACCTTCGATTTCCACATAGTCGGCAGCGGGCAGTGCCTTGGCGAACAGCCGGCCGGTGGAGTCGATGGGCAGGATATTGTCCGCGGTGCCGTGGAGGATGAGCGCGGGAACGTCGATCTTGGGGATGTCGTCCCGGAAGTCGGTCAGCCATGTGGGCTGGGCTGCCACCGAGGCGGTGGCCCCAGCGCTGGACGCCGTATTCCAGCTGGCATCTACGGCTTCCTGGCTGAGGCGGGGCGTGCCCAGGAAAGTATCGGAGTTATAGAAGTTCTTGAAGAACTCGGTAAAGAAGGCGTACCGGTCTGCGGTGACTGCTTCCGTCAGCCCGTCGAAGACCTCCTGCGGGACGCCGTCCGGGTTGTCATCGGTCTTAAGCAGGAACGGTTCCAGGGAGCCGAGGAAGGCTGCCCGCGCCACCCGCGCGGAGCCGTACGTGCCCAGGTAACGGCCCACCTCTCCGGTCCCCATGGAGAAGCCCACCAGAACGACGTCGGTCAGGTCCAGTGTTGTCAGTATGGTGTTGAGGTCGGCAGCGAAGGTGTCGTAGTCGTAGCCCTCGGTGGTCTTGCTGGATTTCCCGAAGCCGCGCCGGTCGTACGTGATGACACGGTAGCCCGCGTCCAGGAGGGCAACCGTCTGCTTTTCCCAGGAGGAACCGTCCAAGGGGTAGCCGTGGATCAGGACGACGGGCTGGCCGGAGCCGTGGTCTTCGTAGTATAGCTCGATATCAGTGCTGTTTTCGGTTCCAACGGTGATGAAGGCCATCGCGGCGGGTCCTTTCGAGACTGTGGGATCGATGCGGCCGGGAGGGTGCCGCGGCCGCGCAGTACCTACTCTAGGGCGGTCCACCGCCCAGTCCAGTCTTCCCCGCGTGGGTTGGTTGCAAGGCCGGCCCTGCTACGGGGAGGGTTGCGGAAGTTCGCAGGAAATCTGGGGATTTGCTCCCATGTAGTTCAGGGGTCCGGCAGCGATGGTGACGGCAATTGTTCCGGCCTCCGCGCAGTTGCCGGGTGCGGCGCCGAAATAGCCGCGCTGCCAGGCGGCTACACCGCCAATAATGAGCCAGATAACGATGAGTGCTCCGAGAATCCGCATGATTCCTCCGTTGGCCGCCGCGGCTGTGGAATCAATTATGCGCAGCCTGCCCCGGGTGCGCGAGAGGGTTCCAGGGAAGGTGAGAGAGCGTCCGCCGGGAACCTGTAGGGAGTGAGAGAGCGTCAGGTGAAACTTTGCGTTAAGTGAGAGAGCGTCGGTGGGGACAGAAAAGCACCTCCGGTCCCGGGGAAAATCCCGGAACCGGAGGTGCTTTCAGTGCTTTGGACAGGCGGTGCGGTTGTTAAGCCGTGGCCGTCTTGCCGGGGAGTGCCAGCTTGAAGATCTTGCCCCAGGTGGATCCGACCTGCTTCAGCAGCGGCCCGGTGGTGTACTTCAAACCGTAGCGCTGGCAGATCTCACGGACCTTGGGCGCCACCTCGGCGTACCGGTTGGAGGGCAGGTCCGGGAAGAGGTGGTGCTCGATCTGGTGCGAGAGGTTACCGGTCATGATGTGCATGAACTTCGACCCGGAGATGTTGGCGGAGCCGATCATCTGGCGGATGTACCAGTCGCCGCGGGTCTCGCCCTCCGCCATTTCCTCCGTGAAGGTGTCCGTGCCTTCGGGGAAGTGTCCGCAGAAGATCACGGCGTGGGCCCAGACGTTGCGCACGGCGTTGGCAGTCAGCGTGCCGTAAAGGGCCTGCTTGCCGGAGCCGGTCAGCATGGCTACTGCCGGGGTTGCGGCGTAGTCCTTGGTGAACTGGGTGACAACCTTCTTGCCGAGGGCCTGGAGGTCCTTGAGCAGCGCTTCCTTGGACTTCTTGCCTTCCTTGAACTCCGTGAGCTCAAGGTCGTAGATGGCGATGCCCCACTCGAAGAGCGGCGCCAGGATGGCGTTGAACAGCGGGTTGGCCAGGTTAATGGGCTTCCATGGCTGCTGTTCGTCCATCCGCAGGAGGTTGTATCCGACGTCGTTGTCCTTGCCCACCACGTTGGTCCAGCGGTGGTGGAGGTCATTGTGGGTGTGCTGCCACGAGCGTGAGGGGGTGACGAAGTCCCACTCCCACGTGGTGGAGTGGATGTCCGGGTCCCGCATCCAGTCCCACTGGCCATGCAGGACGTTGTGCCCGATTTCCATGTTTTCCAGGATCTTGGCCAGGCTCAGCAGCGTTGTTCCGGTGACCCAGGCAGCCTTGTTCTTGCTGACCAGCAACGCGGCACGGCCGGAGATCTCCAGGCCACGCTGGATCTTGATCACGCGGCGGATGTAGGCGGCGTCTGCCGCCCCGCGCTTGCCGAGGATCTCGTCGCGGATGGCGTCGAGTTCCCGCCCAAGTTCCGCCACCTGCTCGTCGCTCAGGTGGGCGGCGGCCGGCGGCCGGACGGTGGGGCTGCCGGACTCGGCGAGCTTTCCGGGGCGCGTCCTTGACCCTCCGGTCGGCTTGCCCTCGGCGGGTGTGGTTTTGCTCGGTGAAATTACAGTCATACCGTGATGCTCCTCAGATTTCGAGGTTGACGGGTCCGGCGGCTGCCGAGACACACGTTTGGATCAGTTGGCCGGGTTCGCCGTGGACTTCCCCGGTGCGGAGGTCGCGGACCTGGCCGGACAGAAGTGGGGTCAGGCAGCTGTGGCAGATGCCCATACGGCAGCCGCTGGGCATCAGTACCCCGGCGTCCTCACCCACGTCCAGGATGGGGGTGTCGCCGTCGGCTTCCACCTCCCGGTCGGAGGCCTCAAAGGTGACCAGTCCGCCGTCGTGCCCCACACCGGCGTCGAACGTGGTGTTGAACCGTTCAATCATGAGGTTGCCGGCGCCGCCGGCGACCGCCACATCGGAGCCGGGCGCGGCAGTGGTGAGCGCCGCGCGCTTCCACAACGCCTCGGCGTCGTCCAGGAAGCTGTCCGGGCCGCAGGCGTAGGCTGAACGTTCTTTCCAGTCAGGGCAGATCTCGTCCAGCTGGGAGGTGTTGGTGAGGTCCATGCGGCCCTGCTCGCCAGTGAACCAGTGGGCCAGGCGGAAGTTGGGGAACTGGTCCGCCAATTCGGCAAGTTCCTCGCGGAAGAGGCTGTCGCCTGGCGTGCGGGCGGAGTGGACCAGCACGACGTCGGCATCCGGACGCCGCGGGACGAGCGTACGGATCATGGACATCACAGGAGTGATGCCGCTGCCTGCGGTCACCATCAGCAGGGGCCGCGGGTGCTCGGGGAGGACGAAGTCTCCTTGCGGCGGAGCCAGGAACAGGACGTCACCGGGCTTGGTGGTGCGGACCAGTGTGCCGGACACGGCACCGACGTCCGTGACCGTGATGGCGGGGTCTTTGCCGGCGGGGGCGCTGAGGGAGTAGGAGCGCCAGTGGCGGACGCCGTCGAGTTCGACGCCGATGCGCGCCCACTGGCCTGCCAGGTGCGAGTGCCAGCCACGGCCGGGCCGGAAAAAGATCGTGGCAGATTGCGCCGTCTCCTGCACAACGCGCGTGACGACGCCACGAAGCTGCCGCGCAGAATAGACGGGATTGAACAGAGCTAAGATGTCCTCCGGCGACAAGGGCGTAGTGAGGACAGTGGCCGCTTGGGCCAACTGGCGTAACCGGATCATGCGATTAAGCCTAGAGCGGCGCGAGCCATGTTTCTCTCTCTCCGTCATATGACCGTTCCGCAGTCACGCTGTAATGGTGGCGCTAAGCCCCCCAAGCCGCACTCTAAGAGTAACGGTTGGAAGACGCGGATCGTTCCAGATATTTCAGTAAGCTTGCTTATTATATCGCGGAAATGCTGCTGACGGGGAGAAATTATCATGGCCGCACCCTCGCACCGGCGGCTGTTCTTTAGCCGGGGCTCCACCCCAGCGCAGGCGCGATGTCACGGGCGATTGATCCCAGCAGCTTCGCGTTGAAGTCCACCCCAAGCTGGTTCGGGACGGTGAGCAGGAGCGTGTCAGCCTCCTGGACGGCGGTGTCAGCGGCAAGCTGCTCCGCCAGCACGTCCGGAGCGCCCGCGTAGCTCTTCCCGAACCTGGCGGTAAGCCCGTCAATAACGCCCACCTGGTCCCGGCCGTCCCGAAGGGCGGCACCGGCAAAAAAGCGGCTGTCTTCCTCATCCACGATGGGCAGGACACTGCGGCTGACCGATACCCGTGGCGTGTGCTCGTGGCCCGCTGCAGCCCAGGCGTCCCTGAACAGCTGGATCTGCTCGGCCTGGAGTTCGTGGAAGGGCACGCCGGTGTCCTCGGTCAGCAGCGTGGAGCTCATCAGGTTCATGCCCAGTTCCGCGGCCCAGACCGCCGTCTTCCGGGTTCCGGCTCCCCACCAGATTCGCTCGGCGAGCCCGGGCGACTGCGGCTGGACCGGCAGGAGCCCCACGGCTCCGCCTGCGTACCGCGGGTCCGCTTCCGCGACCCCCGCGCCGGTGATCGCCTTCCGGAAGAGGGCGGTGTGCCGGCGGGCCATGTCCGCGTCCGTTTCTCCGGGTTCGGGCACGTACCCGAATGCTGCCGCTCCCTGGCGGGCCGGCTCGGGTGACCCGCGGCTGATGCCGAGCTGCAGCCGGCCGCTGCTGATCAGGTCCGCGGCCGCGGCTTCCTCGGCCATATAGAGCGGGTTTTCGTACCGCATGTCGATGACGCCGGTGCCGATCTCGATCCTGGTGGTGCGCGCGGCGATGGCGGACAGAAGCGGGAATGGCGAGGCCTGCTGCCGGGCGAAGTGGTGCACCCGGAAAAATGCTCCGTCCAGCCCGAACTCCTCGGCGGCCACCGACAGGTCGATGGCCTGGAGGAGGGCATCACCGGCAGTCCTGGTGCGGGAGCCCTGCCCGGGACCCCAATGGCCAAATGAGAGAAATCCGATGCGCTCCATACACGGCCCAACCCCGGCCCGGCCCCCGGCATTCCCGGCCCCTTGTGAAGCCGGCTGGCATGATGGCGTCGTGGGTATCCCTGATGAAGCTGTGAGCATCGCCAAGACCGTGGTGCTGTTTGTCCTGGCTGCTGCGGCGGAAATCGGCGGCGCATGGCTGGTGTGGCAGTCAGTGCGTGAAGGAAAGGACTGGTGGTGGGCCGGCTTGGGTGTCATCGCACTGGGGGCCTACGGCTTCGTGGCCACATTCCAGCCTGACGCCCACTTCGGCCGGATCCTGGCGGCTTACGGCGGGGTGTTTGTGGCCGGATCGCTGGCCTGGGGAATAATCTTTGACGGCTTCCGGCCAGACCGCTGGGACATCACGGGTTCACTGATCTGTCTGCTGGGCGTGGCCGTGATCATGTTCGCCCCTCGCAGCGGGGCCTAGCGCATCAGGGCAAGAGCAGCCGCGTAGCTAAACTGGCACCGTGACCAACCGCGAGCAGCCCGCCAGCGCCCCCGTCCCGCCGTCGCGCGGGAAAATCGCCGAACGCCTGCTGCCTGGCGGGGAGGAACCGGACCCGCGTTTCACCTTGGCCAATGAGCGCACGTTCCTTGCCTGGATCCGCACCTCCCTCGCGCTGCTGGCCGGCGGTATCGCCATTGAGGCCTTCACCTCGGACCTCTTCCTGGAGCCGGTCCGCAAGGGCCTGGCGGTGGTCCTGCTTCTGCTCGGCATGCTGTTGAGCGCCGGCTCCGCTGTCCGGTGGCTCCGGGTGGAACGCAGCATGCGCAACAAGGCGCCACTGCCGCTGCCGCTCATCGTGCCGCTGCTGGCCGCCGCCGGCGCCCTGGCGGCCGCCGTCGTCCTGATCTTCATTCTCTGGCCCTGACCCGTGGCACCATCCCCCGGTCCCGCGCCACTGCATGGGGATCCCGGCCTGCAGCCTGAACGGACCACTCTTGCGTGGGGCAGGACCATGCTGGCCCTGGTGACAGTAAGCGCGATTTTCCTGCGCTGGCTGCCGCAGCATGGCCTGCCCATCCTGCTCCTGTTCACGGTGTCGGCCGGAACGGCCGCCGGCATCTACTTCACGCAGCGGCGCCGCTACAGCGTGAGCTCGCACGGCATCCGCAAGGAAATGCACGACGCCGATATCACCGCCGTGCTGTGGACAGCTTTCGCCGGGGTGCTGCTGGGCGCCCTCGGCATTGGCGTGGTGCTTATCGGCTAGGGCGGCCGCCAGAGCAGCCCCTAGAACATCGGCAGGATAAAGCCGGCAAGGAACGCCACTGCGCCGATGCCCGTCAGGCACCGGCCCAGTACTGATGCGGTCCTGCCTGCCTCCTCCGGTGCAGCGGTCTGCCACTGGGTGGGGCGCTTGGGGTGGTAGTAGATAGGGAGGGTTTCGCCGACGGCCAGCTCCCTGATGTCGTGGGGTGACATGGGCGCGTGGTGCACCTGGTACTTGCGGTCGAACCAGCGGAAGCCCACCCCCGTGCTGTCGGAGTACACCACCGCTTCAGCCACAGCCCACGGATGAACGAAGCGGCGGAGGAAGCCTGTGTAGAAGAGCAGTGCGAGCCCGGCGGGCAGGCACATCCAGGTCAGCATTTCCAGGATTGGACCTGCCATATCAAGCACAGTGGGCATGATTCAGATGGTACAGGCGTACGCTGGGGTAACCGGTCCGGGGAGTAAGGGGAAGCCATGAACGATCAGGATATTTTGACGCGCATCCAGGCCCTCGTTGAGGAGGAGCACTCACTGCGGGAGGCTTCCGGGGACGGGCAGGTGCCGGACAAGGCGCGGCTGAAGCAGGTGGAGGAAAGCCTGGACCAGTGCTGGGACCTGCTGCGGCAGCGGCGGGCCAAGTCGGACTCCGGTGAGAACCCCAACGATGCCGAAGCCCGGCCCGTCAGCGAAGTAGAAGGCTACAAACAGTAGCGGCCCACAGATTGGAGCGTCCATGCGTCTGGCTGTCGCCCAGATCATCAGCACTGCAGACCCCGCAGAAAACCTGGGACTGATCCGGGACTACACTGCCCAGGCGAAAGCCGCCGGTGCGGAACTGGTGGTGTTTCCCGAGGCCGCCATGCGCGCCTTCGGCCACTCCCTCCGCGGTGTCGCAGAGCCACTGGACGGCCCCTGGGCCGGCGAAGTCCGGGCCATTGCGCGGGACCTGGGCATTGCGATCGTGGCCGGCATGTTCACTCCCGGGAAGGACGGCCGGGTCCGCAACACCCTGCTGGTCACGGGCCCCGGCGTGGATACCTCCTACGACAAGGTCCACCTCTTCGACGCTTTCGGCTTTACAGAGTCGAAGACCGTTGACGCGGGTGAAACTCCGGTGACCTTTGAGCTCAACGGCACGGTCTTCGGGCTCGCCACCTGCTACGACGTCCGCTTCCCGGCCCTCTTCACCGCCAACGCCCGGGCCGGGGCGCAGGTCAACATCGTGTGCGCGTCCTGGGGAGCCGGTGAGGGCAAGGCTGAGCAGTGGGACCTCCTGGTGCGGGCACGCGCCCTGGACAGCACCACGTTCGTGGTGGCCTGCGGCCAGGGGGACCCGGAAACCATCGGCGCAGGTCCGGCAGGGAGCGCACCTACGGGCATAGGGCACAGCGCGGTGATCGACCCCCTGGGCTCCGCCGTGGTGGCGCTGGGCGGCAAGCCGGAACTCGCCGTCGTTGATATCGACCCGTCCGTTGTGGATGAGGTGCGCGGCAAACTTCCCGTGCTGGCCAACGCGCGGCACTTCTGACCCACTCGCTGCCGCCCCGCCGGGCCTCCATCTTTCGCAGCGCACGACGACGGCGCACCGCACCTCCTCAGCGGCGCGCCGTCGTCGTTCTTTAAGGCTGGAAAAAATCAGCGCCCGGGAGGGTGAGCCGCCGGTTACAGGCAGGAAACCTGCCAGTTCATCGCGTCCGACGACGGTTCTCACCTTCCGCGCCGTCCGTCCCGCGCCGTTGCGCTGGGCCTGGGGCCTTATGCCATTTCGGTGCCGCCTCATGGGGGCAGCGGTTAACACGCTTGAAACATGATCGACGCGTGAACTTCACGCAAGCGCGGATTGTGTAACGCAGCCGCAACTTTTGCGCGCCTTTCCCGAAACACCGGAGGACAAACATAGACGCCGGGGGAAGTGCGAGGGCCGGCAAAGAGCGCCCCGCTGGCGCAACGCGAAGGGACCCGCAGGTGGAGATTTCTGCCCAACATGTCTGGTTGATGATTTCAGCCGCGATGGTTTTGCTGATGACGCCCGGACTGGGCCTCTTCTACGGCGGCATGACCCGCGCCAAGGCCGCCCTCAACATGATCATGATGAGCTTCATCTCCGCCGGGATCGTCGGCGTGGTGTGGGTCCTGTGGGGCTACTCCATGACAACGGGCGACGGTGTGCTGGGCATCTTCGGCAACCCCTTCGCCAACTTCGGCCTGCAGAACCTGATGGGCTCCCCCGACCTGATCAAGGCCGGCTACAGCGCCACGTTTGCGATCATCACGGTGGCGCTGATCAGCGGAGCGATTGCTGACCGCGCCAAGTTCGGCGCCTGGGCACTGTTTGTGCCGCTCTGGATCACGGTGGTCTACTGCCCGCTCGCGTACATGGTCTGGGGCGGCGGGCTGATGAGCGCCGGCGGGGCAGTCACCGCCGTGTTCGGCCAGGTCATCGACTTCGCCGGCGGCGCAGTGGTGGAGATCAGCTCCGGGACCGCAGCCCTGGTCCTGGCCCTGATCGTGGGCCAGCGCCACGGTTTTGCCAAGGACCCCAACCATCGTCCGCACAACATTCCCTTCATCATGCTGGGCGCCGCGATCCTGTGGTTCGGCTGGTTCGGCTTCAATGGCGGCGCGGCAACAACTGCTGAGCAGGCAGGCCTGATCTGGGTGAACACCCTGGTGACTCCCGCCGCGGCGATGCTGAGCTGGCTGGTCACCGAAAAGATCCGCCACGGTCATCCCACGTCCCTCGGTGCTGCCTCGGGTGTGGTTGCCGGGCTCGTGGCCATTACCCCGTCCTGCGCCAACATCAGCCCTGTGGCCGCTATCGGCCTGGGCTTCGTGGCCGGAGCTGCCTGCGCCGTCTTCGTTGACCTGAAGTACCGCTTCGGCCTGGACGACTCGCTGGACGTTGTGGGCGTGCACCTCGGCGCCGGACTCATCGGAACCCTTGCGCTCGGCTTCATCGCCCTTCCCGTGGATGGCCAGGGCGGCGGACTCCTCTACGGCGGGGGTGCGCAGCAGCTGATTGCCCAGACGGCGGCTGTGGTGATCACCCTGCTGCTCTCCGGCGCCGGAACCTTTGTCATTGGCCGCGCCATCAACAAGACCATCGGTTTCAGGGTCAGCCTTGAGGCGGAAACCGCTGGAGTGGATCTGGCTGAACATGCTGAGAGCGCCTATGCGTTCGGTGAAATCGGCGCGGGATTCAATCCGCAGCATCCCGTTGCCCACTCCCCCGCGGCTGGGCTGGCGGATTCCGCCGAGCGGCTCCGCAAGAACGCCACGCGCGTTAAGGAAGACTCCTTCGCCTGACCGGCGCGGCGGTTATGGCCCGGAAGCCGGGCTGCAACCGCCGCGTTTAGTCAGCCAGGATCTTGTACAGGGCCCGCCGGGTCTCATCCATTTTTTCGATGGCCGCGGCGCGCTGTTCCTCGCTAACACCACTGCGGAACTGGTGGATGGCTCCCATCAGCTTGCCGATGCTCTGATGGAACTCGCGGTCGGAGCTGTCCGGCCCGGCATTCCAGGCATTGTCCATTTCCTCACCGTGCTCGGCCACATAGGCCCGGCCCCGATCCGTGAGCGTGAACTCCGTCCCGCGGCCCTCGCTGAGGGCTGAGATCAGGTCCTCGTCGACGAGTTGCTGCAGCGTGGGGTAAATGGAGCCGGGGCTGGGCCGCCACGCGCCCTCCGTCTTTTCGGCAATCGTCTTGATCAGTCCGTAACCGTTGGAGGGTGCCTCGGCCAGGAGCGAAAGGATGGCTGCCCGGACATCCCCCCTGCTGGCGCGCCGTGAGCCACGGCCGAACCCTGGTCCAAAACCGGGCCCAAAACCAGGTCCGGAACCGGACCCAAAGCCCGGCCCAAAACCAGGACCAAAGCCTCCACCACGGTGTCCGTGCGGCCCCCGGCGGCCCCTGCCCCGCCCGAAGGGCTCGTTTCCGAATTCAGCGCCGGGAAATTTCTCTTCGTGTATGCCTTTCATCGTGGCATCGTCCTCTCACAGGATAAATTCACCGACATCTTCGGCGATAGTTAACGATATGTCGTTAACTATCGCCGGGTCAAGATTGTGAGTGTGATCAAATCCTGACCTTTCAGCAGGGCAATGTGCCGCTGGACGGGCGTAGTCTTTTGAGACCTCCAAGCTCGAGGGCTGAATGATGGCGAAGAAAAGGAAGCGCGGAAGCGGTTTCGGCGCTGCCCTGGGAAGGTTCCTGGGGTTCCTGGCGGCGAGTGCCATGTGCGGCGTCCTGGCCGCCAGCCTGGTGGTTCCGGCGGTGGCGGCAGCGGGGTTCGGCGTCAGTAATTCCATTGGATTCTTCGACAGCCTGCCGGAAGAACTCACTGTCCAGCCGCCGTCGCAATCCACCAAAGTCCTCACCTCCGACGGCCAGCCGATCGCCACCTTCTTTGCCGAGAACCGCGTCAGGATTCCGCTGGACCAGATGTCGCCCCACATCAAGGACGCGATCATCGCCATCGAGGACAGCAGGTTTTACGAACACGCCGGCATCGATCCCCAGGGGATCGTGCGGGCCGTGGTGTCCAACCTGACACAGGGTGGCCAGCAGGGCGCCTCAACCATCACGCAGCAGTACGTCACCAACGTGATTAACGAAGCGCGCTTGTCGCAGGACAGGCCGGACGAGGTGATCCTCTCCGGACAGAAGGACGTTGGTGACAAGCTGCGGGAGATGAAGCTGGCCATTGCGCTGGAAAAGAAGTTCACCAAGGAGCAGATCCTTGAGGGGTACCTGAATATCGTCTTCTTCAACAGCGACGCCTACGGCATCGAGGCGGCGTCGCGCTACTTCTTCAGCACCACCGCCAAGGACCTCACCCTTCCGCAGGCCGCGCTGCTGGCCGGGCTCGTCAACAGCCCAACGTTCTACAACCCTGCGATCAACCCGGACAAATCAATCGTGCGCCGGGACCAGGTGCTTTCGGAGATGCTGCTCCAGGGCAAGATCACGCAGGAGCAGCACAATGAAGCCGTGGCCACGCCGATTGAGCTGAAGATCAGTCCGGAGCGGCAGGGCTGCGCCTACGCGGCCATGGCGCCCTACTTCTGCGACTACGTGTCCCACCTCATCCTGAACAACCCTGCGTACGGGCCCAGCCTGATAGAACGGCAGCGGAAGCTGTACCGCGGCGGACTCACCATTGTCACCACCCTGGACAGCAGGCTGCAGGCGGCCGCCCAGGCACAGGTGGACGGCACGGCAGGACCGAACCCGGACCGGTGGGGCGCCGCATTGGTCACCGTGCAGCCGGGGACCGGCAAGATCCTGGCGATGGCCCAGAACACGGTGTTCCTGCCGGAACCGGGGAAGTTCGACACGCACCTGAACTTCAACGTGGATGCCAAGGACCCGCAGGGGAATGACCTCAACGGAGCGGGCGGCTTCCAGCCCGGGTCCACCATGAAGCCGTTCACCTTTGCCCAGTGGCTGAACGAGGGCAAGTCCCTGACTGCGGAGGTGGATGCTTCACGGCGCGTCTATCCGCTGGACTTCCCGTGGCGGTCCACCTGCGGGAAGGTGATGGGCGCCTACAACACCGCCCAGAACAACCCTACGCTGGGCGCCGCTGACGACCTCCAGAACGCCGAGGAGGGCTTCTACAGGAAGATGCCCATCAATTACGGGCTGTACAACTCGATCAACACGGCCACGTTCGCCACGGCCGCGCAGCTGGATTTCTGCGGTATCCAGAAGATGGTGGACGCGGTGGGGCTCCACAGCGGACTCGATGGAGCCCCGATCAACATGCATCAGCTGGGCAACCTTCTCGGCGCTATTGGTGTGGCTCCTCTTCACCTGGCCAACGCCTTTGCCACGTTTGCCAATGACGGCCGCTACTGCACACCCATCGCCCTGGTGGACGTCAAGGATGCAGCAGGAGGCAATCTTCCCGCCCAGCCTGTGGAGTGCCGTGACGCTGTGAAGCCGGACGTGGCCCGTGGAGTCAATAATGTGCTGCAGGATGTGCTCGTCAGGGGTTCAGGCGTGTGGATCAATCCCAAGACCCATGACAAGTTCCCGGTGGCGGCCAAGACCGGTACATCAAACAACAATGGGTCCACTTGGATTGTTGGCTACACCTCCGGTATTGCCACCGCGTCCTTTTTCGGCGACGCACTGGAGGGACAGAAGCGGGCAGGGCAGAACGTGACCATCAACGGGACTTTCTATCCCCGCCTGGACGGCTACATGATTGCCGGGCCGCAGTGGGCCAACTACATGCTTCAGGCCGCCCCGCTGTATCCCACCAATCCGTTCCCGGCTCCTCCACCATCGATGATGGGCCCGAGCCCGTCACCGTCACCCAGCCCCCGCCCCTAGTCCAGTTTCAGCCGGCCGCGGTTCTTTCCCCGGGGCTCGTGGCTGCAGATGGACATCACGGCGGCAGGACGCCTATCGCACGTTGCGCCAAACCTCTACCGCCCTGGTGCCAGTGGGGCATTGGGCATACGAGGTGTTGAAGCCCTGCGAGGCCGGCATCTGCCACCTCCAGGGCCCACGCACAATGGCCTCATGGCCAGTGGGGACATGACGGCACCGGCCCGCAACCTGATACTCAGTGCCCGGGGCGTTGGAGTTGCAACTGGCCCCCACATTGAACTCATAGTGAATCCACACGTTGCAGTTGGCATACCCGTCGTCAGCCGAGGCAGGTTGAGCCGTGAGTATTGTCCCGCCCATCAACGCAAGGGCAGCGCTGGCAGCAAGAATCCTTCGCGAAATCTTCATAGATGTCCCCCCAAAGTCTGACTGGTCTTCAGTATCGTCACTTGATACTCGGGCACACCCAGCCGTAGCGCAATGGGGCGAACTGCCCACCCGGGCAGGGATCCCACTAAGGCGAGGACGACGACGGCGGGACGCAACGGCGTCGTACGTTCGGCTACGTTGCACCTTTCCACAGCCGCTGCCACCAGGGGCGCGCAGGCTGCGGTTCTGCCGGAGTCTCGGCAGGCCGGGCCGCACGGCGCTGGCGCCACCGGCCCACTTCCTCCTCTACGTCCCGGGTTTTGGTGATGACCGGCGGACCGCCCTGCAGCTGGCGCCGGGCGTCGACGACGCGGCGGTTGAAATCCTGCAGGATGTCCCGCACCTGCTGCTCCGTGTACTGGGCGTCAAGCCTGGCATCAAGCTCGGCGTCCTCCTTCCGGAGCAGGATGGCCGCCGGACCGAGGCCGCTGATGTTTTCCCGCTGGATGAGGCCCTTGACCCACCAGTCGGGATCGTACGACTCCCCCAGCCCGGGAATCGGCTTGCCGGCGTACTTGAGGTTGTCGAACTTGCCCTGCGCCATGGCATCACGGACAAGGTACTCCGCCCGGGCGGAGTCGCTCACCTTCTTGCGCTTCTCCCGCTCCTTCACTTCAAGGGCGTCCAGCTCGGCTTCTTCCTCCGCGCTGATGCCTGCCCCGCGGTAGGTGCGGAGTTCGGCGGCACGCTCCAGGCGCTTCCGGTACTCTGCTGCACCGCTCCCCATTGCTGCCACCGCCCCACGTTTGTCCCTACGCCTTCCTTCCAGTATTCAGAACCCGTTGGCCGGGTTCAACGCCCATCCCGAACAACGGCACGGAGCTGGAGCCGGGGGGCGTCGCTTCGCTTAAGCTGGGCAGGCGGGCCACACGGAGGAGGCAGTGCCAATGGATGGCAACGGAGCAACGGAGCGCTCGGCAACGTTCAGCTGGACCGATCCGAGCGTGGGCCTTGGGCACCTGTCCCTGATGTCCGGGCTGGACTACCTCTCCGGCATGCGGGACGGAACCATTCCGCGGCCGCCCATGGCGTCCCTGATGAACCTGGCCCTTGTTGGGGTTGAGCCGGGGCGCGTGGAATTCGAATGCCGGCCGGCCGAAGCGCACTACAACCCGCTGGGCGTGGTGCACGGCGGGTTGGCCTGTACGCTGCTGGACACCGTTGTGGGGTGCGCGGGGCACAGCACCCTGGCCGCTGGATTCGGGTACACGTCCATCGACCTCTCCGTCAGCTACCTCCGCCCCATCACCCTCAAGCACGGCGTGCTGCGGGCCGAGGGGACCGTGACCAAACCGGGATCGCGGGTCATCTTCGCCGAGGGGCGCATCTTCGGGCCGGCCGGTGAGCTCCTGGCCACCGCCACTAGTTCACTCCTGGTATTCGCCGCGGCCCCGGACCGGTAGGCCCTGCCGGCAGCAGCCCCGGAAAAGGCTGAAGCGTGCGACGGCGGGACGTCCCGCCGTCGTACGCTTCAGGTCCGCTGTGGCGCGGCGGGCCGTTCAGGCGTTGGCGTGTTCGGCGAGGATCGCGTCAATCTGGCCTAAAGCCTCCTTCATACCCTCCTCCATGCCCATCTTGACCATCTCTTCCAGCTGCTCTTCGGAATCGAAGATGGACATGATGGTCATACGGGTGCGGCCGCCGATGTCCTCCAGGTCTACAGCGGCATGGGCACTGCCCATGGCATCCAAGGGCGCTCCGGTTTCGTCAGCGAAGCCGTCATCGAATTCGAGCCTGCGCGGCGGCTCGATGGTTCTGAACTTCCACCAGCCTCGGGGCTTCTCGCCTTCGGGGGTGGTCATGTAATAGTCGGCCTTCCCGCCGGGCTGGAAGTCGAACCGGTCAAACGTGGCCGGATAGTTGGGCGGACCCCACCAACGCTCCAGCTGGCGCGGGTCTTCCCAGATCTGCCAGACGCGCTCGACGCCGGCGTCGAACTCCGCCACGAGGGTGAGGCTGAGGGCCTCGGGATTCTTGGTGGAACTGATAACAGGCATTGCGCAACCTTCCTTATCCTTCAGCCAGAATGTCTGCGATCCGGTCGACGCGCTGCCGCCAGATCGCCTCATACTCGTCGAGCAGCCGCCGGGCTTTTTGCAGGCCTTCATGGTTACCCCGCACAATCTGCTCCCTTCCGCGCTTTTCCTTGGTGACCAGGGATGCGCGCTCCAACACCGCAACGTGCTTCTGGACTGCGGCGAAGCTCATGGCATAGAGGACAGCGAGACCGGAAACTGAATACTCCCCCACCGTCACCCGGCGCACAATGTCGCGGCGGGTGGAATCTGCGAACGCCTGGAACAGGCGGTCCAGTTCGACTTCACGGAGCTGATCTACAACCATTTGGTTGTACGATAGTCCTGCCCGCACGGGCTGTCAATGGCCTGCGGAAACGGGGTTCCCACTCCGGCGGAAAGGCCGTTGGGGCCGGTATCTTGAAGGCCATGAGCATCTTCCTTGCCGGCGCCGGGCCGGACCATCTGGCGTTTCCGGAAGTGTTTGACCGCTTCGCCCAGGCCGTCAGCCAGCGTTCCCGCCAGGAGGCACCCGCGCGGGTGGCGGTGGTAGTTCATGACCGCGGCGGGAACCCGGAAAGCCTCCTTCCGGCTTACGTGGATCCGCTGCTCGCACGGATTCCGCTTGAGGTGGTGCCGGTCCTGCTGGGTGCGGGCGCGCCTCCCAACCCTTCAGTGTTCGACGGCGTCGACGGGCTGGTGGTGGGCGGTGGACTGACGCCGGCGTACTGGGAAGGACTCGCCGCTTCCGCAACCGCCATTTCACGGGCCGTGGCCGGCGGCGTGCCCTACCTCGGCTTTTCCGCCGGGGCCATGATCGCACCCCGCAGGGCGCTGGTGGGCGGCTACCGGAACCGCGGCATTGAGGTCTGCGGCGAAGAATGCTCGGAGGGCCTGGCCGAGCTCGAAATCCGGGACGGCCTGGGCCTGGCCCCGTATTCAATTGATGTCCACGCAGCACAGGCCGGCACGCTCAGCCGCGCAGTGGGAGCCGTGGCCGCAGGGCTGGTGGAGAGGGCTGTGGCCGTGGACGAGAACACCGCCCTGGTGCTGGCAGCGGCAGGCGATGACAGCTTCGAGGTACTGGGCCACGGCAACTGCTGGGACATCCGCTGGTCCGGCACGGCCTGCAGCGTCTCCGTGCTGCAGGCGGACTGAGGGTAAATCGCGGCCTATTGCTGGGGCAGCCCTGTAGCCAAGCTGGCCCGGACCACTCAGCTGTCGCGTGCAGGGCAATCAAAGTCGTGCAATGCCGGCCACACGGGATCGGAGCCACCATGCACGGACAGAAGCGCACCTTCGGCGTCCCACGTGAAGTCGTAGGAGCCTGACGCAATGGGCTGGTATCCATCATCGGCGGTCCAGGAACTGACGGGCCTGCCAAAGCCGCCAAGCCCCACTGCGTACAACTCACCGCCACCGGCAAACAGGAACGAATGCTCTCTCACTGCTGCCTGGCAGAAGCCGGGGCCCGGGGGACGCAGGACCGTGTAGGTAGCACCAAGGTCTCCTACCCCACCCATGACGCTGCAAACTCCGGCCAACACCGCAATGCCCACCCACTGTGGTGAACGCCTGCGGGCAGATCTTTGCTCGCCCGGCGCAGCGTTCCGGCGGCGCAGCAATGCGCGAGCGATTGCGAGAACGAGCGAAAGTACGAGCAGCGAGGCGCTAAGAGCCCATCCGGGAATCACCAACTGACCCCACACCAGCAGGAAACCAAACATGCCGCCCACGGTGGCCACTGCCGCGAGGAGCAGGCACAGGCGCACTGCAGCGTCGAGGCGATGTGCAGCCATCGAGTTCTTTAGGCGTCGAAGTGCGTCTTGACCCTGTCGCCGGTCAGTTGTTCAATCAGCTCCGCGGCGACGTCCCGCAGCTTTTGGTTGCGGTTGCTGGAGACCTTGGTGAGGATGTCCATGGCTTCCGCCTGGGAGCACCTGTTCTGGGCCATGATGACGCCGCATGCCAGGTTGATGGCAGTCCGGCTCTCCATGGCAGCTTCCAGGTTCTCCGCCCGGCTTTGCGCTGTGTCGAGGCGGACTGAGAGATGCAGCGTGTTGTGGGCGGCAGCAGCGAAGCCCACGGCCTTCTCATAGACACCCGCGGTGAACATGCCTGGCTTGGACGCAAAAAAATTCAAGGCCACACTGGCTTCGCTGCTGATCTCCAGGGGCACCCCCAGGGAGCTCCGGATGTTTGCCTCCGCCAGCTTCCGGGTCAGCTCCGGCCAGCGGGAGTCCGTGGCGACGTCGTCGATAATCACCGGAGACATCTCGCGCAGCGCTTTGATGCAGGGGCCGTCCCCGACGGCCTGTTCAACTTTGTCCAGCTCCACCGCGCGTTGGCTGCTGCCGGCAACAGTCGTGGGCTTGCGCCGCAGTTTGAGCGTGACTGCACACTCAATGTGGTCACCCGCCTCCACGGAAACCGATGCTGCGGCTAGCCCTGCGAGCCCGGTGAGGAACTCAACAACGTTTTCCGCGCCCACCAGAATGCTCTGGAGCTCTTCAATTGGTTCTTTCTCCGGTGAACTCGACATGGGCCCATCTTACTGTCACGCCCCTTCCTGGGCAGCGGACCGGACAGCGGGGGGCAGCGGCATCCGCTGCTCGCCCGGGGCTTGGCTCTATGCTGAGACTATGGCGCAGCACCTTCCCCTCGACGAGCTCAGCACCGTCATAGCTCGCATCCAGGGGCTGCTGCTGACAGAGGAAAAGGTCACCACGGCCGTCCGGATCCTGGCCCAGGCCGCCAAGGAGTCGGTTCCCGGGACGATCGGAGCAGGAGTATCGCTTCTGGATTCGCGCGGGCGCCGCACCAGCAGCGGCTATACCGACCGGATCGTAAGCCGGGCCGATGCCACGCAGTACGAGTGCGGGGAAGGACCGTGCCTGACCGCCTGGGCGGCAGAAGAACCCGTACTGGTCACGGACCTGGGGAATGAAACCCGCTGGCCTGAATGGCGGAAAGCCGTCCGCGGGCTCCCCATATTGTCAGTGGTCAGCGCTCCCCTGAAGGCCGGCCGGGAATCCCTGGGTGCCCTGAAGCTTTACGCCGCCACCCCCGACATCTATGACGAATCCAGCGCCGCGCTGCTCCAGCTCTTCGCTGCCCCGGCCGCCACGCTGCTGGCACACATCCAGGCCAGCGAAGCCCCGCACAGGATGACCGAGGTCCTGCAGGCATCCTTGTACAGCCGGGACCTGGTGAACAGGGCCTGCGGAGCGCTGATGGAACGGTACGGGATGACCCATGAGGCAGCACTGCAGAGGCTGATGAAGCTTGCCCGCGACGAGAACGCTGCATTGCAGCACGTCAGCGAACGCGTCCTTGCCGGGACGCTGCCTGCCGGCGCTTAGGACCTACCTATGGGCTTCGATCCGAACGAACCGGAACAACGCCGCCGGCTCCGCGCCGCCATCAGGGCGGCGGATATTCCTGTGTCCGATCTGTGGCTGAAGTACTTCAGCCTCTCGGGAGACGCCGGGGAATACGAGGTGGAAGCGTACCTGCAGGGGCTCCTTTCCCTGCCGCCGGTGCAGCGCGACCTGCTGGCCCTGGCAGCCAACGAGCTCATTGACGATCTGCCCCGCCCACGCGCACCCTACTCGGACGACTTTCCTGGTTCGAGCGATGCCCCCGGACCCTCCGCTGAGGGACCTGGCGGCGGCGGAGACGGGACCGGCCGGCGAACGGAGCCGGACGAGTAAACCGGGTGGCTCCGGCATATCCATAGGTCCCGTACCGGCGTAATGTCGGTAGTAGGAGATTTCGGGAGTGCGGGACGTCCGGGGTTGAATACTCGGGCCAGCCAGCGTACAGAGCAGCGGCCGCCAGCCAGAGGCGAGTCTTCTGGTGCATCCAGGATCGAGGCCTGATGGCCAAGGAAAGCACTCTCACAACATCTGACCGGATGCAGGACCTGCTGCTTGAAAGTCCCGGGTTTCCCGAATTCCTTCTAGGCCTGGCCACCCTGTCGGCCTCCCTGCTTGGTTCCGACGGTCCTGTCACATGCACCATCACGGTAGAACGCGACGGCGGGTTGTCAACGGTTGCCAGCAGCAGCGAGGAAGGCCGGCGGCTGGACGAAACCCAGTATTCGTACGACGAAGGCCCCTGCCTGACGGCCTTGCGGCAGCACCGCCTTGTGTGGGTGCCGGACCTGCTGGGCGACGAGCGCTGGAGCGGATACGCAGAAGCGGCCGCCCGGGAGGGGATCCGCTCCGTGCTGGCAGTCCCCATCCCCAGCGACGCTTCCTCCCGTGCGGGGTTGAACTGCTACGCAAAGACCATCAACGCCTTCGACGAGGAAACCGTGGTGCTCCTGGAACAGCACGCCGCCTCCATGTCCAGGGTCCTCCGGATCGCGCTGCGCCTGCACGGGGCGGACGTCCATCCCGAGCACCTGAGGGCCGCCCTCAAATCCAGGGCCATTGTGGACGCGGCCGTATCCCTGATCATGCTCCAGCACCGGGGCGGACGGGACGGCGCCTTGGAGATCCTCCGCTTGGCGGCGAAGTCCAGCAACCGCAAAGTCCACGCGATCGCCCACGACATTGTGCAGGGAGCCGAACTCCCCGCACCCAACAGCGACGGAGGGTAAGGATGCATCCCCTTGGGGCCGACGGGCCCGAGCAGCCGGACCGGGCAGCCGAAGAACGCAGGGGAACTGCCCGGCGCTTCCGGGACACGGAGCTGCCGCTGGACAAGCTGTGGATCTACTACTACGGCATCGGCGGCGATATCGATGAGGTATCCCTCGATGCCTACCTCCACGAGGCGCTGGACATACCGGCCGCGCAGGTGAACCTGATCGCCACGGCGATGACGGAAATGACGGAAGCGGACACGCGGTGACAGCCCACGGACACAGCACGGACGGTTATGGGTCCGGACGGCGTGAGTTTCCGGATGTGGACCTGCGGCTGCAGGATATGGTCCTGGACAGCCGTGACATCGCTGAGTTCCTTAACGACCTCGCCGTGGTGGCCGCCTCCCGGCTCTCCACCCCGGGCAATCCGGTCCTCTGCGGCGTGACCGTGATCCGGCATAAGCGGCCCGAGGCGGTGGCCAGCAGCGATTCGGAAGCACACTCCCTGGACGAACTGCAGAATGGGTTTGGAGACGGCCCCTGCCTCACCGCGCTGCGCACCCAAACGACGCTGCTGGTTCCCGACCTTGTCAGGGAACACCGCTGGGAGGCCTACGTGCGGGCCGCTGCGGCACGGGGCGTGTCCTCCATCCTTGCTGTACCTATGGACATCGCCGGTGAGGCGGAGGCCGTCCTGAACCTCTACTCCGGCCGCGTCAACGGGTTCTCGGCGGATGACATCGCCACAGCGGAGGCTTTCGCGGGGCAGGCAGCAGGCTCACTGAAGCTGGTGCTGCGCATCACCCAGCTGTCCGAGGCCAGGAACGATTTGGCCCTAGCCCTCAAATCACGGACCACCATCGACATGGCCATTGGAGCCATCATGGCCGAGAACAGGTGCACCCGGGACACCGCATTCGGCATCCTCACCAAGGCGTCCAGCACGCGCAACGTCAAGCTTCGCGAAGTGGCCGCGGCCGTGATCGCTTCCATCTCCGGCGAGAACGAGATTGGCACCTACTTCGACGAATAGGGTCCGTGCCACCCGAAACCACGTGCCGCCCAGGCGGAACGTGATGAGACTCACGCGCAACATTCTTGAGGCTGGCCCCTGCCGCTGGGCACTATGGAAAGGCATCGGCAGGCTTGATCTCCCGGCGAGGGAGTGACTGCCGAGGCCCGGTGTGCTTGGTCACATCCGGCCGGATACGGTTGCCAACCCCCTTCGGCAACCTGCACCATTGAAATACAGGAACGCGCTTTCCCATGCAGTACCGCCTCATAGACGAGACCACGGCCTGGTCGATGAAGATTCCAGGCCGCCCACCGCAAGAAATGGAAGTTGAATAATGACGTTCGATGCCACTGACTCCGTGACCCTGAAAATCTGGGACCGGTCCGCCCTGCACCACACCCTTGACTCCGCTGCCAGCGAGCTCTCCGCGCGGCACAACACCACCACCTGCCGCGTCGCCGTAACGTGCAGCGGGCCCAACACCTTCACCCTGAGCCTGCGCGGTGAAGGCAAGGCACTGGCCTCCGCCTAAGCGGCCACCCCTGAAAGGCAAGCGGACGACGCCGGCACTCCCCGGCGTCGTCCGCTTGCCTTTAAGCGCGGCACGGCGTCCTTGCCCCGGCGCGGCACGCGGCAAGTAAAATGTGTGGAATCCAAGCGGAAGCGCCGTCCAAGCATCAAAGGTGACCATGAGGCAGAAACCACGGGCGCAAGCCGACCCCGCCGCGCCGGGCCCCGGAAAGTTGGGCCCAGGAAAGTTGGGCCCAGACCAGGCAGGCACAGCACAGACGGGCACAGCAAAAGTGAGCCCAGCACAGCCGGGCCCGGCGTCACTGCCGTTGATCCCCTCGGCCCTTGTGTCGGCGTCGGGCTTCCTGCTGTTTGCCCGCGAGGACCGCCTCTCCGGCTTCCTCCTCCTGGCCGCCGCGCTGGTCCTGGCCGGTTTCATCAGCAGGCGCCTCTTGATCGACCTCGCCTTGATCGCCGTGGGCCTGACGGCCATGAGCCTGGTCCCCATCACCACGGACATCAGCACCGAACACATGCTGGTTATGGGAACCGCCATGATCCTCGCCGTCGGGATTCCCTATTCGGTCTCGAGGTTCGTCACCAAGGACCACGCCATCCGCTTCCCCATCAGGACGGGCCAGCCGTGGACGCGCGCCGAAAAGTGGTACCTGCCTGCCGTCCTGGTAATCGGGTATGCGCTGATGCCGGTGTACATGATCCGGACCGGCGTCTACACCAACTGGCCGGCTGTCAGCGACCCGGACGGCATCGCACGGCTCTTCCTCGGCACCAACGTGCTGGGCATCTGGGACGAACTCTTCTTCATCTGCACCGCGTTCACGCTGCTGCGCCGCCACCTGCCGGACTGGCAGGCCAACCTGCTGCAGGCGGTCCTGTTCACGTCCTTCCTTTGGGAGCTCGGCTTCCATTCCTGGGCGCCCTTCTTCATCTTCCCCTTCGCCCTGCTGCAGGCCCGGCTGTTCACGGTGACCAAGTCGCTGTCCTACATTGTCAGCGTCCACCTGCTGTTCGACTTCGTGCTGTTCCTGGTCCTGATCCATGCCCACAACCGCGAGTGGATCGACATTTTCCTGTACTAGTACCCTCAGCACGAAAGCGAACCACCATCGTGGATGCACCCGCCGGCGGCAACGCCCGCTTTGACATCGCCTCCCTGCCGTTGCCGGTGATCCAGGCGCCGATGGCGGGCGGGCCGTCCACGCCGGAGCTGGCAGCGGCGGTGAGCTCCCGGGGAGGACTGGGATTCCTGGCCGCCGGCTACAAGCCCGCGGCGGCGGTGAAGTCGGAGATCGAGGCCACGCGGCGGCTGACCGGAGCCCCCATCGGCGTCAATGTCTTCGTCCCGCAGCCCCCGGTCATCAGCCCCGGGGCGCTGGAACAGTACGCCCTGTCCCTGGCTCCGGACGCAGGGCGTTTTGGCGTCACCCTGGGGGATCCGCGCCATGACGACGACTACTGGGACAACAAGATTGAGGTCCTGCTGGAGCATGTCCCCGAGGCGGTTTCCTTCACCTTCGATGTGCCGGAACCCGCCGTCATCGGCGCGCTGCAGCAACGGGGCGCCTGCGTCATCGGGACGGTAACGTCGCGGCCTGAAGCCATGCGCGCCCTGGACGCAGGCGTTGACGTGCTGTGCGTCCAGGGACCGGAGGCGGGTGGACACCGCGGCACCTTTGACACAGCGCGCCGCCCGGAAGGTGAATCCCTCCACGGCCTGCTCGAAGAATTGGCGGACCTCGGAGTGCCGCTGATAGCAGCCGGCGGTATCGCCACGGGCGCCGATGTCCGGGCCGCCCTCTCCCGCGGAGCTGTGGCTGTCCAGGCGGGCACGGCGTTCCTCCGCGCGGACGAGGCCGGCACCAAGGCAGCCCACCGGCTTGCCCTGTCCTCGGGGCGCTTCACCACCACTGCGGTCACACGGGCCTTCTCGGGGCGGAACGCCCGCGGACTGTACAACGAATTCATGCGCCGCCACGATGGCGAGGCCCCCGACGGCTACCCGGAGATCCACCACCTCACCACTCCCCTGCGCGCAGCAGCAGCCGCTGCCGGGGATGCGGACTGGCTGAGCCTGTGGGCCGGAACCGGTTTCGACCGCACTGTTGCAGGCCCTGCGGCGCACATCCTCGCGGCCCTGCGGCCATAGCGGAAGCGGCCTATTCTTCGCCGGTGTCCTGTGCTTCCAGGAACCTGTCCATGGCTTCGCAGGCCCGTTTCCAGCGGGCGTTCAGGGCGTGCCGGCTCAATGGTTCGGACATGCCGTTGAGCACTTTCTCGATGGCATCGGATGCGGCGTCCCGGGCCCGGTCCTGCGCCGCCGGGGTGTAGTAGTTCATGCCGGTTATTCGTTGCGCCCGCAGCAGCGGATGGCGGGAATACCCCTCCACGCACGACGGCGGCCGGCCCCTTCACGGGACCGGCCGCCGTCGAACGCGCTGTGTTGCTTAGAGGGTGGCGGTGTCGATCACGAAGCGGTAGCGGACGTCCGAGGCGAGGACGCGCTCGTAGGCCTCGTTGATCTTCTCTGCGGGAATGACCTCGATCTCGGCACCGATGCCGTGCTCGGCGCAGAAGTCCAGCATTTCCTGCGTTTCGCGGATGCCGCCGATCATGGAACCGGCGAACGAACGGCGCCCGCCGATCAGCGCGAACGCGTTGACGGGGAGCGGTTCGGCGGGGGCGCCCACGTTCACCAGGGCACCGTCGAGTTTCAGCAGCTGCAGGTAGGAGCTGATGTCGATCGAGGCGCTCACGGTGTTGATGATGAGGTCGAACGTGCCGGCGAGGTCGCTGAAGGTGCTCTCGTCGCTGGTGGCGTAGTAGTGGTCTGCACCCAGCTTCAGGCCGTCTTCCTGCTTCTTGAGCGACTGGGACAGCACAGTGACCTCGGCGCCCATGGCGTGGGCGATCTTGACGGCCATGTGGCCGAGCCCGCCGAGGCCAACAACGGCAACGTTCTTGCCGGGTCCGGCGCCCCAGTGGTGCAGCGGGGAGAAGGTGGTGATGCCGGCGCACAGCAGCGGAGCGGCGACGTCGAGCTCGAGTCCTTCGGGGATCCGGACCACGAAGTCTTCGGTCACCACGACGTGGGTGGAGTAGCCGCCCTGGGTGATGGTTCCGTCGCGGTCAACCGCGCCATAGGTGCCCACGTTGCCCTTGAGGCAGTACTGTTCCTCGCCTTTCAGGCAGTTCTCGCACTCCTTGCAGGAGTTGACCATGCAGCCGACGCCCACGCGGTCGCCCACGGCGTGCCTGGTCACCTCGGAGCCAACCTGGGTGACGACGCCGGCGATTTCGTGGCCGGGAACCAGCGGGTACTGCTGCGGGCCCCAGTCGCCGCGGACCGTGTGGATGTCCGAGTGGCAGATGCCTGCGAACTTGATGTCGATCAGGACGTCGTGGGGGCCCACTTCGCGGCGTTCGATGGTGGTGGGGATGAGGTCCTCAGTGGAGGACGGGGATGCATAGGCCTTGACGGTAGTCATGGGTCTCCTGGGGTTCTGTTGGGGGTTATTGAAATGCTACAGGGGCTGGGTTCCATCAAACCGGATACGGCGGCCTGTAGCGGTGGCCCTGTTGTAACTGGTTCTGGCAGTCCTACCCTTAGGGCTCCTGCTTCGTCGTAACGTGTCCTGTATGGATAACCGAGCCGAGGTACGGCAATTCCTCTCCACGCGCCGGGGGCGCATCACCCCGGAACAGGCGGGCATTGAACCGTACGGCGGGCGGCGGCGCGTGCCCGGACTGCGCCGGGAGGAAGTGGCCCGGCTCGCCGGCGTCAGCGTGGACTACTACACGCGGCTGGAACGCGGGAACCTCTCGGGTGTTTCAGACAGCGTCCTGGACGCGATCGCCGGGGCGCTGGAGCTGGACCGCGCCGAACACGATCACCTGTACGACCTTGCCAGGACCGCCAACATGTCCGGCCGGAAGCGTGCCTCCGCCCCGGTTCCGGCAGGCGTGCGGCCCGAACTGCGGTACCTCCTGGACACCATTACCGGGGCGCCGGCCTTCATCGGGAACAACCGGATGGACATCGTGGCCGCCAACACCCTCGGCTACGCCTTGTACTCGGACATGTACCGGGGGCCCGCCCGGCCGGCCAACCATTCACGGTTTATCTTCCTGGACCCCAGGGCGCATAACTTCTACACCGACTGGGAGCGGGCGGCGAGCGCCAACGTGGCCATCCTGCGGCGCGAGGCCGGCCGCAGCCCGCATGACAAGGGCATTGCGGAACTGATTGGCGAGCTATCCATGCGCAGCGATGAGTTCCGCACCCGGTGGGCCGCCCATAACGTCCGGCGGCACTATTCCGGGACCAAGTTTTTCCAGCACCCCGTAGTGGGGCTCCTGGAACTGAACTACCAGGTCCTGGGCCTGGAGGAGGACCCCGGGCACTCCCTCACGGTCTACCCTGCCACTCCCGGCAGCCCATCCGAGGAGGCCCTGAAGCTCCTGGCCTCCTGGGCGGTGACGGAGAACATCGCGGAGCTGGCGCAGGCGAACGCGCGGGGCTAGGCGGGCTTGCGAAGCTAGGCGGGCTGTCCCTCCTGGACGGGGTCCGCCGGCTCAAGTCCGGATTCGTAGCCAACGAGCCAGTGAAGGCCGTGCTGGTCGATAACCTGGCCGTCCGATGCGCCCCAGGGCTTGGGACCGAGCGGGTCCACCACCCGGCCGTTTACGGCGAGTTTGTCGAACCACTCGTGGAGGACCCCAGGCTCGGCGGTCCCCAGCAACGAGAGCATCACCCCTTGAAGGCGGACACTGTTCTGCCCTTCCGCGGCATCCGAACCCGCTACGGCAACGACGCCCTTGAGCACTCCATGGGCTATGGCATCCGGTGGTCCGTCCTTGCGCCCGAAATCCTCATAGCTGTGCAGGAAGAGCTCACCCCCGAAAACGTCCGCGTAGAAGCTCAGCGCTTCGCGGGCTGTGCCGGGGAAGCTGACATAGATCTGGGGTGCAGTCATTCGCCCAGCATACAGACGGCCCGCGGGAACGATTGGGAAGACTGTATCGCCTGTCCTGCTGTGAAGCGCTGCATGAACGGTGGCGCTCAGCTGGTCTCCCGCCGCCAGCGGTAAGGCGTGGTGCTGGAGACCTTGACCAGCCCGGAGCGCTCCAGAATGGGCCGTGAGAACTCGGTCGAATCGCTGTGGATGAGTGTTTTACCCAGGCCGAGGGCCGACTGTGCCCGGCGGGCGGTCAAAGCCCGGTAAATCCCGCGGCCGCGCCATTCCGGGCGCGTGGCGCCGCCCCAGATCCCGGCGAAGGCGGTGCCTTCCACGGGTTCGAGGCGGCCGGCACTGACAATCCGGCCGTCTGCCTCGGCCACCCACAGCTGCATCCCGTCACCCAGTGAGAGCCGGTGCAGCAGGGCATCGGCCATCCCGTCGGACACCGGATCGCCGAAGACTTCATCCTGCATGGCGCACATCGCCCGGACATCCGGCCCGTCCACCACCTGCCGCACCACCACCCCATCGGGGAGCGGCACGGGAACGCTGAGCGCCTGCGCGCCGCCGATCATGATGGATTCCGGCGGATCAGGGGCAAAGCCGTGCGCCAGCAGCACCTCATGCAGCCCGGGGGCGTGGTCATGGCTGCGCGTCTTCCATTCCACCCGGGTGATCCCGGGATCAGACCGGAAGTAGTCCACCGCTTCACGGACCAGCCGGCGGAGAGTATCAGTGCCGGCATCCCCAAGATCCCGGTACGTCACAAAGCCGCGGCCGTCCCGGAATGCCGCCAGGAGCAACGGCCCGCGCCTGTTCACCGAGACGGCGCCGGGCGTCTCGGCATCCGTGCGCAGCTGTTCATCGTAGGCAGCCAGGAACCGTGCCGATTCACTCATTCCGCGTGCTTACTGGTGGCCGCCGGGACGGAGTGCTTGGCCGGCGCCGACCCGTCCCGGGTTGCCTCCGCAGGCGGCTGCGGTTTGTAGACCCAGGCCACCAGCACCACCGAAATGATCATCAGCAGGAACCAGGCCACGAGCTTCTCCAACCCAACGGGCTGCCAGCCGTCCACCTGGCTGGGATACAGCCAGGCGCCGGACCAGGTGGCGATGTTCTCGGCCACCCAGATGAACAGCGCCACCAGCAGGAAGGCGATCAGCAGCGGCATCCTGTAGTGCTTCCTGAACACCCTGAAGTGCATCACGCACCGGCCAAAGACAATCACGACGGCGGCGAGGAGCACCCAGCGTGCGTCCCAGATGTAGTGGTGGCTGAAAAAATTGACGTAAACGGCCGCAGCCACGGCCGCCGTGATCCAGCGCCGCGGATAGCGGGCGAACCTCAGATCGAACAGCCGGTAGACGCGGACCATGTAGGACCCGACGGCCGCGTACATAAAGCCGCTGAAGAGCGGGACCGCCCCGATCCGCAGGACGCCCTCGGCCTCGTAGGACCAGGAGCCGGCGTCGGTCTTGAAAAGCTCCATCACCGTACCCACCAGGTGGAACAGGATGATGACCCGCAGCTCCTTTAGGGTCTCCAGCCTGAAGGCGACCATAAGGACCTGGATCATCACCGCGGCGAGGGTCAGGAAGTCGTTCCTGGCCAGTGCGGCCCCGTCCGGGTACCAGAGCCGCGCGGCCATCAGCACCGCGAGCAGGGTGGCGCCAAAGATGCAGGCCCAGCCCTGCTTCAGGCCGAAGACCACGAATTCGGTGAGCTTTGGCCGGACGCGGCTGGAAGGGGCGCTGGCCAGGAAACGGCGCGCCTGCTCGTCAAGCCGCGCCTCCAGCGGAGTGGAGCTAAGCACTGGCGCGCCCTGCCCGGCGGGAGAAAGTGTCCAGCTCGGAGAGGCAGTAGTTCTTAAACCAGTGACGGAGCCGCTGCGGCAGCTTTGGATATGCCACGGCGAGGGCTTTCATGGTGCGGTGGAAGCGGCGCTCATGGCGCCCGCTCCACGGCAGGCCGAAGTCGTTCCGCAGCTGGTCCGGGAGGAGGCCGGCCGTGAGGAACCGGGCGATTGGCATGATGGTGCGGTACCAGAGTGCTGCATGCTGTGGATAGAGGAGTCCGCGGCCCACGCGGATGGCAGCGTCGCTCGCCCGGAGGCCGGCCATGCGTGCGTCATAGTACCGGCCGAACGCTTCACGGTCCTTCGGCCACATGTCCGGCGGAAGCTGCAGGGCCGTCCCCAGCTTCGCGTAGTCCCGGTACATGGCGTCGGCGGACTCGTCGTCGAGCGGGCCGTAGATTTTCTCGATGATGACCAGGGCGGTGTCGTAGAGCGTTGCCGTGACCCACAGCTGCAGTTCGGGGTCGTACGCGTTGTAGCCGGGCGTTTCGTGATCGGCATCCCGGCGGACAGGAACGTGGGCTCGGTTCACCCTGCGCCGGACTTCTTTGACCTGCTCGTCAGTTCCGTAGGTGACGGCGTACACGTAGGTCAGGGTGCCCTTGAGCCGGTTGATGGGGCGGTCCGTGAACGTGCTGTGCTCTGCGACGCCGCGGCCCACGCCGGGGTCTGCAAGCTGCAGCAGGATGGCCCGTCCCGCTCCCGCGAGCAGGATGACCTCCGCGTTCAAGTCCGCAAGTTCCCGCACCATTCCCTCAGGGTACCGGAGGGACCGGACGGGAGCCCCGGCCCGCTACAGCAGCCCGCCGCCATGGACAAGTTTACTTTACAGTCAAGCTCGCTTTACACTGGAGGCATCGATTACCGACAAGAACTGGGGGCCTGACATGACGGAGAACAAGAACAGTGCGGCAGGGAATCCGGTGCGCACCGCCTGGGGACGGGCCCGGCTTGGCACCCGCACCGTACCGGCCATGATGCCCGCCATCCCCCTGGGGATCCTTCTCGCCGCGCTGATCGCGGCAGCTGCCGCCCTGGCAGGCTTTGCTCCGCAGCAGCCTTTGCTGGGTGCCGCCATCGTGGCAGCCCTCATGGTCCTGCCCATGTGTGCACTCGCCTGGGCGTTCCTTGTTGACCGGGATTCCCTGGAGGGCGCGGCCTCCCGCCCGGAGGAATCCGTGGAATCGCGCTGGTATGACAATGCCGCAGCAGGAGCATTCCACGACCTGCTGATCTTTTCCGGCCTCGGAACAGCAGTACTCTTCCTGACGCCCCTTGAAATTGAGGGGTCCGTGGGCCTGCTGGCCGTAAGCGTCGTGGGAATGCTGTCCGCGGGAGTGCGCTACACCGTCAACAGGAGGCGAGGGTAGCCATTGGAAAACACCCTTCCGGAACTGCGCAGGGAGCATGGCTGGTCGCAGCAAAAGCTGGCCGATGCGCTGGGAGTATCGCGGCAAACCGTCATTTCCATCGAGAAGGGCCGGTTCGACCCGTCCCTCCCCCTGGCCTTCCGCCTGGCATCACTCTTCGGCTGCACCATCGAGGACATCTTCACGCCCGGCAGCTAGCACGAGCAACGCCCGCAGAAAATCGAGTACCCGCCACTCGTGCCCTCCATCCCTGGTGCCCGTAGCGTCCTGTGAAAGACCGCGGGCATCACCGCGGGCACTCCGGCTGCAAGGGGGCTCATGGGCTGCATCGAGGCACCGACATGACCCAGCCGGACGGTTATGCCCCGCCCCTCCTGGACCCCGCAGTGCTGGAGCGGCTGCGCGACGAACTCGACGATGAGGAGGGCGTGTGGAAGGTCTTCGTGGAGGCCTTCATCGCGCAGATGCCCCAGAGGCTGCAAAAGGTACGGCTTGCCCTGACCACCGGGGACCTGCCGGGTGCCATGGATGCGGTCCTGAGCCTCAAGACCTCCAGCCAGATGGTGGGGGCGGAGAGGCTCGCCGCGCTGGCCCTGGAGCTTGAAAAGTCGCTGCGGGAGGAAGCCAGGACCGCCGACCCGGCCGTGGTTTTGCCCCGGCTTGCGGCGGAGCACCTGCGGCGGCTCAAGCAGTGCGCCCAGCGCACCATGTATGTCCTGCAGGACCACCTGAGGAAGGGTCCCTGAACCGACGGCACTGTGTCCGGCGGACTCAGTTGGGCGCCCTGGCACAGCAAGCGCACGACGGCGGCCCAGCCCGCCGTCGTACGCGGCAACTCGGGCCGAAAGACACCAGCAAATGTCGTGCCGAAAGTGCATACTGGCGCCATGACTGATGCAGCGCGAAAACCGGACCGGATCCTCCTCGTGCTGCTGGGGGTCATCGGCCTGCTGGTGGTGGTGGCCCTCGCCGTGGTGTTCTCCCGCGGAGATCCGGAACCCCTCGATGAGGCCAGCCCGGCCGGAGTTGTCCAGCGGTACAGCTCCGCAGTGATCGACGGCGACCTCGCAACTGCCGAAACATACCTCACGGATTCCGCCCGCACCATCTGCCGCGGATCGTATTTCGGTGAGCCCCGGCCCGCCCGGGTGGTCCTGGTGTCCACGTCGGAGCGGGACCAGTCAGCCACCGTGCGGGTCTCAATCGTCAACTCGTCCCAGGACGGCCCCTTCGGCCCCTCCGAGTACGAGATGGAAGACATCTTCTCCCTGGTGAGGGCGGACGGAGACTGGAAGATCAGCCAGGCGCCGTACCAGCTGATGGCATGCACCGGAACACAGGTCAAACCATGAGCGCCCCGGCAGGCATGACCGTTTTGCCGGCGGGACTCGCCCAGGTGACGCTGCGCCGGCTCATCCAGTACGCCCTGCTCTTCGCGCTGGTGGTGATCGCCGCCAGTGGCCTCAGCGGACTGCTGGACCGGCTGTTCACGTCAGGGGCTGTGCTGGCATCCACGGATGTGGCCGGACTCGCCCGGTCCCTGGCCTTCACCCTGATTGGCGGTCCGCTCGCCCTGCTTTTGTGGTGGTTTGTGTGGCGCAGGCTGGACGACGAGGCAGAGCGCAGGTCCGCCGGGTGGGGCCTCTACATCACCGCCATGTACGGGGTTTCCCTGATCATCTTCACCACCTCGCTGTTGGGGATGGCGGCGTCAGTCATCGGGCGGCGGGACAGTGACTGGGCACCGGCGCTTGCCAACGCCGTCGTCTGGGCGGCCATCTGGGCGTGGCACCGGTGGATGTGGAAGCACCCCCGGAAGCCCACCGTCCACCTGGACGACGTCAGGGCCGTCGTCGGCTCAGTGTTTGGCCTGCTGCTCGGCGCCGGTGCCGGCATCGCGGCGCTCAGCGGCCTGCTCGACGTCGCTGTCCGCGGCTTCCCCCTGACGGTGACCGTTGAGCCCTGGTGGTACCCGGTGCTCCGTTCGCTGGTGTGGGCGGCGGGCGGAACCGTGGTCTGGTGGTGGCACTGGTTCCGGGAAGGCGGGCGCCGCTTCCAGACCAACCTGGTTGACAGCATCATGATCATCGTCGGCGTCTTCGCGGCCGGCATCACCGCCCTCGGCGGGGCCGGCGTGGTCCTGTTTGTGTTCCTGCGGCTGGGTTTCGACCGCGACGATCCCATGAACGAACTGCTGGAGCCGCTGGCTCCGGCCGTGGCCGCCACACTCGTGGGGGCCCTGGTGTGGCGCTACCACCGCACCGCGTCCATCCGCCGGTCCCCCGCCACCATGCGTGCAAGCCTCCTGGTGACGTCCGCGGTTGCCCTGGCGGCTTCGGCATCCGGGGTGGGCGTTGTGGTGAACTCACTGCTGGCAGCTGCCGTGTCCCCGCTGGCGGGAGGGGCAACACGCACGCTGCTCCTTGGCGGCATCAGTTCCCTCCTGGTCGGCGGGCCCGTCTGGTGGCTGGCGTGGAAGCCCCGGAACCAGCCGCAGGCTGCCGAGGCCATCCCGCCCGGACGCCGCGTGTACCTCATTGCGTTCTTTGGCGTCAGCGCCGTGGTGGCACTCATTACGCTCCTGGTGATCGGCTACCGGGTCTTCGAGTTCCTGCTCGGGGACGTCACGGGCGGCAGCCTCCTGGACCGCATCCGTGCACCGTTCGGGCTCCTGGTGGCGGCCGCCCTGGTGGCCGGGTACCACTTCGCCCTGTGGCGGCACGACCGCACCCTCCTCGCGGCCGCCCAGCCAGCCAGGAAACGGACCATCGAGCAGCTCACCCTGGTTATGGGGCAGCACGCGGACCCGGAGGCCGTGGCACGGGGCATTGCCGAGGCCACGGGCGGTGCCAGGGTCACCGTCTGGCTGCGGGCGGACGACGGCGGCCCGGCCCTTCCGGCGGCCGGTGCAGATTCAGTGCGGGCAGCTTCTCAAGCGCCGGCTGAAACGGTGGGCCAGGTGGCGGCCGCCCTGGACGGAGTCACGGCGCAGCACGTACTGGTACTCGTGGGGCACGGCACGCTGGAAGTCATCCCCCTGCACAGCCCGCCAAAATAGCGGGAGTTTGTGTCCAGATCTGCAGGCTCCAGCGGCGGCACTTGTCCCTGCATATCTGGACAAAAACTCTAGGCGGAGGCTGGGTGGTTTTCGCCGAAGCTCAGCAGCACTTTCCCGGACTCGGCCGAATTGCGCGCCACGCTGAAGGCTTCCAGGGCCTCCCCGACGGGGTATTCGTGCGTGATGACGGGATCGACCTGCAGTGAGCCGTCTGCCAGGGCAGCAATAACGTCGTCGATCTCGTCATTGAAGCGGAAGGAACCCTTGAGCTCCAGCTCCCGGGTGATGGCCAGGGAGATCAGCACCGGCTGCGGACCGGTAGGCAGCAGCCCCACCATCACCACGGTGCCGCCGCGGGTTGCGCCCTGGATGGCGGAGGCGAGGCCGTGGTGGTTGCCGGAGGATTCAATCACGACGTCGGCCTCGACGGCGGCGATCGCCTCGGCATCACCGGCGGCGAGCACCTGGTCCGCCCCAACGGCCTTGGCGATGTCCAGCGGCTTGTCATGCATGTCGACGGCGGTGATCCGGCTAGCGCCGGCGCGTTTCAGGACCGCCACGGCCAGGGCTCCGATGGGGCCGCTGCCGATCACCAGCGCGGTCTTGCCGGCAACGTTCCCCGCCCTCGCCACGGCGTGCCACGCCACGGCGGCGGGCTCGATCAGGGCCGCGGTGCGCAGGTTGATGCCCTCCGGGAGCGTCCGGAGCATCCGCGTGGGGAGGTTCACGTACCGGCTGAACGCGCCGTCCTTGTGCGGGAACCGCGCGGCGCTGCCCAGGTAGGTGCAGCCCGGCGAAAGGTTGGGCCTGTCCGCCGGATACCGTGCAGCACCGGGGCCTGGCGTTGCCGGATGGACTGCCACCGGAGTACCGGCGGCAGGTCCCGTTCCGTCTGCTGCGGCCCGGACCACGGTCCCCGAGATCTCATGCCCGAGCACCAGGGGGGCCTTCAGGATCGATTCACCGGCGGCCCCGTGCAGCCAGTAGTGAAGGTCCGAGCCGCAGATGCCTCCGTAGTGCACCTCAATGACGGCTTCGTCGGCGGCGGGAGCGGCGAGGGGCACCTCGTCGATCCGGAGATCGTTGGCGGCATGGGCCACTACGGCCGGGCCGGTTACCGGAAGGGTTGTGTTTGTAGGCGTTGGTGGCGTTGCCATCAGACCACCACCGTCATTCCGCCGTCGATAAAGATGGTCTGTCCGTTGACGAAGTCGGATCCCCGCGACGCCAGCCACACGGCGGGCCCGGCAAGGTCCTGCACTGTCCCCCACCGGCTGGCCGGGGTGCGGCCCAGGATCCAGGAGTTGAACTGCTCATCGTCCACCAGGTTCTGGGTCATCTCCGTGTGGATGTACCCCGGAGCGATCCCGTTGATCTGCAGCCCGGACGCCGCCCATTCAGCCGTCATGGCACGGGTCAGGTTCCGCAGCCCGCCCTTCGCCGCGATGTAAGGGGCGATGGTGGGGCGGGCAAGGTCTGTCTGCACGGAACAGATGTTGATGATCTTGCCGTGCCCGCGCGGGATCATGAAGCGTGCCGCCTCGCGTCCCACCAGGAAGGCGCTGGTCAGGTCCGTGGAAATCACCCGTTCCCAGTCCTTCACGTCCAGGTCCAGCATGGGCACCCGGTGCTGGATGCCCGCGTTGTTCACCAGGACCTCCAGCGGCCCCACGTGCTCCTCCACCCAAGCAACCCCGCGGGCGGCCTCGGCGTCGCTCGTCACGTCGAACGCGACGCTGTGGACCCGCCCGGGCGCAAAGCCGGCAGCCATGGCTGCCGCGGCATCCTTGAGCCGCTCCTCGTTGAGCCCGTTCAACACCACCGTGGCCCCGGCGTCGGCCAGTGCCCGCGCCAGCGCATTGCCAATACCGCGGCTGGAACCGGTGACCAGCGCAACCCGCCCGGTCAGGTCAAAAAGTGAACTCATGCGAAAGGACCTGCCTGCACCAGGTTGGCCGGGGACTGGCCCGCGGCGAGCGCCTCGAGCTGCTTGCGGAGGAGTTTGAGGATCCGCGGCTGGAACGCCGAGGCGTTGCCGCCCACGTGGGGCGTGATCATCGCGTTGGGCGCGGACCAGAGCGGATGGTCCTGCGGCAGGGGCTCGGGATCGACGACGTCGATGGCGCACTGCAGGCGCCCCGAGAGGACCTCCTTGGTCAGGGCTGCGGTGTCCACCACGGAGCCGCGGCCTACGTTCACCACCAGGGCGCCATCCGGCAGGGCAGCCAGGACCTCTTCGCCGATCAGCTGGTGGGTGTGCCCGGTGAGGGGCAGTACCGACACCAGGATGTCGTGCGTGGCGGCCAGCGCTGTCAGTTCCGAGGATGCGTGGACTTCGCCGTGTTCATCAGCACGGGCCGAACTGCCCACCCGGGTGACGGTGACTTCGAACGGCTCAAGCCGGCGGGCCACCTCCTGCCCGATCCCGCCCACGCCCACAAGCAGCACCCGCCGGTCCGCCAGGGACTGGCGCCGCTCCGGCCGCCAGAGGCCGTGTTGCTGGTCCCGGACCGCCTGGTCGATGCCGCGCAGCTTGGCCAGGATGAGCCCGATGGCGAGCTCCGCCGTCGCCGCCGCGTGGACTCCGGACGCGCTCGCCACGCCTGCGGCCGGCCCGGCAGCCTCAATCACGCCGTCGTATCCGGTGGACTGGGTCTGTACGTACTTCAGGCCGGGTACCTTGGCGAGGGATCCCAGGACAGCGCCGGCATTGATGTAGGGCAGGATGACGCCGTCGATCTCAGCCAGCGTCCCGTCGTCGGGATCTGTCTCCAGGTCCCAGACCACTCCCTGCAGCCCTCCGGGTAGGGGTGAGAGATCGTCGAGGAGCTGCTGGTCGGGGAAGCTGACGGTACGGACTGTTTGCATGGGAAGACCTATCAATCTGGGGCGGGAGTGCTGGGGCTAGCGGCGGTCGAAAGTCAGGCCGCCGGGGACCTGGAAGGTGGGCATAAGCTCCAGCATGCCAACATTCACGTGCCGGGGTGTTTCGATGGCGTAATCCATGGCGTTGACGATGTCATCGGTGGTGAGCGATTCATAACCCTCGTAGTAGGTCTTCCACGCCTCCTCCATCGCCTCCGGGGTGCCGCCCATGTTCCGGCCGAAGATCTCAGTCTCCACGCGTCCAGGGCAGATTTCGGTGACGCGGATGCGCTTGCCCACGGTGTCGTTGCGGAGCTGCCGGGAGACCTGGTGCACCGCGGCCTTGGTGGCGTGGTACACCGTGTGGCCGTAGAAGTTGTAGGTGCCGGCGATGGAGCTGACGTTGATGACGTGCCCCAGGTCGCGTTCCACCATGCCGGGCAGGACCAGCCGGGTCAGCTGCAGCAGTCCCCGGAGGTTGACGTCCACGAGTTCGTCAATGTCGCTTTCGCTGGAGTCCAGGATGTTGCCGGGCCGGGAGACTCCGGCGCAGTTCACCAGGACGTCCACCTGGAGGTTCCCGACGGCGGCGGCCAGCGCCGCGGTGTCCGTCAGGTCCACCACGTGGGGCACCGCGCCGGTCTTGTCCGCGAGTTCCTTCAGGCGGTCCTCGTTGCGGGCCAGGGCGTGGACGGTGAGTCCGCGCTTGGTTAGGCGTTCGGCGATCGCGGCGCCCATGCCGGTGGAGGCACCGGTGACCAGGGCCGTTGAGTAATCGGAAAAGGACATGGAGGTCTCCTAGGAAGGTGCAGCACAGTGCTGCGCAGGTAGCGGAAATTCGGGAGTGGAAAAGTCAGGCGTCGCGGAGCGGCAGGTGCGCCCGGTCCTTGACCGTGCTGACCGCGGCAAGGGTGCCCAGCGCGGTGATCACGGCGTAGAACGCGGGCATGTAGATGTTGCCGGTGGAGGAGATGAGCCAGGTCATCAGCAGCGGCGCGGTGCCGCCGAAGAGTGCCGAGGAGATGTTGTAGCCCAGGCCGTAGGCCGAGTACCGGACACGGGTGGGGAAGAGCTCCACGATGAGGATGTGGATGACTGCCGTGTGGCCGGCGAAGACCACTGCCATGATGGAGGCGCCCAAAATGGCCAGTGCCATCTCGCCAGTGGCAATCAGCGCGTACGAAGGGATGCCCAGGACGGCCATGGCGATGGCGGAACCGGCGATGACCTTCTTGCGGCCGATGCGGTCCGAGAGCGCGCCCATGAAGGGAATGGCGATGCAGATGACCACCAGGCTGCAGGCGGTGACCAGCAGCGCCTCGCCGATGGTGAAGTTCAGCTGCTTGCCCTTGAGGAAGGTGGGCATGTAGGAGAACAGGACGTAGTAGCCGGAACCGTTCATCAGCGGGATGAAGAGTGCCAGCAGCATGGCACGGCGGTGCTCGGGCGAGGCAAAAGCCTCCTTGAGCGGGTTGGCCGAGAGCCCGCCTTCTTCCTTGAGCTTTTCGAAATTGGGGGTATCGCTGATGGCCTTGCGGATGTACCAGCCGATGATGCCCATGGGGATGGCCACCAGGAACGGGATACGCCAAGCGAACGATCCAAAGCCGCCGCCGTCGATCGCTTCCTGGGTGAGCCAGGGGGACATGGAGTAGGCAACCAGGGTGCCGGTCAGGAGGGCTGCGAACGAGGCAATCTGGGCGTAGGAGGTAATGACGCCGCGCTTGCCCTCGGGGGCGTGCTCGGCGAGGAAGGTCATTGCGCCTGCAGCTTCACCGCCAACGGAAAAACCCTGGAGCATGCGGAGCAGCACGAGCAGGATGGGGGCCGCGACGCCGATGGCCGCGTACGGCGGCAGCAGGCCGATGCCCGCGGTCGCAACGCTGATCAGCAGGATGACAAACACCAGGAGCTTTTGCCGCCCAATCCGGTCACCGAGGTAACCGCAGACGACGGCGCCGAGGGGGCGCACGAAAAAGGAGACGGCGTAGCCGGCGAAGACAAACAGGAGTGCGTTGTCCGGGTTTCCAGGGGCCAGGAAGACGAGGGCAAGCGTTCCGGCCATAAAGGCGAAGATGCCGTTGTCGTAAAGTTCCACGAAAATGCCGACGCAGCCGGCCGTGACGACCTTGCGGGTCTGCTTGCTGCTGAGCCGCTCCTGGTGCGGCTGGGCCGCATGCGTTGAGGTGGACATGGCGTTCCTTACTTAAGGGGATGGTAACAATGCTTTTCGGGGGAAGCGAGAGTCTTCAGCTTCCGGCGGCGGGTGCGAGCCGGGGCGGGCCCGGGGGGCCGCCCACGCCGAGGAGGGAGAACACGGTGCCCACCGTGGAGCGGAGGGTTTCCAGTTCCCTCAGCGCTGCCCGGTGTTTCGCTGTTGCCTCCGGGACGGTGGTTTTGCGGAACGTGATTTTGTGGCCGGGCCGGGCCTGCGCCAGGACGTCCAGCGAGCGGCTGGTCACCACGGCCAGGACGGGGTAGCCGGCGGTTACCCCGCGTCCACGGTGTAGAACCAGGAGTTCCTCCCGGGAAGGCACCTCGATGGCTCCGACCGGGACTCCCCTGGACAGCACCTCGGCGGTGGACTGGCGTTCCGGAAGTGCCCCTCCCAGCCGCAGCCCGATGTGGTTGCTCCGGCCGCTGACGGTGTACTCGGTGCTGTAGAGCAGGTCCGCGGTCCCGCCGAATTCGTCCACATCGGGGCCGTCCGTCACTTCCACCACTGCGGTGCTGTGGAACTCCGGGCGGGTCAGGCCGAGGCGGAACAGCGGCAGGTCGAAGTACGGCTGCCGGATGGGCGGGACGCTCTTGAAGGTCCTCAGTTCCGTGCCTTCCGTGAGCCGAAGCCCGAATCCCACGACGGTGTCCGGCGCGCAGCTGCCCAGGAGGACCGGCGCGTGCACTGAGCCGTGGACCGCTACGTAGGCCCGGAGGCCGCCGTCGAGCCGGCGCAGCGCCACTGTCTCCCCCGCCCGCACGGATACCGGCTCCCACTGCTGGCACTCGCGCCCGCCCACCGTAAGGTGCAGGGGCGTTCCCGTGACGGCGATCAGGATGTCCGTGGTGGCGCGCATCCGGAAGTCGAGGGCTGTGATTTCCAGGAGCGGGGAGTTGTCCGCGTTGCCGGCGAGGATGTTCGCCGCCCGGGCCGAGAACTGGTCCAGCGCGCCGTTCACGGGCAGCCCGAACCGGGGTCCCCGGAAGCGGCCAAGGTCCGTGACCACGGAGTTGCCGGGCTGCTGGATGACCAGGGAGCCGTTCATCGTGCTGCCTCCAGTTTCCGGCCGTCGTACGTGGCGAAGTCCTCCGGCGGGATCCGGTGGAACCGCAGCACGTCGCCGGGGACGTAGGGAACCAGCGGTTCGGCCGCTGCGTCGAGGACGGTGAGCGGTGTCTGGCCGATGACGCACCATCCGCCGGGTGCGGCCGCGGGGGCGATCACTGCCTGGCGGCCGGCCACGGACACAGCTCCGGCAGGGACGGAGAGCCGGGGGTCCTTAAGACGCGGGACCGGCTGCGGGAAGTCGGGGCCGTCCATCATGGGCGAACCGGCGGGTGCGCCCAGGCACCGGATCACGTAGGACTTGGCCGTGTGCAGCGTGATGATTTCCTCGACGGACAGCTGCTGCTGTTCAGCGACACGTTCCAGGTCGGGTCCGTACTCGCCGCCGTAGACCACCGGGACGCTGAACTCGCGGGGCGCGCGGGCGGGCGCGCCGGTGAATTCGAGCTGGCGCAGGCCCAGCAGTACGAAGGCCCGGACCTGGCGGGCGGAGGTAACGCCGGGGTCGAATTCCACGAGCAGGGAGTCGTACGTCGGTACCGCGCCGTGGACGCCGTCGGCTCCGGCGGCGTCCAGCCACCCGGCAAGGGCATGGACGGTGGCCCAGTTGGCCTCCCGGTCCGCTGACGATGCGACGACGCGCAGGGCAGCGTCCCCGGATTCGAAGACCTCCACCGGAGGCAGCGCTGGTGTGGAAGTGGCGGGCATGTCAGGCGGCTTCCACTTTGGCGGCCAGGACCTGGGCGAGCGGGGCGATGGTCACGCCTGCGCGCTCCAGTTCCGCGCGCACCCGGCGCGCCAGCTGGACCGCGCCGGGGGTGTCCCCGTGGAGCAGGATGGTGTCGGCGACGATCGGCAGGTCGGTTCCGGCGACAGTTTCGATCAGGCCCTCGCAGACCATCCGGATGGTGCGGTCCACGATGGCGGAGGGATCGTGGATGACGGCGCCCGGGCGGCTGCGTGGCACCAGGGTGCCGTCCGCCTCGTAGGCTCGGTCTGCGATGCCCACGATGCCCACGGGCAGCTGGCGCGCTTTTGCGGCGTCTGCAAGTTCGCCGTCCTGGGCCAGGACAATGAGGTCCGGGCTGACTCGGGCGGCGGCGTCCGCAACGGCTTCGGCATAGTCGGGCCGGGTGGCTACAAGGTTGCCGAGGCGGCCGTGCGGTGCGAGGTGCGCGACGGCGGCGCCATGGTAGGCGGCGAAGGCGCCGAGGGCTCCGAACTGGTACAGGACGTCGTTGCGGACTTCGTCAGCGGTGAGGTCCATGGCGCGCCGGCCGAAGCCGCGCAGGTCCGGGAAGCTGGGGTGGGCACCGATGCTGACGCCGCGGCGCACGCACTCGGCGACCGTGGTGTTCATGATGTCCGGGTCCCCTGCGTGGAAGCCGCAGGCGATGTTGGCGCTGGACACTACTTCCAGGAGGGCCGCGTCGTCGCCCATGGAGTACGTGCCGAAGCCTTCTCCGAGATCTGCAACGAGATCAACGATGGGTCCCATGTGAGCCCTCCTTGGGGTGGTGGCGCGGCGCTGGCCAGGGGAAGCGGCAGCTGCCGGAAGCGGATTCTGTGGACCAGCCGGATGGGGCTTGGGTCCGGGCCCGGTTTACCGGGCTTGTAGAAAAAGTCTGGCACCGGGACTTTGATCACACAAAGACGTAATCGGTGTCACGGGATAGGTGCCGGTTATGACCTGTGCCTCTTGTGGACGGCGTCCTGCCCGGCCCGCTGGTGCGGACCGGGCAGGGCTGTTTTGTAGGGGCAGGAGGAGTCAGCGCAGGGCTTTTCGCAGTCCCATGACGCGTTCCACGACCACCACCACGGCAAGCGAGATGAGGATGAGGATCACGGAGAGGGCTGCGACGGCGGCGTCCGCGGAGTTTTCCACATACCTCAGCACCTGCACGGGGAGGGTTGGCAGGCCTGATTCGGCCACGAACAGTGAGATCACGGCTTCATCGAAGGAGACGATGAAGGCGATGACGCCGCCGGCGATCACGCCCGGCTGGATAATGGGAAGGGTCACGCGGCGGAAGACCGTCCAGGAGTCGGCGCCCAGGATGCGTGCAGCCGCCTCGCAGGACGTGTCCGTCGTGGCCAGGCTCATCAGGGTGGTCCTGATGACAAACGGGATGGTGATGGCCACGTGGCCGATGATGATGCCGGCGTAGGTGTTGTTCAGTTCCAGCGGACCGAAGAGCAGCACCATGCCCAGCGCCAGGACGATGCTGGGGATCAGCAGCGGCGAGAGGAAGAACGACTGCACGGCGGCCTTGGCCTTGAATTCGAAGCGGTCCAGCGCCAGCGCCGCCGGAACCCCCAGCGCGAGGACGATGAGCGTGACGATGACGGCCACGATCAGGCTGACCTTCATGCCCTCCATGAACGTGCTTTCCTGCGGAAGCATCTCGTACCACTTCAGGGTGATCCCCTCCGGCGGGAAGGACAGGTACTGGTTGGACGCGAAGGACACCACAAACACAATGAGGAGCGGTGCCAGCAGGAACAGGTACAGCAGGAACACCAGCACGCCGAAGGCGGGTTTGGCGGGGTTGAAGCGCGGTGTGAAGACTTTGGCGCTGCTTGCGTTGGCACTGCTCACGGTCAGCCTCCGATTTTCTTGGTGAGCCGCTGGTAGACGGCGATGATCAGGCCGAAGAGCACCAGCAGGATGACGGACAGGGCGGCGGCAAACGGCCAGTTGAGCAGGCCGGTGGTCTGGTCGTAGATCTCGGTGGCCAGCACCTGCACGCTGCCGCCGCCCAGGAGCCGCGGGGTGATGAAGGTGCTGATGGAGAGGACGAAGACCAAAAGGAACGCCGTCAGGAGGCCGGGAAGGCACAGCGGCAGCGTCACCCGGGTGAACACTTTGAACTTGCTGGCTCCGAGGGAACCGGCCGCCTCCTCCAGCTGGGGGCTTAGCCTGCCGAACCCGGAGATCATGGCGAGGATCGCGTACGGCATGAAGATTTCCACCAGGCCGATGGTCACGCCGGTCATGTTGTTGGTGAGCTTCAGGGGTGTGTCGATCAGGCCCAGGCCGCCGAGCGAGGAGTTGATCAGGCCGTTGGTTCCCAGGATGACCATCCACCCGTAGGTGCGGACCACGGCGGAGGTGAGCAGCGGGGCGATGGCAATGGCGATGAGCAGGCCGCGCCATTTGCTGGTACTCCGTGCAAGGAAGAGGGCCACCGGGTAGGACACGATGACGCAGAGGATGCCGACGGTGACGCCCATCTGGAAAGTGTCCAGCGTGACCCGCCAGTAGTAGGGGTCGGTGAGGGGCTGGATGTAGGTGTCCAGGGTGAACGTCTCAACGATGACACCGTCCGGTGCGCCCTGGTTGAAGGACATCCGGACCATGTACGCCAGCGGGAAAACGAAGCTGACCAGCAGGCCGAGCAGGCCCGGAAGCAGCAGCGCCAGGTAGGTACGCCGGTTGCGCCGCTCGGTGGCCCGTTCGAGCTGCCCCTCGTCCTGGGCCTTGGGCCGTTCCGGCGCGGCAGGGGCTTCCAGGACCGTCATGCTGCCAGCCTCTCCGGCTGGGCGGCTGCCGGGAGGAGATAGGCGTCGTCGGCCGCCCAGGAGAGGTACGCGGCGTCTCCGATGCGGGGCAGGTCGCCGCTGCTGGTCAGCATCTGGGCGTGCAGCTGCTGGTCCCCGATGCGGACCGCGACGGCCAGGGCGTCACCGGTGTAGCTGACCCGTTCAATGGTGCCGGCAAGTGGTGCCTGCGCTGCGCCGGGGTGCAGGGACACATTGAGCCGGTGCGGGCGGATGACCAGCTCGTGGCTGCTGCCTGACAGGCCGGCGGACCCGATGGCGCCGAACTGGCCCAGGCCGTCCACGTCCACCTTGTAGTAGCTTTCGCCTGCAAGGTTGGCCCGTCCCGTTTCCGCGCCGACGCGGGCGGCCAGGAAGTTGGCCTGCCCAATGAAGTTGGCGACGAAATGCGTGCGGGGCCGCTCGTACACCTCGGTGGGCGAGCCGAACTGTTCGATCAGGCCGCCGTTCATCACGGCGATCCGGTCGGCCATGTCCAGGGCCTCGTCCTGGTCGTGCGTAACGAAGAGCGTGGTTGCCCGGGTGCGCTGCTGGATGGATCGGATTTCGGTGCGCATGGTTTCGCGGAGTTTGGCATCCAGATTGGACAGGGGTTCATCCAGGAGGAGCAGGGTGGGCTCCACCACCAGGGCGCGGGCCAGGGCGATCCGCTGCTGCTGGCCGCCGGACAGTTCCTTGGTCTGGCGCTTGCCGAGGTGGCCGAGCTGGACCATGTCCAGGGCGGCCGCCACCCGTGCCTTCTGCTCCGACTTGGGTGTCTGGCGCATTTCCAGGCCGAACGCCACGTTCTGTTCCACGTTCATGTGGGGGAACAGGGCGTAGGACTGGAACACCATGCCCATGCCGCGCTTGTTCACCGGAGTGTGGGTGATTTCCTTGCCGTCCACCACGATGGAGCCGGCGGTGGGGTCCATGAGGCCGGCAACCATCCGGAGGGTGGTGGTCTTGCCGCAACCGGACGGGCCGAGGAGTGCCACCAGGTGCCCCTCCTCAACTTCCATGTTCAGGCGGTCGACGGCGGGGTCCAGATCTGCTGCGTATCTTTTGGTCAGATCAACGATCGACAGTTTGGGTTCAGTCACGGTTTCAGTTCTCCTGAAGGGGAAGTTGGGGAGGGGGCGCCGGCAGGCGCTAGTTGGTGATGATCTGGCGCTTCCAGGTGTCGGTCCACTTGTCGCGGGCCGAGGACAGGAATTCGACGTCCAGCGGGACGATGTTGAGGGAGCCGTCGGTGGGAACCACGCGGTCCTTCACATCGGCGGGGAGTTCCGCATTGGTGACGGAGGGTGCGTAAAACAGTGCCTTGGCGAAGGCCGTCTGTGCCTCTGCGGACAGTGCGTAGTCAACGAAGGTCTTGGCAGCCTCGGAGTGCGGGGCGTCCTTCACCAGGTTGATGGTGTTGATCTGGTAGACAGTGCCTTCCTTGGGGAAGGTGACACCCATCTTCTTGTTGCTCTGGTCACTGTAGAACTGGCCGCGGGCGTTCTGGCCAAGGCCAAGGACGGTCTGCCCGGTAATGACGTTCTGGTATTCGTCCGGGTTGGGTGCGAACGTCTGGACGCCAGGGGCCATTTCCTTGAGGCGGGTCACGGCGGAGTCAATGCCCTGGGTGTAGTCCTCGCCCTCCATCTTGGAGGTGATGGCGGTCAGGGACAGGCCCAGCAGGGATGGCGGGGCGTTGACGTTGATCTTGCCGGCGTAGGCCGGGTCCCAGAGCACCTTCCAGCTGTCCGGGGCCTCGGGGAACGTGGCAGTGTCGTACACCAGGCCTACGGCGTCGAGCATCGCCACGGGTCCGTACCCTTCCTTGTCCCGGAACTTTTCCGGGACGTTGGCAAGGTTCGGGACGCTTTCCTCGTCTACCTTCTCGAACAGGCCCTGCTTGTTGCCGGTGGTGGACACGGAGTTGTCCATGATGGCGACGTCGGTGGCGGGGTTGTTCTTCTGGCCCTGGAGGGCGCTGAGCATTTCAGCGGAGGACCGCTTCGAGGCGTAGTTGATCTTGATGTCCGGGTACTTGGCCTGGAAGGGTTCGATTACTGCAGCGGTGTACTGGTCCTGCCAGACACCCGAGTAGGCGATGAGGTTCACCTCGCCCGAGGTGGCGCTTCCGCCGCTGCCGGCTGCCTCGCTGCCGCCCCCGCAGCCGGAAAGGACCAGAACCGCTGCGGAGAGGGCGGCCACGGCCGCCATTTTGCCTTTGATAGTTGCTCGCATTTACTGTCTCTTTCTCAAGAAGAATCCGGGCTGGTAGCGGATCTTTGGATGCTTTGAAGCTATTGAGTGCATATTTCGGATATGTAAAAGAAAACGCCTATCCCGGTAAACACCGGCTTTATGCAGAATGCGTCTGACGCCATCGTTAAATCGCATGCCTGGCCGGGGTTAGAATGAATTGCTCATGAAATAGCGTTCTGGGTTCAACCTAGTGTCAGAGATATGCATCACACAAAGACCAGTTGCGTATCCCTCCATAGCATCCGGTTATGACCTTTATGGGTTCAGGACGCCGCGAAGAGAGAAGGCGCCATGGATACGCGGAAGCTTGCGTACTTCGTGCAGATAGTGGATTCAGGAAGCATCACCAAGGCCGCGGCAGCGCTGCATGTGGCCCAGCCGGCCCTGAGCCAGCAGGTTTCGGCGCTTGAGAACGACCTCAAGCAGCGCCTGCTGATCCGCAGCAAACAGGGGGTAAAGCCCACCGCCGCCGGGCACACGCTGTACCGGCATGCCCAGTCCATCCTGCGGCTGGTGGACCAGGCACGGCAGGACGTCGCCAAGTCCGGGGCGGCACCGTCCGGCCGCGTGTCCATTGCGATCGCGCCCTACAGCATGGCCTCAAGCCTGACGCCGCGGATCATCAGCGAGGTGGCCAGCCGGTACCCGGACATCGTCCTGCACGTCACTGAAATCTACGGCGGCGTGCTCAGCGAGGCCATCAAGAACGGCCGCCTGGACATGGCACTCATCTACGAGCCCGGCCCTATCCGCGGCGTGCAGTTCACCACGATGATCGTGGAGGACCTGCACTTCGTAGTCAACGCGGGCAGGGCAGGGGTGCAGCAGGCCGACGGCGGCATCACCCTTGAGGAGGTGGCCCGCCACGGGCTGTTCCTGCCCGAGCAGATCCACACCCTGCGCCAGGCGGTAGAGGCCGGCTTCGCCAGCAAGGGCCTGAAGCTCCGGCTGGTGGGGGAAGTGGAGTCCGTCCCCTCCCTCGCACGGCTGCTGCGGGCCGATCTTGGTGCCACCATCATGCCCAAGTCCGCTGCTGACGCCCTGTTCCACGAGGAGGACTTCCAGGTGCTGCGCATTGTGGATCCGGCGTTGCAGTGCAAGATTGCGCTGTGCACCCCCGATCATGACCCGCTGTCCGAGGCGGCGTCCGCGGTCCTGCTCGTGGTGAAGGAAATGCTGCAGGAAATGCTCAGCAGCAAATATTCACGGTAGCTGGTCCATAGGTTCCACTTATCGCGTCACTCATCATTGGTCTTAGTATTCCCGCTCCCCCGATCCTAGAATCTAGGAAAAGCCGGACAATTCCGGCGAATTAATTCTTGTGCGGATCAATGGGAGTGCGCCGTGAAAAAGATAAACACCTTGGGGAGGAATTCGGGTAAAAGCCCGGGTTTGATGGCCAAAACCGGATTCCACTGCCCCGCCAATGGTTTTTGGCGGCCCGAGGACCGGTCCGTTGAGCCTGTGTTTGTGTTCGAAGGCAGCATCATGCCGGCCGGCGGCCGGGGGTCCACCGTCTGGTACCTGGAGGATGCGGCCTTCGGTCCGCCGGAGTATCCGCTGCCGGCGCAATAGGCCGCACGGTGGTACCTCCGGCCTGGACTAGAGGTGCCGGAGGTACCGCTGGGGCGCATCAAGGAACGACCGCCAGCTGCCCACGAGGTCCAGCTCCTCCCAGCCACGAGGGCGCAGTCCCCACGGCCCCACTTCCAGGATCCGGGCTCCCGGAAGGGCCGCAAGAACCGGCGAGTGCGTGGACATGATCACCTGGGATTCCCCGGACGCCAGGAGGTCTTTCAGGACCCCGAGGAGACTCAGGCACCCGCTGAAGGACAATGCGGACTCCGGCTCATCCAGCACCCACAGCCCCCGCCCGCGGAATCTGTTGACCGCGAGTTCCAGGAACGACTCACCGTGGGACATGTCGTGGAAGCGGATATCGTCCCGGCCCGAGGTACTGGGGTTTTTCTCCAGGTAGGTAAAGAAGCCATGCATTGTTTCGGCCCGCAGGAAGTACCCGCGCCTGGTGGTGCCCGCATTCCTGACAAGCTGCAGATGATCGGCCAGCAGCGATTCACTGGCCCTGGTGCTGTGCCGCGCACCAGTTGACCCGCCTTCGGGCGACAAACCGTACGCCAGGGCTATCGCTTCCACGATCGTTGATTTCCCTGAACCGTTCTCGCCCACCAGGACGGTGGCTGGCGTCAGTTCAAGCCCATCGTCCAGTACCTGTGCCACGGGCGGCAGGACTGCCGGCCACCGCCGACGGTCAAGGACGTTGGATGGATCCTCTTCCAACCGGCGGATCGGAAATCTGTCGAGGGGCATGCGCCCATTCTTGCAGCCGGCGCGGCGGGGAAGCGCAACCCGCCGGCCACTGCCCGGCCGCCAGGTGCGCCTGTGCTTCGCAGGAAGAGCCCAGCTAAGCCTGTTCCACCAGCAGGCCCTTGGCCTTCAGGACGTCCGTGAGGTTGCAGAGATCGATGGTGGTGCCGCCTGCCTTGTACAGGCCAATGAGCTCACGCTCGGCGTCGTCACGTTCCTGGGAGAGGCGGATGACCTCCTCGATCTCGTCCTTGCGGACCACCACCACACCATCGGCGTCGCCACGCAGGACGTCACCGGGATAGATGATTTCGTCACCGAAGACCACCGGGTGGTTGATGGGGCCGATGGTCTCCTTGACCGTGCCCTTGATGGACACGCTGCCGGAAAAGACGGGCAGTCCGAGTTCAATGAGGTCCTGGGTGTCGCGGACACCGGAGTCCGTCACCAGGCCGGCCAGGCCCTTGGCCTTCATGGCGTTGCCCAGGACGTCGCCGAACGTCCCGGCTTCCTCGTATTCCCCCGCGGAAGCCAGGATGACGTCCCCGGGCTGGGCGTAGTGGATGGCCACCTGGAGCATCAGGTTGTCACGCGGTGCGCAGCGGACGGTGGTGGCGGGGCCGCAGAAGGACATGGCCCTGTCGATGGGCTTGATGCGGGAGCTCAGTGCGCCCTTACGGCCCTGCGCCTCGTGGATGGTGGCTGACGAGAACTTCGCCAGCCGGCTGACGGCGTCGGCGCTGGGTCGGTCGATGGTGGTTTTGACGTGGATCACGGCGTTGTTTCCTTCGGTGGGGTTGGGTCAGGTGAGGGCCTGGACGGCCTTGTCGATGGCAGCGATGGATTCCTCGATGACGTCCAGGCTGGTGGCGTAGGAGATCCGGAAGTACGGGCCCAGGCCGTAGGCCGAGCCCTGGATCACAGCCACGGAGGCTGCATCAAGCAGGTAGAGGGTGAAGTCCTGGTCGTTACTGATGACCTGTCCTTCGGGCGTTGTTTTGCCGATGACCCCTGCACAGTTGACGTATGTGTAGAAGGCGCCGTCCGGCGTCGTGCATGACAAACCGTCAACGGCGTTCAGGGCGGCGACGGCGGTGTCCCGCCGCTTGCGGTAGGTCTCCACGCTGTCCCGGACGAAGTCCTGGCTGCCGGTGAGGGCGGCCGCGGCGGCGGCCTGGCTCACGGAGGACGGGCAGGAGGAGATCTGCGACTGCAGCTTGTTGATGGCTGCGATCAGCGGCGCCGGCCCTGCGGCGTATCCCAGGCGCCAGCCGGTCATGGCGTAGGCCTTGGATACGCCGTTGACGGCCAGGACCCGGTCCTTGAGTTCCGGGGCCACCTCCACCAGGCTGGCCAGCTTGCCGTCGCCGAAGTAGATCTGGTCGTATATTTCGTCCGCGAGGACAGAGACGTGCGGGTGAACGGCAAGGACGTCGGCGAGCGCCCGCAGTTCGGCACGGGAATAGACGGCGCCGGTGGGGTTGGACGGTGCGTTGAGGATGACCCACTTGGTCCGGCCTGTGATGGCACCCGCCAGGGCCTCCGGGGTGAGCTTGAATCCGGAGTCTTCGCCGCAGGGAACAACGACCGGCGTGCCGTCGTTGGCCAGCACCATATCCGGGTAGGAAACCCAGTAGGGGGCGGGAACAATCACTTCGTCGCCGGCGTTGAGGGAGGCCATGAAGGCGGTAAAGATGACCTGCTTGGCTCCCCCGCCGATGGTGACCTCAGCCGGCGTGTAGTGCAGGCCCGTGCGCAGCTCGAGGGTCTGGAGGATGGCCTTCTGCAGCGCCGGAGTTCCGGTGACCGACGTGTACTTGGTTTCGCCGCGGGTGATGGCCTCCACCGCGGCTGCCTTGATGTGCTCCGGCGTGTCGAAGTCCGGCTCTCCGACGGTCAGGTCGAGGATGCGGCGTCCTTCCGCCTTGAGCTCACGCACCCGGGCCGCAGCAGCCACACTGGCCGAGGACTTGATGCGGGACACCCGCAAGGCAGGTACAAATTCTGGCATGGTCTCTTCCTAGGGAGTCAGGAGTGAGCGGTGCTCGTTTCCTTCGACACTAGGGAAATCCCGCTGCTGTGGATAAGACCTAAAGTGCGTGGGCGGATAAGCGTCCCTTATGGCTGGCCCACCCACACGTTCCGGTTATGGGTCCACGCACTATTGGTATTTCCCGCCGCGGCGCCTTGCTGCCTAGCCTTCTAGGTACGTCGGCCCGTTCAGCGGCACAACGAACCGAGGAGTGATCTTGAGCGTTACGCACCAGGACGATGCCGGTTACTACCGCTACCGCGGAATGCCGAAATCCGACCCCACCGCCCGGCAGGCGGACAAGCTCCGCAGGCTGCTCAAGGCGAACCGGCAGCGCATCGCCTTCAACGCCAGCAGCAGCCGTCCGCTCTTCGTCCGCCTGAACCAGCACATCGCGCAGGCGCTCCGGGACGGGATCAAGGTGACGCGCCTGGCCGAGGCTGCAGGGCTTTCCCGTTGGACCATCCGAACCATCGGCCTGTCCTTTGATGACCTGCTGCCGTCCGGGGCACACCCGGATCAGCAGTTGGCTGTCATCGCGGGGCTGAAGTCCGAGCTGGCCGAACTCGGGGAAGCAAAGGCTGCCCTGGAGGGGCGGCGGCTGACCCTTCTGGCCGCCGCCCGCCGCCTCGGCGTCATGGATGACTTCGAGCTCGCCGCGCTCAGCGGACTGCAAAGTGGGGACATCCGCAAAATGACGTGGGGTCTTCAGCCTGAACTTCTCTAGACTGGCCAGTGGACGTTGAACCACGGACACAGAACGAAGGAGCACAGCATGAGCGGAGTAGTTGTTGTAGGTGTGGACGGCAGCCCGTCGGCACGGAAGGCTGCGGAAGTGGCGCTGGGCCTTGCAAAGTCGCTGGGAGGTTCCCTCCACATCGTCACCGCATTCGACTCGGACCGGGCCGAGACCTTCGGCGTCGGCTCGGACGAAGTGAAGGTCTGGAACTCCGAGGCCGCCGAAACGGTCGCGAAGTCCCTTGGCGAAACGCGGCCGGGCGTGGAGATCAGCTACTTCGCAGCCCGCGGCAAGCCCGCTGACGCCCTCATCAAGGAAGCCATGCGCCTCGACGCGCGGCTGATCGTCGTCGGTAACCGGCGCATGCGCGGCATCGGCCGGCTCCTCGGCAGCGTGGCCAACAGCGTGGCGCACAACGCACCGTGCGACGTCTACATCGCCAACACCTACGACGACTAGCCACTCCCCAGCGGGGCACAAGGACAGCGGACGACGGCGGGACCTCCCGCCGTCGTCCGCTTGCTTTATGCGCCTCTTGCTCAAGATTTGCCAAGTTTATCCCGTCGATAGATAAACCCTCTTCCGTTGCCGTCCCGGCCTGCCTACGGTTAGCTTCAACAGCACGCCAAGGGGGGATACATGGAACGCTCGGACGACGCTACGCAGACTGCCCGCGAGGAAGTTCAGCAGCCCGATATTTCGGATCCGCTGGAGGGTCGGCAGCGCACAGTCGCCGAGTGGACCGGCGACCTCCTGGTCGGCATTCGGCAGCCCGTGCAGTTCAGGCTGGCGGACTGGCCGTAGCCCTGATCCCTAGGTCGAGGCGTCCTTCTCGATCTCCTCGGCAAGGTCGTCCACGGCCTCCGGACGCAAGCTTATGCCGGCCTCGTCGAAGCGTTCCTCAAGCACGTGGCTGACGTCGTCCTCGACGTGGCCCAGGCGGATCTCGTCCCGGATCTCGTCCGCGATGCCCTCCGCCGTCGCCACGCCGTCGACCTCCTCCACGGCATCGTCGCCAGAAGGGGTGCCTGCGGGGTCAGCTCCGGTCTCAGTCATACCCCATCGTGGCCAATTGCGGGTGGGCGGTCAACAGCCGGCTCTATCCTTTGATCTCCACTTTGACGAAGTCCTCCCGGTGGAACATGCGGCGCTCGGACCACCCGTCCAACACCACCCAGATGATGGAGCCGTCCGGTGTGGACCCGTCCACCACGCCGCAGCCGATATGTTGCCCGTCCTGAGAGAGGCGTACCGGCTGGCCTGCGGGCAGGGCGTTCCAGGACACCCGCCGCCAGCTGTGAGCTTCGCTCGGTTTCATGGCGCCTACCGCAGGACGACGGTCCGGTTGCCCAGCAGCAGGACCCGGCCCTCGCAGTGCCAGCGGACGGCATTCCGGAGCGCCACGCACTCCGCGTCCCGGCCCACCGCCACCAGGTCGTCCGCGGTGTACGTGTGGTCCACCTCGATGACCTGCTGCGAGATGAACGGGCCCTCATAAGGCCCCGCGTTGGTGAGCTGCCGCCCAAGATGCGGCTCCTGGCGGGTTGTCACAGGGTTAGTTGTCACGTGCTGCTCCTCGGATCAAAGCTGTCTGGAGTGCGGAAGAGGATACGTTTCCAGGACCTGAGGGCAGGGAGTCGAGGCTGTTGAAGCTGTAGAGGTGGATGCCGGCAACGGCGCCGGGCGTGGTTTTGAGCCCGGCCACCAGGGTGTCCGGGGAGTACCGGTCGCCGCTGAGGAGTTTGCGGGCCAGCGGGCCCTTGCGGCTGAGGAACTTCAGGGAACTTCCGACGCCGATCTGCGTGGCGAGTGCCACCAGCTTGGTCCGCGGGACGGACCCCGCCACGCCCGCCCACAGGGGCAGGTGGACGCCTTCGCGGCGCAGGAGCGCGGCGTAATCGTGGATCTTTCCGGCGGAAAAGCACATCTGCGTGACTACATGCGAGGCAAGAGGCTGCTTGGCCAGCAGTCCGTCCAGCAGGTCCAGGGGGCTGACCAGCGGGTGGCCCTCCGGGTAGCCGGCCACGCCCACGCGCATCATTCCGCCGGTGTACTGGGCGATGTCCTCGAGGACCGGAAACGCCGAGTCGTAGGTGCCGGCGGGCTGCTTCCGGTCTCCCCCAATAACGAAGACTTCGCGGATTCCCGCGGCATCGCAGCCACGGATGATGTCGGTGAGCTCGGCACGGCTGCGGATGCTCCGGGCGGCGAGGTGCGGGATCACCTGGTAGCCGGCGTCGCTCAGCTCCACGGCGGTGCGCATGGTGCGCTCGATGCCGTGGTGCGGCAGGCAGGTGACGCTCAGCGGCGTGGCCGCGGACACCTTGGCCCGGACCTGCTCAACGATTCCCTCGGAGGGAATGATTTCGATTCTGACGGGGAACATCATTGGTCCTGTCTTTGCTTCAGTTTTCAGGGGCTTCAGCGGTGGCTATCCCGTCATGCAGTGGCCGCCAGCAGGGAGCTGGCTTCCTGGCGGGTGCTGCCGGAGGACTCGATGTGGGCGAGTTCGGCGGGGATCTCCCAGCCC
>NZ_JCAXEF010000016.1:0-86595 GCF_059758765.1 Pseudarthrobacter sp. GQ63
CTCCGCGCGGACCTGCTCAGCCAGCGTATCGAGAACGGGCAGTTGCCCCTTCACCAGCTTGAGCCGGGCTTCCGGTTCGGGGAACCAGCGGGCATCGTCGATTTCCGGGTAGTCCTGGATCCGGCCTGACCCTTTGGGCCACTCCAGCGGAAACGTGTTGCTGGCGATCCGTTCCGGCTGGAAGTCCTGCTCCGCGGTAAAGACGGTGATGACCTTGCCGGAGCGCTGCCTGAAGGCCCCGAGCAGCCGGTAGTCCGCAGCCGGAGCCGGAGTCCCCATTTCCTCGGCAAACTCGCGCAGCGCCGCGGCCAGGGGATCCTCGTCCTCCCCGTATTCACCCTTGGGGATGGACCAGGCATGGGCGTCCTTGCGGGCCCAAAACGGACCGCCCATATGGGCTATCCACACCTCGAAGCCGCCAGGAGCCACCCTCCGGTACAGCAGGATTCCTGCGCTCAGAACGGGCATGTTTCCTCCGGTGGGTGGTTGTTTGAAAACTGTCGGTAGTTGCCGTCCAACGTTAACCCGCAGTTCACGGTGCTGCTTTAGGTTATTCCTTCAGGCACTCTGCTCGAAGGGACCAGTCATGGCCAGTATTGCCGAGGTGTTGGGACGTCTGACGCCGGAAGAACTAGATGAGCTCCACAGCATTGGTCCACAGGGCCACCTGCCGCGGTACCTGGTTGACGCCCTGGACCGGGCGGCCGGCGGTCCCGGCTCCGGCCGCGGCTATTACGTGCCCACCGGCAACGTGAACAGCACCGGCGGGCCGCTGCTGGTGCTCCGCAGCGACGTGTCCGGCTGGCTGCTCAACTCCCGGCGTGACGACCCCGATTCGCTGCCACGCCACAACAGCTAACTAACCAATCAGCAGGCTCAACGCCTCGGTGAGATGCTCCACTTCCCGGACGGAAAAACCGGCCGGGATGGGCCCCGGCCCTGCATGGCTGGCCGGAACAACGGCGTGCGTAAACCCGAGCCGGTGCGCTTCCTGGATGCGCTGGTTGATGCCTGGTACCGGCCGGACCTCGCCGGCCAGGCCCACCTCGCCAAAAGCGATGAGCCGGATGGGGAGCGGTTTGCGCGCTTTTGCCGATGCTACGGCCAGGGCAACTGCAAGGTCCGTTGCCGGCTCGCTGAGCTTCACACCGCCCACGGTGGCCACATAGGAATCATCCTTGTGCAGCAGCGTTCCCGCGCGCTGCTGCAGGACAGCCAGCAGCATGGAAACCCGCGAGGAGTCCAGGCCGCTGGTGGCACGCCTCGGCTGGGAATTGGGGCTCTCCGCCAGCAGGGACTGCACCTCGGCCAGCAGAGGGCGCCGGCCCTCCATGGTGACCGTGATGCAGGTGCCGGATACGGGTTCCTTGGTGCGGCTGACAAAGAGCCCGCTGGGATCAGCCAGGCCCTGGATGCCGTCCTCGTTCAGGTCGAAGCAGCCAACATCATCCGTGGGCCCGTAACGGTTCTTGACGGCACGGAGCAGCCGGAGCCGCGAATGCCGCTCGCCCTCGAACTGGCACACCACGTCCACCAGGTGCTCCAGCAGCCGCGGCCCGGCAATGGAGCCGTCCTTGGTCACGTGGCCCACCAGGAGGGTGGTCATGTTGCGCCGCTTGGCCGCAGCGATAATGGACGCTGCCACTTCGCGGACCTGCGAAACGCCGCCGGCGCTGCCATCAACGTCGGCGCTGCTGAGGGTCTGCACCGAGTCCACGATCAGCAGCCGCGGCTCAATCTTCTCCACCTGCCCCAGAGCCTGGCCCAGGTCCGTTTCCGCGGAGAGGTAGAGCGATTCGGCCACGGCGTCGATCCGCTCGGCGCGGAGCTTCACCTGGGCCGCGGATTCCTCACCGGTCACGTACAACACGTCCTGTGCGGTCCGGGCGAACTTCGCCGCAACGTCCAGCAGCAGGGTGGACTTGCCCACCCCGGGTTCACCGGCCAGCAGGATCACGGCGCCCGGAACCAGGCCGCCTCCCAGCACCCGGTCCAGCTCATCAACGCCCGTGGGCAGGAAGGCGGCCGTGGTGGCATCCACCTCGGCAATCCGGCGGGCCGGCTCGAGGACTGTAGTGGCCGCCGTCGTCCGCGCAACAGCGGCGCCGGTCTCCTCAACGGTGCCCCACGCCTGGCACTCGCCGCACCGGCCCACCCACTTGACCGTGCTCCAGCCGCACTCAGCACATTTGTAGGCGGGCGCCTTGGAGGTCCGGGAAGTCTTTGTTGCCATGGGTTCCACCCTAGTGGCGGGCACTGACAATCACCGGCACAGCACTTGCCTGTGATCCATGCCATCTGTATAGTCGAACCTCGAAGGCAATTTCGCCTACAGGATTGTTACCCGTGAATGGGGCAAGACCTGAGAAGCACACCATGTGCGTCTCGGGTCTTTTTTTGTGCCCAAAAATAGACAGAGAGGTCTGACATGGCAACTGTGGACTACCGGTCTCTGGCCGGAGACATCCTCCAGGGGGTGGGCGGCGAAAGGAACATCGCCAGCGCCACCCACTGCGCAACCAGGCTCCGGCTCAAGCTGCGCGACGACAGCAAGGCGGACCAGGCCGCAATCGAGAAACTGCCCGGCGTGATCACCGTGATGAAAGCCGGCGGACAATTCCAGGTTGTCATCGGCAATAACGTTCCCACGGTCTACGCCGAGCTCGGCAAGATCACCAAGCTCACCGATGACGACGCCGGAAGCGATGAACCCGTTGCACACGGCAACCTCTTCAACCGCTTCATCGACCTGATCGCCTCAATCTTCTCGCCGGTCATCTGGCCGCTGGCCGCAGCCGGCCTGCTCAAGGCGTTCCTGAGCATGGCCACCCAGTTCGGCTGGCTTGACCCCGCATCGCAGACTAACGTGATCCTGGCAGCCACCGCGGACGCCATCTTCTACTTCCTGCCGGTGTTCCTGGCAGTCACCGCTGCGAAACGGTTTAAAACGAACCAGTTCACCTCCATGGCCATCGCCGGTGCTCTGGTCTACCCGAGCATCGTGGCGCTCGCGGCCCAGGCCGAACCCGTCAACTTCGCCGGTATTCCCATGGTGATGATGAACTACACCAGTTCGGTCCTGCCCATCATTGTGGCGGTCTGGCTGCAGGGGTACGCGGAGCGCTTCCTGACGCGTGTGCTGCCTTCCGCCATCCGGAACTTCACCACGCCGCTGCTGACGCTCTTGGTCATGGTGCCGCTGGTCCTCCTCACTGTCGGTCCGGTCACCACCTTTGCCGCGCAGGGCCTGTCCGCAGGCATCAACGCAGCCTTCACGTTCGCTCCGTGGCTGGCCGGCGCCGTCATGGGCGGCTTCTGGCAGGTCTTCGTCCTCTTCGGCCTGCACTGGGGCCTGGTTCCGGGCATGCTCAACGAGATCTCCACCCAGGGCTACTCCCTCCTGATGGGCCCGCTGCTTGCGGCGGTCCTGGGCCAGGCAGCCGCCACGCTCGCGGTGTTGTTCCGCACCCGTAACAAGGCCCGCCGTACCGTGGCAGGTCCTGCCGCGTTGTCCGGATTCCTTGCCGGCATCACCGAGCCAGCCATCTACGGCGTCAACCTGCCCCTCAAGAAGCCTTTCTACTTCGGCATCGCCGGCGGCGTGATCGGCGGCGCCATCGCAGCGGCCGGCGGCAGCGGTGCCACGGCGTTCGTGTTCCCGTCCCTCCTCGGCCTCCCCGCCTTCAGCCAGGTGGGCAACTTTGGCCTGCAGCTGCTGGGCACCGGCTCCGCCGTCCTCATCGCATTCCTCCTGACCTTCTTCTTCGGACCGCGTGAAGACGAAGCAGCAGCAGTGTCCGACGCCGGCATTCCCGTTCCGGAAGCATCTTCCGTTGCGCTGCCGGCAGCTTCCCCGGCCACGGCATCCGCGGCGGCAGGAACCGGCGCTGTTGCGCCGGGCACGGTTGACATCGTTGCTCCCGTCGCGGGAAGTGCCGTGGCGCTGGCTGATGTCCGGGACAAGGTGTTCGCATCCGGTGCCATGGGCAAGGGCCTGGGCATCATCCCGGCGGATGGGCACATCTACTCACCCATCACCGGAACCATCAAGGCCGCCATGAAGACCGGCCACGCGTTCGGCATCAAGTCCGAGGACGGCGTTGAGGTCCTGGTCCACATCGGCATCGACACTGTCCAGCTGCAAGGGCGCGGCTTTGAAGCCGCTGTCACGCGGGGCCAGCAGGTCCGCGCGGGAGACCTTCTCGCCGTCGTCGACCTGGACGTGGTGACCGAAGCCGGTTACGACACCACCACCCTGGTGATGGTCACCAACACGGCCCAGCTTGGCAGCGTGGAACCGGTGGCCGGCGGCACGCTCGCCCACGGGGACACTGCCATCACCGTCCGCGTCTAAGCCTCCGCTAACCCCGGGCCGCCATTACCCCTGGCACCCACTTCCAGTCCCGCTGGCATTTTCCAGACCCACTGACAAAGGAACGATCAACTGTGACCACCACTTTCCCCGAAGGATTCCTCTGGGGCGGAGCAACTGCCGCCAACCAGATCGAAGGCGCCTACAACGAGGGCGGCAAGGGCCTGTCCATCCAGGATGTGATGCCCAGGGGCATCACGGAGATTCCCACTGAGGGGCCGACTCCGGAGAACCTCAAGCAGGTGGCGATTGATTTCTACCACCGCTATGCGGAGGACATCGCCCTTTTCGCGGACATGGGGTTCAAGGTGTTCCGCTTCTCCATCGCGTGGAGCCGGATCTTCCCGCTGGGCGACGAAGAAACCCCCAACGCCGAAGGCCTGGCCTTCTACTCCCGTGTCCTGGATGAACTGGAGAAGCACGGCATCGAGCCGTTGGTGACCATCAGCCACTACGAGACCCCGCTGCACCTGGCCAGGAAGTACAACGGCTGGACCAACCGGGAGCTGATCGGCTTCTATGAGCGCTACTGCCGCGCCCTGTTCGAGCACTTCGGGGGCAGGGTGAAGTACTGGCTCACGTTCAATGAGATCAACTCCGTGATGCACGAGCCGTTCATGTCCGGCGGCATTCCCACCCCCAAGGACCAGCTCACCAAGCAGGACCTCTACCAGGCAATCCACCACGAACTGGTGGCCTCCGCGCGCGCCACGAAACTGGCGCGAGAGCTGATGCCCGGCGCGCAGGTGGGCTGCATGATCCTCGCGCTGCCCACCTACCCGCTCACCCCGGACCCCTCGGACGTGGTGGCGGCCATGCTCACTGCCCAGGACAGCTACGCGTTCGGTGACATCCACTGCCGCGGCGAGTATCCCGGCTACCTGCTGCGGTACTTCCGGGACAACGGGATCGAGTTGGAGATCACCGCGCAGGACCGCGAGGACCTGAAGAACACCGTGGATTTCGTGTCCTTCAGCTACTACATGAGCATCTGCGAGACCGCCGATCCGGCCAAGAAGACCAAGGGGCCCGGCAACATCATGGGCGGCGTTCCCAATCCCACCCTCAAGGCGTCCGAGTGGGGCTGGCAGATCGACCCGCAGGGGCTGCGCGTGGCACTGAATGACTACTGGGACCGCTGGCAGAAGCCGCTGTTCATCGTGGAGAACGGGCTGGGCGCCGTGGACAAGCTGGTGGAGGTCGACGGCGAAAAGACCGTCATTGACGATTACCGCATCGGCTACCTTAACGACCACCTGGTGCAGGCCCGTGAGGCGGTTGAGGACGGCGTCCAGCTGATGGGTTACACCTCCTGGGGCTGCATCGACCTGGTCAGCGCCTCCACCGCCCAGATGAGCAAGCGCTACGGCTTCATCTACGTGGACAGGAACGACGACGGCACGGGCTCCATGGAGCGCTACCCCAAGAAGTCCTACGGTTGGTACCAGGAAGTCATCGCCACCAACGGTGCCAGCCTGAAAGACTAACGCCACCCGGAACGACAAACACCACCCCAACGACAAGAACTCCCACTCCGGGGGTATCCCGCTTCAACGATGAAAGGAGGACGGCGTGGAGGTCCTGCGCGTATTCAACAACAACGTCGTCCTCGCCCGGGCCGCGGACAGGGGAGAGGTCATCCTCACCGGCCGCGGCCTGGGCTTCCAGGCAAAGCCCGGCCAGCAGGTGGATGAGGCCAAGGTGGTCCGCGTCTTCGTCCCCGAGGACGGCCGCAACGCGGACAACTTCGGCGCGCTGGTGGCGGCCATCCCGCCCGAACACCTGGCACTGGCGGACCAGGCTCTGGACATTGCCCGTGGCGGACTGCGCGGGCCGCTGAACTCCACCACCGTGGTGGCCCTGGCGGACCACCTGAGCTTCGCCATCAAACGTTTGCGGCAGGGCCTGAACATCGAATATCCGCTCCGGGCCGAGGTGGCCCACCTCTACCCGGACGAGCTGCGCATGGCTCAGCAGATCGTGGACTTCGTCAACGCCCGGCTCGAGGAAGCCCTGCCCCGCGACGAGGCCGTGGCCGTGGCACTGCACCTGGTCAACGCCGGGTTCGCCAGCGGCGACCTCTCCTACACCTACCAGATGACCGGCGTCTTCGCGCAGCTGTTCGAAGTCCTGGAACAGGCCTATGGCCGTTCCTTCGACCGGGAGACCGTCAACGCGGCACGCTTCATCACCCATCTGCGGTACTTTTTCGTCCGCGCCCACACCGGGCGGCAGCTGGCCGAGGGGGCAACAGGGCTGGGGTCCGCCATCCGGGAGGCGTACCCGGAGGCATTCGGCACCGCACTGAAACTCCAGGCCGTCCTGGAACTCCGGCTCGGCAAGCCCCTCACCGACGACGAAGTCACCTACCTCACCCTGCACGTGGCCCGCATGGCCGATGACCTGCGCCTGAGCCAGAACGCAGAAACTCCTTCCTGACCAGCGCCGTCCTAGCGGCGGCGGGAGGATCATGAATGTTGAGAGAGCGCTCTCTTGACAGTGATCCGCGCCACGCCTACAGTTGAGGAACTTGCCAGAGAGCGCTCTCTCAGCGCCGGAAGTTCCCACAAAGGAGTGACGTTGAAATTCGTACGCCGACACACAGCGACCGCTATCGCGGGCGTGGCAGCCATGGCCCTGATGGCCACAGGCTGCAGCAGCAGTTCGGAACAAGCAGCAAGCGCTGACAATCCCGTAGAGCTCACGGTCACCACCTTCGGGACCTTCGGCTACGACGATCTCTACGCCGAATACGAGGAGGCCAATCCCGGCGTCAAGGTCAAGGCCACCAATATCGACCGCGGGTCCAATGCCCGCACCGACGCCTTCACCAAGCTGGCAGCAGGATCCGGGCTCAGCGATGTCGTGGCCATCGAGGAGGGCTGGCTGGGTTCCATCATGGAAGTATCGGACCAGTTCGTGGACCTCAACGAGCACGGTGCAGCTGACATCAAGGACAACTGGGTGGACTGGAAGTTCCAGCAGGGCACGGATCCGGACGGCCGCGTCATCGGCTACGGAACCGACATCGGTCCGCAGGGACTCTGCTACAACGGCAAGCTCTTCGAAGCTGCGGGAATGCCCAGCGACCGCGAATCGGTGGCCGAGCTCTTTGGTGGCGGGGACGCCACCTGGGAAACCTACTTCAAGCTCGGGGAGCAGTACAAGGCGGCCACCGGCAAGGCGTGGTATGACCAGTCCGGTTTCGTCTGGAACTCCATGGTGAACCAGATGGAAGAGGGCTACTACACCAAGGACGGGGAGCTGAACATCGAAGGCAACCCCGAGATGAAGGACAAGTTCGAGATGCTTGCGGCCGGCACGGCGGCCGGTCTGTCCGCCAACCAGACCCAGTGGGACTGGGGTAACGGCAAGGCATTCGTTGACGGCTCCTTCGCCACTTTCGTCTGCCCCGGCTGGATGCTCGGCACCATCAAGGGCCAGCTGGAATCTGCGGGCGGCGGCACGGAGAGCGGCTGGGACTTCGCCGACGTATTCCCGGGCGGAGCCTCCAACTGGGGCGGAGCATTCCTGTCAGTACCCAAGACGTCAGAGCACCCTGCCGAAGCCGCAAAGCTGGCAGCCTGGCTGACCGCACCCGAGCAGCAGGTCAAGCAGTCTGCTGCCGCGAACAACTTCCCCAGCACGCTCAAAGCGCAGGAGAAGCTGGTGGCCGATGCCACTCCGAACGTGGTGTTCAACAACGCCCCCACCGGCGTCATCCTTGCCAACCGCGCCAAGGGTGTGGTGGCCCAGTTCAAGGGGCCGGATGATTCCGTGATCCAGGAAAACGTGTTTGGTCCGGCGCTCAAAATGCTCGACGCCGGAACGGCCGACGCTGACAAGGCCTGGTCCGAAGCGCTGACCCTCCTCAACGACCTGGTCGTAAACAACTAGCAACACCCGCTGTGGGGCCTCCCGGAAGGGAGGCCCCCCGATGGAGGGCTAAAGCCCAATGACAACCACCATGAACCGCCCCGCCAAACCCCTGGCGGCCATCAAACCCAAGCCCACCTTCAAACAGAGGCTCAACGTCTTCGACGTCAAAGCATCGCCCTACCTCTACATCGCACCGTTCTTCATCCTCTTCGCACTCGTGGGACTGTTCCCGCTGGTCTACACCTTCGTGGTCAGCCTCTTCGACTGGCACCTCCTCAAGGGCCAGGGAGACTTCGTGGGCCTGCAGAACTTCTCGGAAGTCCTCCAGGACCGCTTCTTCTGGAACTCCCTGTTCAACACGGTCAGCATCTTCCTGCTGTCCGCCATCCCGCAGCTTGCCGTGGCGCTTTTCCTGGCCGCAGTGCTGGACCAGAACCTCCGCGCCAAAACCTTCTGGCGGATGAGCGTGCTCCTGCCCTACATCGTCACCCCGGTGGCGGTGGCCATGATCTTCACCAACATGTTCGGCGAACAGTACGGCCTCATCAACAACGTCCTGGGAAATTTTGGCCTGGATCCGGTGATGTGGAAGAGCGAGACCCTGCCCAGCCACATTGCCATCGCCACCATGGTGAACTGGCGCTGGACCGGCTATAACGCCCTCATCCTGCTGGCCGCAATGCAGGCCGTTCCCCGCGACCTGTACGAGTCCGCGGCGCTGGACGGCGCCGGAGCCCTCCGCCGCTTCTTCAGCATCACCCTGCCGAGCATCAGGCCCACCATGGTGTTTGTTGTCATTACCTCCACCATCGGCGGCCTGCAGATCTTCACCGAACCCCGGCTGTTCGATCCCGCAACCGCAGGCGGCTCCCAGCGGCAGTTCCAGACCACCGTGCTGTACCTCTGGGAAATGGCCTTCCAGCGCCAGAACTTCGGCAAGGCGTCCACCATCGCCTGGCTCCTCTTCCTGATCATCGTGCTGTTCGGTGTCATCAATTACCTGATCTCACGTCGCATCGCCACCGCCGATGCCGCAAAGCCCTCCCGGACAACAAGAAGAGCCCGCAAACGCGCTGAAAGGACTACGCGATGAGCATCATCGAAGGGTCGCCCCGTGCGGCCGCCGGCGTCTTGCCCACAGAAAATAAGCCTTCCGGCCGCCCGGCGCCCCTCCGCAAGCGCTTTGTAGGCTCCGGCGAAAAGCCCGGGTTCCTGACCTACGGATTGCTCCTCGCCTTCCTGGTGTCCTCGGCCTACCCGCTGTGGTGGTCCGCCGTCATTGGCAGCCGCTCCAACGAGGCCCTCGGCGAAACCTGGCCGCCACTGCTGCCCGGAGGGAATTTCTGGACCAACGTGGGCGAGGTCTTTGACACCATTCCGTTCTGGCTCGCCTTGGGCAACAGTGTCCTGATCTCATGCATCATCACCCTGTCCGTGGTTGGCTTTTCCACCCTGGCCGGCTACGCCTTTGCGAAACTGCGCTTCAAAGGCCGCAACGGGCTCATGCTGATGGTGGTGGCCACCATGGCCATCCCGACGCAGCTTGGCATCATCCCGCTCTTCATGGTGATGAGAACCCTGGGCTGGACCGGCGAAATCGGAGCTGTGGTGGTGCCCACGCTGGTAACCGCGTTCGGCGTCTTCTTTATGCGGCAATACCTGGTGGACGTCATCCCGGATGAGCTCATCGAATCCGCACGGATGGACGGGGCAAACATGATTTCCACCTTCTGGCATGTAGCCATGCCGGCAGCACGGCCTGCCATGGCCATCCTGGGGCTGTTCACGTTCATGACGGCCTGGACCGATTTCCTGTGGCCGCTGCTGGTGCTCGACGCCGGCAACCCCACGTTGCAGACGGCGCTGAGCCAGCTGCAGTCAGCCCGCTACGTGGACTACTCCGTGGTCCTTGCAGGAGCGGTGCTGGCAACCCTGCCGCTTTTGGTGCTCTTCGCACTTGCGGGCAAACAACTCATCTCAGGAATTATGCAAGGAGCAGTGAAGGGCTAATGCAGCACCCGACGTACCAGCGGCAGTGGCCCGAGGGCTTTATCTGGGGATCAGCGACGGCGGCTGCCCAGATAGAGGGCGCCGGCCGCGAGGGCGGCAAGGAAGACTCAATCTGGGACCACTTTGCGCGGATCCCCGGGGCCATAGCCAACGGCGAGAACCTTGACCAGGCCGTGGACCACTACCACCGAATGCCACAGGACGTCCGCCTGATGAAAGAGCTGGGGCTGGACTCCTACCGCTTTTCCACCAGTTGGGCGCGGGTGCGTCCCGGGGACAGGGCCGTCAACCGTGAGGGCCTGGACTTCTACTCCAGGCTGGTGGATGAGCTCCTTGAAGCCGGCATCCTGCCCTGGCTCACCCTGTACCACTGGGACCTGCCGCAGGCCCTGGAGGAAAAGGGCGGCTGGGCCAACCGGGATACCGCCTACAGGTTCGCGGAGTACGCCAATGACGTGTACTCCGCGCTGGGAGACCGGGTCCAGCACTGGACCACCTTCAATGAGCCGTTCTGTTCGTCGCTCCTGGGCTACGGCTCCGGCGTGCACGCCCCCGGCCGGCAGGAGCCTGCGGCAGCCATCGCCGCCGTGCACCACCAGCACCTGGCCCACGGGCTGGCCGTGAATGCGCTGCGGGAACGCGGCGCGCAGCACCTGGGCATCACCCTGAACCTGAGCAATTCGATTCCGCGGGACAGCCAGGACCCTGTGGACCTCGACGCTGCCCGCCGTTTCGACTCGTTGCAGAACCGGATCTTCCTCGATCCCATCCTGCGGGGATCCTACCCGGAAGACTCACTGCGGGACCTCGCCCCGTTCGGCCTGCCGGACGTGATTCTTCCAGGCGACCTGGAACTCATCAGCGCGCCCCTGGAGTTCCTGGGCGTGAACCACTACCACGACGACCTCATCAGCGGACACGCTGACGACGCCGGAAGCGACGGCCACTCCGGGGGTGCAGAACGGGCCTCCGCCTCACCGTGGATCGGCTCGGAAGACATCGCCTTTCCCAGCCGCGGCCTGCCGCGGACGGCGATGGGCTGGGAAGTGAATCCGGACGGGCTCCGCAAGCTACTGGTCCGGCTGGGGGAGGAATACCCCTCGCTGCCGCCGCTCTACATCACCGAAAACGGAGCCGCATACGAGGATACTGTCAGCCCCGACGGTGCCGTGCACGATGTGGAACGTACCCGGTTCATCCTGGACCATGTGGCATCAGTGGGTGAAGCAATAGACCAGGGTGCCGACGTCCGCGGCTACTTTGTCTGGTCCCTCCTGGACAACTTCGAATGGTCCTGGGGCTATGGAAAGCGCTTCGGGATTGTCCGCGTCGATTACGGCACGCTGGAACGCACCGTCAAGGACAGCGGCAGGGCTTATGCCGGGCTGATAGCAGCGGCACAGCGGAGCACTTCCCGCCTCGCTCCGGCACTGCCCGCCTAAACTGAAATCCCCGGCACCTGTGCCAGCCAGACCACGGAGCGAACATTGTGAAGCAAGACACCAGCGGAAGCCGGCCGACGCCCACCCTGGAAATGGTGGCCGCGCTGGCCGGCGTCTCCCGTGCCACCGTGTCCCGCGTGGTCAATGACGTGCCGAGCGTGGATGAGGACATCGCCGCCAAGGTGCGCCAGGCGATTCTCGCCGTGAACTACACACCCAACCGGGCTGCCCGTTCGCTGGCAAGCAGGCGCCCCAACTCCGTGACGCTCATTGTGCCCGAGTCCACCTCCAAGGTCTTCGCGGACCCGTTCTTCGCATCAGTGGTCCAGGGCGTGGCGCTGTACCTGGCGGACACGGACTACACCCTGAACATGGTCATCGCTTCCGAAGCCAAGCCGGAGAAAACCAGGGCCTTCCTGCTCGGCGGGAACGTGGCCGGTGCCCTGGTGGTGTCCCACCACGCAGGGGACCGGTCCTGGACCCACCTCAGCGATTACATCCCCATGGTGTTCGCGGGCAGGCCACTGGGCGAAAGCGCCAGCTACTACGTGGATGTGGACAACGAGGCTGCGGCGGCAGGAGCCACCCGGGTGCTGATTGAGAGCGGGCGGACCAATATCGCCACCATCGCCGGCCCCCAGGACATGCCGCCGGGCATCGACCGCGTCAACGGGTGGAGGGCGGCCATGGCGGAGGCAGGGCTGGATGATTCCCGGGTTGAGTACGGTGACTTCACCCTGGCATCCGGGGCCAAGGCGATGCGCCGCCTCCTCGGCAGCGGGAAGCCGGTTGACGGTGTGTTCGTGGCCAATGACCAGATGGCCGCCGGTGCCTACACAGTGCTGCAGGAACGGGGCCTGCGCATACCCGAGGATGTGGCCGTGGTTGGCTTCGATGACGATTCGTTCGCCACTTCAGTCAATCCCCAGCTGACCACGGTGCATCACCCGATTATCGAGATGGGCAAGAAGATGGCAGAAATCCTGGTGGACCTCATCGAGGGGAAAGACACAGCACGCGTCACGCAGATTCCTACGTCACTCGTGATCCGGGAGTCCGTCTGATGGAGTACACGAACCCGGGCGGGCAGGCGCCGCAGAGTGGCCGGACCCTCCGCTGGGGCGTTGTGGCCACAGGGCGGATCGCGCATAAGGTCACCCGTGACCTCGCCCGCCTTGAAGATGCCCAACCCCATGCAGTGAGTTCGCGCAGCCAGGGCTCAGCCCGGGCATTCGCGGAAGAACACGGCTTCGCGGTCAGCTACCATGACGGTCCATCCGGATCCGGGTACCAGCAGCTCTTCGCCGATCCCGGCGTGGACGTGGTGTATGTTGCCACGCCCCATGCGCAGCACTTCGAGGTTGTCCGTGCAGCCCTGGAAGCCGGAAAACACGTCCTGTGCGAGAAGCCCTTCACGATCAACGCCAGCGAAGCCCGGGAACTGGTCCAGCTGGCAGGGGAGCGCAACCTGTTCCTGATGGAAGCCGTCTGGACGCGCTTCCTGCCCGCAACCCGCCGTGCCCTGGAGCTGATCCGCGGCGGCACCATTGGAACGGTGCGCTGGGTCCAGGCTGATCTGGGCTTTCCCGCAGCCTATGATCCTGCGGACAGGCTGTGGGACCCTGCGGCCGGCGGCGGTGCACTCCTTGACCTCGCGGTCTACCCGTTGACCTGGGCGGTTGCCGCACTTGGCTTCCCTCAAAGGCTCACTGCCAAAGGCCACCTGAACCAGGACGGCGTGGATGTCCAGAACACCCTTACACTCGAGTACCCGGAGGGGGCTGCAGCCCAGCTCACTTCCTCGCTCCAGGCTGCCGGTCCCGGCATGGCAACCATCAGTGGAACAGCAGGCTGGATACGGACCGGGTCTCCGCTCTTTAACCCGCGCACGCTGGAGATCTGCGGACTGGACGGCAGGATCGAGGTGGAGGACTTCCACGAAGAAGCCGAGGGCTTCATCCACGAACTGCGCGAGACGGCCCGCTGCATCCGCGCCGGCCTGCAGGAAAGCCCGCTGATGCCCTGGACCGAAACCGTGCAGGTGATGGAGCTGCTGGACCAGGCCCGGGAACAGTTGGGGCTGCGTTATGCGAACGATGTGCGGGAGGCTGGCACCTAGAGCGCGGGCAGCACGTCCCGGGCTTCGCGGGCATCCATCCCCGTGGCCTCCAGCAGGTCCACCATCAGCGGCCGGTACAGCATCACCACCGTCTCACCCTCAAGCCGCTGCACCTCCAGCAGCTTGGGATGCAGGCGCAGGGCGATCTCGCTCAGGTCCTGGCGGGCGCTGCGCAGGTGGGCGCGGCGGACGCCGTCGTGCGTTTCCGCCAGCCCCAGCGAAAGCTCATCAATGGCGGCAGCGGTCTCCTGCAGCACTTCCGCGATGTTTTCTGTTGCTTCGTCCGATAACGCCGCGTGGTTGATGGCGCTGGTCAGGCGGCGGGCGAACACCCGGCTGTTCCGCAGCGCCAGGTCAATGAAGTCGAGCGACTGCTTGAGCCGGTCCAGCTCGTACCGGTGCCTCCTGTAGGCGGGCGCCAGGGTGGCCACCTCCCCCGAAGCACGCAGGGACTGGCGCATCCCGTCCACCAGCGGCTGGCAGTTCCTGCCCCGGATGAGGGCGTGCCACGCCTGGGTGGAGTCGCTGTTGACGAGTGCGCCGGCGCACTCGCGCAGCACCTCGGCCAGCTCATGCAGCAGCTTTTGGACGTCCCTGCGCGGTTCACGGCGGGGGTCCTTGGGGGTCAGGATGGTCACCAGCAGGGCGAAGAGTCCGCCCACCACGGCATCGATGCTCCTGGTAAACGGACCACCCGATGGCGCAGGCAGCAGCACCACCAGCAGCGACTGCAGGGCCAGTTGGGTGGTGAAGATGTTCCCGCTGTCCAGGAACCTGGCGAGCAGGATGGAAAACAAAAGGACGACGGCGGCCTGCCAGATTCCGGCGCCCAGCCAGTGCAGGAGCAGGTCGCCCACCGCGATGCCGATGGTGCAGCCCAGGCCCACCTCCAGGACCCGCCGCAGTCGCGGTTCCCGGGAGAAACCCAGCGCGATCAGCGATGATGTAGCCGCGAAGAGGGGGCCGGAGTGGCCCAGGACGTATTCAGCGAAGGCGTAGGCGCCCACGGCGCAGACGGTCATCTGGATGGCCGGGATGAGCGAGTTACGGCTCCGGATCATGCCGGTGCGGAAGCGGCCGCGCAGGAACCGCCTGCCTGCTGAGAGTCCTGCTGCGGGAGCCATGCCGTCCAGTCTATTGCTGGCCGGCACATTTCCTTTGGCGACCTCCCTGGCGCCGCTGCACTACGGCCGGACATGTGATCTGCGCAATGGTGACCGGGCATTTGTCAGCCAATATCCCGCCGTCGTTAATCCTCCGTTCACTTTGGTCCGCCCATCCCGTTACCTGTGGGGCTTAACTTCGTTGAAGGTACAAAACCTACGCATCGCGCAGCAGGGTTCTCCGTCCTGCAGCGCACCTGAATATCCCTGGAAGGGGTACATCTAGTGAAGGCACTCCGCTTCGGCCGCCACGCGGCTATCGCTGTTCTTGCAGTCGGCGCACTCGCGCTTACGTCCTGCGGTTCAGACAACGCCACGGGCACCGCTCCGGCAGGCACCCAGACTTCAGGTTCCAATGTCACCGGCACGCTGACCGGCATCGGCTCCTCCGCGCAGGGCGCGGCCATGGACGCCTGGAAGACCGAGTTTGCCGCCGCAAACTCCGGCGCCACCGTGCAGTATTCACCGGATGGCTCCGGTGCAGGCCGCAAGGCGCTGCTGGACGGTTCCGCACAGTTCGGCGGTTCCGACGCCTACCTGAAGGACGAGGAATACGCGCAGTCCCAGGAGACGTGCGGGCCGGATGGCGCCCTCAACATCCCGGTCTACATCTCTCCGATCGCCATAGCGTTCAACCTGCCCGGCATCACCGAGCTGAAGCTGGACGCGGCCACTGTGGCCAGGATCTTCCGTGGCGAGGTTGCCAATTGGAACGACCCCGCCATCGCTGCGCTCAACGAAGGTGTCAGCCTTCCGGACCTCAAGGTCACCCCCGTGAACCGCTCCGACGATTCCGGCACCACCACCAACTTCACCGACTACCTGGCTGCTGCTGCACCGGAGGTCTGGACGGACAAGGCCTCCGGTGTATGGCCTGCATCCCTGCAGGGCGAGAACGCCAAGGGTACGTCCGGTGTGGTCAAGACCGTCACTGACACCCCCGGCGCCATCACCTACGCGGACGACTCTGCGGTCAGCGGAACCCTCGGCGTTGCGCAGATCAAGGTGGGCGAAAGCTTCACCGAGATTTCAGCAGAAGCCGCAGCCAAGGCAGTGGATGCCGGCACGCCGGTTGAAGGACGCTCCGCCAACGACCTGTCCATCAAGCTGGACCGCAAGACCACCAATGAAGGCGCATACCCGATCGTCCTGGTCTCCTTCCACGTCGTGTGCTCGACCTACGAGAGCCAGGAAACCGTTGACCTGGTCAAGGCCTTCGAAACCTATGTAGTCTCCGAGGAAGGCCAGCAGGCCGCCGCAGATTCGGCAAAGTCTGCTCCGCTGTCCTCTGACCTGGCAGAGAAGGCAACCAAGGCCATCGAGTCCATCAAGGTCAAGTCCTAAGTACCGCACCGAACCCGGGTTCCCCGCCTGCCGAGAGGCAGTGCGGGGAACTTCGGTTTGAACGCAGCATCTTTCAGTGTCAGTAAACGATCGAAGGGCCGTCGAATGACCGCCACCACCTTGACTGGTAACCAGGGCGCTGGCCGCGCCGGGGACAAGATTTTTTCCGGTGCCGCCATGGCCGCCGGGTGCCTTATCCTTGCCGTCCTCTTCGGCGTCGCGCTCTTCCTGGTAGTCCAGGCCATCCCGGCACTCACCGCACCCGCCGCCGAGATCCAGGGCGGGGAAGGCTTCTTTGCCTACATCTGGCCTATCGTCATCGGCACGCTCATTGCAGCAGCCATTGCACTGGTGATCGCGACCCCGATCGCGATCGGCGTGGCTCTTTTCATCTCCCACTTCGCGCCCCGCGGACTGGCCGCCGGACTGGGATACCTTGTGGACCTCCTCGCGGCCATCCCGTCCGTGGTCTACGGCGCGTGGGGAGCTGCCTTCCTGGCAAAGGAAATCTCGCCGGCCTACAACTGGCTCGCCGCGAACATGGGCTGGCTGCCGATCTTCCAGGGACCTGCCTCCGCCACGGGCAAGACCATCCTGACCGCGGGCATCGTGCTCTCCGTCATGGTGCTTCCCATCATCACCTCACTTTCCCGGGAAATCTTCCTGCAGACTCCCAAACTGCACGAGGAAGCGGCGCTCGCGCTGGGTGCCACCCGGTGGGAAATGATCAAGATGTCCGTCCTGCCCTTCGCACGCCCCGGCATCATCAGCGCCGTCATGCTTGGCCTGGGCAGGGCCCTGGGCGAGACCATGGCCGTGGCCCTGGTGCTCTCATCCGGCGCCCTGACGGCCAGCCTGATCCAGTCCGGAAACCAGACCATCGCCGCTGAGATCGCCCTGAACTTCCCGGAGGCCAGCGGGCTCAAGGTCAGCACCCTGATCGCCGCAGGCCTGGTCCTGTTCGTCATCACCCTGGCCGTGAACATGATCGCGCGCTGGATCATCACCCGGCACAAAGAATTCTCGGGAGCCAACTAAATGACCTCCACGCTTACCCCCGTGCGCAGCAAGCGCTCGGCACTCACCAAGGGGCAGCTGCCCAAGTATGCCCCCTACGTGGTCCTGGCCGCAGCGCTGATCGCCGGCGCAGCGATCCTGGCGCTGGTGGGCTTCAACGCATTCGGCTGGGGCATCGTCTCGGCGATCCTTTTCGCCATCGGACTGGTGTCCTGGAGCGCCGCCGTTGAAGGCTCCCGCAAAGCCAAGGACAAACTGGCCACCTGCCTGGTGGTGGGCTCCTTCCTCATTGCACTGCTCCCGCTCTTTTCGGTGATCTGGACTGTATTGGTCAACGGCATCCCAGGGCTGCTGAACCCCGGGTTCCTCACCAATTCCATGAATGGCGTGACAGGCGTTTACGACAACCGGGCAGTTCAGGACGGGACGCCGGTACTGGGCGGCATTTACCACGCACTCCTCGGGACCATACAGATCACCCTGTTGGCCACCATTATCTCCGTGCCGGTGGGGCTGCTGACCGCCATCTACCTGGTGGAATACGGCAACGACGGCCGCCTGGCCCGCGCCATCACGTTCTTCGTGGACGTCATGACCGGCATCCCCTCCATCGTGGCGGGCCTCTTCGCGGCGGCCTTCTTCTTCGCCGTGGTGGGCCCGGGAACCAAAACCGGCGCCGTGGCCGCCGTCGCGCTTTCCGTGCTGATGATCCCGGTGGTAGTGCGTTCCAGCGAGGAAATGCTGAAGATCGTCCCCAACGAACTGCGCGAAGCGGCGTACGCCCTGGGCGTGCGCAAGTGGCGCACCATCCTCAAGGTGGTGATTCCGACGGCGATCTCCGGCATCGCGTCGGGCGTTACCTTGGCGATCGCCCGCGTTATTGGGGAGACGGCGCCCATCCTGGTCACCGCAGGGTTCGCCACCAGCATCAACTCGAACGTGTTCAGCGGCTGGATGGCTTCGCTGCCCACGTTCATCTACACCCAGATCCTGAACCCCACCTCGCCGGCGAACCCCGACCCGTCGTCGCAGCGCGCCTGGGGTGCCGCTTTGGTGCTGATCATCCTGGTGATGGTCCTCAACCTCGCGGCACGGCTGATTGCCAGGATCTTCGCCCCCAAGACCGGCCGCTAACGGCCGGGCTTCCCCGCCCCCTTCCGGTCCTGCGGTCCGGATGCCAGACTTCAATTCATACCCAGTTAGTGAAGGAACACCATGTCTAAGCGCATCGACGTCAAGGACCTGAATGTCTACTACGGCGATTTCCTTGCCGTGGAGGACGTCACCATCAACATCGAGGCCAAGTCCGTTACTGCTTTCATCGGCCCCTCGGGCTGCGGCAAGTCCACGTTCCTGCGGACACTGAACCGCATGCATGAGGTCCTCCCCGGTGCCCGTGTGGAAGGCGAGGTCCTGCTGGACGGGGACAACCTCTACGGCCCTGGCGTGGACCCCGTCACCGTCCGCTCGCAGATCGGCATGGTGTTCCAGCGGCCCAACCCGTTCCCCACCATGTCCATCCGCGACAACGTGCTGGCGGGCGTGAAGCTGAACAACAAGAAGATCTCCAAGGGTGAGGCCGATGTCCTGGTGGAGCGCTCACTGAAGGGCGCCAACCTGTGGAACGAGGTCAAGGACCGCCTGGAAAAGCCCGGCTCCGGCCTCTCCGGCGGCCAGCAGCAGCGGCTTTGCATTGCCCGGGCCATCGCCGTGGAACCGCAGGTGATCCTCATGGACGAGCCGTGTTCCGCCCTGGACCCCATCTCCACGCTGGCCATTGAAGACCTCATCAATGAGCTCAAGGACCAGTACACCGTAGTGATCGTCACCCACAACATGCAGCAGGCAGCCCGGGTTTCGGACCGCACCGCCTTCTTCAACATCGCAGGCACCGGCAAGCCGGGCAAGCTCATCGAGGTGGGGGACACCCAGACCATCTTCAGCAACCCCGTCCAGAAGGCCACTGAGGACTACGTCTCCGGCCGGTTCGGGTAAGGCCGCCACAGCAAGGAGGCGGCCCGCGGGGAGGGGCACGGAACGCTGCGGGGCAGGGCCAAGGTGCAGGTCCGAAAAAGCTGCTGGCCAGAAGCGCAGGCATTTAGTACGCTGAACTAGATACTTTGGAAACTAGTAAATAGCATGCTTAGGAGTTTTCCCTTGACGCAGATGGCAACCGGCCGCAGAGGCCACCAGCTTAAAGTTTCCAGGCCCGGGGCCGCGAATGCTGTCCAGCAGGCCGATCCCCTTGGCCATCTGTACGCCGCTGGTCCGGCATCCCTGGACTCCGGGGCTTCCGTGTCCTTCGACGGCCCCGGCACGGCTGCAGCCCCCGTGCTTGCCGCCGCAACCGGCGCTGCGGCCGGGGAGGACTACGTTTCCGCGGTATGGCGCACCAGCTCGTACCTGGAAACCGTCCAGTGGGAGCTCGACGTTGCCCACGAGTCGCTACGGCAGGCCATCCGGCAGGCGGCGAGCCACGGGGTGGACCAGGGTGCGCTGCTCCAGGCGGCGAACATGACGCCGGAGGAACTGGCAACAGCCCTGCTGGACAGCTCTCCTGTATTTCCCGCAGCCACGTAGGTCCCGTTGTGGCGGCGTGCCGCTACTCCGGGACTTCCAGCTGGAAGCCGCACCGGCACCGCAGGACCCGGGTTGGCAGGCAGACCATGTTCAGGCTGCCGCCGTTGTTGCTGCTCCGGTAGCAGAGCCTTTCGATTTCCAGTCCCGCCTCCTCCAGCGGGAATCCACAGTGGATGTAGTCATCGCCGAACATAATGACCTTGGCCATCCAGCGGACCTGGTGGAGGGCCGCGGCAACATCCCCCGCGTAGGCGAGGTGCTCGCTGAACAGCCCGCAGTCGTTGCAGGTGTATGAGACCGTGACCAGGTCCCCGTTGGCTGCCCCCATCGCCCTGATGGCATGGATGGTCAGCTGGTGCTCCGTACCGCAGGTTTCGCAGCGCAGCTGGCGTGGTTGGGGTGGGGAGTGCCGGGGATTCGAGGTAGACACGATGCCTGCTCTTTTCCACAGTGTGCATCCTGGCCGCCGATATGCTGCAGCGGCGTTGTCCGCGGCCGTGCACCCGGCGGCGGATGTTGGTCCCCTACTGCTGTTGTGGCTTCGGACTGCTGGGGACCCACTTCCGAATCTACGTCACGGGACTTCGGCTGTACAGGGAAGTGGAGGCAACCGTAGTGAACCCGTAACCCGGGGCCAGTCCGTGGGCTTAGCGTGCGAAGGGGGTCATGGCCAGCGCCAGCACAAACGCCAGTGCGGCTGTGGCCAGCGGGGTCAGCAGCCAGAGCCCCACGATCCGGATCACCAGCTTCCGGTTCGTCACGGAGAAATGCTGGTTCTCGCCAGCCCCCAGGACCGCCGCGGTCACCGTGTGCGTGGTGGACAGCGGCCAGTGGAGCCCGATGGCGCCCACGAAGAGCATCACCGCGCTAAAGATCTGGGCCACCGAGCCCCGCAGGGGATCGATCCGGGTGATCTTGTACGCGATGGTGTGCGAGATCCGCCAGCCGCCGAACAGGGTCCCGGCAGCCATCATGACGGCGGACAGCAGTACCACCCACAGGGGTATGGTGCCGGGGTCGGCATACCCTGCCGCCAGCAGGGCCAGCAGCAGCACTGCGCCCACCCTCTGCCCGTCCTGCAGGCCGTGCCCGAAAGCGACCGCCCCGGCAGCGATGGCCTGGCTCCGGCGGAAGCGGTGGTTGACCACGTTGGGCTGCGTGTGGCGCGCCGCCCACGTGGCTGGATACACCAGCATGAAGGCGCCGCTGTAGGCAACGAGCGGGGAGAGTACCAGCGGCAGCACCACCTGGAACAGCAGGGACTGGTCCACACCACCGACGCCGGTGCCGCCCACCGCCAGGCTGGCCAGTCCCGCCCCGGCCAGGCCGCCCACCAGGGCGTGCGTGGAGGAAGCCGGAATGCCCCGCCACCACAACAGGATTCCCCACGCGCAGGCGCTCGCCAGGCCGGCCACCAGGATGCTCAGGCCCCCGTTGCCCGGTGGAAGGCTGATCCAGGCCTGGCTGACGGCCACGGCCAGGCCGGCGCTGAGCAGGGCGCCCACAAAGTTGAAGAAGGCCGCCAGCAGCACCGCCACGCTGGGGGTGAGCGCCCGGGTCCGAACCGCAAGCGCCACGGAGGTGGAGGCATCACGGAAGCCGTTAAGGAACGTAAATGCCGCGGCCAGCAGGACCACGAATCCGAAGATGACCGGAGTCACCTCAGGATTCCTTGACGATGATGCTGCCCACCTGGGTGGCGATCCGCCGCATGTCCTTGGTGACTTCCACCAGCTGGTTGGCGATGTCCCGGTTGCGGGAGTACTGGGCCCACTTCATGTCCGCGATCATGTCCGCCACCCACACCCGGTGCGTCCTCTCGGCGCGCTGGGCAAGGCGGAGGATTTCGATCCAGTAGTCCTCGAGATCGTCCAGGTTGTTGAGCCGGCGCATGGCGTCCACTGTCAGTTCGGCCTGCCGGCTGATGATCTCCAGCTGGTCTGCCGCACGTTTGGGCAGTCGCTCCAGCTTGTACAGGGCCACCAGTTCGGCGGCCGCGTCCATCTTTTCCATCGCCTCGTTGAGGTACCGGGAGAGCGCGTACATGTCCTCGCGGGGGAGGGGGTTCACGAAACTGGTGCGCATGTGCGTCAGGAGGGCGAAGTGCAGTTCAGTGGACTTGGCCTCGTGGTTGTGCATGTCCTCCACGAGTTTGCCGTGCTCGGCGGCGGGGACACCCAGGATTTCCGCCAGGGTGGCGCTGGCCAGCACGATCTGCTGGGCCAGCTGCGAAAGGAGGGTCAGCCCGGCGGGCTCCTGGGGAAAAAGGCGCAGCTTCACGTGTTTACCGGTCTCCGGGAAAAGTACAGGGCGGGAGGTTGCTGCCGTGTGACTTGACCCCGGCGGGCAACTGAGCCCAACTCTACCGGCCCGTGGCTGGGCACCTGTAAACAGCACTGCGAGGCCCCGGAAAAATGAGCCGGGAACCGGGCTGGGAGGTGCGGGAGAAAACCGGGCCGGTGCCGGGCATGAAAATGGTGCCGAACCGGATACGCCTCTCGGCGGTAGGCCGCTCTAGGCGGCTAATTGTTGAAGCCCGGGGGTTTCGCGGCTCGGCACCGGTTTCAGTTTTCTACTTTGGCTGGCGCAAGTCAATCTTGACAGATGGGGCAAGGGCGGGGCAGCCGCCTGGTTCAGTCGAGTTCTCCCAGCCGCCACGCGTTCGCGGCGTGCTCCAGGTCCTCTGCCGTCTTCACCAGCTGGTGCGAGTTCCGCGTGAGTTTGCTGGCGTGCGCCTCGTTGCCATGCTCGGCACCGTCGGCGATGGTTGCCTGGCCGAGCGCCACAACCCGGCAAAACGCGGCGGAACGTTCCAGCGCAACGTCGAATTCGCCGTCGAACGCTCCGGAAAGGATGGCGTCCGCCATGCTCCGCATCTCATCGGCGCCCGGCGGCTCTGCCGCCCCGGCCACCACGTTGGACACCTGCGCGGTGTCCTTGCCGGCCCGGAAGTACACCGAAATGCGCTCCGGGTCCTGGACGGTGGCCGCGCGCAGGGCGTACAGGCGCCATAGGGCGCCGGGCAGTGAACGCGCGGGACTCTCCGCCCACATTTCCGCAATGGCTTCCAGCCCCTGCTCATCGGCAAGTTTCACCAGGCGTTCGGTGACCACGGGATCGTCGCTGTCCCGGCCGTGGCGGACCAGCGCCTGGGCGGCGAGGTGGGCGGCCTCCGAGATGCGCGCGGGATCCGCGCCCCCGGCAAAGGGCTCGAAGTCGATGGGAGCGAAGGGCTTTGGCTTGTGGTGCCGGTTCGCGCCGCCGTACTGGCTGGATCCTGCTTGCTCACTCATGCCCCCACGCTACTCCTGTGCCGAGGGGGAAATCGAGCATCCGCCCTCCGCCCGCCGCTGGATTCCGCGGCGGGCGGCTGACCGGGAGCTCCGTCCGAACCCGCCGGAACCATGGGTTAGAGTATTAACGTCCAGAAATGGATTGGGCCGGGTGGCCCGCACATACGCTGCGAACCGATCCGGCAGGGGCCTTTAGCTCAGTTGGTAGAGCATCGGACTTTTAATCCGTGGGTCGTGGGTTCGAGCCCCACAGGGCCCACTCTTTGAGAGAAGAGTGGTACGTCCCCGGCATCCTGGCAACAGGACGCCGGGGACGTTTTCTTTTCCCTGGCCCACATCCGCAAACAAGCCAGGATCTCCGCTGTCCAAGCCAAACAGGATATCCGGGTCAACCGGCGGGCAGAATGGGCACATGGGAAAAAGCAGCAAGGGGCGGATGCCGCGCCTGGAGGATGTGGCGGACCGGGCAGGCGTCTCCCACCAGACCGTCTCCCGGGTGATCAACAACCACCCCAACGTCAGCGAAGCGACGCGCGCCAAGGTTGAGGCGGCCATCGCCGAACTGGGGTACCGGCGAAACACCGCTGCCCGGAGCCTGGTGACACGGCGCTCGCAGACCATCGGTGTCCTGGCCAGCGAACTGTCACAGTACGGGCCGGCCAACACCCTCCTGGGCGTGGAACAGGCGGCGCGGAACGCCGGCTACTTCGTCAGCATCGCCGCCCTGCGCGAGGTCAGCCGGGATGCCATTGCCGACGCCGTCAGCCACTTCATGGACCAGGCCGTGGACGGGATCGCGGTGCTGGTGCCGCACTCGGACACCCTGCTTGCCCTGGATGAAATGCGGCTGCCCGTGCCCGTGGTGGCCGTGGGGTCCCTTGGCAACAGCAACGTCAGCGGGGCAATGGTGGACCAGCGCCGCGGCGCCCAGCTCGCCGTGGAACACCTTATTGGGCAGGGGCACCGCCGGATCGGGCACCTGGCAGGGCCCCCGGACTGGATCGACGGTTCGGAACGTGCGGAGGGCTGGCGCGAGGCTCTTCTCGGTGCCGGACTCGGGGACGACCTCCTGCTGCAGGGCGACTGGAGCGCCGGCAGCGGGTATGCCGCCGGCCGGAAGCTCGCCGCTGATCGCCGTGCCACGGCACTCTTCGTGGGGAACGACCAGATGGCCCTGGGCATGCTGCGCGCGTTCGCCGAAGCGGGGGTCAGGGTGCCCGACGACGTCTCCGTGGTGGGCTTCGATGACCAGCCGGAATCGGGGTACTTCACCCCGCCGCTCACCACGGTGCGGCAGGACTTCGAGGAACTGGGCCGCCGCTGCATGGACATCATGCTCAAGGAGATCGAAGCCGGTGCCGCGGCCAGTTCCACCGTGGTCACGCCGGAACTGGTCCTCCGCGCCAGCACCGCCCCGCCTGTTGAGGCCGCACCGTAACCGCGGTAATGGTGGGCGCCGGGGCCCGCCCAGGTGCCCGGCGCAAAAAATAGTTAAAAGAATTTTCCATGCACGTGCATCCAACTCCGATGCTGCACCGGTAGTAGAGGTGTAAGCAAAAAATGCCCGCGAGGCGGGCCGATCAATGGAGATAGACATGCGCAACAGGATTTTCACAGCAGGCGCCGGTGCAGCGGCAATCGCAGCAGCCATCGCTCTCGCCGGCCCGGCCCAGGCTGCGGAGGGGGACGCCCAGCTGTCCGTCCTCCACGGTGTTCCGGGCCTGACCGTCGACGTCTGGGTCAACGGTGACCGGACCCTCGATGACTTCACCCCCGGCAGCCTGGCCGGCCCGCTGGCACTGCCCGCAGGCGCCTACGAACTCGCCATCACCGCCTCGGATGCCGCCGACGCTTCCGCGGCTGTCATCGGCCCCGTCAGTGTCACGCTGGCCGCCAACGGCAACTACACCGCCGTCGCCAACCTCGATGCAGCCGGCAACCCCACTGCCAACCTCTTCACCAATGACGTCTCCCAGATCGAGGCAGGCAAGGGCAAGCTGACCGTCCGGCACACCGCTGCCGCCCCTGCCGTCGATGTCCTGGCAGGCGGTTCCCCCGTCATTACCAACCTTGCCAACCCGAACGAGCAGACGCTGACGCTGGACCCCGGCACCGTTCCGGCAGCAGTTGCCGCCACCGGGACCACTGACCCGGTCATCGGCCCGGCCGACGTCACGATCGCCGAAGGCACGCACACCATCGTGTACGCCTGGGGCAGCCTGGCGGACTCGAACCTGCAGCTCGCCGTGCAGACCATCGAGGGCCTGCACTCCGCTCCGGGTTCAGTACCGGGTGCCCTTGACGGCTCCACCGTTGCAGCTCCGGCAGACTCCACCGCCCTCATGGTCGGTTTCGGCGCCGCAGCCCTGGCACTGCTCCTCGGCGGCGTGGGCGTAGCCCGCACCGTCGCCGCCCGCCGGGCAGAGTAGCACTAATGGCGGCCGCCCGGTGAATGCCGGGCGGCCGCCGCTTTTCCCATCCGCGGTGCAGGTTCCTTCCCGGGGGTTTGCCGAAAGAAAGGCCGGGCACAATGAAAGCCGGACATATGGAAACAGGTACGACGACGGCAGGGGAGTTCCGCCGTCGGTCCTCCGTTTTTCCGGGCGCGGGAGTCCTGCTCGCCGGGGCCCTGATGCTTTCCTCGTGCGCGGCCGCCCCTTCCCTGCCGGCATCATCCCCAGCCCCGCCTGCCACCCAGGCAGCTGCCGCGCAGCCCGCCCAACCCGAAAGCCCTGCACCGGCAGCTGCGACGGCGCCCACCAGCCCGGCGGCGATCCCCGACATTCCCGTGCGTGCCGCCACCCCGGCTGCGGTGGGTGTGGCGCCGGTCCCGGTATCCCTCACCGTTGCCGGCACCCCCATCGACATGCCGGTGGTGCCGGTGGGCGTCTCTGATGGTGGAGCGATGGAAATTCCTGATGCGTTCGACCGGGCCGGCTGGTACCGTTTCGGCCCCGCGCCGGGAGCCGCGGCCGGTACGTCCGTGATCGCCGGACATATCGACACGAAGTCGGACAATGCGCCGTTCTCCGCGCTGAAGGCCGTGGCCGCGGGAACGCTGGTGCAGGTGGGCCGCGAGGGTGCGCCCGCCTTGAACTACCGCGTGGTGAGCGTTGAGCTGATGGCCAAGGACCGGTTCGACGGCAGCTCCGTGTTCCGGCGGTCCGGGCCCCACGAACTTAAAGTCATCACGTGCGGCGGCGAGTGGCTGGACGAACGAATGGACTACAGCGACAATGTGATTGTCACCGCGGTCCTGGAGTGAGCGGTGATCCTGCCATGATTGTCGCCACCGACGCCGCGAAGGAGCCCCGTTTGGTACCTCCCGACCAGGCTCCGCCGGGGTGGGAAGACTCCCTGACGCCGTCCTTCCTGGCAGGCGATGAACATGCCCTGGCGGCCGCTTACCGGGAGTTTGCCCCGCTGGTCCATACCCTGGCGCTGCGTTCCCTGTCGGACCGTTCCGCGGCCGACGACGTCACGCAGGAAGTCTTCATCCGGGTGTGGCGTTCCCGGAGCACGTTCAATCCCCAGGTAGCCCGGCTGCCGGCGTGGATTGTCGGCATCACCCGGAACGTCATCTCGGACACCCTGTCGGCCTCGGCACGGGAAGTCAGGAAAGCCGTGGCAGTAGCCGGGTCAGGCATGGCCGACGAAGCGGGTACCGGCCATGAAGATGCCGAGCTCCTGGCTGACAGGCTCCTCCTGGACGGGGAACTGGACCGGCTTGGCGAGCCCCAGGGCTCCATCATGAAGCTTGCCTTCTACGATGACCTGACGCACGAACAGATTTCAAGAAAACTGGGCCTGCCCCTTGGTACGGTCAAAAGCCATATCCGCCGCAGCTTGTCCCACCTGAGAAACAGATTGGAGGTAAACCATGCCGCATCCTGATCCGGAAGAGTTAAGCCTCCTCGCGCTGTACAAGGACTGGGAGGACGGCAATACCAGGGACCACCTGCAGGTTTGCCCTGAATGCGCGGCGGACTTCGCGGCACTGCGCCGCACCGTCGAGGCCGTCAAGACACCGCCCGAAACCGGCCGCCTCGAGGTGCCCGGCCCGCAGGTCTGGGAAGGAATCCACCGGGAGCTGGGGCTCTCGGAATCCGTGCACGGGGATCCCTTGGCCGGCGTCAGGGAACATTACGCCACGTCCCGGCCTGGATGGGCGCCGGGGCAAGCCGCTGCGGGGGAAGCCTCGGGTGATGCCCCGACCTCCGGTCATGAGGTCCGGCAGGCGGAACCCACTGCGGAACGTGAAAGCCTTGCGGAGCCTGTGTCGCTGCAGGACAGGGCAGCGTCCCGTCCGGCCAAGCGCCGGTCCGCCGCGTGGTGGCAACGCCCGGGACCCTGGATGGCCGCTGCCGCGGCGGCGGTCCTGGTGACCGCCGGCGCGGTCTGGTCCCTCAACCAGGCGCCCCGGCCGCTGGCGGAGGCGGACCTTGTTCCGCTGGCCCAGTTCTCCGCCGCCGGTTCGGCGCGGGTGGTGGAGTCTGCGGACGGGTCCCGGGCGCTGGAAGTCCGGCTCAGCAAGGATGAGGCGCAGGGCTATCAGGAGGTCTGGCTGATCGCACCGGACCTCTCGCGCTTGGTGAGCCTGGGAGTCATGAACGCCGAATCCGGAACCTTCCAGCTGCCGGCAGGCCTGGAAATTTCGGAGTACCCGATTGTCGATGTCTCCGACGAACCTGTCGACGGCAACCCCGCCCACTCAAGCGTCAGCATCGCCAGGGGCACGCTTGCCACCTGATCTGCCCGTCCGCCGCACCATTGAAACCACCTTGGTCCACTGCGTGGTCACGGCTGCGGCTGCCAGCGCCGCCGCAACATGAAAGTGCAGCATCAGGTGCAGCGAGTGGGCGGCGCCTGACGCTTCCGCGGCGGGCACGCCGGCAGTGGGCGTTTCCGGGACAGCCGCCCCGCCGTGATGGCCCGGGAATGCGAAGCCGCTGGAAGTGGAAAATGCGGCAAAGGCCAGGTGGAGCAGCTGCTGCGCCACGCCGGCCGCCACCAGTACGGCCCACCCTGGCAGGCGGCGCCGCCCCGCCATCGCAGCGGCCATGCCCAGCAGGGCGGCCACAGCGATAACGATGAGGATCCCGGGCGCCCGGCCGCCGGCGGCCAGATGGGCTGACAGGCCCAGGCCCGTGGACAGCGGGCCGGCCGCCCAGGCGGGAAAGGGGTGCCGGGCTGCTGGCGCGGGAACGTCCGTGACCGCGGCAGTGCGCACGCCTTCCATGGTTCCCCTCCCGTCTCGGACTCTTCCAGTCTTCCTGCCCTTACCCAGGTTGGCGGCGCCTCAGTCGGTCTCAACCGTTTAGTCTCCGGCGGGACCTGCCCGATGCTTGCCTGCCATCATTCCCGCAGGCCCCGGCGGGCGCCAACATAGCTGTTGACTTCCATCTTGTTAGCGCTCACAATTAAGCGCAGGCCGCGAAGTGGCGGCAGCTATGGAGGAAGTTTCTTATGGACGCAGTGGACGCTCCGGACTCGTTTGTCATCGGCGTGGATTATGGAACGCTGTCGGGCCGCGCCGTGGTGGTGCGGGTGCGCGACGGCAAGGAGCTCGGCAGCGGTGTGTACGACTACCCGCACGCCGTGGTGACTGATGTCCTGCCGGAAGATGTGGCAGGCCGGGGTGCCGACGGGCAAGCCGTCCGCCTCCCTGGGGAGTGGGCCCTTCAGGTGCCGAACGACTACCGCGACGTCCTGCGCCACGCGGTTCCCGCCGCCATCGCTGACGCGGGGATTGACCCGGCCGCCGTCGTCGGAATTGCCACGGACTTTACCGCCTGCACCATGGTGCCGGTCACGTCCGACGGTACCCCGCTGAGCGAGCTGGACCGCTTCCGGAACCGCCCCCACGCGTACGTCAAGCTCTGGCGCCACCACGCGGCGCAGCCGCAGGCCGACCGGATCAACCAGCTGGCAGCCGAACGCGGCGAAAACTGGCTGCCGCGGTACGGAGGGCTCATCTCTTCCGAATGGGAGTTTGCCAAGGGCCTGCAGCTGCTTGAGGAAGACCCCGAAGCCTACGCCGAGATGGACCACTGGGTTGAGGCTGCCGACTGGATTGTCTGGCAGCTGTGCGGCCGGTACGTCCGCAACGCCTGCACGGCCGGGTACAAAGGCATCTACCAGGACGGCCGCTACCCCTCCCCGGACTTCCTGGCCGCACTGAACCCGCAGTTCCAGGACTTCGTCAGCACCAAGCTCGAGCACACCATCGGCCGGCTGGGTGACGCCGCCGGGTACCTCACTGCCGAGGCCGCCGCTTGGACCGGACTGCCGGAAGGCATCGCCGTGGCCGTGGGGAACGTGGACGCCCACGTCACGGCGCCGGCGGCGAAGGCCGTGGATCCCGGCCAGCTGGTGGCCATCATGGGTACCTCCACCTGCCACGTCATGAACGGCACCGAGCTGCGCGAAGTGCCCGGCATGTGCGGTGTGGTGGACGGCGGGATCGTGGACGGACTCTGGGGCTATGAAGCCGGCCAGTCCGGCGTCGGCGACATCTTCGGCTGGTTCACCAAGTACGGCGTGCCCCCCGAATACCACCGTGCCGCCGCGGAAGCCGGCCTGGGCATCCACGAATACCTCACCGAACTGGCATCCCGCCAGGCCATCGGCCAGCACGGGCTCATTGCCCTTGACTGGCACTCGGGCAACCGTTCCGTGCTGGTGGACCACGAGCTGTCCGGGATCGTGGTGGGGCAGACGCTGGCCACCCGTCCCGAGGACACCTACCGCGCCCTGCTCGAGGCCACGGCCTTCGGCACCCGCACCATTGTGGATGCCTTCCGCAGCTCCGGCGTCCCCGTACAAGAGTTCATCGTGGCCGGCGGCCTGCTCAAGAACCCGCTCCTGATGCAGATCTACGCGGACGCCACGGGCCTGCAGCTCTCAACTATCGGTTCTGCCCAGGGCCCGGCCCTCGGTTCGGCCATCCATGCGGCCGTCGCCGCCGGAAAGTACGCGGACATCCGGGAAGCCGCTGCCGCCATGGGTTCCGAACCCGGCGAGGTGTACACCCCCATCCCGGAAAACGTGGCCGCCTACGAGGAGCTCTTCCAGGAATACAAGACGCTCCACGACTACTTCGGCCGCGGCAGCAACGATGTGATGCACAGGCTCAAGGCCATCCAGCGCAGGGCTGCCGGAGCAGTGCTTCCCGGCGTTACTGCAGGATCCGCGGTCCGCGCAACGGCAGGGGTGTCCGCGTGAGCGCCGGAGTAGGAATCCTGGAAACCATCGCCCGCGTCCGGGAAGAAGTGTGCGCCCTGCACGCCGAACTGACACGCTACGAACTGGTGGTGTGGACCGCCGGCAACGTCTCGGCCAGGGTTCCCGGCCAGGACCTCATGGTCATCAAGCCCTCCGGCGTCTCCTACCAGGACCTGACGCCGGAACAGATGGTGGTCACCGACCTTTACGGTGTCCCGGTGGCGGGAAACGGCGACGGCGCGTGGGGCAACCCGGAGCTGTCGCCGTCGTCGGACACCGCCGCCCATGCTTACGTCTACCGGCACATGCCGGAGGTGAACGGCGTGGTGCACACGCACTCCACCTACGCCACCGCCTGGGCCGCCCGCGGCGAAGCCATCCCGTGCGTGCTCACCATGATGAGCGACGAATTCGGCGGCAGCATCCCGGTGGGGCCGTTCGCGCTGATCGGTGATGACTCGATAGGCCACGGCATCGTGGAGACGCTCAAGAATTCCCATTCGCCGGCCGTGCTGATGCAGAACCACGGGCCGTTCACCATCGGCAAGGACGCAAAGTCCGCGGTGAAGGCAGCCGTGATGTGCGAGGAAGTGGCGCGCACCGTCCACATCGCACGGCAGCTTGGCGAACCCCTTGCCATCGACCAGGGCCACATCGACTCCCTCTACGCCCGCTACCAGAACGTCTACGGCCAGTAGTAGGCCGCAGCACCTTCCCAGAACTTTCGCAGGAGAAACCCATGAGCACCGCAGCAAACACTTCCCTTGACGGCTACGAGGTCTGGTTCCTCACCGGCAGCCAGCACCTCTACGGCGAGGATGTCCTCAAGCAGGTAGCCGCCCAGTCCCAGGAGATCGCCAACCAGCTCAACGCTTCCTCCGCCGTTCCCGTCAGGATCGTCTGGAAGCCGGTCCTGACGGACTCCGATGCCATCCGCCGCACCGCGCTGGAGGCCAACTCGGACGATTCCGTCATCGGCGTCACCGCCTGGATGCACACCTTCAGTCCGGCCAAGATGTGGATCTCCGGCCTGGACCTGCTCCGCAAGCCGCTGCTGCACCTGCACACGCAGGCGAACGTGGAGCTGCCCTGGGCGGACATTGATTTCGACTTCATGAACCTCAACCAGGCCGCCCACGGCGACCGCGAGTTCGGCTACATCCAGTCACGCCTGGGCATCGCCCGGAAGACCGTGGTGGGGCACGTCTCCAACCCCGAGGTGGCCCGCCAGGTGGGTTCCTGGCAGCGCGCCGCCGCGGGCTGGGCCGCCGTCCGGACCCTGAAGCTGACCCGCTTCGGGGACAACATGCGCAACGTCGCCGTCACCGAAGGCGACAAGACCGAGGCGGAGCTGCGCTTCGGCGTCGCGGTTAACACCTGGTCGGTCAACGAGCTCGCCGACGCCGTGCACGGCGCTGCCGAGTCCGACGTCGACACGCTTGTTGCCGAGTACCAGGACCTTTACGACGTGGTTCCGGAGCTCCGCGCAGGCGCCGCCAGGCACGAGTCCCTCCGCTACGGCGCCCGGATCGAACTGGGACTGCGCAGCTTCCTGGAAGCCAACGGCTCCGCCGCGTTCACCACCTCCTTCGAGGACCTGGGCGCGCTCCGCCAGCTCCCCGGCCTGGCCGTCCAGCGCCTGATGGCGGCCGGTTACGGCTTTGGCGCGGAGGGCGACTGGAAGACCGCCATCCTGGTCCGCGCCGCGAAGGTGATGGGTGCCGGGCTGCCCGGCGGCGCGTCCCTGATGGAGGATTACACCTACCACCTGGAACCGGGCTCCGAGAAGATCCTCGGCGCGCACATGCTGGAGGTCTGCCCCTCGCTGACGGCCGCGAAGCCCCGGCTGGAGATCCACCCGCTGGGCATCGGCGGCAAGGAAGACCCCGTCCGCCTGGTGTTCGACGCCGATGCCTCCCCGGGCGTCGTCGTGGCCCTTTCGGACATGCGGGACCGCTTCCGCCTGGTGGCCAACGCCGTCGACGTGGTTCCCCTGGACCAGCCGCTGCCCAACCTTCCCGTCGCCCGCGCGCTTTGGGAGCCCAAGCCTGACTTCGCCACCTCCGCCGCCGCCTGGCTTACCGCGGGCGCCGCGCACCACACGGTCCTGTCCACGCAGGTGGGCATGGACGTGTTCGAGGACTTCGCCGAAATCGCCAAGACCGAACTGCTGACCATCGACGAGGGCACCACCATCCGGCAGTTCAAGAAGGACCTGAACTGGAACGCCGCCTACTACAAGCTGGCAGGCGGGATCTAGCGGCCGAAGTGTGCGCGGGGCGGTCCTTCAGGCAGCTTGTCGAGGATGTCCTCGGCCACCCTGCGCACCTTGATATTTCGGTGGCTTGACGCCTTGGCCAGGATGGAAAAGGCCTCGTGGTAAGAGCACCTGTTCTGGGCCATAATCACTCCGCAGGCGACGTTGATGGAGGTCCGGCTGTCCAGGGCTGAGCGCAGGTCCGTGGCCGTGGACCTGGCTGAATGCAGGTTGACGGCCACTTCCAGGCTCTTTGCCGCGAGCCCGGCAAAGCCGCGGGCCTCCGCTATGACCTGCAGCGGGAAAGCCTTGGCGTCCTGGGCAAACAAGGCCAGGGCGGCAGGTGTGTCAGCCGCGCCGGTTCCGTCGCCGTCGGCATCGGTTGCCACGCGAAGCCTGATCCCCATCGCGCTGCCGAACCCTGCCAGCTGCAGCTGCGTGGAATACCGCGGCCAGCGGAAATCCCCGTTGCGCTGGAGGACAGCTACCGGATGGTGGCCGGCCAGCACCTCGTGCAGGGGGCCCTCCTCAGCGTGCTGCTCCCACTCCAGAAGCTCCACAACATCGTCCGACGTGCCTGTGACGGCCGAACTCCTCTTCGGCTGGTGCACCACCACGCCGCATTCAATCTGCAGGCCCGTGGCCCTGACAATGGTTCGGACGGCTGCGGCGGCAAGCACATCCAGGGACTCGCGCAAGCTGTGCGTCCCGCTCACCAGATCGAGGAGGAGGCCGTCCTGGGTGCCGCTGTCCGCACGCCCTGCCTCGTCCGCCGTGGCGGGAGCTGCCGGTCCGGGCTGGGCCGGACGATGGCCCGCGCCCTTCCGCACATGTAGAGGGCCGGCGACGGCTGGGGGAGAGGCCTTGGTCTCAAAGGCCTCCTCGTCGCCGGCCCCGTTTAGTACCCGTGCCCTGCGGGCCGGGAAAGCCGAACTTATGTTTTGTGCGTGCATTGCAGTCTCACACCCCCTCGTGAGACAAGTACTACGAGTCAGACGACATCTTGTCTCTGAGAAGAACTTAGTTCGGCGATTCACCCCGGTGAATGCGTAAGGAGTACCCGACTTTCAGATTAGGTACTACTTGGAATTCCGGCAGGCATCCCCTTTTTCCATGTTGCCGCAGGTCGGTTGCGGATGGAGCCGCGCAGTCCCCGGGCCTGCGTCCACTTCCGGTTTGCGTCCGGACCCTTGACTCCTGCCGCGGTAGCCCCAAGAATGTTTCTATAACGTTGTACAAAAATGAGAAACGAGGATGTTTTCGTGACCGCTGCAGAACCAGCCACCGCCAGGATCACCATGGACCCCGCCTTTACGGTGGGGCCGGTCCGGCGGCGCACTTTCGGTGCCTTCGTGGAACACCTTGGCCGTTGTGTGTACACCGGAATCTTCGAGCCGGAGCACCCGAAGGCCGACGAGGACGGCTTCCGCAGCGACGTGCTGGAACTGACCCGTGAACTCGGAGTGTCCACAGTCCGTTATCCCGGCGGCAACTTCGTCTCCGGCTACCGCTGGGAGGATGGAGTTGGTCCCGCCGACAAACGTCCGGTCCGGCTGGACCTCGCCTGGCACTCCACCGACCCCAACCTCGTGGGCGTGGACGAATTCGCCAAGTGGTCAGCCAAGGCCGGCGTCGAACCCATGATGGCCGTGAACCTGGGCACCCGCGGCACGCAGGAAGCGCTTGACCTGCTGGAGTACTGCAACATCGACGGCGGCACGGCCTTCTCGGACCAGCGCCGGGCCAACGGTGCGGAGAACGGCTATGGCATCAAGATGTGGTGCCTAGGCAACGAAATGGACGGCCCGTGGCAGATCGGCCACAAGAACGCCCTCGAATACGGGCGGCTGGCGGCAGATACCGCCCGCGGCATGAGGATGATCGAACCCGGTCTGGAACTCGTGGCGTGCGGCAGCTCCGGCCCCACCATGGACACCTTCGGTGAGTGGGAGCGCGTTGTCCTCTCCGAAACCTACGATCTTGTGGACCTCATCTCGGCCCACCAGTATTTCGAGGACTTTGGCGACCTGCAGGAGCACCTCTCCGCCGGGCACCGGATGGAAGCCTTCATCCATGACATCGTGAGCCACATCGACCACGTGAAGTCGGTGAAGAAGTCCACCCGGCAGGTCAACATCTCCTTTGATGAGTGGAACGTGTGGCACATGAGCCGCGACGAGTCCCGCGCGCCCACCGGGAAGGACTGGCCGGTCGCCCCGGTCCTCCTCGAGGACACCTACACCGTGGCGGACGCCGTCGTCGTCGGTGACCTGCTGATCACCCTGCTCAAGAACACGGACCGTGTCCACTCAGCCAGCCTGGCCCAGCTGGTGAACGTCATCGCGCCCATCATGACCGAGCCCGGCGGCCGCGCCTGGAAGCAGACCACCTTCCACCCGTTCGCGCTCACGTCCCGCCACGCCTCCGGGACGGTGCTTCAGCTCGCCGTCGAATCCCCGCTGGCCAGCGGCGGCAAGACCGCAGACTTCACCGCCGTGTCCGCCGTCGCGACGTACGACGCTGACAAGGGGGAAGCCGTGGTCTTCGCCGTCAACCGCTCTGCCACGGATGCGCACAGCCTCGACGCCGTAGTGTCCGGCCTGGGCAACGTGCGGATCCTCGAAGCCGTCACGTACGCCAACAAGGACCCGTACTGGCAGGCAACCGCCGATGATTCCACGTCCGTCCTGCCCACGGAAAACGTCACGGTGAAGGCCAGCGGCGGCAGGCTCACCGCGGACCTGCCGGCTGTGTCCTGGTCCATGATCCGTCTGGCCGTCAACCAGTAGCCCCCGCCCGGGAAGGGAGGGCATGACGACGGCGGCCCTCCTCTGGGAGGATGGGCGGCATGGAACTGCACATCACGGGCGATCCCGCCGCGGACAAGTTGTTGAGCGAGGACGCCTTCGCGTTGCTGACGGGCATGCTGCTGGACCAGCAGGTGACCATGGAATCGGCCTTCGCCGGTCCGGAGAAAATCAGGACCAGGATCGGATCCGTGGAGCCTGGGGCCATCGCGTCCCAGGATCCACATGCCTTCGTGGAGATGTTCAAGGAACGGCCGGCCGTCCACCGTTTCCCCGGCTCGATGGCGGCCAGGGTTCAGGCGCTCGCGGAAACGGTGCAGAACGAGTGGGACGGCAACGCCACCGCCATCTGGACCAGGGGCAAGCCGGACGGCGCCGAGGTGCTGCGCCGGCTGAAGGCCCTGCCCGGCTTCGGCGAGCAGAAAGCCAGGATCTTCCTTGCCCTGCTCGGCAAGCAGTGCGGTCTCCAGGCGCCGGGGTGGCGTGAAGCCGCCGGCCACTACGGAGAGGAAGGGTCGTATCTCTCCGTGGCCGACATTGTGGACCCGGAATCCCTCGCCAAGGTGCGGTCCAGCAAGCAGGCAGCCAAGGCGGCCGCGAAAGCGGCGAAGGGCTGACCTGCGCTTCTTTGGTCTTTCCGCCGCGGGCGTGCGTGGCCGGCGGTTGCGGCATGGCCGCCAACGTCTGCAACGATGTATGGCAGGAACTGGCGGAACCACATAAAGGAGCCACGATGGCGGTCACCATGAATGACGTTGCGAGGGCGGCAGGGGTGTCGCTCAAGACTGTCTCCAACGTGCTCAATGACTACGAGTTCATTCGCCCTGCCACCAAGAAACGGGTCCAGGACGCCATCGCGGAGCTGGGCTACGAGGCCAACCTGACGGCCAGGAGCCTTCGCTCGGGGAAAACCAGGATGCTGGGCCTGGTCCTGTCCGACCTCTCAGCCCCGTACTACGCCGAACTTGCCTCCAGGCTGATGAAGGCTGCCTCCCGTCGTGGCTACCGGGTCCTGGTGGAACAGTCGGATGCGGTGGGCGAGGTGGAACTGAACGCCTTGCAGGGCCCGTTCCGGCAGCTCACCGACGGCCTGCTGTTCACCCCGCTGGTCATCGACGCGGACGCCATCGCCGACCGCCTGGGCAAGAAACCCCTGGTCCTGCTGGGTGAACACATCCTGGACCCCCGGTTCGACCTCGTCACCATGAAGAACGGCGAGGCCGCTGCCGCCCTGACCGCCCACCTGCTGGCGGGAGGCCGCCGCCGGATTGCCGTTATCGGTGCCCATCCGGAGGAGTCCGCCGGCAGCGCCGGCCTGCGGCTTAACGGCTACCGCAAGGCCCTCGATGAGGCTGGTGTCATTTTCAACCCGGAACTGATCGCTCCCTGCGAGTGGCGCCGTGACAACGGCGCTGCCGCCGTAGCCGGGCTGATGGACAGGGGTGTGGAGTTCGATGCCGTGTTCGGCCTTAACGATGTCCTGGCGCTGGGCGCCATGCACGAACTGCTGATCCGCGGGGTCCGGGTGCCCCAGGATGTGGCGGTGGCAGGGTTCGACGACATCGACGAGGCCCGGTTCGCGTCGCCTTCGCTGACCACCGTTTCCCCGGGCATGGAGGAGATCGCGGAACGCTCCATCGGCCTGCTGATCGACCGGATCGAGGGGCGCGAGGCGGGGGACCAGGCAGCGCACATCGAAGCCGGGTTCCAGCTGAAGGTCCGCGAGTCCGCACCCTAGGTTTCGCCCGCCGCTGGTTTTGCCGGGTCTCCTCCGCCGGGTCTCCCCGACTTTACTGACGGCCGACGGCGTGTCCCGGCGGCGCGCCGTCGTCCTCCTTGGGCGGCGGGTACCACCTGGGTGGATTCGGCGCCCGGTGATTGGAGAGCCGGCCATAACAAGCCTGAAACGTGGCGGAAACGTCCGCAACCTACTGTGGGTCCCACGCCGCCGCAAGCGGACAGTTGAAGGGACCCAACATGCATCTGATGCCGCGTGAGCAGGAAAAACTCTTGATCGTGGTGGCCGCCGACCTCGCACGCCGCCGCCAGGCCCGCGGCCTCAAGCTCAACTATCCCGAGGCTGTGGCCATCATTAGCTACGAACTGATCGAGGGTGCCCGCGACGGCCGCAGCGTTGCCGACCTCATGAGCTACGGCACCACCCTGCTGACGCGCGGGGATGTCATGGAAGGCGTGCCCGAAATGATCCACGACGTGCAGATCGAGGCGACCTTCCCCGACGGCACCAAGCTCGTCACCGTCCACGATCCCATCCGCTGAGAGGGCAGGCCATGATTCCAGGAGAGTACGTCCTCCGGTCCGAGCCGGTGACGGCCAACGCTGGGCGGACGGCGGCAGACGTCGTCGTCACCAACACCGGCGACCGGCCCGTGCAGGTGGGCTCGCACTTCCACTTTGCCGAGGCCAACGCCGCGCTGGCCTTTGACCGGGATGCCGCCTACGGCCGACGCCTGGACATTCCTGCCGGAACGGCTGCACGGTTTGAGCCGGGGGATTCGCGGACCGTGCGGCTGATCGAACTGGCCGGCACCCGCGAGGTGTACGGGCTCAGCAATGCCGTCAACGGAGAGCTCGACGGCGGCACCCGCCCGGAAGGGGACATCCAGTGAGTTTCGAGATTCCGCGCCGGCAGTACGCGGACCTGTACGGCCCGACGACGGGTGACGCAATCCGCCTGGCGGACACCGACCTGTTCCTGGAAATCGAGAAGGACCTCACCGTCTACGGCGAGGAGGTTGTCTTCGGCGGCGGCAAAGTGATCCGCGACGGCATGGGCCAGAATGGCCAGGTGACCCGGGACGGCGACGGTTCCGGCGATCTTGGTTCCGGCGGCGGAGTGCCGGACACCGTCATCACGAATGCCGTCATCCTGGACTACACGGGCATCTACAAGGCGGACGTCGCCATCAGGGACGGACACATCTTCAAAATCGGCAAGGCTGGCAACCCGCAGATCACCGACGGCGTGGACATCGTGATCGGCGCCAGCACCGAGATCATCGCCGGCGAGCGCAAGATCCTCACGGCCGGGGGAGTGGACACCCACATCCACTTCATCTCCCCGGACCAGATCCCCACGGCGCTGACCAGCGGCATCACCACCATGATCGGTGGCGGCACCGGCCCGGCAGAAGGCACCAAAGCCACCACCGTGACGCCCGGAAAATGGCACATCCAGCGCATGCTGCAGGCCGCCGAGGGGTTCCCCATGAACATCGGGCTCTTCGGCAAGGGCCACGCCTCCGCCGTCGAACCCCTGGCTGAGCAGATCCGCGCCGGCGCCATCGGGCTGAAGGTGCATGAGGACTGGGGCTCCACCACTTCCTCCATCGACACCTCCCTCACCGTGGCCGACGAGTACGACGTGCAGGTGGCCATCCACACGGACACCCTTAACGAGTGCGGCTTCGTGGAGGACACCATCCGCGCCATCAACGGCCGCGTCATCCATACGTTCCACACCGAGGGCGCCGGGGGCGGGCACGCGCCGGACATCATCAAAATCGCCGGGATGCCCAACGTCCTGCCGGCGTCCACCAACCCCACGCTTCCCTACACGCGCAACACCATCGAGGAGCACCTGGACATGCTCATGGTGTGCCATCACCTGAACCCGGACATCCCCGAGGATGTGGCGTTCGCCGATTCCCGGATCCGCGCCGAGACCATCGCCGCCGAGGACGTCCTGCAGGACCTGGGGATCTTCTCCATCACCTCGTCGGACTCCCAGGCAATGGGCCGGGTGGGCGAGGTGATTACCCGCACGTGGCAGGTGGCGGACAAGATGAAGAAGCAGCGGGGTGTGCTGGCAGATCCCGCCGGTCCGGCAGGTGACGGCGGTGGCGCGCACGGCAGTGCGGGCAGCGACAACTTCCGCATCAAGCGCTACGTGGCCAAATACACCATCAACCCTGCCATCGCTCAGGGCATCGCGGACTCCGTCGGCTCCGTGGAGGTGGGCAAGTTCGCGGACCTGGTCCTGTGGGATCCTGCGTTCTTCGGCGTGAAACCGGAGCTGGTGCTCAAAGGCGGGCAGATTGCGTACGCGCTGATGGGGGATGCCAACGCCTCCATCCCCACGCCGCAGCCGCGCACCATGCGGCCCATGTTCGCCGCGTTCGGGAAGGCCGTGCAGCAGTCCTCCATCACCTTCCTGTCCAAGGCCGCGATCGACGCCGGGGTTCCCGCCGAGCTTGGACTGGAGAAGGTGATCCGGCCCGTTTCCGGCATCCGTTCCCTCACCAAGGCGGACCTGAAATACAACGACGCCACCCCGGACATCCAGGTGGACCCCGAAACGTACCAGGTGACCGTGGACGGCGAAGACGTCACGTGCGAACCATCCGACGTGCTGCCCATGGCCCAGCGCTACTTCCTCTTCTGAATTCTTCCAAGCCCCCGGAGAACCCCGTGATCATCGAAAAAGTCCTCGGCAACCTGCACGAACTCCCCGACCCGGACACCTATGCCAACCTGCACCAGGAGAAAGTGGTGCTTCCCAGCGCCCAGCTGGTCAAACGGATCCAACGCGCCACCACGGACCACGGCAAGGAAATCGGCATCCGGCTCCCGTCCGGCTCCGGCGACCTGCGTGACGGCGACATCCTGCATGTCGAGGAGGCCAACATGATCGTGGTGTCCGTGCTGCCCACCGACGTCCTGGTGATCGCACCGCGGACCATCCACGAGATGGGCGTCGTGGCGCACTCCCTCGGCAACCGGCACCTCCAGGCCCAGTTCTTTGACGGCGCTTCGGAGTACGGGGCCGAGGTCATGGTGTGCGCCTATGACCACACCGTCGAGGACTATCTCCGAGGCGTCGGTGCGCCCTATACCCGCCAGGAACGCGTTATGCCTGTGCCTTTCCGCCATGCTGAACACAGTCACTGACTACCAGCTGGCGCTGCAGCAGCTCACCGACTCTGCGCTTCCCACGGGGGCTTTTGCGCACTCCCTTGGCTTTGAGACGTACATCGACGCCGGGGTCGTGTCCGATGAAGGGTCCTTCGGAACCTGGCTCAGTGCCTTCATCTCCCAGTCGCTTTCCTATTCAGACGGGCTGGCCATCCGGTTCCTGTATGAGGGGTGGGATCTTGGGGAACTGGATGAGCTGTTGTCGGCTTCGCTGCTGCCGCGGCAGGTCCGGGAGGCCAGCGTCAAGATGGGCCTGCGGCTGCTCGAGATCGGGGCGGAGGTCTTCCCGTCGCCGCAGCTGGAACTGTACCGGGACCTGGTGGCCACCGGCCGGGCCGCGGGGCACCAGCCGCTGGCGTTCGCCGTCGTCGCGCGCTCCCTGCGGGTGCCGCTGCCGGAGGCCCTCGCCGCCTACCTTTTCGCCGCCGTCACCTCGTTGACGCAGAACGCCGTCCGGGCCATCCCGCTGGGCCAGAACGCCGGCCAGCGGCTGCTTCGCCAGGCGGCCGACGGCGTTGCTGCCGCCGTCGAACGGATACCGCACCTGACGCCGGACGACTTCGGGGCCGTCACCCCCGGACTGGAAATTTCACAAATGCGGCACGAACGCCAACGTGCCCGGATGTTCATGAGCTAGCAGGAGGACTAAATGGCTGAACCCATCAAGATCGGCATCGGCGGACCCGTGGGGGCGGGCAAGACGCAGCTCGTGGAGCGCCTCACCCGTCACATGAGCGGCGGGATCTCCATGGCCGCCATCACCAACGACATCTACACCATCGAGGACGCCAAAATCCTCGCCGCCAACGGGATCCTTCCCGTGGACCGCATCATCGGCGTCGAAACCGGCGGCTGCCCGCACACCGCCATCCGCGAAGACACCTCCATGAACACCGCCGCCATTGAGGAACTCAAAGCCCGCCACCCCGACCTGCAGGTCATCTTCGTCGAATCCGGCGGCGACAACCTTTCCGCCACCTTCAGCCCCGAACTCGTCGACTTCTCCATCTACGTCATCGACGTGGCCCAGGGCGAAAAGATCCCCCGCAAAGCCGGCCAGGGCATGATCAAGTCCGATCTTTTCATCATCAACAAAACCGACCTTGCGCCCCACGTCGGCGCCGACCTCGCAGTCATGGAACGGGACTCCAAGGAATTCCGCGGGGCCAAGCCGTTCTGCTTCACCAACCTCAAAACCGACGAAGGGCTCGACGCCGTCATCGAATGGGTGAGGCGCGACGTCCTGATGCTCGACCTGGCGCAGTGAGTACGACGGCGGCCCCTGCACCTGAGGTGGTCATCCCACCTGGGCGTGAGTCGCCGATGGGGGAGCTTCAGCTGGTCATCAGTGAGCGCAGGGGCCGGTCGGTTGCCGCGCATCAGTACCACCAGGGCGCCTTGAGGGTACTCCGGCCGCATTACCTGGATGACTCCGGGCAGGTTTGTTATGTGGTCGTGAATCCTGGTGGGGCTTATCTTGGTGCGGATCTTTTCTTGCTTGATGTGGAGGTCGGAGACTCTGCCTCACTGTTGTTGACCACCCAGTCCGCCACGAAGGTCTACCGGACGCCCGGGTCCTTCGCCGAGCAGCGGATGGCTGTCCGGCTGGGGGAGGGGGCACGGCTGGAGCTCATGCCGGACCAGCTCATCGCCTACCGGGAGGCCAGCTACCGGCAGCACACGCACGTCACGGTTCGGCCATCGTCATCCCTGGTCATGGCTGAAGTGGTGACGCCGGGATGGTCGCCGGACGGCGCCGCCTTCCGTTACGAGGAGGTTCGGCTGCGCACCAGCATCCGGGTGGAAGGCCCGGACGGAACCCGGCTCCTGGCCCTGGACAACCTCCTGATCCGCCCGCCGGCCGGGGATGTCACGTGCCTGGGGTTCATGGAGGGTTTCAGCCATGTGGGCTCGCTGCTGGTGGTGGATCCCCGGGTGGACCAGGCGCTTGCCGATGACCTGCACGCCCTGGCCCAGGACCACGATACCCGCACCGGCATTTCCCTCACCCGCACGGCCTCGGGAACCACCGGGCTGGTACTGCGCGCCCTGTCCAACAGCACGGGGGAACTGAACAACCTGCTTGCTGCCTGCACCTCCCTCCTCCGGAAACGGTGGCACGGGCAGGAACCGCTGAACCTGAGGAAGCACTGATGACAGCCATCACCAACATCACCACGCTGTACCGGGACCGGGAGGCACTGCCGCTGCGGACCCGCCTGTTGTTCACGCTCGGTGCCGTGGCCGCACTGCACGCGGCCGCCGTCGTGCTCCTGCTGGCCGGCAACGCCGCCGGATCCGGTGCGGAGCCGCTCATCTGGGGACTCGTGCTCACCGCCTACCTGGCGGGCGTCAAGCACAGCTACGACTGGGACCACCTCGCCGCGATCGACAACTCCACACGCAAGTTCGTGGCACAGCGCCAGGACCCGGTGAGCGTGGGCTTCGCCTTCAGCCTCGGGCACAGTTCGGTGGTGACGCTGGCGGGGATCCTGGTGGTTGCCGGAGCCGGCATGGCGGGCCAGTTCATGCAGGACGGAACCACCGGCAACCTGGTGCTCGGGCTGATCGGCAGCGGTGTCTCCGGGCTGTTCCTGCTGGCCATGGGCCTGTTCAACGGTTCGGCTTTCGCGCGTTCGGCGCGGGCATACCGCCGGGCCCGGACCGGGGCGCCGGTGGACCCCGGCGACCTTGAGCCCCGGGGACTGGTGGCCCGGCTACTGGCGCGGCCGCTGTCCAGGGTGCGGCGGCCGCGGAACATCTACGTGATCGGGTTCCTGTTCGGCCTGGGGTTCGATACTGCCACCACCATCGGGCTGCTGATGATGACGACGGCGGCCTCGCTGGCGGGGGTGCCGCCGTTTGCGCTCCTCGCGCTGCCGCTGGCGTTCACGGCCGCGATGACCCTTTGCGATTCGCTGAACGGGGTGGCCATGATGCGGATGTACCGTTCTGCCCTGGACGACCCCCAGCGGCGGCTGGGCTTCAACGCCGTGGTCACCGGCATCTCAGCGGTGTCCGCCCTGTTTATCGCGGTGATCACGCTGGGCGGGTTCGCCAACGCCGCCTTTGCGCTGCAGGATCCCCTGACGGTGTGGCTGGGATCCATAGACCTGGGCGACGCCGGCCTGCTGCTGGTGGCGCTGCTGCTCGCCGTGTGGGGAGCGGCGGGTGTGAAGGGACGCCTGGCGGGCAGCCCCGGGCACTGAGCGCGCGCTGCCCATAACAGGGTGGGGCGGCTCAGGGCGGCGCGGCTCAGGCGGCCACGCGGCCCCTGCTCGGCCGGTGCTGCCTGCCTTTCCCCTGGGCCCGGCGCGGCGCGCCCGAGCCCGCGAGGACCTGCCCTCCGTCCGGAACGGCGGAGTCCGCGTGGACCTGGACCCCGTGCTCGATCAGGACCCCCGAGCCGATCCGCGAATGGCTGCCGATGTTCACCCGGTTTCCGATCACCGTTCCCCGGCCGATGTGTACGCCGTCGCCAATAATGGCACGCTCGCCGATTGTGGCGTCGCGGTCAATCCAGCTGCCGTGGCCGATCCGGCACCCGGAACCCAACCTGGCACCCTGCTCCACATACGTCATGGGGCCAATGCGGGCATTTTCGGCGACCGCGGCTCCGGGGGCAACAAGCCCGCCGCCGTTGGCATGCCGGACGTACCGGGTGACCTTCCCGGCGTCGTCTTCCACTGAAACAAACTTCGCGTTCATTCAATCCCTCGTTAACGGCGCGGCACGTCAGCCGCACATTCAGTTAACGGTTCACAACTCAAAGGGATTCCCGAACGGCGCCGGGCACCTCGTCCGCTACGGCGATACCTCCCCGAGCTCCACGCCTTCCTCCCCGCCAGGGGCGGCGTCCTCCTCTGTCAGCAGCAGGGCCGTCCCCTGGAAGGCAGGCAGTTCGAGGAAGAAGCTGTGCAGGTCGTCAACCTGGCCAACCGCTGCCCCGCTGAACAGGTCGTGCACGGCAGACCCGGGGACCAGGTGGCTGGACTGGATGCTGCCGGCAATGTCCTGGTCGGAGAAATTCAGCACGGTTACCTCCAGCGCTCCGCTGCCCAGCTGGATGACCATCACCAGCAGGCCGCGGTGTGAAACGCCGGGCACGTCCAGCAGCGACCCCGTGGCGATGCCGTGTTCTTCGCGGACAGCCAGGATATGCTGCAGCCGCCTGGCGTAGGAGCCGGGGTCCTGCAGCTGGTCGGGGAGCGGGCCGTAGAGGCTGCGGGCACGCGGCATGCCGGAGGAGGAGTATTCCGCATCCGGGCTGGTGCCCATGATGTCGTGCGCCCCGCGGTTGATCCAGCGGGTGTCACCCTGGGCCGTGAGTTCCTCGACGCTCTTGCGGTCCAGCGCGGTGATACCGGCAAGGTCCCAGCCGGACAGGGCAAAGACGCCGGGCTGCAGGGCGTTGTACATGGAGAGGAGGATGTGCACATCCAGGATCTGCGCCTCCTGCTCCGGAGTGATCGCGTCAGGGTCCTGGACCCCCAGGGCGGCCATGATGAAGCTGACCGTCGTGCAGGCGATCCCGTTCGTGGTGAACACCGCGTTGTAGGGGGCATTCTCCCCGGTCAGGCGCTCCCGCATGGTCTGCTGGACCTGCTCCGCGAGCTGAGCCCCCGTGAGCTCCTGGCCGGCGAGCTCGAACATCTCGTCCCGGTGTCCGGCAGCGAAGTGCATCAGCTCGTAGGTCAGTTCGTCATGGTTCTGCAGCGCGTGGACCAGCGACGCCTGGTCGACGCCGATCTCCATGGACAGGCGGAGCGTCAGGCGCAGCAGCTCGGTATCGGCGGTGACCAGCGCGTAGTGGTATGCCGGCCGCGTAATGAAGTCGTAGGAAAGGTCCGGGCCTGCTTCCGAGGTGGCCTTAATGTCGTCGATGGTCAGGTTCAGCTCCTGGAAGGAGAACCCGCCCACCTTGCGGATCATAGACCCGATGAGCTGGTTGGCTGCCTCGGACAGCGGGTGCCCCTCTGACCAACCCGGCTGCTCTTCGGCGCTTTTCTCCACGCCCAGGAAGCCGTTCGCATCGAGCCTGAGCGCTCCGGTGCCGAGGTCAACCAGGGAATGCAGCGCGTCACCGACCACCAGGCGCATCCCGGCGAAGGTTGGGTCCAGCCAGTTGATGGAGGGCTGGCCCGCCTTGAAGTAGTGGAGGTAGACCCAGCGGCGGGTCTTCCCCGTGGTGTCAACGACTGCCCGGGTGGCGCTCCAGTTCGTTTCCTTGACGCCGGGCTCGTAGAAGATAACCCGCTGCAGCCGGCCGATGATGTAGCCGGCCTTCTGCAGGGCCTGTTCGGAGTCGGGACTCAGGTTCACCGAGTCCTGCCCTTCCGGCACGTCCGGCAGCAGGTGCCAGTCCTCCTCCGGGATATCAATCATGTGGTAGATCCCGGGGTAGTCCCGGAAGTTCATTTCGGCGAGGCGGAAATCGGCACCCTTGCCGGTGTGCCCGGGAACAATGTCATCGATAATCGTTCCGCCGTGGTCCGCGGCCACCTGGCACATGGAGCGGAATTCGTCCTCCGTGCCAAACACCGGATCGATCGCCATGCTGATCCGGTCGAAGTGCCCGTCAACGCTGGGCGTCTGGGACCAGCCGCTGATGCCGCCCGCGAGCTTGACCGGGCCCGTGTGGATGGCCCGGATCCCGATTTCGCTGAAGGCTTCCCACATGGCCGGATCACCCAGGGCGGAGAGGAAGGACTGGCTGGACCTGGTGATGAAGGACAGGGGGTACGCGGTGAACCACACCGGTGCGCGCTCCACGGCGGCCCGGGGGTTGGGATGCGCGTAGGAGTTCTGCCACATGCTGGCCTGCCCGGACAGCTGCCGGGCCAGTGCGTTCGCATCTCCCAGCATCGCCTGGTTCCGCAGCCATTCGACGTAGGCCGCGTTCCGCCCATCGAATTCGAAGGACGGCCTGGTGGCGTAATACTGGCGGCGGCGCGCTGTCGGCCTCAGCGCCTTGGGCCGGGCAGGATAGAGATGTTCGTCGAAATTGACGTCCGGTTCCACCAACGGCTCAGCTGCCGCCGAACCTGCTTCCTGGTCATCACCTGCAACGGTCTCCGGTTCAAAGACACCGTCGCTGGCCATAGGTTCCCGCATGAGTCCTCTTTCTACAAGTTGTTTCCGCGGTCCCAAGGCGTGCTGCCTGGCCGCCCTGTCCATAATCCCTGTACCCGGGGGTGCCGAGACTATTCGGGGCGAACTACGAAACTACCAAGAAACGGCTAGGCCACGAGGTTTGCGGCCGCCGTGTCCATAGCCGGGGCTGTGTTTGCAGGCGGCCTGTTCCTACACTGGGGTGATGATCACAGTCGCTGGAAGCGTGGAAACCACATTGTCCGCCGAGAAGGCCTTTGCCTTTTTGAGCCAGTTCGAGAACACCCCCAAGTGGGATCCCAACACTCCTGTCATGGATAAAGTCACGCCGGGGCCGGTGGCCGTGGGGCACAAATACAACGCCGAAGCCGAGTTCCGGGGCAAGCGGCAAAGCCTGGTCTACGAGGTCATCGAGCTGACGGACAACCACATCAAGCTGCGCGGCGAGAACAAAACCGTCACCTCCTTCGATTCCATCGACGTCACCCCCAACGGGGCCGGCTCGGTGGTGAAGTACACGGCCGAGTTCAGCATCAAGGGACCCGCCAAGATCATCCAACCGCTCCTCAAGCCGGCCTTCATGTCGCTCCGGGATCCGGCATTGAACGGGATCCGGGACACGCTCAACTCGCTGGCCGCAGCCTGACGGTTTCGAAGAACTCCCGCAGCTCCCGGCGGGGGTCGGCGTCCAGCCGGGGCGTCTCGTCCAGGATCATCGTGGCCCGCTGCGGTCCATACTCCGGCCACTCCAGCCCGGGCATTCGTGGAATTCCGGTCTGCGCGAAGGCCGCCCACGCACCGCTCATGGCGTTGCTGAGCGACATTGGCGCCTTGCCGCGCGTGAGGAACGCTGCCTGCGGGCTGTCCGCGTGCCGGAACACGAACGGGATATCCAGCGCGTGGCAGGCCCCCAGCTTTCCGCCCATGGCAGGGCTGCGCCAGGTGAACAGGTAGGAGAAGGTCTTTCCTGCGGATCCAGTCCGCGCGTCGAGGAGCCTGTTGCTGGGCTGCCGGTAGACGGAGTCGGCAATGGCGGACTCCAGGAGCTCCTTGCCTGACGGTTCCCGGGACAGCGTCCGGGTGAGCGCCTCCGCATAGCCGGAGGCAGCCGCCCGAGGGACCCCGGCGCCGGACAGCACGGCTGCGGCACGGTCCGGGTAGTCCGGGTCCTCTGCGGTGCCAGGACGCATCTCGACGGCGAATGAGCCCTCGTTCAGGTTCGTTCCGAGCAGCAGGTCCACCCCGGTGTTGAGCCCGCCGCGCACCGCATCCAGGGGCGGCAGCGGAAGCGAGGGTGTCCCGACTGTGGGCTGGAACGGCAGCGGAACGGCGAACGTCGCTGCCCCCTCCCGCAGCACCAGCTGCCCCTGCGCTGCGAGGATCCGTTCAACGGGCAGGTCAAGGATCCCGCCGGCCCTGGCCGGGTCCAGGCCGCACACCTCCAGGAATTCCCCGCACACGCGTGCGGACTCCTGCGGGGTGCGGTAGCGTTCCGCGGTGCCGCTCTGCATGATGGCGCGCCTGAAAAGGCCGGACGACGACGGCATGCCCAGGAGGGTGCCGATGGCCGCGGCCCCGGCCGACTCCCCGAACAGCGTGACGTTGCCGGGGTCGCCGCCGAAAGCCGCTATGTTGCCCTGCACCCAGCGCAGCGCTTCCAGCAGGTCCAGGAGGCCGAGGTTCGAGGAATCCTCGTAACCAGGGCCCAGCACGTCCGCCAGGTGCAGGAAACCCAGGGCGCCCAGCCGGTAATTGACCGTCAGCACTACGGCGCCGGAAGCAGCGGCGAGGCTGCCGCCGTCGTACATTGCGTCGCTGTTGGACCCCGAGAGGTAGGCGCCGCCATGAACCCACACCATCACGGGCCTGCCTGCGCCCGTGCCGGGCGTCCAGATGTTCAGGTTGAGGCAGTCCTGCTCGCTCCACGTCCGCGGTTCCTGGCCTGGCGGCGCGGGGGACTCGGGGTTCTGCGGAGCTGCCGGGCCGGGCCGTGTGCAGTCCCGCACCTCCTGCCGACGCGCGGCCGGGGCTGGCGGGCGGAAGCGCCGGGAGCCTGACGGCGGCTCGGCGTAGGGAATTCCCAGGAATCGGTGGACCGGTGTTCCTTCCACGCTGACCGTGGTGCCGCGGACGGCTCCCGAAGGCGGTTTGGCGTCTGTCATGGTTGTCACCTTAGGGCCTTCCCGGGACGTAGCGGCGGGAACGGTCCTTGATGAGGACGTCGAGGTCGGTGGTCGCGATGTCCCGCAAGTGCTGATCCACCGCTGACGCTGCCTTGGCCAGGAAAATATTAGCGGACCGTGCCTGGAAGCTGTCGGGCTCTTCCAGCACTTCGTCGAGCAAGCCGTCCTGGAACATAGCCGAAGCACTTACTCTTTGCTGCTGGGCCATGGCTCCCGCATGGCGGGTGTTTCCGTGGACAATGGCACTGGCCCCTTCGGGTAGCAGCGGTGCGAGCCAGCTGTTGCTAAAGGCGACGATTCGGTCTGTGGGAAACAGGGCCAGGGCTCCGCCACCTGCCCCTTGCCCCAGGAGCAGCGTCATGGTGGGGACACGCAGATCGAGCAGCTTTGCCAGAGTGAGGGCGATTTCCTGTCCGAGGCCGCCCTCTTCCGCTTCTTTTGACAGTTCTGCGCCCGGGGTGTCGATGACGGTGAGCAGCGGTAGCCCCAGAGCCTCAGCCAGGTCCATCCCGCGCCGGGCCTCCCGCAGCTCTGCGGGGCCAAAGGTGGCTCCGCCGTCGGCACCTTTGCGGTCGAGCCCGACGACGACTGTTCCCCGGCCCCCGATGGTTGCCAAAGCGATCGCAAGGGTTTTGGGGCTTTCTCCGGCGGTTCCGCCTAAGGGGACCAGGTCCCCCGCGGCCAGGCGAAGGAAGTCGCGCAGGCCGGGGCGTCGCGGGAGCCGCGAGGCCGTGACGGCAGGCCATGATTGGGTTTCCCTGGCCCCGGTGTCCGCATCATCAACAGCTGGCGCAGAGTCCGGGTGGTTCCCTGTCCGCAACTCATCGGGATTGGCATTGAGTACGGTGAGGATGCCAATGATGAATTTTCGCAGGTGGCGGGGGTGGGTGACCGCATCGATTTTCCCGTGGCGGTGAAGGTTCTCGGATTGCTGGACCCCGGCCGGGAATTCCTTGCCAACGAGCGCTTTGTACACTTTCGGTCCCAGGAACCCGATCATCGCCTGTGGTTGGGCAGCAGTGACATGTCCCAGCGATCCCCAGGACGCGAACACCCCGCCTGTGGTGGGGTGCCGAAGGTAGACCAGGTACGGGAGGCGGGCCCGCTTGTGGGCGTTGACCGCGGCGGTGATCCGGGCCATCTGGACAAAGGCTGCCGTCCCTTCCTGCATCCTGGTTCCGCCCGATACAGGGGAGGCCAGCAGCGGTAGACCCAGGTGTGTTGCCTTTTCAATCGCCTCGGTTATCCGGGTTGCTGCGCTAACGCCTATGGAGCCGCCCAGGAAGGTGAACTCGCTGAGGATGACGGCCACCCGCCGGCCCTCGATGCTCCCTTCGCCGGTGATGATCGATTCATCGCGCCCGGACTTGGCTTTCGCGGCGGCCAGTTCCTCGGCGTAGCCCTCTTCGATGGCCAGCCGGGGGAGTGGCCGATCCCAGGTACGGAAGCTCCCGGGGTCGAGGGCCAGGGCAATGAGTTCTTCAGGGCTGATGCGGCCCGGCGTAGCCTGCTGGGTCATACAGTCACCGTCTGGCTCAGCCACTGCATGACGGATGCCCGGTGCTGGCCCAGCAGCGGCGGAGCCTCGTGATCCCGCTTGGTGGTTTCAACGCCCGCGTGATCGAAGAACCGCAGGGGCGGGCCGGGGAGCTCGATGGGTCCGAGGGTTGGATGTTCGACCCCAACCGCCAGCCCTTGGGACCTGGTCTGGTCCCATGCGTACACTTCGTCGAGGGTCCGGACTTTCCCCGCCGGTATGCCGGCCGCCTTCATGGCAGTGAGCAGGTCTTCGGCCTTATGGGCTGCAAAGTGTGCTTCGATCGCAGCAACGAGCCGGGCGTGGTTTTCCACGCGGGCCGCATTCGACGCAAATGCCTGGTCCTCAGGATCCAACCCGGCGAACGCTGCGAACCGTGACCACAGACCCTCCGAACCGACGGCGATCTGCACGGCCCCGTCCGCACACCGGAACAAGCCGTACGGGGCGATGGACGGGTGATGGTTTCCCCGCGCCGCACCGGTCTCGCCGGCCACAGTCCAGCGGGTGCCCTGGAACGCGTGGACTCCAACGAGGGACGCGAGCAACGAGGTGCGCACCACCTGCCCCCGGCCGGTGTGCTCCCGCTCAAGCAAGGCCGCCAGCACCCCGTACGCTCCGTACATCCCGGCCAGCAAGTCACCAATTGGAACCCCCACCCGCTGCGGATCGTCAGGCCCGGATCCGGTGAGGGACATCAGGCCGCTTTCCCCCTGCGCGATCTGGTCGTAGCCGGCCCGTCCGCCTTCGGGCCCGTCGTGGCCAAATCCGGAAATGGAAAGGATGACCGTGCGGGGATTGAGCTCCTCCACCGCTTCCGGACGGAAGCCGAGGCGGTCCAGGGTTCCGGGCCGGAAGTTCTCCACCAGCACATCAGCGTTCCGGATCAGACGGCGCAAAGTCTCAGCGCCGTCGTCGCTCTTTAAATCGACGGTGATGGATTCCTTGTTCCGGTTGCAGGACAGGAAATACGTGGACTGGCGCTCATCCGCATCCCCCACAAAAGGTGGCCCCCAGCCCCGGGTGTCATCGCCGCCGTCGGGGGATTCGACCTTAATGACGCGGGCGCCCAGGTCAGCCATCATCATGGTGGCGTGAGGTCCGGCCAAGGCGCGGGTGAGGTCGACGACGGTAATGCCGTCCAGTGGTCCGGGCATGGAAGAAAGCCTTTCGGGATGTACAGGTGCTGGGGACGGAAGTGCGCGACGGCGATCAGGCCGGTTGGGGTGCCCTGCCGGCCCCGGAAGCAGGTGTCTGGGCTGGGTGGTCCAGGCCGGTGTGTTCCTGGTCTGTATGCACCTGTGCTTGGCTTCCCAGCCAGCGTGCGCTCGCTTTGGGGGTCCGCTCCTGGGTGGAGCGGTCCACGGCGATGAGGCCGAACTTGGGACCGTAGCCGAACACCCATTCGTAGTTGTCGAAGGCCGTCCACGCAATGTAGCCCCGGACATCGATGCCGTCAGCAATGCAGGCGGCAACGCCGTCGACCGCTGCCTTCAGGTACGCCACACGCTGCGTGTCATCCTCGGTGGCCAGGCCGTTCTCCGTGACGATCACCGGGATGCCGGCGATCCGGTGCGCTTCCCTGATGGTCGTCTCGAGGGCCTGCGGGTAGATTTCCTCACCCATCTGGTTGGTTGCCGCGCCGTCCGGTGCCGGCGCGTGGCCGTCCGGGCCGTAGACAGTGCGGCCGTAGGTCTGGATCCCCACGAAGTCGTCGCCGCGGGAGGCTTCCAGGAAACGCTCGTTGACGTTGCGGCGCACGCGGTCAGCGATTTCCTGGCCGCCCTCGATGGACTGGATGTCAGAGTTCGCGAGCGTCCAGCCCACAAGGAGGTCGGGGCGGTGGGCTTTGATGGCAGCAGTGGCGGCCCGGTGTGCCGCCAGCTTCACGTCGAATCCCGCCTCTGTGGAGCAGAACTGGAAGGGTGCAACGGTGCTGGCGTCCACGCCGAGGCGCTGGGCTGCTGCGGCCCAGACCGGCACAGAGCTGCGGTTTTCCGGGGCTTCCCCGCCAATGCCGAAGGACTCCAGCAGCCAGGGGAGGTTGGGTTCATTCAGGGTGCAGGCGACGCCGATGAGGTCCCCCAGATGCACCATCACGCGGTCGCAGTAGCGGGCAAAGAGCTCCGCCGTCCGGGCGCCTTCCCACCCACCGAGGGCCAGGAGCCAGCGCGGGGACGTGAAGTGGTGGAACGTGACCACGGGGGTGAGGCCGTGCTCGTGGCAGGCCTCGAGCATGCGGCGGTAGTGGTCGAGCTCGGCCGTGGAGAACAGCCCTTCTTCCGGCTCGATGCGTGCCCACTCGATGGAGAAGCGGTAGGTGGTGAAACCGAGGCTGGCGATCAGGGCAATGTCCTCGCGGTAGCGGTGGTAGTGGTCCACTGCGTCTCCGGACGGTTCGGAGAACATGCTGCCGGGGACGTGCTCCAGGAACCAGGTGTCGCTGTTGACGTTGTTCCCTTCCACCTGGTGGCCGGCGCTGGCGACGCCCCAGAGGAAGTCCTGCGGGAATGGTGATGCCGTGGTCATATGGTTCCTTTCGGGTCTGCGCCGACGAACAGCGCACGGGGCCGCTCTGCCCTGGCTTCCAATCCTTTCCCGTCGCGTGACCGGGACCACAATACCTTTTCAATCAATGACATTCTCATGTGAGTGCCCAGTGCGCCCGGCCGATGCTTGTGGAGAGCCGGCGAGCAGCCAGCCCCACACCGTTCTTCTCCGATGTCACATCAGAATGCAAAGGCGCACTACATGAAACTCCTGAACTCCACTGCCCGTGCGAGCTCCGCCGTTCTGGCCGGCGCGCTCCTGCTGGGATCGTTGACCGCCTGCGGCGGCGGATCCAGCCAGGCCACCGCCACAGTGGACACCAGCACCCTGACCCTCGCTGTCGACAGCGACTCGGCCTCGTTCGGCTTCGACCCGCTGCGCGTCTCGGCTGCCCAGCGGCAGTTCTTTGAGGGCCTCTACGAAAGCCTGATGGCTTTGCAGCCGGACGGTTCCGCAGGTCCGGGCCTGGCCAAGGAGTTCAGCTACAACGCAGACAACACCGTCCTGACGCTCACCCTCAAGGACGATGTGAACTTCACGGACGGCTCAAAGCTCGACGGCGAGCTGGTCAAAGCGAATCTGGACCGCCGGTCGGACCCCGCATTGAGCGCGTACTCGGCAGTAGCCAAGGGCGGCGCCCAGGAAATCACCTCCGTTGACGTGGTCAGCCCCACCCAAGTCGCCCTGACCTTCGCCAAGCCCCAGCCGGGATTCGAGAAGAACCTGGCATCCACCACCGGCATGATCGTGGGCAAGAACGGCGTCACCGACTCCGCCAGCCTCGCCGCGACCCCGGCAGGCTCCGGCCCCTACACGCTGGATCCCTCCACCGTGAAGGGCAACAAGTACGTCCTGGTGAAGAAGGAGGACAACCCGGAAGCTTCCAAGTACGCCTTCGACAAGGTCATCTTCAGCGTGGTCCAGGATCCCCAGGCCCGGGCAAACGCTTTGGTGTCCGGCCAGGCGGATGTGGCAATGCTGACCTCAAACACCGTTGACTTCGCAAAGTCCAAGGGCGTAGGTGTGTCCCAGATCGGCGGCACGGTCAACACCATGATCTCCTTTGACAAGATCGGCAAGACCGCCCCGGCGTTCGCTGAGGAGAAGGTCCGCCAGGCGATCCAGTACGCAATCAACCGCCAGGCCCTCGTGGATGCCCTGCACAAGGGTGACATCCCCGCCTGGAACGCCCTGCCCAAGGACTCCGCCGGCTTCACCAAGGACCTCGAAACCACGTTCGCCTACAACCCGGAAAAGGCCAAGAGCCTGCTGGCCGAGGCCGGCTACCCGGACGGCTTCGACTTCACCATCATCGCCAGCGCCCAGACCCAGACGGACCTGCAGGCCGTCCAGAAGGACCTCGCCGCCGTCGGAATCACCATGAACGTGAAGATGGCCTCCTCCACTGACGAAGCCTTCGCCGCCGTCGCCACAACCCCGCTGGGCTACGCGCCGCTGAACTGGGACAACCCCGTTGGCGTCATGTACGGAGCAGTCCTCAACGGCTTCACCAACGTCCAGAAGGCCACCGACGAGCAGCTCAGCGCCGCTACGGGCGAGCTGGCCGCCGCCAAGGACGACGCCGCCGTCAAGGCAGCAGCCACCAAGCTGAACACGCGGCTGGTGGAATCGGGCTGGATGATCCCGCTGTACGAGGCACTGACCAACCAGGGCTACAACACCAAGAAGGTGGCCCCGGTGGAGTTCGCCGGGACCAACGCCTACCCGCTCCTCTCGTCCTACACGCCGGCCAGCTAATTCCTGCTCCGGCCGGGCGGGCTCGCATAAAGAGTCCGCCCGGCGGGGCCTGACCGATGGAGGTCACCATGGCACTATTCATCATCAAGCGCCTCTTGATGGCGCTGGCCACCGTGCTGGTAGTTGCGGTACTGGCATTTCTGCTGGTGCACGCAATGCCCGGCAGCCCCGGAGCCGTATCCCTCGGTGCCGGGGCCAGCCAGGAAGCGATCGCTGAAGTCAACCAGCGCCTCGGCTGGAACGATCCGCTCCTGGCCCAGTTCTTCACGTGGCTCGGCGCCGCCGTCCAGGGCGACTTCGGAATCTCCCTCATTGACGGACGGTCGGTCAGTGCGGACCTTGCGAGCAGGCTCCCTGTCACAGCATCGCTTGCTGCCGGAGCCACGCTGCTCAGTGCTGTCCTTGGGATTGGACTGGGCGTCACCGCCGCCGTCCGCGGCGGCATGGCGGACCGCGTCATCGGCGGTGTCTGCGGCATGGCGGTGGCGCTCCCGGCCTTCTGGATCGGCATCATTTTTGTCTACCTCCTGGCGGTCCAGTCCTCCGTTTTCCCGGCCACCGGCTATGTTCCGTTCGAGGCCTCGCCGCAGGACTGGGCGCTGTCCCTGGCCCTGCCCGTGATCACGCTGGCCGTGGGCGGGGCAGCATTCATCGCACGCCAGACCAGGGCCTCCATGCTCGAGGCGCTGCAGCAGGAACACATCCGGACCCTCCGCGCCACGGCCACGCCCACCTGGAAGATCCTGTACGTCCACGCCCTGCGCTACGCCAGCCTGCCCATCGTGGCCGGCATCGCGCTGCAGTTCATCCAGCTGTTCGGCGGCTCCGTCATCGCCGAGCAGCTGTTCGCCATGCCCGGACTGGGCCAGGCAGTCCAGAACTCCGTCAGCACCCATGACGCCCCGTCCGTGCAGGGCGTGGTGGTGATCGCCACCGTGGTGGTGGTCGCCGTGAACCTGGTGCTGGAACTCGCCACCAAGTTCCTCGACCCGAAGTTGCGTGCCTCATGATTCCCAACGTTGCCCCCGCACCCGCAGACTCAGCGGAGCCGACGGCGGCTGCCGTCCTTCCCAAGGCACTCCGCCAAAGCGCGGTGAAGAAACTCTCCGGCAGCAAGCTATTCGCCTCACCGGCAAGCGTTGCCGGGGTCATCTGGCTGGCCGTACTGGTGGCCGCCTCGCTGACCGCGCCGCTTTGGCTGCCCTACAAGACCGAGGACCAGGACTTCACCGCCGTCCTGTCCGGACCCACCGGCGCGCACTGGCTCGGCACCGACGAACTTGGCCGGGACATCCTGAGCCGCATCTTCGCGTCGGCAGCCGGCACGTTGGGGACGTCGATGATCACGGTGATGGTCGCCGTCGGACTTGGCACCATCCTGGCCATGCTGGCGGCAGCCGCCGGTGACCGCGTGGAAACGGTGATCAGCCGCGTCACAGAAGTCATGATGTCCCTGCCCGGCACCGTGATCATCCTTGCCGTCATCGGAGCAGTGGGAACCAACATTCCGCTGATCATGGCCATCCTCGGCGTGCTGATCTCCGCGGGCATGTACCGGGTGATGCTGGGCCAGGCCAAGTCCCTGCAGTCCCAGCTCTACGTGGACGCAGCCAAGGTGGACGGCGTCAGCACCCTGGGCATCAGCCTCCGGCATGTCCTGCCCGGCCTGGCGAACACCATCGTGGTGCAAAGCGCCCTGATCTTCGCCGTCGGCATGCTCATCCAGGCCGGGCTGGCGTTCATCGGTTTTGGTCCGCCCATTCCCGAACCGAGCTGGGGCGGCATGATCCAGGGCGCATCCCAGAACGTCTACAATGCACCCTGGCTCATGGTTCCCACCGGTGCTGTGCTGGCGCTCACCGTCCTGTCCGCCAACGCGATCGGCAACGCCCTCGGCAAGGCACCTAACGCAACTGCGTCGCACCTGCCTTCGGCCGCGGCACGGCGCCGCCGGGCAAAAGCGGTGGCCGCAATCGCTGCAGCAGCCCCCGCCCCCAACGATTCAGCCAAGAACACGCTCAGCGTCCGCAACCTCTCGGTCGGCGTGGACTCTGACGGTGCAGGCCGCGGCGTCCGCCTGGTCACCGACGTCTCCTTCGACGTCGAACCCGGCACCGTGCTGGGCCTCGTGGGGGAATCAGGCTGCGGAAAGACCATGACCGCGTTGTCCCTCCTGGGGCTTCTGCCCTCCGGCGTTTCCGTGACCGGCGGCCAGATCCTGTGGAACGGCAGGAACCTGGCCGCGGCAACTGACAAAGACATGGAAGGCGTCCGGGGCCGCGAGGTCGCGCTGATCTCGCAGGAACCCATGCGTGCCCTGGATCCGATGTTCACCGTGGGCTACCAGCTCACCGCGGCCATCCGACGCCTCCGCGGAATGGGCAGGGCCGAGGCGAAGGCCGAAGCCTTGGGCCTGCTGGAGAAGGTGGGCATCGTGGACGCCGCCCGGATCCTGAAGACCTACCCGCACCAGATCAGCGGCGGCATGGCCCAGCGCGTGGCCATTGCCCTGGCACTCTCCGGGCGGCCCCGGCTGCTCGTGGCGGATGAACCCACCACAGCGCTGGATGTCACGGTGCAGGCCGAAATCCTCTCGTTGCTGCGCGGCCTGGTGAAGGACACCGGGATGTCCGTGGTGATGGTCACCCACGACCTTGGCGTTGTGGCCGACCTCTGCGACCAGGTGGCTGTGATGTACGCCGGTGAGGTGGTGGAGAACGGCCGGACGGACAGCATCCTGGACAACCCGCGCCACCCCTACACGCTTGCCCTGCTGGCCGCGGACCCGCACGCCAACCACGCCGCGGACATGCCCGAGCGCCTTGCCACCATCAGCGGCCAGGTTCCCCAGCCCAAGGGCTGGCCCAGCACCTGCCGCTTCGCCGCCCGCTGCCAGTTCGCCGGCTCTGCCTGCATGGTGCCCGTCCCGCTGCTTCCCTCCGGAACCGAGGACGGACTGGTGCGCTGCGTCAAAGCGGACGAACTCGCCGTCGAGGGCCTGGACTGGGTGGCCACCGACGTGCCCAGCCACCACGTCCTGAACCTGGTTGAAGCCGGAACCGCCCCGGCCGGACCCGCCAAAGCACCTGCCGGACTGGAACGCCGGACTGTAGAAAAGGACCACGCATGAGCACCACAACCTCAGTCCGCCCTGACGCGCAGCGGCCGGCTGCCGCCCAGCCGCTGCTGGACGTCAAGGACCTGGTGGTCCGCTACGGCCGCGGACGCAAGGCAGCCGCGGCCCCCGCCGCCGTCGACCGCGTCAACTTCAGCATCGCGCCCGGGGAAACCGTGGGCCTGGTGGGGGAATCCGGCTCGGGCAAATCCACCATCGGCAAGGCCATCCTGGGACTTCAGAAGGTCTCAGGCGGGACCATCACCTATGAGGGCCAGGACATCACGTCCGCCGGCGCATCCCAGCGCAGGGCCCTGGGCAGCGAACTGCGGGCCGTCTTCCAGGACCCCAACTCCTCGCTGAATCCGCGGAACACGGTGGGCTCTTCGCTGGCAGAGCCGCTCCGGCTCCGCGGCGTGGGCGCTGCCGACGCCCGGCAGCGCGCTGAGGACATGCTGGAACGCGTAGGGCTCCCGCGGGACGCCGTGGACCGGTACCCCAGCCAGTTCTCCGGCGGCCAGCGGCAGCGCATTTCCGTGGCCCGCGCCCTGATCTGCGACCCCAAGCTCGTGGTCTGCGATGAAGCCGTCAGCGCCCTGGACCTCTCCACCCAGGCGCAGGTGCTGAACCTCCTGGCCGACCTGCGCGACGAGCGGGGCCTGGGCTACCTCTTCATCGCCCACGACATCGCCGTGGTCCAGTTCCTGGCCCAGCGCGTGGTGGTCCTCTACCGGGGACAGGTCATGGAAAGCGGGCCCGCCGCCGCCGTCACAGGGAACCCCAAGCACCCGTTCACCCAGGCGCTCGTCGCGGCGTCGCCGGTGCCGCGGCCTACCGAGCAGGCTGCACGCCGGGAAGCCCGCGAGTCACTCGGTGTCCGGACCGGGGCGGCCGCAGTGCCCTCGCCGGGCGGCTGCCCCTTCCGGCTGCGCTGCCCGCTGGCCACGGACCTCTGCGCCACCGAGCGGCCCGCGCTCCGGCAGGTGGGCGGCTCCGCCGTCGCCTGCCACTACGCTTAGACAACTTTTCGCCATTTTCAGAACGGACCGCTCCTTCAATGACTTCCACTCCCTGGCTCGCTGCCATGATTTCGCCCGAGCAGGACTTCGACGGCGCCCCGCTCCTCCGCAAGGAATTCCAGCTTGCGGAGGGACACGGCGGCGTTGCCCGGGCCACACTGCGTGCCACCGCCTTTGGCGTCTATGAGGCGTTCATCAATGGAGCGCCGGTGGGCGAGGACGTGCTGAGCCCGGGCTGGAGCTCCTACGAGTGGCGGCTCCGCTACCGCAGCTATGACGTCACGGCCCTACTGGGGCCCACCACGGTGATCGGTGTGTCCCTGGGCAACGGCTGGTACCGCGGACGCCTGGCCTGGCACGGCATGTCCAACCTCTACGGCAGCGAGCTGGGCTTCTTCGGGCAGCTGGACATCGAGTTTGAGGACGGACACATCCAGTCCGTGGGCTCTGACTCCACCTGGCAGTCGGGTCCCTCTGCAACCACCTTCAACGACCTCTATGACGGGCAGGCCATCGACGCCCGCCGGAACCAGGACGGCTGGGCCGAACCGGGCGCCGGAACTGGTCCCGGCAGCTGGGCGGGCGTGCGTGTGCTGGAGTTCGACGTCGACCGGCTGGCTGAGCCGGTGGGCCCGCCGGTGGTGCGGGCCGGCGTCGTCCGTCCCGTGGAAATCTTCACCTCACCCACCGGCCGGACGCTGGTGGACTTCGGCCAGAACCTGGTGGGCTGGCTGCGGTTCTCCCTCCAGGGCGAGGCAGGGCACGCCATTACCATCCGCCACGCCGAAGTGCTCGAGAACGGTGAGTTGGGCGTCCGGCCGCTCCGTTCGGCCAAGGCTGCGGACACGTTCGTCCTGTCCGGCGGCCAGGACTTCTTTGAACCCACCAAGACGTTCCACGGCTTCCGCTACGCCGAAATCAACGGCTGGCCCGGACCGCTCACCGAGGATTCGGTTGAGGCCGTGGTGGTCCACTCGGATCTCGAGCGCACCGGCACCTTTGAATGCTCCAACGAACTCGTCAACCAGTTGCACCGCAACATTGTCTGGGGCCTCCGGGGCAACTTCCTGGACCTGCCCACCGACTGCCCGCAGCGGGACGAGCGGCTCGGCTGGACCGGGGATATCGCCGTCTTCGCGCCCACTGCCGCGTTCCTGTACGACGTCAGGGGCTTCCTGCAGGACTGGCTCCTTGACCTCGCCGCGGAGCAGAAAGCAGGTGACGGGCTGGTGCCCATCACCGTGCCGGACGCCCTGAAGTACTGCCCGCAGCCGCCTGAGTTTCCGGCGCCGGAATCCTCGGCGCTGTGGAGCGAAGCGTCCGTCTGGGTTCCGTGGGCACTGTGGGAGGCCTACGGCGATGACACCGTCCTGAAAAACCAGTACGAATCCATGGCCGCGCACACCCGCCGGGTGGAGGGCCTGCTCTCACCCACCGGACTCTGGGACACGGGTTTCCAGTTCGGCGACTGGCTGGACCCCGACGCCGAGCCGGACAAGCCGTGGGACGCCAAGGCGGACACCGGCGTGGTAGCCACCACGTGCATGTTCCGCACCGCCTCCATCACTGCCCAAACGGCGCGGCTGCTGGGACACCAGGACGACGCCGATTATTTTGACCAGCTTGCTGCGCGTGTCCAGGCCTCGTTCCTGGAACACTACGTGTCCGGCGACGGCACTATCCACAGCGACTGCACCACGGTCTACGCGCTGGCGATTACCTTCGGGATCCTTCCCAACCGGGAGCACGTCGACTTTGCCGGAGAACGCCTCGCCGAACTGGTCCGGAAAAACGACTACCGCGTCTCCACGGGCTTTGCCGGCACCCCTTTCATCACTCACGCCCTCACCGACACCGGCCACGCTGACGAGGCCTACCGCCTGCTCCTGGAGGAGGGCTGCCCGTCCTGGCTCTACCCCGTGACCATGGGCGCCACGACTGTCTGGGAGCGCTGGGATTCGATGCTTCCGGACGGCACCATCAACCCTGGCGAGATGACCAGCTTCAACCACTACGCCCTGGGCGCGGTGGCCGACTGGATGCACAAAACGGTGGGCGGCATCAGCCCGCTGGCGCCCGGATACGCGAAAGTGCGCATTGCGCCCGTCCCGGGGCAGGGAATCGACTGGGCAAAGACCTCCTTAAAGACGCCGCACGGACCCGTCCGCGTGGAATGGAGGCTCGACGACGGCGCGCTCCACCTCGAGGCGACCGTACCTGAGGGGGTGGAGGCCGACGTCGTCCTTCCGGGCGGTGAGCCCCGCACCGTCCAGGGCGGCACCCACCGCTTTGACCACTGTATTGTGGCTGCCCACCTGATCCACCAGGAAAGCTGCTGATGGGCCGGAGCAACCAGCCGGCGGCTGTGCAACAACTGCGCCTCGGGGAGATCCGGATGCGCGACCCGTTCATCCTTGAGACGGTTCCAGGCGAGTTTGTCCTGTTCGGGACCAGCGACCAGAACGTCTGGGGCGGACCAGCGACTGGCTTCGACTGCTACACCAGTAACGACCTCGATCATTGGGATGGCCCCATCCCCGCGTTCCGCCCACCACCGGGCTTTTGGGCGGATACCCAGTACTGGGCGCCGGAGGTTCATGCTCTGGAAGGACGGTTCTTTATGTTCGCCACCTTCGCTGACTCCACCCGCGCCCGATCCCGTGGAGTCGCAGTCCTTGTCTCCGACCAGCCCGCCGGCCCCTACCAGCCGTGGAGTGACGGGCCGGTGACACCGGCTAACGAACCGTGCCTGGACGGAACCCTTCACATCGATGATGACTCCACGCGGTGGCTTGTCTATAGTCGCGGGACGGAAGGGACATCCGACAGCCCGGGGATCGCCGACGGTGAAATGTACGCCCTCCGGCTGTCAGAGGACCTGCGCACCGGCGTTGGTGAGCCGATCCTGTTGTTCGCCGCCTCCTCGGCGGGCTGGACCCGGCCGCTGCGGTTTCCACAAGGGGTGGAACCTCCAAAGGACCTGCACCTTGCCAAAGATCCACTGTTCACCGACGGGCCCTTCCTGCTCCGCTCCAACGAGGAGACACTGCTAATGCTTTGGTCAAGCCATGGTGAGGCAGGGTACGCAATGGGCATCGCCGAGTCGGAGAGCGGAACCGTCGCGGGGCCGTGGATTCAGCACGATAGCCCCCTGTGGTCCAGCAACGGAGGTCACGGCATGGTCCTCCGCGCGTCCACCGGGCGGGACTACCTGGCCTTCCACTGGCCGAACAACACCCCGGACGAACGCGTCCAGCTCACCGAAGTGCACATCAGCGGAGCCAGCGTCAGGATCCTGTGACCATTCGGGAGTCGGTGCTGGTGCACGCACGGTGCAGCGCCGCAGCCTACCCCCTGGAGTGGGTCCGCACGTCGGGGCTGACCTCCGCGTGGTGGCCCAGGTTCCTCGAGACGGCGCGTGCCGCGGCGCGGACGGCCGGGGCCAGCACATTCGGGGGAGTGGAACCGTCCGGGACCACGATGGACAGCGCGGCCACCACCGAGCCCTGGGCGTCGAAGATGGGCGAGGCAACCGAAACGGTCCGGGAGGGCAGGCTGCGGCGGATCATCGCGATCCCCGTGCGCCGGACGTCAGACAGCGTGCGGCGTACCTGGCCCTCGGGCATGTCCGGAACGCCGGGCTCGTTTTCGGGAGGCTTCCGCAGGATGGTCTCCTGGAACTGTTGGTCAGCTCCGGCCAGCAGGACCAGGCCCACGGCGGTGGACCGCAGCGGAGCCCGGCCGCCCACCCGGTACGCCACCTCGGTGGCGTCCTTGGAGGACAGCCGTTCGATCAGCACCGCCTGCTCGTTGTCACGGACGGCCAGCAGGACGTGGTGCCTGGTCACCTCGAAAAGGTCCTCCAGGTAGGGGAGCGCGATTTCCCGCACGCCATGCCCGCGCGGCGACAGTGACGCGACCTCCCACAGCCGGACCCCCACAACGTAACGGCCGTCGTCGAGCCTTTCCAAGGCACCCCAGGCAACCAGGCGGGCAATCAGCCGCAGTGCGGTAGGTGCGGGCATGCCGGCGTACCGGGCCATCTCTGACAACGTCAGGGCGCGACGGCGGTCGGAGAAGACCGCGAGCAGGCTGAGGGCGCGGTCCACCACCGGTTCGCCCTGCTTAGGCCGTTTTCCGCGGGCGGGGGTGGCGTCGGTGTCCGGCTGGACGGTCATGGCTTGATTCCTTGCACTGTCTGTTGTGAGCTGCGCCGATGCGTGAGCTACCCCACAATACTATTCCAACCAATGAAAGACGGGTGTGGGCTGCACGTGCCCGCACAGGAAGCTGTAACAGTTACCGCCATACGTTCAGGAGTCCGCCTGCAATGACCTCCACCAGCCTCGACGCCGCCGTCGACATCCCGCTCCGGGCGCTGCCGGCGCCCGCCCGGCTCCGCGTTGAACATCTGCGGGAGGCCTTCGGAATCACGGAAACCGCACCTCGGCTCAGCTGGACCCCGCCGGCCGGCACTGTCCAGCAGACCGCCTACCGGATCACTGCGGACAACGGCTGGGACACCGGAAAGATCACATCCGCCGGGCACCTGCTGGTCCCGTACTCCGGCCCGGCGCTCCAGTCCCGCAGCCGGTTCGAATGGCGTGTGCGCACGTGGAACACAGACGCCGACGGCACGGAAACGGCGAGCGCATGGTCCGATCCCATGCCGGTGGAGCTGGGGCTGCTGGACGCCGGGGACTGGACCGGACAGTGGATCGGCCCGGAGGAACCGGACGTTCCGGCCCCCGGCGATCGCCCCGGCTACGCCCTCCACAAGACCTTCACCCTGGACGCGGCTCCGGAGGCAGCCCGCGCCTACGCCACCGCCCACGGCATCTATGAGCTGTTCCTGAACGGCGAGCGGGTGGGGGACCAGCAGCTCACCCCGGGCTCCACCAGCTACAACACCACCCTCCAGGTCCAGGCCTACGACATCACGGCACTGCTGCGGCCCGGCACCAACACCATTAGGGCCGTCCTCACCGACGGCTGGTACCGCGGAACCTTCGGATACACGCGCGACGCCGACATGTACGGCAGCAGCACGGCCCTCCTTGCGCAGCTGGAGATGCAGTCCGGGGGCAGCAGGACGGTCGTCGGCACCGACGGGTCGTGGCAGGTATCCCGGACGGAGATCCTCAGCGCGGACCTCATGGCTGGGCAGCGGACGGATTTCCGTGCCGGCACGGACGATGGCGGCGCACCTTGCGGAAGTGCCGCCGTCGTCCGGCCCGGCAGCTACGTAACGCTGACCGGCCCGGTGGCGCCGCCCACCCGTATCGTGGAAGAACTCACGCCGGTATCCATCACCAGGCTGGCCGGCGGCCACCAGGTGGTGGACTTCGGCCAGAACATCCATGGGTGGGTGCGGCTCACCATGCTGGGCGGGACGGGCGAACCGGTGACCCTCGTGTACGGCGAGGCCGTGGATGCCGCGGGCGACGTCACCCAGGACCACCTGCGCCCGCACGACTTCCGCCGCCCGGGCCAATTCCTGCCTGCAGGGCAGGTTGACGTGGTGACGGCGTCGGGCGCTGCGGGGGAAGTGTTTGAGCCGCAGCACACCACCCACGGCTTCCAGTACGTGTCCGTGCAGGGCCTCACCACTGACTTGGCCGCGGAGGACATCACGGCCTGCCTGGTCCAGACGGACCTGGAGCCCCTGGGCAGCTTCACCTGCAGCGACCCGCGGCTCAACAAGCTCCACAACATTGTGGAGTGGAGCTTCCGGGACAACGCCTGCGAGGTGCCTACCGACTGCCCGCAGCGCGAAAAGGCCGGCTGGACGGGGGACTGGCAGCTGTTCGTGCCCACCGCCGCGTACCTCTACGACGTCACCGGCTTCTCGCGGAAATGGCTCCGGGACGTCCGTTCCGACCAATGGGAGAATGGCATCATCGCCAACATCTCGCCGTCGGCCGGTCCCGGGGTTACCTCCGCTGAGTTCATGGCGTTCACCAACGGATCCTGCGGCTGGGGCGATGCGATCGCGATGGTGCCCTGGGAGATCTACCTGGCCACCGGGGACGCCGGGGTCCTGGCCGAAAACTGGGATGCGATGAACAGGTGGCTCGGCTTCATCCGGACCACCGCAGAGTCGCAGCGGCACCCGGTCCGCGCCGATGCCGGCCCGGTTCCGGCACCGCACGGAAAGTACCTCTGGGACACGGGCTTCCACTTCGGCGAATGGATGGAACCGGACGGCCCGAAACCGGACCTGTTCGCCGCCCGCTCCGCAGACCATGGGATTGTGGCCACTGCCTATTACCGGAACACCACGGCGGTCATGGCCAAAGCTGCTGCGGTCCTGGGCCGGGCGGAGGAAGGGCGGGCGCTGGCGGAACTCTCGGAAAACGTCCGGCAGGCGTGGGAGAAGGAATACGTGGGTCCCGATGGCCAGGTCACCGAACCGAGCCAGGCCGACTGTGTCCGCGCCCTCGCCTTTGACCTGGTCGGCCCGCACCACCGCTCCACCGTTACCGCCCAGCTGGCCGCGCTCATCCGGAACGCCGGCACGCACGTGGGTACGGGGTTCCTGGCCACGCCCTACCTGCTGCCCGTTTTGGCGGACAACGGTGAACTGGACCTCGCCTACGAACTCCTCATGCAGGATTCCGAACCCTCATGGCTGACCATGGTGGACCGCGGCGCCACCACCATGTGGGAACTGTGGAACGGCATCGACGCCGACGGCACCGCGCACCAGTCGCTCAACCACTACAGCAAGGGCGCCGTGGTCTCCTTCCTGCACCGGTACACGGCCGGGCTCCGCCAGTCTCCCGGCAGCGCCGGCTGGGAGCGCATCTTCATCGAGCCGCGCCCGGGCGCCGGCCTCACCTCCGCGTCCACCGCGCACAAGGGGCCGCGCGGCCTGATTGAGGTGCAATGGGCAGTGGTGGAGGGGACAACGCTCGACGGCGTGCTGACGCTTACTGCCACGATCCCCGCCGGCACTACGGCGGAGGTGCTGCTGCCTGGCGAGCCGGCCGCCGTCGTCGGACCCGGACACCATACTTTCCGCGCCGGTACCGGCGGGGACACCGCACAACCCGAGCTGATGAGGAGCACACTATGACAGTGGATGACGCTACCGACGTACTGGATCCGTCCCGCCCGGATGTTTCCCGGCCCGTAGGCAGGGAGGTTCCGCCGTTCCCGGTCTTTGACGCGCCAGGAACAGCGGAGCAGGCCTCCGGCATCTCGGCCGTGCATCGCGAAGTCACCTACGCCAAGGCCATAGGGTTCCGGCCGTTGAAGATGGACATCTGGCTGCCGAGCAACGCCTCCGCGCCCACGCCGCTCGTCCTGTGGGTCCACGGCGGTGCGTTCCAGCTGGGCGACCGCCGCGAACTGCCGCCCACCTTCGCTCCCGACTCCGTGTTCCGGCTGCTCAACCAGGCTGGAATTGCCTGCGCCACGGTTGACTACCGGCACTCCCTGGAAGCGCCGTTCCCCGCGCAGCTCCATGACCTCAAGGCCGCTGTCCGCTACCTCCGGGAATACGCGGACCACCTCAACATCGATCCGGACCGGTTCGGGGCCTGGGGCGAATCCGCCGGCGGCCACCTGGCGGCGCTCCTGGGGCTCACCGGCAACCGCAAAGACCTGGAGGGCGGACTCGGTGCGCAGGGGCACTCCAGCGGCGTCAGCGCCGTCGTCGACTTCTACGGTGTCTCCTCGTTGGTGGACCTCCCCCTTATGAGCACGCCCGAGGGGCTCTTCCCGGCTGCCCTGACCGCCGCCGTCCCGCCGGGGATGCCACTGCAGCCGGAATTCATGCTGGTGGGCGGCTTGGATGATCCGGAACTGCTGGCCGCGGCCAGCCCCGTCAGCCATGTGACCGCTGATGCCGTGCCGTTCCTGCTGGTCCACGGTGACTCCGACGGCCTGGTCCCGCACTCGCAAACCGACCTGTTGGCCGCCGCGCTCGCAGACGTCGGAGTGGAACACGAGGTGGTGACCATTACGGGCGGTGACCACTGCTTCTTCGGTGCCGAGGAGCAGCTGGGCACCATCCTGGCCGCCGCCGTCGACTACTTCTCCCGGAAGCTGGGAACGCCATGACACTACGAACAGAACCAGCAGCGGTTTCCCCTGAGGCTGCCCCGGCAGGCGCGCCCGGACAGATCGCCGCCGGTTTCGCCGAATACCTTGCCAGCCCGGAGGGGCCGCAGTTCCTCAACGCGGACGCCGTCCGGACCCCGGGACCCGATGTTCCCATCCGCACTGTCACGGCCGACGGGCGGCACGGGCCGGTGGCAGTCCGGATCTATGGCGAACCGGCCGGCACGGACAGCCCCGCCCTTGTGTGGCTGCACGGCGGCGGCTTTGTCAGCGGCAGCGTGGACATCCCCGAATCGGATTACCTCGCACGTGTACTGGCGGACCGGGGCATGCCGGTGCTGTCGGTGGACTACCGGCTGGCCCGCGACGGCGTGTCCTTTCCGATCCCGCACGACGACGCGCTGGCCGGGTGGTTCTGGGCCCGGAAGAACGCCGAATCCCTGGGGCTGAATCCTGGCCTGCTGTGCCTGGGCGGTGCCGGTGCCGGCGGCAACCTGGCCGTAGGCGCCGCGCTTTACCTGATTGACGCCGGCAAGCCGCTGCCTGCCAAGCTCCTGTTGGCCTACCCCTTCCTGGATGCCGAGCTCCCGCCGCCGGCCGGCGGACTGGACGAGGCGGTCATGGCAGGCCTTCCGCGCCACCTGAGGTTCACCCTTGAGGACTGCATCCGGACGGCGGAGAATTACGTTGGCGGACCGGTCAGCATGGCGCCGTCCTACGCGATGCCCGGCTACGCCGACCCCGCCGGGCTTCCGCCCACCGCGCTGCTTGCCTGCGAGTACGACGACGCCCGCGGCTCCACCGAGCTGTTTGCCTCGGCTTTGGAGCAGGCTGCGGTTCCGGTGTCCCTCTTTCTTGCCGAAGGCGCGGTCCATGGCCACCTCAACCACACCGCCGGCCTGCCGGAAGGGCAGGCGGCCCTGGACTTCCTGGCCCGGGAACTGGCTGGAGCCACGGCAGAGTGAACCCGTTTCATTCAGTGAAACCGGCCACGCGGACACCACCAGCCGTGCCCCACAGTTGAGTGAAGACGCGGTCCGCAGCAGCGGCCGGCGGGGATAGAAACGGCGCGGCGCACAATGGAGTCAACGATGACGGCAGGGCAGGTCCTGAAGGGGATCGAGTTTTCCCACCCCGAGGGTGCAACTCCGTTGCTGCTGGACCTGTACCTGCCCGCTGATTCCGATACCGGCGCTGACGCCGGCGCGGCCGGGTTCCCCGCCGTGATCCACTTCCACGGCGGCGGCTGGCGGACGGGGGAGCGGTCATCGCTCGGACCAGCCGTGGACGGTTTCGGACTCAGCCCCATCGAGCAGCTGGTGGAAGCCGGCTTCGTGGTGGCATCCGCCGACTACCGCCTGACAGATGTTGCTATGTTCCCGGCCCAGCTGCTGGACGCCAAAGCAGCCGTCCGCTGGCTGCGCGCCCATGCTGCCGATTACGGGGTTGATCCGCACCGGATCTACGCGTGGGGCGATTCGGCAGGCGGCCACCTCGCATGCCTCCTCGGATTGACCGCCGGACCCGCGGAATTCGCTGAGCCGGCCGGCACCCCGGACGGCGGCGGTGATCACCATGTTGCCGCCGTCGCTGCCTGGTACCCGCCTACGGACCTGAACCGCATGGGGGAGCAGGCCCGGCCCGACGCCGTCGCCCGCGCGGATGACCACGGCTCCCGTGAGGCGCTGCTGATCGGAGCCCAGCCGGCCAGCGCGCCGGACAAGGCCAAGGCAGCCAGCCCCCTCACCTACGTGCATCCGGACGCGCCACCCTTCCTCCTCGTCCACGGAACGGCGGACCGGTTCGTCCCGGTGGCCCAGTCCGCCAGCCTGGCCGAAGCACTGGAAAGTGCCGGTGCCGCCGTCGACCTTCTCCTGCTGGAGGACGCGGACCATATGTGGCAACTGCCGGACGGGAGCCAGAATGCTGCACGACAGGCCACCGCCGCCACCATCGATTTCTTCCGCCGCCAGGCGCAGAAGCACTGATCTTTTCGTAATCCGCCGGCGCCCTCGCGCCCGGCAAGACCTGAAAGGCCCCGCCATGCAATTCATTGGCATCACCCACCACAGCGAACCCTGGGCTGCCGCCCTCATGGACTCCCGCGTTTTCCCGCTCGCCCCCGTCAACGACTTCTGGTCCGACCCCAGCGGCTGGCAGGACAAAGCCGCTTCGCTGGCACCCAACTCCTCCAGCGCGTCCGACGCCGAGAGCTGGCTGGAGCGGAGAAGCGTCACCGACGTACCGCTCGTCCCCGCGTCCGCACGGGTCATCTGCGTTGGCCTGAACTACAAGGCCCACGCAGCGGAGGGCAGCTACAAGGATCAGGAATTGCCGCCGTACCCCACCCTGTTCGGCCGGTGGACGGCGTCCCTCTCCGTGGGCAACGTGCCCGTCCCGGTACCCGCCGGCGAGGCCGGCCTGGACTGGGAAGGCGAAGTAGCCGCGTACATCGGGCAGCGGGTGCAATCCGCGGATGAGGCCACCGCAGCCGGGGCAGTCTTCGGCTACTCAACCTTCAACGACATCACCTCCCGAACCGCGCAGAAACTCACCTCGCAGTGGACGTTGGGTAAAAACGGCGACTTCAGCGGACCCCTAGGACCGCTGGTCAGCCGCGACGAGGTGGGAGACCTCCGCGACGGGCTCCAAGTACGGACCCGGGTCAACGGCGTCGAGGCCCAGAACGGCAACACCCGGGACATGATCTTCTCCGTTCCGGAGATCATTGCGCTGATCAGCCAGACCTTCACCCTGCACCCCGGTGACGTAATCGCCACGGGCACCCCCGACGGCGTGGGCTACGCCCGCACCCCGCAGTGGCTCCTGCAGCCGGGCGACACCGTCGAGGTGGAAATCGACAAGCTCGGCACTCTCACCACGCCGGTAGGCGATGTCTCGCTCCGGAGCCGTGCCTGATGGCCAGCTTCCCGAACGCCCCAGCGGCCGAGATCCCGGGGGAGGCGCAGGTCCTGGTCTCCGGCGGGGGACCGAGCGGCCTGTTCCTTGCCCTGGACCTCGCAACGCGCGGGATCCCCAGCACGGTGATTGAGCCCCGCACCTCGGTGGACCACACCAGGCCACGCGCCAAGACCACCAATGCGCGCACCATGACCCACCTCCGCCGGCTCGGCCTGGCGGACGCACTGCGCGCAGCGGCTCCGCTCCCGGTGGATTATGCGCAGGACGTCATTTTCTGCACCCGCCTCACCGGACCTGCAGCCCATGAGCTGCGCCGGTTCCGGAATGCGTTCCAGCTGGTCCCCGGCCGTTATGGCCCGCAGCCGGAGTGCGGGCAGCAGGTCCCGCAGCCAGTCCTCGAGGAGGTACTCCGCGCCGCCGCCGCCCGCAACCCGCTGGTCACCTTCATCACCGGGTGGAGCGTCGCGGAAGTACGGGAACTCCGGCATGCGGAAAGCCAGGGCGCAGGTCACGGCGCGTCGCCGCTGTACGCCGCCGTCGTTACGGACCTATCCGGCAGCACGGCGACCATCCGAAGCAGCTATGTGGTGGGGGCCGACGGCGGTTCCTCCGCGGTGCGCCGCAGCCTGGGGATCCGCCTGGAAGGCGGCTCCGCTGCACTGTCCAACATCAGCATCCTGTTCCGCTCGAAGAAGCTGGGCCCGGCCATCGCCCTGGATTCCGCCGTCCAGTACTGGGTGGTTGGGTCGGAGGCCGCCGGCATGGTGGGACGGATGGACCTGGCCGACACCTGGTGGGCCATCATCCAGGGCGTGGACCCCGCCAAGGAGATAGCCCCCAATGACGCCGCGGCCCAGGTCCGCTCCCTGGTGGGTACGGACGCGGCGGATATTGACGTTGACGTGCTGGCCACGGATCCGTGGACGGCGCGCATGCTCCTGGCCCCGCAGTACAGCCGGGGAAACATCTTTCTGGTGGGGGACGCCGTGCACCTGAATCCGCCGTGGGGCGGGCACGGATTCAACACGTGCGTTGGCGACGCCGCCAACCTCGCCTGGAAGCTTGCCGCCGATATCCAGGGCTGGGCAGGACCGGAACTCCTGGACAGCTACGGACTGGAACGCCGCCCCGTGGCAGCGCGGACCATCCGCGACGCCGCCGCAAACGGCAAGGCCCTGGCATATCACTTCGCCGATCCCCGGCTGGACCACGACGGCCCCGAGGGCGGGGCGGCACGGCGGGCGGCGCACGAAGCGCTCGCCGTCAAGCAGAGCGAGTTTGATTCGCTGGGCCTGGTGCTGGGCTACACCTATGCTGATTCCCCGGCCGTGGTGCCGGACGGATCCCCGGTGCCTGCCGAGGATCCCATCCGCTACGTTCCTTCCGCCACCCCCGGCGCGCTGCTGCCGCACGCCTGGCTGCGGGATTCCTCCTCCCTGTACAGCCGGCTCGGGGGCGGCTTCACCCTTCTGGCCGACGGCGGAGCGCTGGGCGGCGTGCCGGCAGACCTCGCTTTCGCCGAGGTGCTGGAAACCGGTGCCCGCCACGGCATACCGGTAACAGTTGCCGTGGTGGGGCCCGCCGGCGATGGCACCCCGCTGTCCGATCTGTGGGGCGCCCCCTCGGTGCTGGTCCGTCCCGACCAGCACGTGGCGTGGCGTGGTAGTTCGGCCGAGGCCGCAGCGGCAGCTTTGGCCGTTGCTGCCGGGTTCGCCCGAGCGGGGGTATCACCGCGGGGCACATCATTCAGCGTCCAGGACGAAACAAGGAGCAACCGTGTCGACGCCGTCATTCCGTGATTACCTCTTTGCCACCGATCATCCCCGCGTCGCGGACATCCGGGGCCTGGATGCCCGCGGGTACGCCGAGGCAGCTAAGCAGGACTCCTTCGCCGGCCCCATGATCGAGGGATGGAAGAAGCTGTACCCGCAGCCGTTCGTGGGGATCACCAGCGACGGAGTGCGGCGTGAGGGGCTGTTTCCGCTGGCGCCGGCCCGGCCCGGCGAGGAGGCGCCCACCGCGGAGATGGTGGCGGCAGCCCGGAAGCTCCTGGGAGCGGTGGGGCAGGAACAGGCGAAGAAGCTCACCTACGCTGTGGACGCCCCGGAGTGGCAGAGCTGGGCGAACCCGGAATTCCTGCAGCACGATACCGGCCTCCGGCTGGATGAGTTGGAAACGCCGGTCCGCTATGCTGCCCTGGCCGTGGTGGAGGCATCCCTGAGTGCCGAGGGTTTTGAGCTGGTCCGCAACCTGATGCGCATCAACGGGTTCCTGGGGGACCTGGTGGAGCTGCCCCTGCTGATGAACGAGTTCAGTTATAACTTCGCGCTGTACGGCGACCCTTCCGAAACGGAACCGTGGGGGTGGCAGATCTTTGGCCACCATGCGGCGCTCAACTGTCTGGTGGCGGGAACCCAGCTGGTGGTCTCGCCGGTATTTATGGGTGCCGAGCCGGACATGATCGACGACGGCCCGTACAAGGGCGTCCGCGTGTTCAAGGAGCGGATCTCCCTGGCCCGCGAACTGATGGCAGCGCTGCCGGCGGACCTGCGCGCAGCGGCCACCGTCTACGCATCGATGGTGGACCCCGCCATGCCCGAAGGCCGCATCCACACCGGCGATGAACGCCACCTTGGCGGGTGTTTCCAGGACAACCGGGTGATCCCGTACGAGGGCATCCGGGTGGCGGATATGCCGGCAGAAGCCCGCGCCCTCCTGGACGCGGTGGTGGACGACTTTATTGCCTACCTGCCCGCCGGCCCCCGCGCCGCCCGACGCCGGGAGATCCATGAGCAGTACGGCGAGAGCTTCTTCAGCTGGATCGGCGGCTGGGATGGCCAGGAAGCGTTCTATTTCCGGCTGCAGAGTCCTGTGGTGGTGCTGGAACTCGACCACCACACTGGGGTTTTCCTGGACAACGACGAGCCCGCGCCGTTCCACATGCACACCGTGGTCCGCACACCTAACGGGAACGACTACGGCCGCGAACTGGTGAAGCAATACCCATCCATTGCTCCCTAACTGCCGTTTTCGACGTCCATAACGGCATCTACTCAGCAGCCGACGGTCCATAGAAGCCCCATGGCCCGGACTTCCTTTCGGAGGTCCGGGCCATGGGTTCTGAAGTTGGGGTATCTGGAGGCGCTAGGAGATTTCCAGGGCTGCGCGGCGCTGCGGCGGCGGGCCCACCACGGTGAGGTCCATCTCTGCCTGGGCGCGCCCGAAGCCCTCCATGTCCATGTAGGGGGTCCCGCCTTCGGTGTACATGTAGTCCTCGGTGGGCTTGTTGAAGTACTCGAAGAACCCGTTGAAGACCGACGGCGTGAGGAACCCTAGCATCTGGGTGTTGTGCGAGTCCAGGGCGAAGGAGTGGACAGTGCCGGCAGGGGCGTGCAGGAAGTCGCCCTTGGTCAGCAGCACCTCGCGGCCGTTGGCATACAGCCACATCCGGCCTTCCGTGCAGATGAAGTTTTCCGTGTGTTCGGAATGGAAGTGCAGCGGGATGTAGGGCGTCTTGGCTCCCTTGGTGTGCACAGCGAAGTAGTTGGAGCCGGTGTTGGCAGGCCGGGACAGGTAGGTGAACATCGTCTGGTAGCTGGCCAGCCGCTCGCCCTCGTGGGCGCTGAGGAAGTAGGGGCTCTGCGTGGGCGGCAGGCCGGCGTCGTGCTTGAAGGAAGGATCCACGCGCTCGACGTCCGGGAAGGTGATCCCGAACTCCGCCCCCACTTCAGCCTGTTCCTGGAGGCCGGCCGTGCGGCCTGCACGGACCGGGGGCACGTGCGAATCGACGGGGGTGCCCACCCGCTCGTAGTAGGCTTCAGCCCCGCCCGGCGTCATCCAGTTCAGAAAGCGAGTGTAGTGGCTGGCCATCCGGTACGCGTGCGGGGTGTTGGGGGGAATGACTACGGAGTCTCCCGGGGTGAGGATGCGGCTTTCGCCGGGCAGCCAGACGTGCAGGATCCCGTCGAAAACGTAGAGCGTCTTGTGTTCCACTTTGTGGCTGACGAATGGCGACGCTGCCCCCATGCCGCCCGAGATGTAGGCAGCGCTGAAGATGCCGCCGGTATCGGCTGCACGGGCGATGACCGTCACCAGCTGGCCGTTGATTTCGTAGCGTGCGCCTTCGCCCGAGGCCATGTAGTAGGGGACGGCTTCGCCGGGCAGTGCGTTGGCAACCGGGAGCTGCCTGTTCATTTCCTCAACGCTGAGGGACATGGGTTCCTTCTTTCCAGTCGGCCGGCCATCGCCGGAGCGTGACCTACATCATGGCTGCCTGGAGCCTCCTGTCACGAGTCGGGATTCCAATGAGTGAAAGCTGAACTTGGCAATCCGGGCGGCGGGGGAAGCGGAACAGTTCCGCTTCCGCAAGGCTGCCGACCTAGGACTCACACTCCTTGCAGTACTTCCGGCCGTCCTTTTCCCTGGCGAGCTGGCTGCGGTGGTGCACCAGGAAGCAGGACATGCAGGTGAACTCGTCGGCCTGGACCGGCACCACCTGGATCAGCAGCTCCTCGTTGGACAGGTCCGCCCCGGGCAGTTCGAAGCTGTCCGCGAGCTCGGTCTCGTCGACGTCGGCAATGGCCTCCCTTCGGCCCGACTTCTCGGTTTTCAGCTCCTCGAAGCCGCTGTTGGGCTCCTCCTCGGGCGTCACCCGGGGAGCGTCATAGTCAACTGACATTGGTGCGTTCTCCTGTCGACTGGATGCAGTTCCTCCTGAACAGAGCAACAACAGAACGTGGGCTTTGGATATTCCCCGGCCGATTTATAGGTAGACTGACCTACCTACCTGCCGCCGTCCATCAAGGAGGCCTTTTGTCCGCCAGGAATACCGCTGCGCACACGCCTGCGCCGCCGAGGCGTCCGGCCCGCGCGCTGCTGCTTCAGGCTGCGGCGCGGCTCTTCTATACACAGGGCGTGGCCGCTACCGGCATCGACACAATCACCACCGAAGCCGGGGTGGCCAAGAAGAGCCTCTACAACAACTTTGCCTCCAAAGCTGAACTGGTAGCGGCGTACCTCGAGGCCCGGCATGCGGAATGGCTGGGGCTGTACAGCAGGCGGCTGGAGGATGCCAGGAGTCCCCGCGAGCGGGTGCTGGCCGTTTTTGACGCCTATACGGACCATGCCAACGCCGCCTACGTCAACGGGTTTCGTGGATGCGGACTGCTCAATGCGGCCGCGGAACTGCCAGCAGGTGCGCCGGGGCGGTTGGCGGTCCGGAAGCACAAGGAAGAGGTTGAGGAACTGCTGGCACGGCACGTGGCCGAGGTGCTTCCTGCAGGCGATGGCCGCGCCGCCGGACTGGCCCGGCACCTGGCCTTCCTCCTGGAGGGTGCCATGGCCCGGGCCGGACTCGAGGGCAATGACGCGTGCCTGAAAGAGTGCCGGACCATCGCTGCCCGGCTGCTGGCGGACGTGTGAAAACGGCGGCCGGTTCGGCCCACGCGCCGCTCTGGGGCGCTTTGTGCGTGGTGGCGGCTTCCGTGCTGTGGGGCACCACGGGCACCGCTGCCACGTTCGCGCCGTCCGTGAGTCCGCTGGCCATTGGTGCGGCAGCCATGGGCATCGGCGGCCTGCTGCAGGCGCTGTACGCCGCCAGTGCAGTCAGGGAACAGTGGCCGGGCCTGCTGGACCGCTGGCGTTTGCTGTCCCTGGGCGCGGCTGCGGTGGCTGTCTATCCGCTGGCCTTCTACAGTTCCATGCGGCTCTCCGGCGTGGCGGTGGGAACGGTGGTATCCATCGGTTCCGCGCCGGTGGCAGCCGCGCTCATCGAGCGCTTCGCCGACGGCAAACACCTCACCCGCCGCTGGATGGCGGGAGCCCTGCTCGGCGTCTCGGGCGCAGCACTGCTGTCCTTCGCCGGGCATGCGCCGGCCGGTTCCTCCGGCAATTCCTGGACATCGCTGGCCGGGATAGCCCTGGGCCTGCTGGCCGGCGCCACCTATGCCCTCTATTCCTGGGCAGCGCACCGCCTGATCGGCGGCGGGCTGTCATCGCGGGCGGCCATGGGGGCAGTCTTTGGTCTCGGCGGACTGCTGTTGATGCCCGTGCTGGCAGTCACCGGCAGGCCCCTGGTTGAGTCATGGGCCAATTTCTCGGTGGGCGCCTACATGGCCCTGGTCCCGATGTTCGCCGGGTACGTCCTGTTTGGATGGGGCCTGGCCAGGATCAGGGCCAGCACCGCCACCGGGATTTCCCTGCTTGAAACCGTGGTGGCCGCTGGGCTGGCGGTCCTGGTGGTGGGTGAGCGGTTGCCGCCGCATGGCTGGCTTGGCGCCGCCGTCGTCATTCTCAGCCTCTTTGTCCTGACGCCGCGGCAGTCAGCCCGCGGGCCGCTCCGGCCGCCTTCTCCGCCCGGGAAAAAACTTGCCCAGCAGCAGGCCGGTGCCCAGCCCCACGAGTGAAAGCCCCAGCACCACCAGCACAACGATCTGGCCGCTGACGCCGGCGATCAGCAGTACAAGCCCGGCCAGGCCGGCGAGCGCGCCGAAAAAGAGGTCCAAACGGAACCTGGGCGCGGGGTAGCCGGAGAGCAGCTCCATGGCCAGGTGGGGGTCGTCGGCGATCAGCCCCAGCTCCAGCTCCTTGAGCAGCCGCCGTTCCTCGTCGGACATTGGCATGGGATGCCCCTGGTTTCCGGGTAAAAGGGATACCGGTATCGACGCTAAAACTCCCGTGCCGCTGCGTCAAGAGGCCCGGCTGCGCCGCCGCAAGCATCAATCCAGGACGTCGTACTGCAGTACATTCCCCAGGACCCTCACGCCCTGGGTGGGGACGTGCGGGGTGGACTTGGCCGGCGGCATCAGATGTGCGACGGGCAGCCCGGCGAGCAGGAGGCAATGGTCCGCGATGAGCCTACGGTGGCACCGCCACCACACGGTTTCGCTGCACATGATGGCAGTGTGTTCCAGCTGTGCCGCAGCAACGAGCTCTGCCGCTGCAGCGGCGAAGTCAGCGGTGCGCATGTAGGCGGCGTAGGCCCGGAACGACTCATTGCGCAGGGCAGCATCGGGGGAATCGGGAGGAAGCTTGCGGAAGCCACCAAGCCGCCGTTCCCAGCGGTAACTGATGCCCGCCTCGGGAAGCCACGACTCCATGCGGTCCTTGCCGAAATGCGGGTGGTTCCTGCTGCCCGGCCCGATCCGGACGTCCACCAGCGACGCCACACCGGCGTCTTGCAGGCGCGAAGCGAACTCCGCTTGGGAAGCGGTCCCGTGACCGACAGTGAACAGGGCCCTCACGCAAGCAATGATAGGCACGGCTCCGAGCCCTCTCCCAACAGGCCGGGCTGAAGGGACGAACAGCCGGGAAGCAGCGGGTCCCCGCATGTGACCAGGCCATAATCCAGGCCTTGGTTTCGTCTCTGCGCCGCCCTGCAATAATCTGAACCAATCGGTTGTGCGCGGGGGTGCAGGCGCCCGGTGCAACAGGCAGCACTGTAAGTTCGGGCGACATCACACCAGACGAGGCGGACACGCATGACGGCTTCAGACCAGCAGCACCCACAGCGCACAGGGATGCCAACAGACCCTCCCGGGCTTTCGCCCGCGGCGGGCGGGGCTGCTGCCGGCGTGGTCGTGGACCCCCATTTGCTCCAGAACCTGGCCGATGCGCATGGCGTGGGCACCTCGTTCCAGGGCTGGGACGGACTGCCGCACAGTGTGGCTGAAGGGACGCTGGTCAAGGTCCTGGCTGCCTTGGGGGTGCGGGCGGACACGAACCAGGCCATCGAGGCCGCACTGGCGGAAGCTGAACTGGCCCCCTGGCGGCGGATGTTGCCTCCCGCCGTCGTTATCCAGCAGGGTGAGCCCGCGCTGGTCCCGGTCCATGTGCGCGATGGCGCCGCAGTGCAGCTGGGCATCGCCCTGGAAGGCGGGGCCGGCTCTGTAGACGCGGTCCAGGAAGACGTCCGGGAACAGCCCCGGGAGGTCGACGGCGTGGCCACCCGCCGCATGACCTTCGCCCTCCCGCAGGACCTGCCCCTCGGCTGGCATACCCTGAACGCGCAGGCCGGCGGCGCCAGCGCGTCGGCCACCCTGGTGGTGACGCCGCGCCAGCTCACCACCGCGAAGCCGCTCGAACAGCGCCGCGGCTGGGGGCTGGCCACACAGCTGTACTCCGTCCGGTCCAGGCGCTCCTGGGGGATCGGTGACTTCGCCGACCTCGCCGACGTTGCCGCCATCAGCGGCGAACGCGGGGCCGACTATGTGCTGGTCAACCCGCTGCATGCGGCCGAACCCGTGCCGCCGGTGCAGCCGTCGCCGTACTCGCCCTCCACACGCCGGTTCTTCAACCCGCTCTACATCCGCATCGAGGCTGTTCCCGAGCTGGCGTACCTCAAGCCGCGCCGGCGCGCCGCGGTGGAGAAGCTCCGGGAGGAAGTGTCCGGGCTGAACAAGGATGGCGCGCGGCTGGACCGGAACGCCGTCTACGCGGCCAAGCTCCAGGCCCTGGAAATGCTCTACCACGCACGCCGCTCCCCGGCCCGGCAGGCTGCCTTCGATGAGTTCTGCCGGATCTCCGGGCAGGGACTGGACGATTTCGCGCTGTGGTCCGCCATTCGGGAGGACCTCGCGCCGGATGACCCGCTGTGGACCGATCCCGCCTGCGCGCTGGGCACCCCGGAGGCCGAGGCGCTGCGGGAAAAGCTGGGGGACCGGATCGGATTCCACCGGTGGCTGCAGTGGATCTGCGACGAGCAGCTCGAAGAGGCCCAGAGGGCTGCGCTGCGTTCCGGCATGAGGCTTGGGGTGGTGCACGACCTCGCCGTAGGCGTGGACCACAGCAGCGCCGACGCCTGGACACTGCGCGGCGTGCTGGCTCCCGCCACCAGCGTGGGCGCCCCGCCGGACATGTACAACCAGCAGGGCCAGGACTGGGGACAGCCCCCATGGCATCCGGCGCGCCTGGCCGAGGCCGGCTACATCCCGTTCCGGAACATGCTGGCCACCGTCCTGCGGCATGCGGGCGGGATCCGGGTGGATCACATCCTGGGCCTGTTCCGCCTGTGGTGGATCCCGGTGGGAAATGCCCCGGGCGACGGTGCGTACGTGCGTTACGACCACGAGGCGCTGATCGGCATCCTCGCCCTGGAGGCGCAGCGTGCCGGGGCCGTAGTGATTGGCGAGGACCTTGGCACCTTTGAGCCGTGGGTGCGCGACTACCTGGCTGCCCGCGGCATCCTGGGTACCTCCATCCTGTGGTTCGAGTACGACGGCGACTCCCCCCTTGCGCCCGAAAAGTACCGGACGCAGGCGCTCGCCAGCGTCAACACCCACGACCTTCCGCCCACGGCCGGCTACCTCGCCGGGGACCACGTGGCGCTGCGCAGCGGCCTGGGTTTGCTGGAGCGGTCCGAGGCGGAGGAACGCGCGGATCACAACGCGTCCCTGGAGAAGATGCTCGCCCTGGTCCGGGAACGTGGCTACCTGCCCGGGACAACCGCGGGCGGGCAAGCGGAGACGGAAGAGCAAACCATCGAGGCGCTGCACCTCCTGCTCACCCAGACGCCGTCGGTCCTGCTGGGTGTTGCCCTCGTGGACGCGGTGGGGGAACGGCGGGTCCAGAACCAGCCCGGCACCACCGAAGCGCTGTATCCGAACTGGCAGGTCCCGCTGGGCGGGCCGGACGGTAAACCGGTGTTCCTTGACGACCTTCCCGGCAACCAGCGCTTCAACACGCTGTTGGCAGCGGTTGAAGGGGCCCTGCGCAGCTAACCGTCCGCCAGCAGCCTGTTGCCGCACACAGCTTGTTGCCGCAAACAGCAATGCGGGGTCACCCTCCGCCCATTTCCGGAGTCCGGAACGGCGAAGGAGTGGCCCCGCATTGACTGTTCGTGAAACGGGTTCCGCTAACCGGCCGTGATCACGTGGGTGAAGTGGTCGTAGCGGAAGGTGGCCGGGCCGCCGTCGTGCTCGAACACGATGTTGGCACCCGGCGACGCACCGCCCGCGCCGTAGCTGACATTCCATGACCGGTCCAGGGCGGCCTTGAATTCATAGGTGCCGGCGGGCAGGGCCGGAGCGGACAACTTCCACACGAGGTCAGCCGGATCGAGCTGAAGCTGTGCCTGGTCGCAGGCAGGCTCCCAGTCCGCGCCGCAGCCAAGCTCACTGTTCATGCTCCCGGCAGCCGCTACGGCACCGGGCTGCTGGGAGGAGTAAACGGCGCTGAGCAGGCGGGTGCTGTTGTCATAGCGGAACGTCACCGGGCCGCCGGGATGGTCCAGCGTGATGTTCGGCCCGTCGAGCGCACCGCCGGAACCGTAGTTCTCGTCCCAGCCGCCGTTCAGCGCTGCCTTGTATTCGTACTGTCCCTCAGGAAGATCCACTGTGAGCCGCCAGATCTTGTCCGCGGGGTCGAGTGCCATCATTGCCTGGGAACATGCCGGGTCCCAGGGTTCGGCGCAACCCATTGCCTGGTTCAGGGAACCGGCAACCGTCACGGAATCGGGCTGCGGCGCTTCGCCCACCGTCACGGTCCGGGTTTCGCTAACCACACTGAAGCCGGGGCCGCTCAAGGAGGCCCGGTAGGCCACCTTGGCGCCGTCATCGAGCCCGGAGACGTCGTCCTGTGCCGAGTACACGGGCGAGGAATCATCCGTGGCCACCTCGGTCCAGTCGCCGTCCGCCACGCTTCGTTCGAAGGTAACTGTGTGGCTTGCCTTCTCGGGGTCCACGGTGGCACTCAGCTCCACCTGGCCCTCGGCGCTGCTGCCCTCTGCGGGCCTGTCCAGCGTCACGATGGGAGCCGCCACGCTCGCCGTGCGTGGCTGCGAGGTGGCGGTGTGCCCGCCATTGTCCAGCACGGTGGCGCGGTACTCCACGGGCGTGCCGGCGTCCAGCGCGGCCACGTCATGGAACACCTGGTACGGGGCGGTGTCGTCAGTGCCGATGGGCACCCACTCGCCGCCTGCTGTCCTGGCCTCAAAGGTGACCTCGTAGAACGAAGAACCGCCGACGTCGGCCGTCACCTTGAGGCGCCCGTTGTCACCGGGAGCCGCTGCCGGGTCCTGGAGGGCGACGGCGGGCGCGGCCTTGGAGTGCGGGATCCGCCCGGACGACTGGTACACCACGGCGGAGAGCGGCGGGACCGTAACCGTCAGCGTGCCGGCCTCGGACGTCTTGGTTTCAGCCGCAGCGTCTCCGTAGATGCGGGTGTAGTTGCGCTTGTTGATGTAGGTGGGCACCTCCGCGGTCTGCGCCTGTTCGCTGTTGTTCAGGGCCACCACGTACTCGCGCTGGTCCCCGGCGTCCGTGCGGGAGAAGGCGTAGATGCCCTGACCCTCGGAGGCGTACCGGTGCTGGTGTGCGCCGTCGCGCAGGGCCGGGTGCTCCCTGGTGAGGGCGGCCAGCTCGCTGATCTTGCGGTACAGCGGGTGGGCGGTGTTGAAATTGTCGCTGGCGTGCGTGGCATCCGTGCCCAGAAGGTCGTCGTCGAGGTACTCCGGCACCTGGCTGGCGAACAGCGTCTGGCGGGCGTCCTGGTCCCCGCCGGGGCCGGTGAAGCCCTGTTCGTCACCGTAGTAGATGACGGGGTTGCCGCGGGAGAAGTACATCAGCTCGTGGGCGAGCTGGTCGCGTGCCACCTGCTCGGCGTCGGACGATCCGGGGTTGTCCGCGGCGATAAAGCTGCCGATGCGGCCCATGTCATGGTTCCCGAGGAACGTTGGCAACTGGTAGACGTTCGAGTCCGCGTCCGTGTACCAGTCGTCTCCGGCGAAGAACGTCTCCAGCGTGCGGGCGTCCTGGCTCTTGGAGGCGAAGCTGCGGGCGGCGTCCTGGAAGGGGAAGTCCAGGACGGCCTGCATCTGGTTCCGGGTTGTGTACTGGGAGGTGAAGCTCTTGGTGGTGTCGAAGACCTCGCCGAACATAAAGAACTCGTCCTTGCCCTGCGCTTTGGCGTAGCTGAGGACGTCCGGGCCGAACTCCTGCCAGAACTCGTTGTTGACGTGCTTCATGGTGTCGATGCGGAAACCGTCAACGCCAAAGTCGCCGATCCAGGTCTTGTAGATGTCCTTCATGCCGTCCACCACGGTGGGGTGTTCGGTGAACAGGTCGTCCAGGCCGAAGAAGTCACCGTAGTATGCATCCTCGCCGACGAAGGTTGTGTCGCCCCGGTTGTGGTACAGCGTGGGGTCGTTCAGCCAGGCGGGAACCTTCAGGTCCTCCTCGCCGTCCTCCAGTACCGGGATGTAGGGGAAGGAGGTTTCCGGGTCGAGCTTCGGGAAGCTTTCCGAACCGGCGTAGTCGCGGTCGTCGAACACCTCGCCGTCCGCGGTTTTGTACGGAACCTCGTCCTTGGAGGTGTATCCCTTGCGGGCGCCTCCTTCATAGCCGATGACATCCGCGGTGTGGTTGGTGATGATGTCGAAATAGACCTTCATGCCGCGGGAGTGGGCCTCGTCGATGAGGGCTTTCAGCTCATCATTGGTGCCGAGGTGCGGATCGATCTGCGTGAAGTCGGTGATCCAGTACCCGTGGTACCCGGCTGACTTGTCCTCGGGCTGGACTGCCTTGTTCTTGAAGCTGGGGGTGAGCCAGATGGAGGTGGTGCCGAGGCCCTGGATGTAATCGATCTTCTCCAGCAGGCCAGCCAGGTCTCCGCCGTTGTAGAAACCCTTCTTGGTGGGGTCGAAGCCGGACACCATGGGATCGCCGCCCAGCCCGCCGTCGTCATTTGCGGCGCTCCCGTTGTTGAAGCGGTCGGCCATGACGAAGTAGAAGTTCTCGTCCGTGACGGGAGCGCGGAGCGAGTGGAAGGCCGACGCTGCGCCCGGGTCCTTCGGGCCGGGTGCGGCGTGGGCGGGGAGGACTGCCGCTGAAACTGCGACGGCGGCCGCCAGCAGGCCCGCGGCTGAACGGAAGGCGGTGGTTTTGGCGGTGATCTTGGTTGTGGTGCGGGCGGTGGTGCCGGCCCGTTCGGCCCGGTCGGTGCGGTCCGCCCGCTCGGCCCGCTCGGTCTGGGAGGGCGGGGCCGGTGGGGAAGCGGCGGTTGTGCGGGCGGGCGCGGACACGCTGGAATGGGTGCGGAATAACAAGGGTGAGACCTTCCTGGGAGCGTCGCTGCTGTTCAGGCTTGCCGAGGAAAAACAGGCGGCAATGATGAGTGCGGGTCACAGGAAAGCCAGCTTTTCCGTGAGGCACGTCACAACTGTAAGCGCTTGCACTGAATAACTCCAGTGATTGTGCGATGGCGTCCGGGGCCGCCTCGCGTTTCTCCCGCTCTGCCGGTCCGCCTCAGAGGCGGGTTGGCAGGGCTCAAGCGGCAGGGCTCAAGTGGCAGTGTTCAAGCGGCAGGGCATACACGGCAGCGCTGCTCCGGACGCCGCCCGGCAGCGCCTATCCGGCAGTCTTCGCCAGCCCTTCCCAGTGCCCAGCCGGGGGCGACTAGATTGAAGGCACCAAGGCGGTTGGCGAGGGGGTCTGCAGGTTGCGGACAACGTCTCCCGGGCAGCCCGTGACGGCGTCCAGGGCAAAGGTGGCCACGTTGTCGGACCGCTCGTGGGCCACGTGGAGCCAGTTCCCCCTCACCAGGTGGTGGCGCGGCCAGTTTCCACCGCTGGGTGTGTCCTTGACGGGAATCAGTTCCGTCCCGCCGGCACCAACCTTGAGCACGCTGATGACGTTGGACCCACGAACGCCCACATACGCATAGGAACCTTGGAAGCCGAGGCAGATTTCCGCGCCGGAGTCGTCCGGGAGGCTGCCGCCCGAGGTTGCCGGACCGCGGAAGACCAGTTCGAATGTCCCCGCATCCGGCCTCACGATGAACACTTCAACGGAGTACTCGGACACCACGAACACGTTTCCGTCCTGGTGCTGCACCAGGTGCCGGGGGCCACTGCCGAAGGGGAGGACAACTTCGTGGTCGGCCACAAGGCCCGTGCCCGGCACGTAGTTCCACACCCGAAGGGTGTCGTGGCCCAGATCCGTCGTCATGATGCGCCCGTCTGCCAGCATCAGGCTTGCGTGGGCGCGGCTCTGCCGGGGCTCACCCGGATTCAGGCTTGTATGGGGATCGACCGACGGCGCAGCAGGGAAACGGCCGGTCATCCCGCCGTCGGCATCCAGTTCGAAGAGCAGGACCTGGCCGTCGCCCCAGCAGGCTACCGTGACGAAGCGGCCCTGCCGGTCCACAGCGACATGGCACGTTGCTTCTCCGGCGCGTTGCGGATCGCCAAGGGGCTCCAGCCCGAAGTCGCCTGAGCGGCGGAAAGCCCGGACCATTTTGCGCTGCTCCGCAACTGCGTACACCACAGGCAGGGTGGGATGAACGGCAACGAACGACGGCGAGTCGGTCTTCGCCGCAGTCCCCAGCCATCCGAGGCTTCCGTCAGGGTTAGCGGCCAGGGCGCCGATGCCGTCGGCACGGCCTCCTCCGTCGGGGGTGTAGGTTCCGGTCCAAATAACGGGGTGCTGGGCAGGCGAAGTCATGGGTCCATCCTGCCAACAAATGGATGCTTTGCGGTGCACTTGCCCACTAACATGGGCCTCCAGCCACGCCATTGGCTGCAGGCCCTTGGGAAGGGATGATGATGCGAACTTACGATGCGACTGCCGCGCCCCTTACCCTTGCTCCCATTGTGTCCGCCCTGCGCGCAGCGGGCTGCGTTTTCGCGGAAGACGAAGCGCAGCTGCTGGTAGCCGAGGCGCCGGACTCCGAAACACTCGCCGAATGGGTGGACTGCCGCATTTCCGGCATGCCACTGGAACACATTCTTGGGTGGGCGGCCTTCTGCGGGGAACGGATCGCCGTGGACCCGGGAGTTTTTGTGCCCCGGCGCAGGACAGAACTGCTGGTTCACCAGGTGGTAAGCCTGCTGCGGCGGGACCGGCCGTTGTCACCGCACCCTGTCGTTGTCGACCTTTGCTGCGGGTCGGGCGCGGTGGGTACAGCTTTAGCCCGGCTGTACCCGGAGGTGGAGCTGCACTCTGCCGATATTGATCCTGCCGCTGTAAACTGTGCCCGCCGCAATGTGGACGCGGTGGGTGGCCGCGTGTATCAGGGTGACCTGTTCGCAGCACTGCCGCCGCAACTTCAAGGACGGGTGCGGATCCTCGCCGTCAACGCGCCTTATGTCCCCACTGAGGCGATAAAAACCATGCCGCCCGAAGCGCGCCTCTATGAGTCACGGGCAGCGCTGGACGGAGGCGACGACGGGTTGGACTTCCACCGCCGTGTGGCGGTAGGGGCCCGCAAATGGCTTGTACCTGACGGGCACCTGCTGATCGAGACCAGTGGGCAGCAGTCCGGGCGGACAGCAGGGATTGTCGCTGAGGCAGGGTTCACCGTGCGTACCGTCCATTCTGATGAGCTGGGCGGGACCGTGGTGGTTGGTGCGCCTCTTTGTGGCGAACGCTCCCGGCGGATTCCAGGGCGTCGTGCGCGGTCTTACTGATCAATCCAGGTCCTTAGCCGGTGGCAGGCCGGGTTGCGCCGCGTTACATCCGCGACCGGAGGATGGGCAGTCCGGGGCCGGCGAGCTCGTCTAGGTAAGGCTTGCGGCCGGCCATGCCCATTACCAGGGCGAGGGTTGAACCGGTGACCATCGGGCCGGTGCCCGCGGCGAACGTTCCATCATCAGCGCGTAACTGCAGGCCGGCCGAAATTGTGCCGCTTTCCACGGTGAAGTTTCGTCCAGCAAAAAAATCGGCCACGACGGTCAGGGCCTCAACGCCCGGCCTCCGGGGAAGTCCCAGCGGTTGGCGGATGTCTTGGGCATGCACCACAACTTCGCCGAGGTAGGCCGCAATGTGGCCGGAGGGCGCTTTAGTACTGCCGAGTATGGCGCGGAAGTGCTCGAGCGTCTCGGCAGGCGTCCTGCCGCGATGCTCGGCCAGCCTGCGCTGATTATGGACGTCGGGACGGAACCGCGCACCCAGTATGCTGCGGAGCCACTGCCACTGGTTCAAACTCGCTGCGGCCGTGAGGTGGGCGAGAACCTGTTCGACATCCCACTGCGAACACAAAGTGGGGTGTTGCCACTGCTCTGCGGTGAGGCTCGCCAGGTCTTCTGCCAGCGCGGTCCGCTCAGCTCGAACCATGGACCATAAGTGTTCGCTTCTCGATGTCGTCATCCGACTCCCTCGCGGCCGGTGCTCACTGGCGACGCTCACGCGAGGCCGACGCGCCAGCGGCTGCCCCGACGAGACGGGAGGCGCCGCTGCCGTCGAGTCTCTCTTGGGCAACCCGGCGCCCGGAGACCGCGAGCAGCAAATCGAGAGGATCGGCCTCGACGTCGTCTCCCTTCCCCCAGGTGGCGCCGGTACTCCGGTCGATCAGCAGCAAGCCCGCGGCACGCTCGCGTCCTCCGCCGAAAGAAACAGGGGTGCGCAGTTGGTAGGAGAGCGCCTGGACGATGGCGTGCCGTGGATAGCTCCCAGACGTGCCCAGGGGGCGGCGAATGTCCTCGCCGTGGACAATGGCCTCGACCAGACGTGTAGCGACGTTTGCCGGCGGCGTGCGAGTGAACTCAGCAACCTCCCTGAATGCGCTGAGCGTGTCCTGTGGGTCCTGCCGCTTCTCCCGGGCTATACCGTTCTCGTTCGCACGATCGAAGTCCATGCGTGCCATCACCAACTCCCGGGCGAACGAGAGCCGGCTGGTTAGCGCCGTATCCACCATATGAGCCAGGACGTCATGAATGTCCCACCCTGGGCAGAGTGAGGCGAGGTTCCACTGTTCGTCAAGCAAACCCGAGAGATCAGCGGCCAGTTGGCGCCTCTCGGAGTGGACAACTTGCCAGACAGTAGCTGCTGACGCGCGCATGCCGGTTCTTTCGTCCGTGTGGGTGTGAACTGCAGATCGTCTCGAAGAATACCGAGATAGACACTATCGGGAAACATGCATCTTCGGGACCGGTTCATCGAACATATCAAGGCTATGAGTC
>NZ_JCAXEF010000017.1:0-71390 GCF_059758765.1 Pseudarthrobacter sp. GQ63
TATGAGTCCTCTTACTCCAGCTGTGTCCGCGGTGGCGGGGGTGGTCTGAAGTAGTAATTCTGTTGCGGTTTTTGCTGGGGGTCGATGTGTGGCGGGGGCGTGAACCAGGGTGTTCCGTGGCGGGACGTGATGGTCCATTGTTCTTTGTGTACGAGGTGGTGGTGCGCTGAACAGAGAAGTGCGCCGTTGCTGGCAGTTGTGGGTCCGCCGTTTGACCAGTAGGTGATGTGGTGGGCTTCGCACCACGGTGCTGGAATGGTGCAGTTGGGGAAGGTGCAGCCTTGATCGCGGGCAATGAGGGCTAGGCGTTGGGCCGGGGTAAAGAGGCGGGTCTTGCGTCCCAGGTCCAGAATCTCGCCCTGGGTGCCCAGGACTGCGGGGATGATATCGGCGTCGCAGGCGATCTTGCGCAGGGTAGCGGCGGCCACTGGACCGGTAAAGACGAAGTTCCCCGCCCCGGAATTTGGTCCTGTTCCGGTTACGGTGCGTGTATCCGTGCCTGTGGCTGCTCCAGTGTGAGCGCGTGTGCCTGTGGCTGCTCCAGTGTGAGCGCCTGTGCCTGTGGCTGCGCCTGCGCCTGTGTCAGTGCGTGTGCTTGCGCCGCCCGCGCCTCGGCTCCACGGGCCTGTTTCCTGGCTTCCGAGGGAGGTGGGGCGGTGGGGAAAGAGATCCTGGTAGTTGATGGTAGCGATGATCTGGGGCCGGTTGCCGCCGGTGGCAGGCAGGGCGTTGGTGGTGAGCCCTGCTTTGACGGCGCCGATGATGCCGTCGAGTTGTTTTTGGGGACGGGTGCGACGTTCCAGGTCCGGGCCCGTGTCCTGGTGCGAGTCTTTCCAGACAGTGCCCTGCACGGCCGCACTTCCGTCTCCGCTTGCAGCGGCCAGGACTCTGTCCAATGTGGCGCCGTCCAATGCGGCGCCGCTGTCTGTGTCGGTTTCGGTCCGGATGCGTGTCCCGCTGCCGGCATCAGTATCGATGCCGATTCCTGTCCCTGTCCCTGTCCCTGTCCCAGTCCCGGTGGAGACGGTAGTGCGGGGGTTAGTGGCGGCGTTCATGGCGGTGAGGAGGTGTTCGTACTGGTCTGTGGTGGCGAAGATTTCGAGTCGGTGCAGGCCATGGCGGGGTTTGCGGATGAACGCGCCCTGGGTGTGGCGGAGGGCTTCTTCGCTGGGTTCGGTGCCGTCGGCGTCGATAGTCTCGGCCCAGCGCTGGGCCAGGCGGGCCACGAAGTCGGGGTCGGCCGTGGCCGCGGCGGTGGTGAGTTCGTGTTCAACCCGGTCCAGGGCGTCCGGAGTGGTGTGGTGCCGGATCCGGTCCAGCGCAGCGGTGATGATTGTCCCGGCGTAAGAGGACACTGCTGGTGCTGAAGCCCGCTCCGGCGAGACCCCTTTCATGCCCTCGTCCGTACCTTCGTTCGTGTCTTTGCCCGTGTCCGCGCCTGTTTCCTCAGGAGTTGCTGCGCCATCGGCTGGCCCGGCCGTGAGTGGGGTGGCTGCCGGGGAAAGGGCGCGTGCGAGGTGTGGCCGGGCCGGTGGGAGGGGTTCGCCCCTGAGGCTGGTCCCGGGCAGGGCCTGGTCAGCGAGTGCGAGACGGCGGCGGGCCTCGCGCAGGGGGATCCGGAGCCTGAGACGGAGGAACTCCGCGGTGTTCCTGCACCCGTCGTCGGCCGGAGAAGTCACGACCGGCACTACGCCACTGGTCCCGGTTTCCGCAGCGGGAAGGACTATGCCTCCAGCCGCAGTGGCTGCGCTGGGCGTCGGGTCGCTGGGTGCGGGGCGGTTAGGTTTCGAGTCGTTGGGGTCCGCGTCGCCCGTTGTGGCCTGGGCCGGCCAGTCGGCGTCTGTCTCGTTGAGTGTTTCAACGCCGTTGTCCCACCCGGTGACCCAGCCCCGGGACCGGGTGGACCGGGCGGCAGCCGCTGCGATGATCGCTTCGCTTCGGGTCCGGTCCACAGCCCCGGCAGCGAGTAGCTGCAGGCATTCAATACTCCGGGCGAGGTCCTCAACCTGGCCGGCGAAGTCGGAAGCCTGGACGTAGCCAGCCGCTGCAAGGGTATCCGGGGCAGCCATGGCCGCAGCATTGAGGAGGTCCCCAATTCCTGCCAGCCCGGCTTGTGGCTGCCCAGCTGCTTCCCCGGTACGTCCGGAGGCGCCATCAACAGCCAATGCCGGGAGCGAATGAGTCCCGGCAGTGGGTTTCGGAGTACGTTCGCCAGCCACTGCAGAGAGGTGGCCCGGGATGACAGGCCGGGTGCCTGACGCATGTGGAGAGCTTGTTGTTCCGGTTTTGGCAGGTGGAAGGAAGGAACATGCATTGCGGAGCAGGGCGGTGTAGCCGCCGGACTCTGCAAGCTGGTTTCCCATCACCTTCATGGGACAACTCTGCCAAGGACCACTGACAAAATGGTCGGCGAAAGCGGCTATGTGGATAACCCGGGAAGCCGGTACCAGCTTGAGCGGGTTATCCACATAGCCGCGGAGCCGTCTGGCAATTAGCTGGCGAGGAGAATACCCGCTTCAGTGGTTAAGACGCCGCTGGCCGCCGCGTCCCCCAAGGATCGCGACGGCCAGCAAAGCCATTCAGTTGTAGCACAGGCAAGCGCTTATTGCGTTGTCAAGCGGAAGCCGCTCGTCCGCAAGCCGCCGGGGCTGCCTGTTCAGGACTTCGAATCAGTTTCGTCCGAGGTGCCGAGGTTCTGGGTTTCCGGGTGCGTACTGTGCGCGGGGATGTGGCCCTCTCCAAGGTCGTCGTCGCCCGGGGTACCGGCAACACGAGTGCCGGTAGTTCCAGCAGCGCCGATTCCGCCCGAAGTACCCGCAGCGCTGGTGCCGGAAGCGCCGGCTGGTGTGGCGGCGTCGGACGTTGGTGACTTTTTCTCACCCGCGGCGCCCTCGCGGTGCATCGCCGAGCCGATGACCGTACCTGCCCGGCGGGCGGCCTCACTCAACTGGTCCGCGACTTCAGGAGCCTTTTCCTTGATGGTCTCCGTAGCTACGGCAACCTTGTCCTGCACAGGCTTGCTGTCCCAGATGCCGGCGGCCCTGGCCTTGAGTTTGTCGTACGCTGCCCGGCCCGACCGCGATCCGAGTACGTATCCGGCGGCAATTCCTACGCCCAAAAGAAGTTTGTTTTTCATAATGAAATCCTGCTCCCTGAAAAGGTTCAGTTCCGGCCAGAGAGGCCGGGAGATAGGAAAACCGGCCTGGGGATGTTGTCCCCAGGCCGGTTTCCCTGGCTGGCGCGGCGGTTAGCTGCGTGCGCCACGCTTGGTGATCATGCCGTATACCAGCAGCACGATAAGTGCGCCGCCGATGGCCAGCAGCCACGTCTGCAGTGAGAAGAACTCTTGCAGTCCTGTGCCGAAGATCATTCCGCCGAGCCAGCCGCCGAGGAGTGCTCCGACGACGCCCAGGACCAGGGTGATGATCCAGCCGCCGCCCTGACGGCCCGGGAGGATCGCCTTGGCGATCGCGCCAGCAATAAGGCCGAGAATTAGAAATGCAATGAATCCCATTTTTTGTTCCTCTTCCTAAGTAAAGGAGGCCTCCGGATCCCGGGGGCACTTCATCCTTCTGCCTCAATAGTAATCATGCTTACTATCTATTTGCCAACCCCGGATTGAAGAAAAAGCCCATTTCAGGGCCATTTAGTGCCCTGTGACGTCGGAATCGTTGCCCGCGCCGGGTCCCTCGTCAAGGATAGCTAATTCCGCTAGATCCTGCGGGTCCAGGGCGAAGTCGAAGATATCCAGGTTTTCCCTCATCCGCTCCGGATTAGCTGTTTTCGGAATCGTTACAATTCCGTGCTGAACGTGCCACCGAAGGACCAGCTGGCCGGGCGTTTTGCCGTACTTTTCGCCGAGCTGGGAGAGGATGGGTGCGCCGAGCAGACCCGCCCCGGAGCCGCCCAGCGGGCTGTAGGACTCCGTGACGATGCCGTGCTTGTCATGGAATTCCCGCTCGGCGGCGCGCGTTATTGCCGGGGACAGCTGGATCTGGTTGAGGGCCGGAACAGTATCCGTTTCGGCCATCAGCCGCTCCAGGTGGGAAGGCTTGAAGTTGGAGACCCCGATGGAGCGCACTTTCCCCTCCGCCTGGAGACGTTCAAAGGTCCTCCAGGTGGAGATGTACTCGTCCCGCGCCGGCAGGGGCCAGTGGATCAACAGCAGGTCCACATAATCCAGCCCCAGCCGCTCCAGCGACCCCTCCAGTCCTTCCACTGCCTTGTCGTTGCCTTGGAACTGGCCGTCCAGCTTGGTGGTGATGAAGAGCTCATCACGGTCCACGCCGCTGGCTCGGATGCCGTTGCCCACACCCTGCTCGTTGCCATACTTCACAGCCGTGTCGATGTGCCGGTACCCGGCTTCGAGGGCTTGTACGACGGCGGTGGCCGCCTGGTCATCGTCCAGCGGCCAGGTGCCCAGACCCACCTGCGGAATCGAGTGGCCGTCATTGAGTGTGATCAGCGGTGCACGTGTCATTGGAACAGTCTCTCCCGGATTCCCCTGTCCTAGCCCTTGAACGCCCTAAGAATATTGTCGGCGTTGTACTGGAGGGACACGCGGGCGGTATCGGATACAGCATCCGGGCCCTTCTGCTGCGACAGGAAGTCCACAAAGCGCTGGATGGCCTTCGCGGCCTTCGCGCCGTCGCCGTCTTGAACCGCCGTCGCAGCCTGCTTGGTGCTGGCTGCCAGCTGGCTGGCCACGGGTCCTGACACGTCCCCGGACTCCACTAGGTCTTCGAGCGCGTGCTGCAGGGCTCTCACGCTGCCGGGCAGCCAGGCTGCGCGCAGGGGCACCCCGGCGAAGTCCATGTCGGAGGCAAGGTAGAAGTCCGTGTAGGACGGCTGGTTGTAGGTGGTGTTCTGCCGGGCAACCTCGGCACGGTACTGGGGATCGTGCATGAGGGTGTAGAGCTTGTGGTTGGTCACCTCGGTGCTGAGGTACATGCGCAGCGCCGAACTGTCGGCTGTCCGGACCAGCATCTCTTCACGCCAGTCGCCCACCACGTCCGCCACCAGACTCGGTGTGCCCTTGGTGCCGTTGTTGGTGCGGGTGCCTTCAGCGGTCAGCAGCCGGCCCCGCTTCCAGTCGTCAATGGTGGGCGCCTGCTCGCCTGCGCCATTGATGACCTGCGTGGTCATGTCCGCGGCCCACTTGATGCTCATGTTCGTGCCGGGGACGTTCTTGGGATCGGTAATGAGCTTGTCGCCGTCGGCCGACTGCATGCCGATGGCCCAGTTCTCGATGCCGGGGACGGAGGGGTCCACATCGCCGATCATGCCGCGTCCGGTGTCCTTGCCGGAGTAGGCGCCGAAGAGCACCTGGCCGGTGGCGGCGTCGCGCATGGCGTACCCATACGGGGCGTAGGTGCCGCCCTCATGCACCGTGAAGATCTCCTTGCCCGGACGGGCGGGGTCGATGTCCGTCACGTGCATGGCGTCGCCGTGGCCCAGGCGCGCTTCCCCGCCCGGAGCGGCGCTGCCGTCAGGCATCGTGTCGAAGGAGCTGTACAGCAGCGAACCGTCGTCGTCGATGGTGGCGGAGCCGTACACGATCTCCTGCTTGCCGTCGCCGTCCACGTCGGATGCGCTGAGCGAGTGGAATCCCTGCGTCGTGAGCGTGCCGAACTCCGGGTCGGTGCCGTCCCGGCCGTGGGGACCGTCATTAAACGGGTTGGTCATGGGAGTCCAGCCGGAGTCAACGTTCCACACGGGCGCGAGGTCCGACCCGTCCCACGTGTAGGCGGCCAGCGTGCTCCGGGTGTAGTAGCCGCGGGCGAACACGGCCGCGGGCTTCTTGCCGTCAAGGTAGGCGACGCCGGCGAGGAACCGGTCCACCCTGTTGCCCGGCTCAATGCGTGCCATGGCATAGTCGCCCCACATGAGCCCGTCGTCGTGCCTGCCGGGCTCATAGGCAACGGTCTGCAGTTCCTTGCCCGTGGCACCCTCAAACACCGTCAGGTATTCGGGGCCGGACACGATGAAGCCCTCGAAGGCCCGCAGGTTGTTCCTGGCGCTGCGCGAAGGGGCATACACGTCCATGAAGTAGTCGGCCAGTGCCTCAGCGTCAGCCTGGGACAGGGGGTACTGGTACTTCGGCGCGGTACCAAACGCTTCCTCCAGTGTGGCGGGCCAGTTGCCGGCCTTCACCTCCGGATGTTCCGTCCATCCCTGGAACGTCCGCACCATGTGCCGGTAGTAGTCCGCGGCGCTCATGCGGTAGTCGTCCGAGTTGGCGTAGCCGGCTTCGATGTCCTGCTGCAGCAGCGAAATGAACCCCTCGGCAGCAACGCTGCCATCCGCGGTGAAGCTGGTGCTCTTGGTTCCCGGGGCGGTCTTCATCATCATCTCGGCGCGGCCGTCGCCGTCGAAATCGTTGACCAGCATCTGGGTGTAGTGGGCGCCCGAGCGGATGTTTACGCCCAGGTCGATGCGGTGCAGCAGCGTGCCGTCCGCCTTGTAGGTGTCCACGTAGGTGTTGCCGGTGTAGCCCACCTGGGAAACGTCTTTGGAGTTGTTCGGGTCCCACTTGACGATGAACTCGTACTGCCCGTCGCCGTCGACGTCCCCCACGGACGCGTCATTCGCGGCGTAGGTGTAGGCCTGCCCGGCTGGGGTGACACCGTCTGCCGGCTTCTTCAGCGGGATGTCCTTGAAGTTGCCACCCCACGGTGTTGCGGTTGCGCTGCTGTCCACCTCCACGCCTCCGACGACGGCCCGCACCTGGTACCCGGAGGCGGCGGTCCCGCCGGCGTCCTGGAAGTTGGTGCTGTCCGTGACCGTGGCGAGTTTCTCGCCGTCCCGGTAGACGTTGAAGTCCGTCCCGGTCAGGCCGGTGGCGGAGGAGCCGGCGGCTTCGTGGCCCAGGAGCCGCCAGCTCAGGAAGACGCCTTCGGAGGTCTTGGCGGCCACCAGGCCGCGGTCAAGGTGGTCCAGCTGGACGTCCGGCGTGAGGGACTTGGGGGAACGTTCGACGGCGGCTGCCGGGGCGGCGAGGCAGCCGACGGTAAGTGCAATGCCGACGGCGGCGACGGACAGAAGGCGCGCCGGAGTACTGTGCGGACTCATCAGTGAATCCTTTCAATTCGAGAATGGGAAAACGCTTACCCGATAACCTAGTGGGGAAGCGGGGCATAAAACAAGCCTTGCCGCCGATGAGCATTGAAGATATTTAGAACGTTGTAAAAGTAGCGCGGCGCTGGGGACGCCGGAAAGGTGCGGGGACGCTGCACGCTTCCGGCGTCCCCGCACCCTTCCGGCGAATTCGACCGCGGTGCCCTATCAGTTCCGGGGCGGTGGCTGGATGCTATGCCCCGCTGCGCATCCAGGCGATGAGCCGGTCGCTGAGGGCCATGTAGTCCTGGTCCACGGTCTGCAGCTGCGGGTTCGCGTCAAACCACTGCACGATTTGCCGGGCGCCGTCAGCGAACGGAATGGTGGCGCGGTAGCCGGGTACCAGGGACTGGATCTTGGTGTTGTCGAAGACCACAGAGTGTGAGCGGTCGCCCAGGAGGTTGGCTCCGAGCTCGGCGCTGTGGGCGGCGATGGTTTCCGACGACACGTGGACCAGTTCCGGCTCCGGAACGCCCGCCGCCCGCGCGAACAGCTGGTAGATCTGGTTCCACGGCAGGTACTCGTCCGACGTGATGGTGTAGCTTTCGCCCACCGCATGCGGCCGGCCCAGCAGGCCCACGAAGGCTTTGGCAAAGTCCTGGCTGTGGGTCAGGGTCCACAGCGACGTCCCGTCGCCGTGCACCATAACCGGCAGTCCCGAGCGCATCCGGTGGATGTCCGTCCAGCCGCCCACCATGGCGATCTTGGTGCGGTCATAGGTGTGCGAAGGGCGGACCACGGTCAGTGGGAAGTCCTGCTCGCGGTATGCCTTGTAGAACAGTTCCTCACAGGCAATCTTGTCCCGGGAGTACTGCCAGAACGGATTCTTCAGCGGAGTGGACTCGAGGATTGGCAGCCTGGTGGGCGGCTTCTGGTAGGCGGACGCAGAGCTGATGAACACGTACTGCCCGGTGCGGCCGGCGAACAGGTCCAGGCCGGCCTGCGCCTGGTCTGCCGTAAAGGTAATAAAGTCCGCCACGGCGTCGAACTCGCGCCCGGCGAGCGCCGCACGGACCGAGGATGCGTCGCGAACGTCGGCCGTGAGGATTTCCGCCCCATCCGGGACCGGCCTTGTGGACCGGCCCCGGTTGAGGATGGTGAGCCGGTGTCCCAGCGCGACGGCGCGTTCTGCCGCCGCCGCACTGATGACTCCGGTGCCGCCGATGAAAAGGATGTTTCTCGGCGCCACAGTGTCGGCGTCAGGGGTGAGGGGGTTCACCACGCGTAGTCTTCCGGCGCAGTGCGGTGCCCCGGGAAGATGTCATCCAGCCGCTTGAGGGCATCGGCGTCCAGGGTGACGTCGAGGGCACGCACGGCCGCGTCGAGCTGTTCCTGGGTCCGCGGTCCCACGATGGGTGCCGTGACGGCGGGCTGGTGCAGGAGCCAGGCAAGGGCAACGTCGCCGGGCTCGTGGCCGAGCTCATCCGCGAAATCCTCATACTGGCGGATCTGGTCCTCGTGCTTCTTGAGCGTCTCCGCCGCACGGCCCTCGGTGCGCCGGACGCCGTCGCGCTCCTTCTTCAGTACCCCGCCCAGGAGCCCGCCCTGCAAAGGCGACCAGGGGATGAGGCCCAGCCCGTACTGCTGCGCGGCCGGAATGACCTCCAGCTCCACCTGGCGCATGAAGAGGTTGTAGATGGACTGTTCGCTCACCAGGCCGGTGTAGTTGCGGCGGCGGGCCGCTTCCTGCGCCTGGGCAATGTGCCAGCCGGCGAAGTTGCTGCTGCCGGAGTACAGGATCTTGCCCTGCTGGACGGCGACCTCGATGGCCTGCCAGATTTCGTCCCACGGGGTGTCACGGTCAATGTGGTGGAACTGGTAGACGTCAATGTAGTCGGTCTGCAGGCGTTTCAGGCTGGCGTCCAGGGCCCGGCGGATGTTCAAAGCGGAGAGCTTGGATTCGTTGGGCCGGTCCGTCATGGTGCCGTACAGCTTGGTGGCCAGCACCGTGTGTTCCCGGCGCTCGCCGCCCTTCGCGAACCAGCGGCCAATGATCTCTTCCGTCCAGCCGCGGTGGCCGGCGCCGCCGTAGACGTTGGCGGTGTCGAAGAAGTTGATGCCCTGCTCATGTGCCGAATCCATGATGGAGTGGGCATCCGCTTCTTCCGTCTGCGGACCGAAGTTCATGGTGCCGAGGCAGAGGCGGGAGACTGAGAGGCCGGAGCGGCCCAGGTGGGTGTACTGCATGGGTTGTCCTTTCGGGGACGTGTTCAGGGAGTCGGCCTACAGCTGGGTGAAGGCGGCGACGGCGGGATCTGACCCGATCCGGGCGCCGGACTCCAGGGCGGTGATGGCGGACAGTTCGTCCTCCGTGAGCTTCAGGGAGGATGCGGCGAAGTTCTCCCGCATGCGTCCCGGATCCACGGACTTGGGGATCACGATGTTGCCTGTTGCCAGGTGCCAGGCGAGCACCACTTGTGCCGTGGTGGCGCTGTGGGCGTTGGCGATGGCGGTGACGGCGCTTCCGTTCAGGTCGCCGCCCTGGCCGAGCGGGCTGTAGGCCTCGACGCCGATGCCCAGGTCCCGGCACTTGGCCGCGAGGGCCGCCTGCTGGTAGCTGGGGTGGAGCTCGATCTGGTTGACGGCGGGAACGATCTCCGCAGACTCCAGCAGGTTGTCCAGGTGTTCGGCCAGGAAGTTGGAGACGCCGATGGCGCGGATCTGCTTGTTCTCGTACAGCCGCTCCATCTCTTTCCAGGCCTGGACGTAGAGCCCCTGGGAAGGGACCGGCCAGTGGATCAAGTAGAGGTCCACAAACTCCAGCCCCAGTGCTTTGCGGCTGTTCTGGAAGGCTTCCTGCGCGCGGCCCTGTTCGCCGTTCCGGAGCTTGGTGGTGACGAAGATGTCCTCGCGCGGAATCCCCGTGGCAGCAATCGCCGCGCCCACTCCGGCCTCGTTGCGGTACCCGGCTGCGGTATCGATGTGGCGGTAGCCGGCCTCGAAGGCGTCCTCCACAATCCGCTGGGTGTCTTCGGGCGGGACCTGGAAAACGCCGAGGCCAAGCTGGGGGATAGTGACGCCGTTGTTCAGTGTCAGCTCTGACATGGGGGCTCCTTGATGCGCTGGTGCGGTTGTTGGATGCCGTGGGCTCGACAGGAAGAAAGCGGTTTCCGCTGGCTCTCTCCTGAGCCTATGCACTTTCCGCCGGTAAGTCAGCAGGATTGCATGATTCTGTTTTTCCTAGGACTGCCAGTCCTACCTTCGTTGTAGAACAGAACCAGCGTGCCGGGCACAATGGTCTGCATGGGTCAAAGCGCCGAGTTCGGAAAATTCCTCAAAGCCATGCGGTCCCGCCTGAGCCCTGAGGACGCCGGTGCGGGGCCAGCTTCCGGTGCCCGCAGGGTTCCCGGCTTGCGCCGCGAGGAAGTCGCCCGCCTGGCCGGAGTCAGCACTGACTACTACGTCCGCCTTGAGCAAGGCCGGAACATCCACCCTTCACGCACCGTCCTTGACGCAGTCTCGCGCGCCCTCAGGCTGGACACCGGCGAGCATGCGCACATGCTGGACCTGCTGGAAAACTGCGCCGGGTCCGCCCGGTCCAGCGTCCCGGCCGCCCAGGGTGTCCGTCCCGGGCTTCGCCAACTCCTTGAGGCGGTGGGGGACGTGCCGGCCATGGTGCTGGGGCGGCGCAGTGATGTCCTTGCCGGAAACCGGATGGCCTTCCTGCTGTTCACGGACTTTCCCGCGCTGCTGGCCGCCGAACGGAACCTGACCCGCTGGCTCATTCTTGATCCCGGGGCCCGGGAGCTTTTCCGGGACTGGAAAACCGTTGCTGCAGAAGCGGCAGGCGCCTTGCGGGTGGACGTCGGCCGGCATCCCAACGACGCCCAGGCCAACCAGCTGGTGGGCGAACTGGCGGTCCACAGCGAGCACTTCCGGCAGTGGTGGGCAGGGCATCGGGTGGCCACGAGGTCGGCGGGGAGCGTTCGGCTGCATCATCCCGCCGTCGGGGACCTGGAACTGAACTTTGAGAACCTGGTCCTCCCGGACGATCCCGACCAGACGCTCCGGGTGTATTCCGCCAAGGCGGGCTCGCCGTCGGCCGACGCCCTTGCGCTGCTGGGGAGCCTGGGTGCCGCTGGACCCGCCCCGGAGCCTGCGGTACGCGACGCCGCTCCGGCCGTTGCCGAGAACCGGGAGTAAAGCAGCCGGGAACATTGTGCTTTTGGCCAGTTGGGGCGGGTGATTCTGGCCACGAGCCCATTGGGGAAGAACTGCGCGCTTCCTAGGCTGGAGCTACACGCTTTCTCCACCCAAGGATGGTCTCAACGATGAAACGCATCGCACTGCTCAAGGAACGCAAGGGCGCCACGGCCGGCGCTCCCTCCACTGCCACGGGCTCCCACTGCCCGGTGTCCGGTCTCTGGAGTCCGGACCATGACCCGCACACCGTGCTGTCCTTTTTTGAAGGCCACGTGTTCCCCGCGTTCGACGGCGTTCCAACAGTCTGGCGGCGGCGCTCAGCCGGTACCGTCTCGGCAAACTAGCTAAACCCAAACTGGCCCGCACCTGACGTCCCCGATTCGGGTTTTTTCGACGTAGGTGCGGGCCAGTTTGGGTTGGAGCCGCTATTCTTCGAGGCGGAAGCCGATCTTTATGGTGACCTGCCAGTCAGCGATCTTGCCCTCTTCCAGGTGGCCCCGGATTTCCTTCACCTCGAACCAGTCCAGGTTGCGGAGGGTCTGAGAGGCCTTTGCGATGCCATTGCGGACGGCTTCGTCCACACCCTGGTCCGACGTGCCGACAATTTCCGAAATGCTGTACGTGTGGTTGGACAACTTCGCTCCTAGTGATCGCCTTGGGGCTCCCGGTTGCGGGCCGTTCTTGAAGACTAGTAGCACCCCCGGAGCATTGGCCATACCTTATCCGCCCAGCCCTATACGGATGTGCCGTTGAGCCGTTCCTCAGCTGGGCAACGCCTCAACGTATGACGGATATGTTCAGCGTGCCTGCGCCTGCTTCCCGTTCGACCCGTTTCTGTGCGGCCGGCGCAGGTTCAATGGGCAGATGGGGGCCGGGCAGGCCCGATACTCCCGGAGCCAGGGCTTCGCCCGGATTAGCTGAATTGTATGCGTCCAGGACGTTGACCCGCCGCCCGTTGACCCAGGTACCCTCTTCATCGATTCCGGTGCCACCAAAGTTTTGGATTATCTGCGCGGGAGAAATGCCCGGCGCCAGCTCGAAGGTGTTGTTCCTCGCGATGATGCTGGACTCCACACCGACGCCCCACGAGTACTGGTATTGGTCAGGGTTGCTGACCCTGTACACGTTGTTATAAACGTGTGCCTGCCCAAACCGGACACGGGGAGCTCGCTGCTCAAGATCCACCAAATCATTGTGGTGGAGGGTGACGCGAAGCCGGCCACGATCCGCCGTAGCACCGTCGCCATTGCCCCACAGCAAGGATTTGTCATGCCCCAGCATCCTGCTCCACGAGATCGTCACCAGGTCTGACTGGCGGACCACATCCAGGAGGCCGTCATGCCGCAGGAAGGGCTCACCGAAATGTTCGGGCTGTTCGGCGTCGACTGTCCCGCCGTCATCCAGCGACAGGTGGTCCAGCCATACGTGGGTGGAGCCCGACACCACCACGTTGTCCCACTCCGTTTTCCAGGTGTCCCCGTTCCAACCAGGGAAGCAGTCGTAGGCGTCGGAGAGGCGGAGGTTGCGGACAATCACGTTGTCCACCCGATCAATGTTTAACGTAAACCCCGTGAGCTGGACGTCGCCCACGCCAACGATGGTGGTGTTGGCGCCGACGTTGATCCGGATTTGCTCCCGCTGGTTTGCGCTGGACGCCTTGCGCGCATCTTCGAGGGGGCCGGATGCCTGCCCCGCCCAGTGTGCAGGGTCGAATGCTGCCAGGTATGCGTCCAGGGAGTAGCCGTCCACCGCGTAGTCTTCGCAGGCGATCGGGGTCCCGTCCGGAGCGGTGTTTGCGTCAATGTGCTGTTTCACGTACACGATCTTGGGATCGTTTCCGGCCACTGCCGCGGCGAATTCATCCCTCGTTGCAACCTCGTGCACGTCTTCCGGCGCTGCAGTGGCACCGCCGGTTGTTCCGCCGTCAGCAGACGCCCATCCGTCACCTGCGGCAAGAACCTGCCTCCCCAGGTCAGTGGATAACGGGACCGCTTTACCATCATGCTGCGTTGGTGCGGGAACGGACGCTGTCAGGGCAAGACCAGTGGCCATCACGATAGCCAGGGGTGTGGAAATCATTCCTGGTTCTCCTTGGAGTGTTGTTTGCCGGCCATCTCAACCACGTTCCGCGGGGGTCCAGTCACCGAGGAAGGTTTCCCTGGTGAACTTCGCGGCCTCGTCCGGCGTGAGCTGGGGGTGGAACTCGTTGATATGGGCGCCGGGTCCGCTGTTGTTGTATTCGGCAAAGCGGCCTTCCGCCCACGAATGGCCGCTCATGTCCGCCCAGCCGCGGACAGCGATGTGGCTGCCCAGGACGGAGTCCCGGATCACGGCCATGGGATGCGCATCAGGATCGCTGCTGGCGAACCAGGGCCGGCCCAGGCTCACCGTTCCCGGAGCGGCATCCGAGGTGAGCTTGCTGTCCACGATCAGGATGCCGTACGGGTTGGAGTTCTTGGTGCTGGGGGCAACGACGTAGCCGTTGTTGGTTGCGCTGCCGCGGTCCAGGGAATGGATGGTGCAGCCGTCCAGGACAGCGGTGCCCCGGCCGTAGATGAAGTCCACGTCGCCTTCGATGTAGCAGTTCTTGAGGTAGGTACGGGCGGTGGCGTCGCGGCCAGTGGTGTCGGCCAGGTACGTGTCCTGGTTGCCCAGGAAACGGGTGCCGTCGAAGGTCACCTTATCTCCCACGGACCGGACAGCGAGCGCCTGGCTGCCGCCGTTCGCGGCTTCGTCGTAGGCGTTCTCCACGGTGAGGTTCCGCACGGTGGTTCCTTCAGCCAGGACGTTGAGGGTGGCGCTTCCGCCCGCTCCCCACGTTCCGCCGTAGAACTTTACGCCGTTGGCCGGCAGGTCGTAGCTGAGGACGACGTCGGCCGGGTTGGCTGTTGCGCCCTGGATGGTGAGGTTCGTGCGGTCCGCCCAGACGTTTACGGATTCGCGGTAGGTGCCGGGCTTGACGGTGATGGTTCGGGGCATGGTGCTGCCGCTGGGGATGGATCCGATTGCAGCCTGCAGGCTGCCGAAGTCGCCCGTGCCGTCGAGGGCCACGGTGATCCCGGTGGCGTTGTTGGGCACGCTGTTCTCCCTGGGGCCGGCCCCGGCGGCAACAATGTCCGGAACGCGGGCGGCGTCGTCTTTCTGGTAGGCGTAGTTCTGGGCGGGGTCAAACGCGGCGCCCACGTTATCCCTGCGGCCGCGGGTGCCGTTGAAAACGTTGTCCCGGCTAACCACCTCGGTGCCGGGGTCCTTGGCGACAATTGGGTCCTGCACGGCTGTGAAGGTGTTGCCCTCCAGCACCACCTTGGCGGCGTTGCGGCCCATCATTCCGTACTGCCCCACGTCCTGCAGGTAGTTGTTGTAGACGTGTGCGGCTGCGGTGTTGTCCAGGCTGAAGTTTCGCTGGGTGGTGTTGCGGATCCAGTTGTGGTGGATGGTCATCCTGGTCACGGCGTTGGAGGTCCAGCCCACGCCCAGGGCTTTGTTGTTGTCCGCAAAGACGTTCCAGGAGTAGGTAACGAGGTCTGAGTCCTTGCGGGTGTCTATCAGGCCGTCGCCCATGCGCTGGATCTTCATGTGGTCCACCCAGACGTGGTGCGTGGTATCCAGCTGGATGCCGTCGCGGTCGTTATCCGGGCGCTTTCCGTCCCAGTCGCCCGGGATGTAGGAGTCCCGGATGGTGAAGTTGCGGAAAATGACATTGGAGGTATTGATGAGTTTGAAGCCTGCGTTCACCACCTCGGCACCGGCTCCCGTGCCGATGAAGCTCTTGTTGGCGGCGACGGGGATTTTGACATAGTCCGTGGCGGCCAGGCTGCCCCGGATGAAGATCACGAGCGGTTCCGTTGCTGCCGCATAGTCCGTAAGTTCCCCGATGGTGGACGCGGTGACGATCCGGCCCGCCTGGCCGCCGGTGGTTCCGGCCAGACCGTACCCCGGGAGGGATGCGAAGCCGTCAGGCGTTTGCTTCCACATTGCTTCCGGGGTGCTGTCCGCTGTCGTTGCCAAGGTGGCAGGCGCGGCAGCGGCCTGCCCGGTGGTCCCGGCGGGGGCGGCGGTTGCGGCCGGGACTGCCGCCAGGCTTCCCAGCATGACGACGGCGGTGGCCGCGCCAAGTAGACGTCGCAAACTCATGCAAAACTCCTTTGTTGCGTGCCCGGGCAGCCTCCAGCCCGGGCACGGGCATTCTGGGTTGGGTTGAGTTGGTGATGCGGGACGGAGCGTGCGGGCCCTGTTGAGGGCTGGGCTACTTCAGGCCTGTTGTGGCGATGCCGTTGATGAGGTATTTCTGGCCAGCGATGAAGAAGCCGATGATGGGTGCAATGGACACGACGGACATGGCGAACATGGGGCCCCACATGCTTTGGCCTTCTGAATCCATGAAGGCCCGCAGCGCCAGGGGAACGGTGTAGAGGTCCTGGTTCTGGATGTAGAGCAGGGGACCGAAGAACTCGTTCCAGGTGGAAATGAACGTGAAGATGGCGGTGGTGGCCATCGCCGGGACACAGAGGGGCATGATGACCCGCAGGAATGTGCGGAAGGGGCCGCAGCCGTCGATCTGGGCGGCATCGTCCAGCTCCTTGGGCAGCGCCTTCATGAACTGGACCATCAGGAAGATGAAGAACGCGTTGGTGGCCATGAAGTTGGGAACGATCAGCGGCAGGTAGGTGTCCAGCCAGCCCAGTTGCGAGAAGATGATGTATTGCGGCACCAGGAGCACATGGCCGGGGAGCATCAGAGTTCCCAGCATCAGGGCAAAGAACAGCTTCCGGCCCGTGAACTCCATCCGTGCGAAGGCATAGGCAGCCAGGGCACAGGAGAAGATGTTCCCCACGATGGAGAACACCACCACTATCAGGGAATTGATGAGGTACACGTGGAAGGGCTGGTTCAGAGCGGTCCAGCCCTGGGCATAGTTGCTGAAGTCCCAGTTTTCGGGCCACAGCCCCAACTGCCGGAAAATGTCGTTGCTGGGCTTGAACGAGCTGGACACCAGCCAGAGCAGCGGATACAGCATCACCAGGCCCACCAGGCAGAGGATCAGGTGCCGTGAGAAGCGGGTGCCCGGCGTGCCTGTCAGGGCGTCCTCAGCGGGCGGAGCTTCCTTCTTTTGCTTGTTCTTCAGGGGTAGATCGAGGAGAGCCATAGCGGTGCCTTAATTGTCGTAGAAGACCCAGAACTTGGATGCGATGAAGTTGATGGCGGTGAAAATCGCAATGATCATCAACAGCAGCCACGCCATGGCGGAGGCATAGCCCATCTCGAACTCGGTGAAGCCCTTCTGGTAGAGGTACAGGTTGTAGAAGAGTGTGGAATCAGCAGGCCCGCCTGTGCCGCCGCTCATCACATAGCCCTGGGTGAACGTCTGGAAGGACCCGATCAGCTGCATGATGAGGTTGAAGAAGATAATGGGGCTGATCAGCGGCAGGGTGATGCTGCGGAACTGCCGCCACCGGGACGCTCCGTCGATGGATGCCGCCTCGTAATACATGGTGGGCACCTGCCGCAGGCCCGCAAGGAAGATCACCATGGGCGAGCCGAAGGTCCACACATTGAGGACGATCAGCGTGCTCAAAGCGAACTCCGGGTCCGTTACCCAGGCGGGACCCTGGATTCCCAACAGTCCCAGGGCGCCGTTGACAATGCCGTCGTTGCCGAAGATGTAGCGCCACAGCATCACGATCGCGACGCTGCCGCCCAGCAGGGAGGGCAGGTAGTACACGGACCGGTAGATTGCCAGGCCCTGAAGGCCGCGGTTCAGCACGATGGCGATCAGCAGTGCCACGGCGAGCGAGATCGGGACGGAGACAAAGGTGTAGATAAACGTGACCTTCAGGGACTGCAGGAGGCGCGGATCCTCAAACAACGCCTGGAAGTTCGCCAGGCCCACGAAGTTCGGTTCGGTGAAGAGGTTGTAGTCCGTAAACGCCAGGTAGAGGGAGGCGAAGAACGGGATGATGGTGAACAGCATTCCGACGAACCACGGCAGCAGGAACAGGTAACCCGAACGCTGGTTCTTGCGCTTTGGGGCGGGTCCTGCCTGGTTTCCCGCCCGGCGCGGCCAGGGTGGCAGCCGCGCCGGGGGCTTGCTTGGTCAGCACTGACATGCGTCAGGCTCCTATCTGGGTGTGGGGGTAACTGGACGCAGGCCGGCTACTTGTTGATGGCGGCATTGCTCTTCTCGAGGAAGGTCCTGGCCGCATCAGCGGGCGTGACGCGGCCAAACTCGACTTCCGTTGCCAGTTGCTTGAGGGTGTCCGCCACCACGCTTGCACCCTTGGGGTACACATACGCAGGGGCCAGGTCGTCTTCCTGGATGGCGGCCACCATGTCCACGAAGGCAATGTCGTCCTTGCCGAGTTTTGGCTTGATGGCGTCCGCAACTTTTGGATTAATGGGCACCCCCCGCTGCGTGAGCGTTTCCGCGGCTCCGTCTGCATCGTTGATCAGGAAGTTCAGCAGTTTTGCAGCTTCCTTGGGATGCTTGGACTTGGCAGCAATGGACCAGAGCATGCTGGGATCAGCTGAGTAGCCGCGGCGCTTCTCCGTGGTCTCACCGGGCATCCGGAGCAGGACCACGTTGCCGCCGGCGGCCTCGTTGTAGGCCTTGTAGTTATTGATCGGAATGATCTGCGAGGCTACGGTGCCCTTTGCCAGGTAGGACTGGGCGGCTGAGCCGCCGATCTGCTCGAAGAAGCCTGCCGGGGGATAGCCTCCGGCTGCCCGCAGGTCGACGCTGTACTGGAACCACTCCCGGATGGTCTCCTCGCTGACTCCGAGCTTGTTGTCCTTGGTGTAGAAGTCCTCGCCGCGCTGCCTGGCGAACAGGATGGGACCGGTTTCGGTGGCAACGTCGTAACCGGCCCCGTATACCTTGCCCCCGGTTTTCTGCGTGACCTCGGTGGCAAACCTGGCGTAGTCCTCCCAGCTCCAGGTCTTGTCGTCCGGGATGATGACGCCGGCTTGGTCCGTAATTGTCTTGTTGACCACCATGCCGATAGTGGTCACGCCCGTGGCCAGGCCGTAGAGCTTGCCATCCACTTCACCCCGACTTTGGATGGTGTCCGGGATGTCCGCGAGGTCCAGTTCCTGCAAGGACCTGAGGTCTGCGAGCGTGCCGCGCTGCGCATATTCGAGCAGGCTCCGGTTTGCCATGTTCAGCACGTCCGGAGGATTGCCCCCGGCGAAGCGTGTAGCCAGCTTGTCGGCGTACGGGCCGCTGTCCTGGTATTCGCTCTTGACGGTGATGCCCGGGTTCTTTTCCTCGAAGATCTTGATTGCCACGTCGGTCATCTTGGCCCTGGTGGCATCGCCCCAGTAGACGAAGTTCAGCTCCACGTTTCCACCCCCGGCGGCAGGGGCTGACCCACCGCCGCCGCAGCCGCTCAGGGCCAGCCCCGCGGCGGTGACGGCTGCGCCCAGAACCAGCCTGCGGGAGATGGGGGTGCTGACTGTCTTCTTCATTGAATGACGCCTCTCGGGGTTGCGCACCACGGTCCGGTGCGGCGGATTGTTGGAAGTTGAACGGAAAGTTTCTGAGTGTTGAACGCTCATAGGACCGCTCGTCGCTGCACTACCGAAGCAGCAGTGACGCAGAACTGAAAATCTGAGTAAACGATTTCTAGCAAACATAGGTTGTGACTGTCAACACATGTTTTTATGGTGAGTGGCGTTTTCAAAAGAAAGTTTCCGTAGATATTGCCTAACTATTTCTGTTCTGGCTAAGCTGATCCCCACGTTGCGGAAGTGTCATCACCGGAGGTTTTGTTTGGCTACTCACACCATCCCTGCTGCCGGGGGGCGCGTTTCCCGCGGGGGGCATCCCCTCGCTGTCCACAACACGGATCTGCGGCAGCCCGCCACCCTTGCGCCCCGCCCCTATCTCCATCCGGTCCGGTCGCTCGCCGGGACCGTGACCACGCAGTCACTGCCGGTCGACCATCCTCACCACCTGGGTCTGTCCATTGCATTTCCGGACGTCAACGGAACGAACTTTTGGGGTGGGTCCACCTACACGCCCGCCAATGGGCCCATACTCCTGGACAACCACGGAGTCCAGCGCCCGCACGGCTGGCAGTCAGCGCCGGATGCCGAATTCGGGGGTGTGTCCTGGCTCTCCCACTCCGGCGGGCAACTCGCAGCGGAGCAACGGCGTATCGAGTACCTTCATCACCCCGAACCTGCCAGCTGGTCCCTTTCGGTGTTCTCGGTGATAGTCCCGGCGGAAGGCATACAGCGGCTGGAGGTGTCGTCGTCGGCCGTCAAAGGCAGGAAAGGTGCCGGATACGGCGGCATATTCTGGCGGTTTCCCGAAGTCACCGGCCGGCCGGTGATTCTTTCCGAGGCGGGACGCGGCGCCGATGCCGCCCACGGCTCGGTGTCACCCTGGCTCTCGGTCAGCATGGTGGTCGACGAAGCGCCGGTCTCTGTGCTCCTCGCCCAGGAACCGGACCAGCTGCTTCCCTGGTTCATCAGGGCCGGAGACTACCTTGGCGCAGGCCCGGCAGTTTCATGGACGCAACCGGCCGTGGTAGACCACAACAATCCGCTGAGGCTGGCCCTGCACGCAGTCGTCCATGACGGTGCGGTTACCACGCCCGCCGAGGCCCTTAAGCTTCTCCAGCAGCACCCCTTCGCCAGCCGCAGTTCACCCGACAGGACATCATGACCACCCGCCTTCCCGCCCCCGTCTATCAGAACCCCATCCTCAATGCAGACTGGCCGGACCCTGACGCTGTCCAGGTGGACGGCGTCTATTACCTCATTGCCTCAAGCTTCAACCGCGTCCCCGGACTGCCTGTCCTTCGCTCACGGAACCTGGTGGACTGGGAGCACGCCGGCCACGCACTGTGTGCGCTGCCCCAGGGCAGCCACTACTCGCTGGTGCGCCACGGCAGCGGCGTGTGGGCTCCTTCGCTGCGTCACCACGACGGGCGTTTCTGGATTTTCTATCCTGACCCTGACCACGGCATCTTTGTGCTGAGTGCCGAAAAGGCAGAGGGGCCGTGGACCGCTCCCCACCTCTTGTATCCCGGCCGCGGCCTCATCGACCCCTGCCCTTTGTGGGACGACGACGGCCAGGCCTACCTTGTGCACGGCTGGGCCAAGAGCAGGATCGGCGTGAAGAACCGGCTTACGGTCCACCGGATGAGCCTGGATGCAACCAGGCTCCTGGACCGCGGAACGCACGTGATCGACGGAGCGGACCTTCCGGGTTACACAACCCTGGAGGGTCCGAAGTTCTACAAAAGGGAGGGCTGGTACTGGATCTTCGCACCCGCCGGCGGGGTGGCTACAGGCTGGCAGTCGGTGTTCCGGTCCAGGTCCCCGTTCGGGCCATATGAGGAGCGGCGCGTCCTGGAACAGGGGAACACCCAGGTCAATGGTCCGCACCAGGGTGCCTGGGTTACAAGCCCGCGTGGCGAGGACTGGTTCCTGCACTTCCAGGACCGCGGCCCCTATGGCCGGGTGGTCCACCTGCAGCCGATGGGCTGGACCGCGGATGGCTGGCCCTGGATGGGGCACCAGTCTGCCGACGGGGGACCGGGAACACCGGTGCCCACCCACTCCTACCCGGCGGGTACCTTCGCGGACCACGCGGTCCTGCCGGCCAGTGACGACTTCTCCTCGCCCCGGCTGGGACCGCAGTGGCACTGGCAGGCGAACCCCCGGGATGACTGGGCACACCAGTGCGGGGGAGGACACCTGGTTCTCACACCGAAGCCCAATGACCCGGTGAACCTTCGCGAACTCCCCAATGTGCTGGGGCAAGTCCTGCCCGGTACCCCGTCAACCTTCACCACGTCGGTGGAGCTGCAGGATGTGCCGGTGGGGACGCGGGCAGGCGTGGTGGTATTAGGCCGGCAGTACGCGTGGCTGGGTATCGTCAGGACAGAAGATGGATATGTCCTGGGCGACGGGACCGGCGGGGATGTCCCGCACGAGCAGCGGCTGGGCCGGAAAATGGCGCTGCCGGGGCCGCGCATAGAACTGCAGATCCGTACCGACGGAACCCCCCGGTCCACCTTTGCGTGGCGTTCCGGGCCGGGGAAGCCCTGGGAGGTGCAGGGCTGGAACTTTGAGGTGGTGAAGGGGCAATGGATCGGAGCTGAGCTGGGGCTCTTTGCCACGTCACCGCTGGGTTCGGAGGAAGGAGGCAGTGTTATCGTGGGACCCGTGCGCGTGGATGTTGCGCCCGCGCGCCGTCCCACCGCACCGCTCCTCGCCGCCGCAACCACATGACCCCAAGGACCGCCCCTGTGACCGCCACTCCGCGTCCCAAGATAGCTGACGTTGCGGCCGCGGCAGGCGTATCCGTGCCCACGGTATCCAAAGTGCTCAACGGCCGGATCCACGTGTCCGACGCCACCCGCGCCAAGGTCCAGCAGGCGCTCGAAGAGCTTGATTATTCCAAACGGCCGGCTGCTGCCAGCCAGCCCGGCTTCCTGCAGCTGGTGGTCAACAACTTCGATTCACCATGGGTCCTGGAAACCATGGCTGGAGTTGAGGCGGCCGCGGACCGGCTGGGTTATGCCGTGGCCTATGCGCGCGCAGAACATGCCACCGTTGAACGTTGGCGAAAGCTGCGCGAACCCTCGGTGAACCGGCTGGACGGAGTGCTGCTGCTGGCTCCGCGGAAGGGGTCACACCTGGTGACCACGTTGCGGAGCCTGAAGATTCCCGCCGTCGCAATCGACCCGGAAGGAACCGAAGGGCTGCCAATTCCCAGCGTGAGCCCGGCGTCGTTCTCCGGCGCCCTTGCCGCCGTCAGCCACCTGCTGGGCCGGGGCCACCGCCGGATCGCTATCGTCACCGGCCGGAAGCACAGCCCCGGCCATGGCCGTGCCCGCTACGCCGCCTATGCCGCTGCGCTTCACGAGGCAGGGCTGCCCGTCCTGCCCGAACTGGTCAAGGACGGCGATTTCAGTATCGAATCCGGCATGCGGCTGGGCGGGGAACTGCTGGACTTGCCAGAGCCGCCCACGGCGATCTTCACGGGCAGTGACCTGCAGGCCCTGGGCGTGATGAACGCGGCCGGGCAGCGCTCGCTGCATGTACCGGAGGATCTCAGCATTGTGGGGTTTGACGACATTGCCCAGGCGGCGTTGACGTCGCCGCCGCTCACCACGGTCCGCCAGCCCCTGGCCCAGCTGGCCTCCATGGCCGTCGGCATGCTCACGGAGCAGCAGGACCTGCCGGGTGCGGCAGTCCCCACAGCCCTGGAAGTTGCCACGGAACTGGTTGTCCGCGGAACCACTGCCCCGCCGGCGCGCTGACGCCCTGATCCCGGGGCACAGCCGGCTTACTTCGCCTCGAGCACGAGGTTTTTGAGGTCGTCCAGCGTCTGCTGCATGTGGTCATCCATGGCTTGCCGGGACAGCACCGGGTCGCGGGATTCCAGCGCCTCGGCGATCTTCTGGTGGTGCCCGATTGCGTGCTCCTGGATTTCCCGGACCGCGGACGTCTGGGTGCGGCGCTTCTGCAGCACCTGGTGCAGCGGTTCGAAAAGGACGGACACAAAGACGTTCTCGGAGGCATGCAGGATCAGGTCGTGGAATGCCAGGTCCGCTTCAACGAAGGCGGCAACATCGTTGACCTCGTGGGCGGCGCGCATGCTGTCCACGTGCCTGTGGAGCGTCTCAATATCCTCATCGCGGATCCGCCCGGCCGCCAGTTCGCAGGCGCCTGTTTCCAGCATCCGCCGGAGCTCGATGAGCTGGACCGAGGTCTCTGCCTCGTTCTTCCCCTCCGACGCCGCACGCAAGACCGCCTCAAGCGACGCCCAGCGGTTGAGGGGGTTCACGAACGTCCCGCGGCCGCGCTCAACACTGAGGATCCGCTGTGCCTGCAGTGTTTTCATGGCCTCGCGCACCGTCATCCGGCTGACCTCGTGCCGGGCACTCAGTTCGTGTTCGCCCGGCACGGTGGCGCCGGGCGGGAACTCACCGGTGATGATGCGGTCCAGTAGCTCATCCGCCACCTGGCCCACCAGTGATTGCCTCGCCATTGTGCCCCCGTTGGTTCCTTCACTGCATATGTCGGACAAGTCTACTTGCGCGTCTCTATGTGGTGTGCCACACTAAACGAAATGCAAGATGTCTGACATCTTACAGTTACCGGGATCCGCCGCCCGGATTCATACAACGTATTCATACACAATGGAGTGCACTGTGACGCTTGAAGCAGACGTTCTGGCCGCCTACCCGGCCGAGGTCCGGATTCCCGCCGAACTGGTGGCCAGCACCCTGGCTGCCTCCAATGCGGAGACCCCGCGGGTCCTGGTAGTACTCGACGACGACCCCACCGGAACCCAGTCGGTTTCGGATTTGCCCGTGCTCACCCAGTGGGATGTAGCGGACTTCATCTGGGCCTTCAGCCAGTCCAAGCCTGCCGTCTATGTCCTCACGAACACCCGCAGCCTGGACCCCGCCGAAGCCGCCGCCCGCAATGAGGAAGTGGTGCGCAACGCCCTGGCAGCAGCAGGGTCCCCCCAGGAACTGCGCCTCGGGTTTGTCAGCCGCAGCGATTCCACCCTCCGCGGCCACTACCCCCTGGAGCCGGACGTTATCGCCGCAACGGTGGCGGACGTCAGCGGAGAAAAGACCGACGGCGTGGTCCTGGTTCCAGCCTTCCCCGACGCCGGACGGGTCACCATCGGCGGAGTCCACTACATGCGCGGCACGGGCGCGGAGGCCGGCACCCTCACCCCGGTGTCCGAGACGGAATTCGCCAAGGACGCCACCTTCGGCTTCAGCACCTCCGTCATGGCCGACTACGTTGAAGAGAAGTCGCAGGGCCGCTTCGCCGCCGGCTCGGTAATCGTCCTGGACCTCAACATCATCCGCGCCTCCACCGATCCGCAGGCCACTGCCAATGCCATCGCCGACGCCCTTGATGCGGCCACCGATTCCACCCCCATCGTGGCGGACATCGTCACCGAAAACGACCTCCGCGCCCTGTCCCTGGGCCTCGAAGAAGCCGAACGGCGCGGCAAGAAGCTCCTCTACCGCGTGGGCCCCCCGTTCGGTCGTGCCCGGATCGGCCAGGAGATCCGCACCGAACTCAGCGGCGCCGAGGCCTACGCAGGCAACACACCCTCCGAGGCAGGGGGCCTGATCGTTGTCGGGTCCCACGTGGGAGTCACCACGCGCCAGCTCAAGGCCCTCACCGACCAGCACAGCGCCGCGCGCATCGTGGAGATCGACGTCGAAAAGCTCCTCGGTGCCCCTGGCGACGCCGAAGCGCACCTGGACCGGACCGTGGACACCGTCGTCGAAGCCCTCCGCGGCGGCGACGTCATCGTCCACACCAGCCGCCTGCTGATCAAGGCAGACGACCCCGCCGAAAGCCTGCGGATCGCCCGCACAGTGTCCGCCGCCGTCGTCGCCGTGGTCAACCGGACACTCAAGACCTTCCCGCCCCGGTTCGTCATCGCCAAGGGCGGCATCACCTCCTCGGACGTGGCCGCCCACGGCCTTGAAATCCGCCACGCCATTGTCCGCGGCCCCATGCTGCCGGGCATCGTCTCCCTCTGGGAACCCGTGGATGGCCCCGCCAAGGGCATCCCGTACATCGTCTTCGCCGGCAATGTGGGCGACGACCAATCCCTCGCTGACGTGACCCGCAAGCTCAGCAACACTTTCTAACCACCGGCGCCAGCCCCGCAAGAATTCAATGGAGAACACCATGACCAGCAACTACACCGTCACCGTCCTGGGCCTCGGCGCCATGGGCCTGCCCATGGCCACCCGCCTGGCGTCCCAGCTGACCGTCCACGGCTTCGACATCGCCGAACCCCGCCTGAAGCTCGCCGAAGAAGCCGGCATCGCCACGTTCGCCACCGCCCGCGAGGCCGCCAAGGGCGCCGACGCCGTCCTCCTGGCCGTCCGCAACGGCGAGCAGCTCAATGATGTCCTGTTCGGCCAGAACGGCGTGGCCTCGGTGCTGGAGCCGGGCGCCGTCGTGATCCTGGGCAGCACAGTCGGCACCGAAGCCATCCCGGCCACCGTCGCGCAGCTGGCCGAATACGGTGTGGAACTGGTGGACGCACCGCTGTCCGGCGGCCCCAAGCGTGCCGGCGAAGGCGACCTGCTGATCGTTGTTGGCGCGTCCCCGGAAGCCCGCGAAAAAGCCGCCCCTGCTTTGGAACTCCTGGCCTCAACCCTGACCGTGGTGGGCGACAAACCCGGCGATGGACAGGCCCTCAAGACCGTCAACCAGCTCCTCTGCGGCGTCCACATCGCTGCCGCCGCAGAGGCCATGGCCCTCGCCGACGCCCTCGGCCTCGACCAGGCCAAGACCCTCGCCGCCCTTGAAGCCGGCGCCGCAGGTTCCTTTATGCTCTCCAACCGCGGCCCCCGGATCCTGGAGGCCTACACCGAGGAGGGCGCCGAGGTCCTGTCCCGCCTGGACATCTTCGTCAAGGACATGGGCATCGTGGGCAAGGCCACCCGCGCCGCCGGCCTGGCTGCGCCGGTCGCCGCCGCTGCCGAACAGCTCTACCTTCTCGGCCAGGCCCAGGGCCTCGCCGCTTCCGACGACTCCGCCGTCATCAAGGTTGTTGCGCCCACGAAGCGCACAAAGTAGCCCGGCCTTCCCCCAAACGTGCGACGGCGGCGGTCCCCCCCTCCGCCGTCGTCGCACCCTCCCTGCCGTTCCCCAGCATTCCCCCAAGAAAAACCAGCTCGCTAGTCTCAACTGGCGATGTCAAAGGAGACACACGATGAGCGCATTAGCTCTCCTGGCCATAGCAGCAGCGGGCGTCGCCCTGTTGCTCGTGGCCGTCATCAAGTTCAAAATTCCCGCCTTCCTCGCCCTTCTGGTGGTCAGCGTCGCCGTTGCCCTGGTGGCGGGCATTCCGCTGCCGGACATCATCAAAACCGTCACCGAAGGCATGGGGGGAACCCTCGGTTCCGTGGCCATCCTGGTTGGCCTTGGCGCCATGCTCGGCAAGATGATCGAGATCTCCGGCGGCGCACAGTCGCTGGCCGGCAAGTTCACGCAGCTGCTCGGCCCCCGCCGGGTCATCGCCGCATTGACTGCCGCAGCCTTCCTGCTGGCCATCCCCGTCTTCTTCGACGTCGGATTCATCATCCTGATTCCCATCATCTACGGCTTCGCAAAGGCCGCCGGCGTCAACCCCGTCAAGATCGGCCTTCCGGTGGGCGCCATCATGCTCGCCATCCACGTTGTTGTCCCGCCGCACCCCGGAGTTGTGGGCGGCGCCGGCATCCTCGGCGCGGATATCGGGTGGACCACCATCCTGGGCCTCGTACTGTGCGTTCCCGTCGGCGTCCTGGGCTACTTCGTTGCCCGCAGGCTGAACCGCCGCGAATTCTCCATGCTTCCCGCCACCGCCGAGCAGTTCCGCCTCTTTGGCACCGGCACGTCCCAGGTTGAGCAGGAAGCCGCCCAGGGGACCTCCTCCGTGGCTGTCCGGAACCAGGTGAAGACGGCCCCCAGCCCGGCCATGATCATCACGCTCATCGTCCTGCCCATCCTGATGATCATGGTTGGCACCGTCGGCGCGGTCATCCTGCCCAAGGACTCCTTCCCCGCCCAGCTCGCCGCCTTCGTTGGCGCCCCGCTGATCGCCCTGCTCACCGCCCTCGGCCTGGCCTACTACTTCCTGGGAATCCGCCGCGGCTGGTCCTCCCAGCACACCGGTGAAGTCATGGACTCAGCCCTGGCTCCCACCGCCATCGTCATCCTGGTCACCGGTGCGGGCGGCGTCTTCGGCAAGGTCCTCACTGTCTCCGGCATCGGCAAGGCCCTCGCCGAAGGGCTGCAGACCGCAGGCCTTCCGGTCATCGTGATGGCGTTCATCCTCGCCGCCATCCTGCGCGCTTCCCAGGGTTCCGCCACCGTTGCGATCATCACCACCTCCGGCCTGCTGGCAGCATCCGTTGCCGACGGCGGGTTCTCACCCATCCAGACGGCCCTCATCCTGATTGCCATCGGATTCGGTGCGTTCGGACTCAGCCACGTCAACGACTCCGGCTTCTGGATCGTGACCCGGTACCTGGGGCTGTCCGTGGCTGACGGCCTGAAGACCTGGACCGTGCTCACCACCATCCTGGGCCTGGCCGGTTTCGTGCTGACCTTCCTGGCCTGGATCCTCGTGGGAGGCCTGGGCGTCTGATGCGCACCCGACTCGACCAGCTGGTCACCTCCGCCCTCCAGCACGGCTCCGCCGTCCCGGCCTTCACCTGCTACGACTTCACCACGGCCATGGCAGTGGTGGCCGCAGCGGAGGAGGCGGGCCGCGGCGCCATCCTGCTGGTGGCTCCCAAGACTGCCGCCACGCCCAACGGCCTTCGCCTCATCGGAGCCCTCCGTGGCCTCGCTGATGCTGCATCCGTGCCCGTGGCGGTGCAGCTTGACCACGCAACGGACCTTCAGGTGATGGCCGACGCCGTCGCGGCAGGGGCGGACTCCGTCCTCGCCGACGGCTCCGCGTTGCCTTACGAGGACAACATCGCGCTGGTCCGTGGTGCCCGGGCGTTGCTGGGCCCGGACGTCGTGCTTGAAGCCGAGCTTGGCAGCCTCGCCGGAGACGAGGACCGCGCCTTTAGTGCGGACCAGTCCGGCGTGGCCGTGGCCGGGCTGACGGATTCGGCGCTGGTGGAGGACTTTGTGTCCCGGACCGGCGCGGAACTGCTCGCCGTGGCGGTGGGGAACGTGCACGGCAAATACAAGGGGGAGCCCCAGCTGCGCTGGGATGTCCTGCAGGACATCGCGGTGCGGACCCACATTCCGCTGGTGCTGCATGGCGCCTCGGGAATTCCCGCGGAGGAGCTGGTGAAGGCCGCCGCCATGAATGTTGGCAAGGTCAACTTCAACACCGAGCTCCGCACCGGGGTGCTGGCCACGCTGCAGGACCAGCTGCCGGGGCACCGGTCCGACGGCGAAAACCTCCAGGGGCTCCTGGGCCACTGGAACAGCTCGGCCCGCACCTTCGCTGCCAAAACGCTGGCGACGCTCACGCGCTGACGTTCACCCGAGTTTATTGTCCAGCCGTGCAGGGTTGAGTTGAACCGCCTGAGGCCTGCATACGTGGACAAAACTCCGGGAGGGGGAGGCTAGGATCAAACCCATGATCCTGGCCTCCCTCTTTTTTGCCCTCCTGGCAGGTGCGCTCCACGTCTACATCTTCACCATGGAGTCCGTCACCTGGACCAGGCCGGCCACCTGGAAGCGCTTCGGTGTGGCCACCCAGGCCGACGCGGAGACCACCAGGCCGTTTGCCTATAACCAGGGTTTCTATAATTTGTTCCTGGCGGTGGGAGCTTTTGTGGGAGCAGGGTTCGTGGCACTGGCACCGGAGGATCCGGTCCTTGCAACCGCAGGCTGGACCCTGGTCTTCAGCTGCTGCGGTTCCATGCTGCTGGCCGCGCTTGTCCTGGCGCTGACGGGCAGGAAGTACCTCCGCGCTGCCGCAACCCAGGGGGCCACGCCGCTGCTCGCCGTCGTGCTGGGGGCCGCCGCACTCGCTGCCTAGCCGCGGCGGGCCCTCCCGGACCACTCCCTGGCCTGCGCCCATGGCGTTTCCTGCCCGGGGTGCGGCGCCCGTTCCGCCCGGACGGCTCCACGGCCAGTAAATGACAGCCGGGGAAGAGGCATTGCCAGCTGAGTGAAGTAGTGCCACTGTCAAACCATGACCGAGAACATGACGTCCACCGAAGACCAGTTCAGCCCTGACGTTTCACTGGCACGCAACGATGCAGACCACCGGTATGAGCTGCGGGTGGACGGGAAACTGGCTGTCCAGACTTTCTTCAAGGACAAGCCCGGACACATCGACTTCAGCCACACGGAAACCATGGAGGGCTTCGAAGGCCAGGGCCTGGGGAAGGTGCTGGCCCACTTCGCGCTCGACGACGTTGTGGCCACCGGCAAACGGATCATTCCCCATTGCCCCTTCATCGCAGCCTACTTACGGAAGCATGAGGGGTACGAACAGTTCGTTGACTGGCCGGACAGCTGACCCGCGAACTGCACGGGCAGCCTCCTGAGCAGTTGCCCACACCGGACGTGCCGGCAAAAGATCCTGCCGCGGCTTGCTGCGGCAGCAGTCAGCTGGCCAGGGCGTGCCCGCTGAGGACGGGTGAGTCGATGGTGAAACCACAAGCGCACCGGTAGGTCTCCACGTGCTCGGGCACCGGGCCGGTACCCAGCGGGCCCACTGTGGTTCCGTCCACGTGGACGGGCAGGCGGACAGGCATTTCTTCCGGATCCACCCGCTGCATCGGAGCGCGGCAATGCATGCGGGAGTTAAGCGTGAGCAGCAGCCCCATGTCCGCGGGCGCGGTGGCGTCCAGCGGAATATCTGCCCGTACGCCGGTCGCCTCGGGCGCCGTAAGCTGGTGGTCTGCAACGGTGGTCATGATGGGTCATCCTTGGGCTTCTTCACGGAACCGCCGGCGTTGGCAGCCCCGCCGCGAACTGCTTGCGGAGGTTCATTTACCCCAATACCTAAGCATGCTTACTAATGCCCGGGCAAATCCGCGTGTGGTCCAATGCATCCTGCTGCCGCTCGCTGCGCCCGGACTGGGGGCGGCCGGTTGTGAATGCGCCCCTTAGCGACGCCGGCGCTGCCACTGCAACGCATGCCAGAACAGCAGGCAGATCAGCGCCGCAAGGCCGGCGAAAATCGCGTAGGGGGCAAAGGTGAACACAAGGAAAGATGTTGGCATTCCTCCCGCGGAGGGGCCCACCATGGCGCTCGCGTTGAGGAACACCCAGGCGCCGCCGCCGATGAGGGCGATCGTGAGGATCCACAGGGCGGTAATGAAGGGATTGATGGCCAGGCTGCGGCCCCTGCCATAGTCTTCCTCACTTGCATCGGTGGCTTCACTCCGGGCGGGGTTACCGTCGCGGTCCACTTCCCGGAATCCGATTGCGCCTGCTGGTCCCTGCTCCATGCTTCCCCCTGATCACCGCGCAGCCCGGTCCGGCCGCCCTGTGCCAAGCCTAGGTCCGGTGGGTCATGCCCGTCTTGTCATACGCCGGGGCCGAAGGTAGGCCATTTTGCAGCAGATTTAGCCTTCGCCGCCAGTCAATGACGGCTCCCGAGTGCAAAATACAGCGCAATGGCACTGTTTTCCGGAAATACATCACAGAAGTTTGATTAAAAGGGTTACCTAAGTAAGGCTATCCTTTGTGATTTCCGTGATTCCCGACAGAAGGACGACTAGTGCCGCTGATGCCCCGCTTTGACGAGACAGATTTGGATGAGCCAGCCAACCCCGCGGCAGGGACGGCCCCACCGGCGCAGGGCCAGGATTTTGGCTCCAGCGTTGAAATGGCCCTGGCCGCCTCAAACCACCTCCTCAATGCCCGCAACGCGCCCCGGTATGTCGCCCAGGTGCTGCAGGGCGTCACGGCCGTGGCCACCAAACTGGAGCGGACCGCCCGCCCGTTCACCGGCGTCGACCCCGCCGGGATGAAGGCCCGGGTGGGCGCCGTGGACCTTGACGCCCCGCTGCCGGACACGGCAGCCGCGCTGCAGGAACTCGAGGACGTGTACCTGCGCGATGCTGTCTACTTCCACGATCCCAAGTACGCGGCACACCTGAACTGCCCCGTGGTGATTCCGGCCCTGGTGGGGGAGGCTGTCCTGTCGGCGGTGAACTCCTCCCTGGACACGTGGGACCAAAGTGCCGGCGCCACCATGATCGAGCGCCGGCTCATCGACTGGGCGGCCGAACGGCTGCACCTCGGTGGCGGTGCGGACGGCATCTTCACCTCCGGCGGCAGCCAGTCCAACCTCCAGGCACTGCTGATCGCCCGCAACCACGCAGTGGCCGGCCTCCGGCAGGACCCGGCACGCGCTGGCCTCCGCCTGCCGGCGCTGCTGGACACACTGCGGATCTTCACCTCGGAGGACAGCCACTTCAGCATCCAAAAGTCGGCCGCCATGCTGGGCGTGGGATTCGACGCCGTCATCACTGTCCGGTGCACGCCCGATCACCGGATGGATCCTGCAGCCCTCGCCGAGGCCATGGCGGACGCACGCGGCGCCGGCCTGGTTCCCATGGCAGTGGTGGCCACCGCCGGAACCACGGACTTCGGTGCGGTGGACCCGCTCACGGAAACCGCCGCCCTCGCCAGGGCCTACGGTGCGTGGTTCCACATCGACGCCGCCTACGGGGGCGGACTGATGGTGTCCGGCCGTTACCGCCGCCTCCTGGACGGAACGCGGCTGGCAGACTCGGTCACCGTGGACTTCCACAAAACCTTCTTCCAGCCGGTCAGTTCCAGCGCGCTGCTGGTTCGGGACCGTGCCATGCTGCGCCACATCACCTACTACGCGGATTACCTGAACCCGGAAAGTGCAGCCCTGGCCAAGATCCCCAACCAGGTGGACAAAAGCATCCAGACCACCCGCCGGTTCGACGCCCTCAAACTGTGGCTCACACTGCGGATCATGGGAGCGGACGCCCTTGGCGCCCTGTTTGACGAAGCCATCGACCTGGCCGCCCGCGTGGGCTCGCTGCTCGCCGCCGACGATGACTTTGACCTGGCCGCACCGCCGCAGCTCAGCACCCTCGTGTTCCGCTACCGGCCACGCCTGGACGGCGGGGCGCGGCTGTCCGAGGACGCTGCCGATGCCCTCAACCCGGCAATCCGCGCCGCCGTCTTCGCCTCCGGAGAGGCGGTTGTGGCGGGAACAAAGGTAGGTGGCCGCCACTACCTGAAATTCACCCTGCTCAACGCAGAAGCCACGCTGGAGGACATCGCCGGAATCATCGGGCTCCTCCGCACCACCGGCGCCGGACTGCTGCAGAGCGAGGTATCCGCATGAGCACCACCGACAACCGGAAGGCAGCCAACGGCAGGATCCATGACTTCGCGGCGATCGGCGTCGGGCCCTTCAACCTGGGCCTCGCGGCACTGGCCGCGCCGGTGGAAGGCCTGGACGGCATCTTCCTGGAACAGCGGGACTCCTTTGACTGGCACCCCGGAATGATGCTGGAACCGGCCCACCTCCAGGTGCCCTTCATGGCGGATCTGGTTACCCTCGCGGACCCCACCTCGCCCTACTCCTTCCTGAACTTCCTCAAGCAGACCGGGCGGCTGTACCGCTTCTACATCCGCGAAAACTTCTACCCGCTCCGGGCCGAGTACAACCAGTACTGCCAGTGGGTGGCCGGGCAGCTGCCCGCCGTCCGCTTCGGCACGGCTGTGCTGGATGTGGCGTACGACGACGGCGTGTACCGGCTGTCCGTGTCCGGTCCGGACGGGCCGGAGGTGCTGTACGCGCGGCGGCTGGTGCTGGGCACCGGCACCACCCCCTACGTACCGGAGGCCGCCGCAGGCATCATCGCGGAGGCTGCCGCCGGCAGCGGGGGAGTGGCTTTCCACAACGCCGACTATCTGGCCCGCAAGTCGGAACTGCAGGGGAAACGCAGCATCACCATCCTGGGCAGCGGCCAGAGCGCGGCGGAGATCTACTATGACCTTTTGCAGGAGGCGGACGCCCACGGCTACCGGTTGGACTGGGTCACCCGCTCCGGCCGGTTCTTTCCCCTGGAGTACACCAAGCTGACCCTGGAAATGACGTCCCCGGAATATGTTGACTACTTCCACGGCCTGCCGGAGCACCAGCGCGACCACCTGAACAAGACCCAGAAGAACCTCTACAAGGGCATCAACTTGGAGCTGATCGACGCCATCTACGACCTTCTCTACACCAGGAGCATCTCCGGCATGGTGGATACGCGGCTGCTGACCCATTCGTCCCTGACCGCCGCCCAGTGGAACCCCGCGGCAGGAAACCACACGCTGCACCTGAGGCACGACGAACAGGGCAGCTCCTACACCCTGGACACCGACGCCGTGGTGCTCGCCACGGGATACGGCTACCGGGAGCCGGGATTCCTGGCAGGCGTGCGGGACCGCATCGCCCGGGACAGCGCCGGCAGGTTCGCAGTGGACCGGAACTACAGCACCGGCGTGCAGCCCGGGGAAATCTTCGTCCAGAACGCCGAACTGCACACCCACGGCTTCGCCACCCCGGACCTGGGCATGGGCGCGTACCGCAACTCCTGCATCCTCCGGGAACTCACCGGCCGGGAGGTGTACCCGGTGGAGGAGAGCATCGCCTTCCAGCAGTTCGGGGCACCCGCGGACCCGGCCGCCCCCGGCGTGGGACAGCCCCCCAGCCGGCCCGGGAACACCGCAGTTTCCGGCACGGCAGCCGCTGGCACCGCAGTTTCCGCCACCGCAGCCGCTGGCATCGGGGCGGGGGTGCCGGCATGAGGTTCTCGTTCCGCTGCCTCGATGCCGCAGCCGACGCCGCACTCCTGCACAGCTGGGTGACCCGGCCCTACGCCACGTTTTGGGGCATGCTTTCCGCCACCGTGGAAGACGTGGCCCGGGAGTACGCAAAGATCCAGTCCAGCGGCCACCACCACGCCCTGCTGGGGCTCGACCGCGGCACGCCCGCCTTCCTGATGGAGGAATACCAGCCGGCCTTCTCGCCGCTGGCAGCCGTTTATCCCGTCCTGCCCGGTGATGTGGGCATGCACCTGCTGGTGGCGCCGCCGTCGGAAGGTCCTGAACCCGGCTACACCGCAGCGGTAATGGATGCTGTCCTGGCCCGCCTGTTCAGCGTGCCCGGGGTGGAGCGCATCGTGGTGGAACCGGATGCGCGGAACACAAAAATCCATGCCCTCAATGAGCGGCTGGGCTTCCAGCCTGCAGGCTTGGTGACCCTCCCGGACAAGGAAGCGCTGTTGAGCTTCTGCTGCCGGTCCGACTACCTCGCCGCCCGTACCGCCCTGCCCGCCCGCACCACCCTTTCCGCTTTCCCGTCCCGCCCGCTGATCCCCCAGGGAGCATCACTGTGACCATCCAGCTCGAACAATCCACCACCGCCGGCCAGCCCGCCGCCCCCGCCCCGCACCTCACGGCAGAGGCCTGGGCCAGGGCGAACCGGCACCTGTTGCGCAAGGCGCTCGCCGAGTTTTCGCACGAACGGATCCTGGCCCCCGAACCGGTGAACGGAAGCGGCAGCTACCGTCTGGCCAGCGGCGACGGCACGCACCAGTACCACTTCGACGCCCGGCTCCTGGAACTGGAGCACTGGTCCATCGACGCTGATTCCATCAGGCATTTCCGGGACGGCACCGAGGCGCCGCTGGACGTGCTGGAGTTCGTCACGGCGTTCCATGAAACCCTTGGCATCAACATCCAGATGCTGCCCGTCTACCTGGAGGAGATCAGCAGCACGCTGGCAAGCCATGCGTACAAGCAATGGGCCGGCCAGCTGTCGTCGGCCGAGCTGGCGGCCGGCGTCACCGGCGGACGGAACCCGGCGGCTGACTTCCAGGCCATCGAGCGCAGCATGACGGAAGGCCACCCGTGCTTCGTTGCCAACAACGGGCGCCTGGGCTTCGGCATCAGCGACTACCACGCCTTCGCCCCGGAAACCGGCGCCCCGGTCCTGCTGGAATGGATCGCCGTGCACCGGAGCAGCGCCGTCTTCACCTCCGCCGAAGGGCTGGACTACCGGTCCCACCTGGACGCCGAACTGGGCCCCCTCCTGGGCACCTTCCACGCCCGGCTCCACGCGCTGGGCCTGGACCCGGACCTGTACTTCCTGATGCCGGTCCACCCCTGGCAGTGGGAGAACAAACTGGCTGTCACCTTCGCCGCGGAGATTGCCCTGCAGCGCATCGTGCATGTGGGAACCGGGGCTGACAGCTACCAGGCACAGCAGTCCATCCGCACATTCTTCAATGTCGCTGCGCCGGAGCGGACCTACGTCAAGACCGCCATGTCCGTGCTCAACATGGGTTTCATGCGGGGCCTGTCACCGCAGTACATGAAGGCCACGCCAGCCATCAACGGCTGGCTGCGGGCCCTGATCGAGGCGGACGGCGCGCTGCAGCGGCGCGGCTTCACCATGATCGCCGAGGTGGCAGCGATCGGCTACCACAACGGGTACTACGAGGCCGGGTCCGCGCCCGGGTCCCCCTACCGCAAGATGCTCTCCGCCCTCTGGCGCGAAAGCCCGCTGCCGCTGCTGGCGGACGGACAGCAACTGGCCACCATGGCCTCGCTCCTGCACACCGATTCCGCCGGCACGCCCATGGTGGCAGCCCTGGTGGAGCGCTCCGGCCTCAGACCGGAGGAGTGGCTGCGCCGCTACTTCGAGGCCTACCTCGTCCCGCTGGTCCACTGCCTCTACCGGTACGAACTGGCCTTCATGCCGCACGGCGAGAATGTGATCCTGGTGCTTGAGGACGGCGTCCCTGTCAGGGCCATCATGAAGGACATCGCCGAGGAGATCGTGGTGATGGGGGACAGGGTGGACCTCCCCGGGGACGTCTCCCGGATCAAGGCAGAAATCCCGGACGGCGAGAGGGTCCTGGCCATCTTCACGGATGTCTTCGACTGCATCTTCCGCTTCCTGGCCGCCCTCCTGGACGAGGACGGCACCCTGGCTCAGGAGGAATTCTGGCGGACGGCCGCGGAGGCCATCAAGGACTACCAGGCCCAGCATCCCGAGCTCGCAGCCCAGTTCGCCCGCCATGACCTTTTCGCGGCGGACTTCGAGCTGTCCTGCCTCAACCGGCTCCAACTGCGCAACAACCAGCAGATGCTGGACCTCACCGACCCCTCCGGGGGACTCCAGATGGCCGGCCGGCTGGCCAATCCCCTTGCGAGGTTCCGCGCAGCGCAGGCCACGGAGGAGGGATCTGGCTAGGCTTGCCCCATGACCCCAAAGACTTCCGATGCAGCCGCCAGGACCACCGCCCTCATCACCGGAGCCAGTGCCGGGCTGGGAGCCGAGTTCGCCCGGCAGCTCGCCTCGCAGGGCCACAACGTGGTGCTGGTGGCACGGAACCGCGCCCGCCTCGAGGAATCCGCGGCGGAGCTGGAGCGGCATTACGGGGTCACGGCTGAAGTACTCCCAGCGGACCTGGCGTCCGACGACGGCGTGGCAGCCGTCGTCGGACGCCTGTCCGATCCGCAGCGGCCGGTGGAGATCCTGGTGAACAACGCCGGGATCGGGCTGCTGCACAACTTCGAGGACAACCCCATCTCGGAGGAGAAAAAGCACCTGAAGCTGCACGGGGAAACGGCCATGGAGCTGACCCACGCAGCCTTGAAGGGGATGCTGGAGCGCCGCTCCGGCCGGATCATCAACGTGGCCAGCATTGCGGCTTTCCTCCCGCGGGGAACGTACTCTGCTGCCAAGGCCTGGCTGGTGAGTTTCAGCAGGTGGGCGAACCTCTCGTACGGCAGGCAGGGCATCAAGGTCACTGCCGTCTGCCCCGGCTTCACCCACACGGAGTTCCACGACCGGATGGGGATGGACAAGTCCGTGGCGCCGTCGTGGGCCTGGTTGCACGCCGGGCGGGTGGTGCGTGAGGGCCTGGCGGACAACGCGCGGGGCAAGGCAGTTTCCATCCCGTCCAGGCGCTACAAGGTGGTGGCGGCCGTGGCACGGATCGCTCCGGCAAGGCTAGTGGCGGGGCCTGCGCGGAAACCGAAAGGCGCGCGCACGCCCCAGTAGGGCAGCCGGCGTGCGGGTGGCAGCCGGCCGGACGGCCTCCACCACGGCGATCCCCACCAGGGCCCCTGCCAGGGTCTCCGCCCCGCGCTCCAGGATCAGGACCGCGGGATCAATGGGGTGGGCAAGCTGTGTCATCAGCAGGATCACGGGCGTAAAGGAGACCATGGCCAGGCCGTAGTGGCGGGTCATGAAGAGCTCGGTGGTGAACTGGAAGAGGACCACCAGGAGGGCCAGCACCACGGCCTGCCCGCCCGGAAACAGGCCCGCCAGGGACCACGGAACGGGAAGAATCACGACGGCGGTCACCGCCAGCCCCAGGAACGTTCCCACAATGCGGTGGACGCCGCGCCGGACGCTGCTGGGGAGGTCGGCTCCCGCGAGCGGCACGGCGGCTGCCGCCATGGCCCAGTGCGGATGCCCGCTGCCCGTCAGGACGCCTGCCGTGCCGGCGGCACCTACAGCCAGGATGTAGCGGGCGGCGTGCACCAGCACCTCCCGGTGCCCGGCGGGGGTCACGCCGGGAGCAGCCCGGACGGCGCCGCGCTGCCAGGACCTCCGGCGGAACCAGCCGCCGAACCCCACCAGTATGGAGAACGCGGCGGAGCCTGCGGCGATCAGGATGGCCATCTGCCAGGGCACCACCGTGGGTACCGAGGCGCAGGCGCCCAGTGCAAGGATCCCGAAAAACGGTCCGTTGGGCTTGAGCCGCACGCGGTCAGCAAAGACCGATCCGACGCCGGCCAGGGCGGCCTCCACGCCCACCAGCCACCACGAGTGGAGATGGTTTACGGACAGGAACACACCCACAGCCACGCCGGTGAGCAGGACGACGGCGGCCTGGGACTGGTGCCTGAGCCGCAGCTGGTGCGGTTCGGACCGGCCGTACATGCCGGTCAGGGCACCAAACACGGCGTAAACGATCAGGTCGGTGCGGCCCGCTGCCAGGAGCAGGAGCGAGGGAACGGCCACGCTGAGGGCCACGCGGGCGGCGGCGAGATGGTCGTTGTTGGCCGGCTCCAGCCGGTGGAGCGCGCGCACTTGAAGGAGGACGCGTTCCATGGCACCCAACCTCCTGCTGCTTTCCTGACCGGCCATCTGGAAGTTATCACCGCCTGGTGCGGGCGGTCATTTCCGGCAGGGGCCAGGGACATGGGACGTCATTGTGACTGGCACGCCAAAGGCCCGCCCCGCGTGCTTCCCCCAAGGAAACACGCGGGACGGGCCTTCTGAGCGGGGCTGCATGACGTGCCCCGGAAAGGGTTGTGCCGCAGGCGGTGCCGCGGCAGCACAGGCTAGACGCCGGCGGCAACCTTCCCGGTGTCCCGTGAATCGGTGATGTCCTGTTCGTCGAACGGGAGTTCGTCCAGGTTGATCAGCGGGTTCTCGTCCTGCGTGGCAACAAGTTCGCGGGCCTCAGCCTGGGTATCCACGCTGGGCATGGATCCGGGCAGCGGACGCCGGGCTGACTCTTTCAGGAAGTAGATGGCAACAGCACCCACCAGCGAGGTTGCCATCAGGTAGTACGCGGGCATCATGTCGTTGCCCGTGGCGCCGATGAGGGCCGCGACGATGAACGGCGTGGTGCCGCCAAAGATCGCCACCGAGAAGTTGTAGGCGATGCCCATGGCCCCATACCGGCTGGAGGTGGGGAACTGCGCCGGGAGGGCCGAGGCCAGGTTGGCAACGTAGAAGGTCACGGGGAACGCAATCAGCGCCAGGCCGGCCAGGGTGGACCAGATCTCACCGATGCCGATCAGCTGGAAGGCCGGAATGGCCAGGACCACCGTGCTGACTGCCCCAATCCACAGGACGGGCCTGCGGCCGATTCGGTCCGACAACTTTCCGGTCAGCGGAATGCAGAGGCTCATAACCACCAGCACGGGGATAGTCAGCAGGGTGCCGTGCACCGGATCGTAGCCCTTGGACTCGGTGAGGTAGGTGGGCATGTAGGACGTGAGGGCGTAGCCGGCCGTGTTGGCGGCGGCCACCAGGACCATGGCAACAATGATGGAGCGCCAGTAGGCCTTGACGATTCCCACCGGGCCCTTGGCCGTTGCCTGGTCAGAGGCGGCAGCATTCTTGGCAAGGTCCTCCTGGGCATCCAGGGTGGCCTGGAACTGCGGGGATTCCTCGATCTTGCTCCGGAAGTAAACGGCGATCAGCCCCAGCGGGCCGGCGATCAGGAAGGGAATCCGCCAGCCCCATTCCTCCATGGCTGCCTGGCCGAGCGTCAGCTGCAGGACCGAGACCAGGGCGGCGCCGATGGCGAAGCCCATGTAGCTGCCCAGGTCCAGGAAGCTGGCAAAGAAGCCGCGGCGCTTGTCGGGGGAGTACTCGCTGACGAAGGTCGTGGCGCCGGCATACTCACCGCCGGTGGAAAAGCCCTGGATGATCTTCAGCAGCACCAGGAGCCCTGCGGCCCACAGCCCGATCTGCGCATATCCGGGCAGGAGGCCGATGGCGAACGTGCTCGCTGCCATCAGCATCAGCGTGGCGGCAAGGACCTTCTGCCGGCCCATCTTGTCACCCAGCCAGCCGAAGATCACGCCGCCCAGGGGACGGGCGATGAATGTGGCGGCGAAGGTACCCAGCAGGAACAGGGTCTGGGTGGTGGGATCGGACTCCGGCAGGAAGACAGGACCCATCGTGGTGATGAGGTAGCCGAACACGCCGACGTCGTACCACTCCATGGTGTTGCCCACGATGGTTCCGCCGAGGGCTTTCTTCAGCATGGGCTGGTCAACCACGTTGACGTCCGACTCCTTGAGCCGGCGCCGTGCGAGTATTTTCGGTTTCCGGGTATTCCTGGAAGCCGCCGGAGACGTCGCTCCGGGGGGTGCAGCTGGGTTGGTTCCGGAGGCGGGATTAAGGCCTGCGGAAGAGTGGTTCACGCTTCGGTCTGTGGGCATTTGGGCAACTCCTGTGGAGGTCATTTGCTTGCGACTTGTGGCTGCCCCGCTCTGGGCAGGCCTTCAATTTTACGCGAATGCCGTGGCGGACGGCCTGGTGATGCCGTAGGATCGGCCCTTTTCGGGGTCTTCCGGAAAGATGCAGCGGAGTTTCCCGGCCCCGCCGATTCCCTTGCCAGTACTGGGAAAGCCCGCCACGGGCGCACCCGCTTCTCAAGTATTTAAGTGGTATGCGCCACAGTGCCGGTTTACGCGCCGCTTTCGGGGCCCATTGTGACGGCGGCCACGGCGTTTCCGGCTGTTCCGCGCAACCGGCGGGACGTCGTCGCCCGCCCTTTCCCGCCATGGCAAAAAGGGGGTTCACAGGCGCGCCGCGCCTCCCTAAGGTTGTGCCATGGGAACACTCTCTTTCATTTAGGCGGACGCCTGCGGCCCGCGCCCGGCCCGCCTCTCCTTCAGTCGTACAAGGCCCTAAGCGGCCACTCTTGGTAGCACTTCATTTCACCGCGGAAAGGAAGAACAAATGGCTGACGACAACGTGGAAAAGCACATTAAACCGGAGGTGGCGAGCCACCTCGCCGAGGCAATGAACACCCCTGACATGCCGGGCGCGGAAGCACCGCTTGCCCCGATGGCGGGACCCGGGCAGCGCACCTGGCCGGACGGCAACGGAAAGCGGAGGCACCCGAAGGAGCGGGATGCAAGCCACGGCCGCATGGGGCAGGGGGCCGCAGTGACGGCCATCCACCGCACCAGCCGGCCGCAAATGCCCCACTCGTCCTAGGAAACCCATCCTCCGAGCATGCACAAGAGGGCCGGGAACACTGGAAACCAGGGTTCCCGGCCCTTTGTGCTGTTCCGGACGTTTCACGAAGGTCTGCGGCCAGCTCGGCCGCCTTCGGCTCATTCTTCGCGCACTACCTCCGACGGCTCCTTGTCCAGCCGCCAGCCCCGCCACACGGGGTGCCGGAGCCGTCCCGTGCCCGTCCACTCGCTGTACGTCACCTCGCCAACCAGTTCGGGGGAGATCCAGTGCGCATCCGCGGCATCCTCGCGCGGGACGTCCTGGAACGGGGAGGTTTTCCTGGCCAGGCGTTCAACAGTCTGCCGGAGTTCCGCCAGTTCCCGGGAGCTGAACCCGCTGCCCACCCGTCCCGCGTACTGCAGCGTCCTGCCGTCCGGGATGCCCACCAGCAGGGAGCCCACGGTGTCCTGCCGGCCGCCTTTGCCGGGGCGCCAGCCGCCCACCACCACCTCCTGCGTCTGCTCCACTTTCAGTTTGGTCCAGGTGCGGGTCCGCTGCCCGCTCACGTAGCGGCTGTCCGTCCGCTTGGCCATCACCCCTTCCAGGCCCAGTTCCCGCGCGCTCTCCAGGATGTGCTCCACCTGTTCCTCCAGTACCGGGGAGAGGCCCACGGGGCAGCCGGACGGAGTGAAGAATCCCTCAAGCCGTTGCCGGCGCGTGGCGAGCGGCAGCCGCCGGAGGTCCGTGCCGCCGTCGTTCAGCAGGTCGAACAGCATCAGTTGAACGGGGATGGCAGTCCGCGCCCTCGCGACGTCGGCGGGCCTGGTCAGCTTCATCCGCCCCTGGAGAAGGCCGAAGTCGGGCCTGCCGGACGGCCCGACGGCGATGATCTCGCCATCCGCCACGAACGGCTGGTCCGGCCAGCACTGCCTGTCGGCCAGTTCAGGGTAGGTCCGGGTGACGTCGTTTCCGTTGCGGCTGAAGATCCTGATTGCTTTTTCGTCGGCCACTAGGATGGCGCGAACCCCGTCCCACTTGAGTTCGAACTGCCAGTTGCTGCCCTGCAGGGCAGCAACGTCGCCGGAGGTGGCCATCATGGGCCGGTACTCCTCGGGACCGGGTGCGGAGGAGCCCGCCGCCTCGGGCGGCGTCCCGCCGTCGTCCTTTTCCTGTCCTGGAACGGAGGGGCCCGGAACTGCGTGCCCCGGAACTGCCTGTTTCCGCCTGCCGCCGTGGCGCTCCGGGTCCATCAGGTGGATGAGCCACTGTCCCTCGGAATCCTTTCCCTGGCCGCGGCCGGTGTGGATGAGCGCGAACTTCCTGGTTCCGCCCAGACCGCCTCCCTCCGAGCCGGTCAGGGTGACGATGACTTCCCGGCCGTTGATCCACTTGTGCAGCTCATAGGTCCCGTGGTCCCAGATGGTGACCTCGCCGGCACCGTACTCGCCCTTGGGGATGGTCCCTTCGAAGCCGGCGTAGTCAAGGGGATGGTCCTCGGTCTGGACCGCCAGGTGGTTCTTCCCGCTTGATTCCGGGACACCTTTGGGCAGCGCCCAGGACACCAGCACGCCCTCATGCTCCAGCCTGAAGTCATAGTGCAGGCGGCTGGCGTGGTGTTCCTGGATCACGAAGGTGTCCCCACTGCCGGGAGCACCTGTGAAGGGCTCCGGGGTCTTGGCGGGATCGCGCATGGAGCGGTACTTGCCCAGCCGGGGGTCGCCGCCGGCATCGACGACGACGGCGAACGGGTCGGTGCCGTCCTGCACCCGCTTCATGACTTCCTTGTAGTCCAGGTGCTTGAGTCCGGGGGAGCCGATCTCCTCCCAGGTCCGGGGCGCAGCCACCATGGGCGTGGGGCGGCCGCGGAGGGAATAGGGCACGATGGTGGTTTTGGCCGCGTTGTTCTGGCTCCAGTCCACCAGCACCTTGCCCTTGCGCAGGGTCTTCTTCATGTCGCTGACGGCCAGGTCCGGGTGGTCGGCTTCAAGGGCCCGGGCGAGCTCGCGGGCGAAGGCGGAGATCTGCTCCGATGTTTGGGACCGGTCCAGGGCGGCGTACAGGTGGATGCCCTTGCTGCCGCTGGTGACGGGGACCGGGTCCATGCCCACGTCCTGGAGGATGGTGCGGGCCAGGAGGGCCACTTCCACGCAGGCCTCCAGGCCGGCGCCTTCCCCGGGATCCAGGTCCAGGACCAGCCTGTCGGGGTTCAGCTGGCTGCCGTGGGAGTCCACCTGCCACTGGGGCACATGGATTTCCAGCGAGTTGATCTGGCCGAACCAGGTGAGCGTGGCGGGGTCGTTGACCATCGGGTAGTGGATGGTGCGGTCCTTGTGGGTGATGGCGGCCCGGGGGAGCCACCCCGGGGCCGAGGCCTCCAGGTTCTTCTGGAAGAACACCTCGCCGGGCTTGTCCGCGGTTCCTACGCCGTTCACCCACCGCTTCCTGGTGGCCGGCCTGTTGTACGCCGCGGGGACCAGGACGTGGGCCACGGCGGCGTAGTAGGCCAGGACGTCCGCCTTGGTGGTGCCGGTCTCCGGATAGATGACCTTGTCCAGGTTGGTGAGGGTCAGTTCCCGCCCGGCAACCCGGACACGGTCCTTAGCGGCAGGCATGGGGCTTCACCTGCGGCGTTGCGTGATGTTCACTTGATGAATGAGAGCCATTTGGAAGGGTGCCATCGCGTTCGGCCTGGTCAACGTGCCCGTGAAGGTCTACAGCGCCACTGAGGATCATGACATCAGTCTGCACCAGGTCCACAATGCCGACGGCGGCCGGATCCGCTACCAGCGCCGGTGCGAGGTCTGCAGCCAGGTCATCGATTACTCGGACATCGAGAAGGCCTTTGAGGAGGACGGCCGGACGGTGGTCCTGTCCAAGGACGAACTCAAGGCCATTCCGGCCGAGAACAGCCATGAGATCGACGTGGTGCAGTTCGTTCCGTCCGAGCAGCTCGAGCCCATGATGTTCGAGAAGAGCTACTACCTGGAGCCGGACTCCAAGTCGCCCAAGGCCTACGTGCTGCTTCGCAGGGCGCTGGAGGACACGGACAGGGTGGCAATCGTCCAGTTCGCGCTGCGGGAGAAGACCCGGTTGGGCGCTTTGCGGATCAAGGACGATGTCCTGGTGCTCCAGTCCCTCCTTTGGCCGGACGAGGTGCGCGAGGCGAACTTCCCGTCCTTGGAGGCGGATGTACGGATCAGCGCGCAGGAACGGGACATGTCCGCAGCGCTGGTGGAGTCCATGGCTGCGGATTTCGACCCCGCGTCCTTCACCGACGACTACCAGGTGCAGCTCCGCCAGCTCATCGAGGCGAAGCTGGAACAGGGCGAGTCGCTGGACACGGAGGAAACCTTTGGGGTGGAAGCCGGCGAGGGCAGCAAGGGCGAAGTCATCGACCTGATGGAGGCACTCAAGCGGAGCCTCGACCGGAAAAGGGGTTCGGGTTCCGCGGCAGGCAGCGCTGGTGAAGAGGCCGGCCGGGATTCCGGCGGCGCCGCCGGTGAGGGTGAGGAAGAAGCAAAGCCGGCGCGCAAGCGGTCCACGTCCGCCGCGTCCGCCCCAGCAAAGTCCGGCGCAGCCAAGTCCGCGGACAAACCTGCTGCCCGCAAAACCAGTGCCGCGAAATCGGCCGGGGACAAGGCTGGCGCCGCCAAGGCCTCGGAGGCCAAGGGCACGGCAGGCAAGTCCGCGGCGTCCAAGTCCACGGCAGCCAAGTCCGCCGCCGAAAAACCTGCCGCGAAAACCGCCGCCGGCAAGGCTACCGGCACGCGGGCGCGCAAGCCGGCGTGATGGTCCGCGGACTGCGGAGCCTGCTTCGTCGTCCGATGCCATGCCTAAGAAACTACTACTGGGCCTGCTGGCTTTCCGGTAGCAGGCACCTGTTTAAGTAGCGGGGACCTGTTTGGTCCGGGTCCTTTACAGCGGCGTCCGGTGCGTCCACAATGAGTCGCATCACAGCCTCCGCTGTGGCCTCACAGCGTGCTGTCACTCACTCTGACCTGCCACCTGAGAGGGGCGCGGACATGAACGACCAGACGGGCACAGCCAAGGCGAACGGCCAGACGGACGCAGCGAAGGCGGACCGGGAACTCAAACAGAAGCACCGGGCCATGTGGGCCTCCGGCGACTACCCGGCGCTCGCAGACGAGATGCTCCTGGAACTGGGCGCCATCCTGGTGGAAGCCTGCGGCATCACGTCCCGCCACAACGTGCTGGACGTCGCCGCCGGATCAGGCAACGCGGCCATTCCCGCGGCAATGATGGGGGCAAAGGTGGTGGCCAGCGACCTCACTCCTGAGCTTTTCGAGGCCGGCCGCCGTGAGGCAGCCAACCGCGGAGTCAGCCTGGACTGGAAGGAGGCCGACGCGGAAGCCCTGCCCTTCGCTGACGCCGAATTCGACGTCGTTATGTCCTGCCTCGGCGTCATGTTTGCTCCCCACCACCAGCAGGCCGCTGACGAACTCCTGAGGGTGTGCAAACCGGGCGGCACCATTGGACTGCTCCACTGGACCCCGGAAGGATTCATCGGCAAGATGTTCGCCACTATGAAGCCCTTCGCCCCGCCGCCTCCGCCCGGCGCCCAACCGGCCCCGCTGTGGGGAACCGAGGACCACGTCCGGGAGCTGCTGGGGGACAGGATCACGGACACTGCAGCACGCAAGCAGACCCTGGCCGTGCGGAGCTTCCACCAGCCCGGCGACTTTGTCCGCTACTTCAAGTCCCACTACGGCCCCACCATCTCCGTCTACAAATACATCGGGGAGGACGCGGACAAAGTCAAAGCCCTGGACCAGGCACTGACGGAGCTGGCTGATTCCTTCGGTGATGCCCACGGCGACTCTCCCTTCCAGATGGAATGGGAGTACCTGCTGTTCACGGCGAAGAAGGCCAAGTAGATCCCCCAACCAGGTAGCAGTAAGTGTCGTTATGTACGTCCATACCGACACTTGCTGCTACCTACATGGGCAAGGAGGGGCTTAAAGGCCAGCGGCCGCCGTCGGGCGTTTCCCGGGAAGGGAAGGCCCGACGGCGGCCGCTGAGGCTGGCGCGCTACTCGGCGTCGTGATCCGTTTCCAGGATCTGGACCAGGTGGTTCAGCGCATCGTCCGCGCCGTCGCCCTCTGCGCGGAGGACTACCACGTCGCCGTGCGAGGCGCCCAGGCTCATGAGGGACAGGATGCTGGCAGCATCCATGGCCTCGTCCGCCGGCTCGCCTTCACGGGCGATGGTGATGTCCAGGTCGTATTCTCCTGCGGCCTCGGCAAAGATGGCGGCGGGGCGGGCGTGCAGGCCTACTCGGCTGGCGACGGTTGCGGTGCGTTCTGGCATTGTTGCTCCTTTTGTCTTGCGGCTTGCTGTAGGTCCAGCGCCGGATAGCTGGTGGTTAGGGTCAGACCGTTGCGGGAACGGATTCCACGGTATCAGCGGTCTTGGGGGCTGCCCAGCGCTTCAGTGCCACCACGGCCAGGGCAGTGACGATGGTACCGGCAATGATCGAGAGGACGAACATCAGCACGTTGCCGATGGCGAAGAACACGAAGATGCCGCCGTGGGGTGCCTGCGATGTGACGCCGAAGGCCATGGTCAGCGCGCCGGTGAGGGCGCCGCCCAGCATGCTGGCAGGAATAACGCGGAGCGGATCGGCGGCAGCGAACGGGATGGCACCTTCGGAGATGAAGGATGCGCCCAGCAGCCAGGCAGCCTTGCCGTTTTCGCGCTCAGCCAGGCTGAAGAGCTTCTTGTCCAGGACCGTGGCCAGGGCCATTGCCAGCGGCGGAACCATGCCCGCTGCCATGACGGTTGCCATGATCTGCCACGGTGCCTGGTTGTCGGCCGCGCCGGCGCTCAGGCCGGCCACGGCGAAGGCGTAGGCCACCTTGTTGACAGGGCCGCCGAGGTCGAAGCACATCATGAGGCCCAGGATGATGCCCAGGACGACGGCGGAGGCGCCGGTCATGCCGGACAGCCAGTCGTTCAATGCTGCCGTGAGGCCGGCGATGGGTCCGCCGAGGACCAGGAACATCAGGCCGGAGGCGAAAATTGATGCGAGCAGCGGGATGATGACAACCGGCATCAGGCCGCGCAGCCAACGGGGGACGGACCAGGTTCCGATCAGGTGTGCCATGTAGCCGGCCAGCAGGCCGCCCACGATGCCGCCCAGGAAGCCTGCACCCATGAAGCCGGAGACTGCACCGGCCACGAAGCCGGGGGCGATGCCCGGACGGTCGGCGATGGCGTAGGCGATGTAGCCGGCCAGCGCAGGGACCAGGAAGCCCATGGACAGGGCGCCGATCTTGAACAGCACGGCACCGAGGTAGATGGCGAGGCCGCCTTCGGGCAGGTTGCCGAAGTTGTTCTCCACCACCACGGTGTCCGCTACGTCGGTAATGTCGTAGCCACCCAGCAGGAAGCCGAGCGCAATCAGCAGGCCGCCGCCGGCGACGAACGGGATCATGTAGCTGACGCCGGTGAGCAGGGCCCGCTTCAGCTTCTGGCCGATGTGCTCGCCCTTCTCCTCTGCGTCGTGCTCTGCCTGTTCCTCGGCACCGAAGTGCGGGACCCGGCGCGCATTCGGGTTGTCCGCAGCGGCCAGTGCTTCCTGGACCATCTTGGCGGGCTCGTCGATGCCGCGCTTCACGGGGGCGTTGATCACCGGTTTGCCGGCGAAGCGCTCCTTGCCGCGCACGTCCACGTCGACGGCGAAGATGACGGCGTCGGCAGCGGCGATTACGGCGGGGTCCAGCGGCTTGGCGCCGGAGGAACCCTGGGTTTCCACCTGCAGGTCGACGCCGGCCTCCTGGGCCGCGGCAACGAGGGAGTCCGCAGCCATGTAGGTGTGGGCGATGCCGGTGGGGCAGGCAGTGACAGCCACCAGGCGCCTGGGCCCGGAGGAGGCTGCCGGCGCGCCGGCGCCTGCCACCGCGGAAGCCCCGGCGGCGCCGGTGGCGCCACCGGCAGCAGCGGTGGCTGCAGCGTCTGAAGGAACTGCGGCTGCGTGGGCGGCGGGCTTGTCAGCCAGTGCGCCGTCCACCAGTTCCACGATCTCCTCGCGGGAGGAGGCGTTGCGCAGGGCTGCGGTGAAGTCCTTCTTGATCAGGGACCGGGCGAGCTTGGAGAGCAGCTTCAGGTGGGCCTGGTCTGCTCCGTCCGGGGCCGCGATGAAAAAAATCAGGTCCGCCGGGCCGTCCTTCGCGCCGAAGTCCACCTTGGGGTTCAGGCGGGCCATGGCCAGGGTGGGTTCCGTGACGGCGGCCGAGCGGCAGTGCGGGATGGCGATGCCGCCGGGGATGCCGGTGGCGGTTTTCTGTTCGCGGGCGAAGGCGTCGGCGAAGAGGCCTTCAACTTCTGTTGCGCGTCCGGCGGCAGCGACCTTGCTTGCCAGATGCCGGATCACCGCCTCGGGCGTGTTGCCCAGGTTCTGGTCGAGCTCGACCAGTTCCGTGGTGATGAGCTGAGTCACTGTCAATCCTTTCGAAGGGCCGTGATGGTTACGGCATCCGGGGTGGTTTGGTGTACTGCCGGAACCGTGGAACCGGGCAGGGAGGCGGCTGCGGCACCGTGGGCCACAGCCTGGCGAAGGCAGTCGGCCGGGGCGGCGCCCTGGCCGTGGGCGAGCAGGTAGCCGGCAAGCGCGGAATCGCCCGCGCCTACCGTGCTGACCGCGGCGACCGGCGGATGCGTGGCCAGCCACGCGCCGTCGGCCGTTACCAGGACAGCTCCCTTGGATCCGAGAGTTGCCAGCACAGCACCCACACCGGAACGCACGACGGCGGCAGCGGCTGCCGCGGCAGCCACCGGATCCGCTTCCAGTTCGTCAGCGGTGGCCGAGGCGAAGCCGGCTGCAGCAGCCAGTTCCGCCAGTTCTTCGGCGTTGGGTTTGAGGAGGTCCGGTTTCCCGGAACCAGTGGCGGCACCGTCTCCGCCGGCACCGTCTCCGGACATTGCCGCCGCGAGCGGGGCGCCGGAGGAGTCCACGGCGATGTGCGGGGCGCTGCCGTTTCCGGCTGCGCGGATCCGGCGGGCCACCGTGGCGTAGAAGTCTGCAGGGAACCCCGGCGGGAGTGAACCGGCCAGGACCACCCAGCTCGCACCGCGCGAGCTCTCCAGCAGCAGCTTGATGAGGGCTTCCTGCTGGTCCGCATCCAGGGCGGGCCCGGGTTCGTTGATCTTGGTGGTCACGCCGCCGGGCTCGGTGAGGGCGACGTTGGTGCGCAGCGGCTCATCGATGGGGAGCGATACGAACGGCACGCCGGTTTCGCGGAGTCCGGCGAGCACAGGATCACTGTCCGCGCCGGGAAGTACCGCTACGGATTCCAGGCCGGAGGCAACCAGTGCCCGGGAGACATTGACGCCCTTGCCTCCCGATTCCTGGCGGACGGAGACGGCACGCTGCACTTCGCCCCGTTCCAGGGGGCCGGGAAGCGCGACCGTGCGGTCCAGGCTTGGGTTGGCGGTGAAGGTGACAATCATGCGATCACCACGTCAACGCCGGCTTCTTCCAGGGCGGCTGCGAGTTCCGGGCCTGGTTCGCTGTCTGTAATCAAGGTATCCAGATCTTTCAGGGAGGCGAACTGGACCAGGGTTTCCGTGTCCAGCTTGGAGGAATCGGCCAGCACCACAATGCGGCGGGCCGAACGGACGAAGGCTGCCTTGACGGCGGCTTCTTCAGGATCGGGAGTGCTCAGGCCAAAGCTTGCGTGGATGCCGTTGGTGCCGATGAAGGCAATGTCGGGACGGAGCCTGCTGGCGGCCTCCACGGTTCCCTGCCCTACGGCAACCTGGGTGATGCCGCGTACCCGGCCGCCCAGGACGTCAAGGGCGATCCCGGGAACGCTGGACAGTTTGCCGGCGATGGGAACGGCGTGGGTGATGGCGACCAGTTCCGCCCGCGGTTCCGTTGCGTCGGAAGGTTCGACGGCGGCGCGGCGGGCGAGCATGTCGGCCAGGACTTCGGTGGTGGTTCCGCCGTCGATCAGGACGCTTCCCGCAGAGTTCCGCGGGATGAGGGCCAGGGCGGCCTCGGCGATACGGATCTTTTGGTCGGGCCGCTGGATGGCGCGCTCGTTGACGCTTTCCTCGGTGGTGCTGAAGCGGTCTGCCGCAACGGCCCCGCCGTGGACCCGGCGGACGGTGCCTGCGCTTTCGAGGGTGGCAAGGTCGCGGCGGACGGTTTCGGTGGTGATGCGGAAGCGCTCGGCCAGGAGGGTCACGCTGACCCGGCCGCTGCCGGCAACAAGCTCGGCAATCTTTTGCTGGCGCTCCTCGGCGAACACGTACCCTCCGTTGCGTAAGTTCAGTTGGTGCGGTGGATCCTGCAGTGCCCACATGCTGCGTGTCCAGGCCTGCGTGACTGGCATCACATGATGTTGAGTTACTTGACTTTATCTTCGCTTATGTTGGTTTGTCAATGGAAACCCACACGAAACAAAATTCGCCCGCCGCTCCCCACTGGTACTGCCCTCACCGAGGGGGACGAAAAAGCCGGGCCCGACCGCAATGGTCCGGCCCGGCTTGTCGGGTTTCATTCGTTGTCCAGCCAGGCAGCCAGGCCGGGACCTTCTCCGGTGCTACAGCCCGCCGTCGCGGCTTTCGTTCCGGGTGATGCGTTCGCCGGTGTTGGGATCCACCACCGAGCGGGTCTCGCTGACACGGCGGCTGCGGCCAGGTGAAGCGAGGATCAGGGAAGCAATGAGGCCGATGACGCCTACGGCCATCAGGATGTAGCCGATCAGGACCTGGTCCACGGCGGGGATGAGGCCCGGAGCCACCGCCCACGCGAGGATGGCGCCGAGGGCGATAAGGAAAATGGAAGATCCGATTCTCATGAGGTGCTCCTTGTTTGGGGGCCGGGCGTGGTCATCACCCGTTGACGGTTGCTAAGCATGCTGACCGTTAAGCGTCACGCTACAGCGCGGAGTAGCCGTGTTCAACGTTTCGGGGCGGTGCGTAACCCATTTGTTGCGCTGTGGCCCCTGTGAATGGTGGGGCGGCAGCTGCGTCGGTCCAGCCTGTCCCCCGACGCCGTGCCGGGCCGACCGCGGGCCCGGCCCGGCACGGCGTCGGGCTTCTTCCCGGCCTGCCTCGCTAGGCTGATCCGATGGAAACAGTTGTTTGGTCCAAACCGGAAGACCAGCGGGCGGATACCCCGCTGCTGGTCATGATGCATGGCTACGGTACGGACGAGTCCCGCATGGTGCGCCTGTTTGAATACCTGCCGGCGGAATTCACCTGCGCGGCGCTGCGGGCCCCCATGGATATCGGAGACCACTACGGCTGGTTCCTGCTCGACTACTTCCTTGCCAACGACTTCGCCGACGTTATCAAGGCTGCTGCCGCCGTGCAGGCCTGGATCAACAGCGTCAAGGGCCAGCACAGCAGCGTGAGCCTGCTCGGGTATTCCCAGGGCATGGCGATGGCCAGCACCCTGCTGCGCCTCCATCCCAAGGACTACGAGGCGGTGGTGGGGCTGTCCGGGTTCGTGCTGCAGAACGAGCTGCTGTCCCTCACTGAATCCTTTGATACCCGGCCGCCCTTTTTCTGGGGGCGGGACAAGGCGGACCTGGTCATCAATGAGGACGCCATTGCCTATACGGAGGAATGGCTGCAGGAGAACACCCTGCTCACCGCCAGGACGTACCCGGGGATGGGCCACGCCATGTCCAAAACGGAAATGGTGGACGTGAGCTCATTCCTGCGCCACTATGTGCTGCGGCCGGAGGTCTCCGCCAGCAACCGGCGGTGACGCTGCGGGCTGAGAAATGCGTCACATCGGGGCCCGAAGAAAAAACAGTTGCCAGCTAAATTTGTAAGCGCTTACACTCTTCTTCGGCCGTTATAGCGGCACTGAACTGGGCGAACAAGGAGAGCAGCGCGGTGCGGACGATGTACTGCAGCCGGCCACGGCCTGATGCTCTTGCCTGGCCTGCAAAGATCCGGCAGATCCGCCGGCTTGTCTGGATGCGCCGGCATGCCCATGATGGTAGAACTGCATCGATCGGCAGGGTCAAAGCCGCCGCGTTTTTCCGCGGGCGAGCACCTGCCGCACTTCCAGGCCATCCGGGCATCGTCGCCTCCACACTTCACGGCACCCTTCACTAAGGCTGCCCGCCGTCCTGAAAGGACACCCCACCACCCATGAGCGACACCACGGCAACAGGCCATGCAGCCGGCGACCTCTCCGCTTGGGCCGGCGCGTCGGCAATCCTCTTTGACCTGGACGGGGTGCTGACCCCCACGGCAACCGTCCACGAGCGGGCCTGGCAGGAACTGTTCGAGGGCTTCCTCGCGTCGCAGCCGCAGGTGGCCGGCTACAGCGAAAGCGACTACTTCGACCACATCGACGGCAAACCGCGCTTCGACGGCGTACGCGACTTCCTGGCCTCGCGCGGCATTGTGCTTCCGGAGGGACCCACTGACGACGACCCCGCCAACACCACCGTGCAGGGCCTGGGCAACCGCAAGAACCGGATCTTCAACGACATCGTCAGCACCGGCGTCGAGCCCTTCGAAGGTTCAGTACGCTTCCTCGAAGCCGTCATGCAGCGCGGGCTGAAGGTCGCCGTCGTCTCTTCCTCCCGCAACGCACCCGCCGTCCTGGCGGCGGCCGGGCTCGCGGACCGCTTCCCTGTGGTGGTGGACGGCGTGGTGGCTGCCAGCGAAGGCCTGCCCGGCAAGCCGAGCCCCGCCACCTACGAGTACGCCGCACGCCTGCTGGATCTCCCCAGTGAGGAATGCGTGGTGGTGGAGGACGCAGTCTCCGGTGTCCAGGCCGGCGAGGCCGGATCCTTCCACTCCGTTATCGGCGTGGACCGGGGCGCCGGCCGGCAGACCCTGCTCGACGCCGGCGCCACCCTTGTGGTCAACGACCTCAAGGAACTGCTTCCCTAAAGAACCGCTGCCTTCCCAGAGGCAGTCCCGCTGCCCCGGCAGCTTGTTTCAGTACCCTTCATCCCCAAAATCATCCCCAGGCCGGCAGCAAACCAGCTGCCCGGCCACACTTCGAAGGACCCAACATCATGGCCCTGATCTCCGCGGACCGCGAAAGATTCCCCAACAACCCCTGGCAGCTCGTGGAAACCCGCCACGAACAGGGCAACGAGGGGACCCTGGAAACCCTCTTTGCCCTGGGAAACGGCCACCTGGGAATCCGGGGCGCCCACTGGGCGGCAGCCGACTCAGACCTCCCAGGCAGCTTCATCAACGGGCTGCACGAAATCTGGGACATCAAGCACGCCGAAAACGCCTTCGGGTTCGCCCGCACCGGCCAGCGCATCCTCTACATCCCGGACGCCAACAACTTCAGCGTCGTCCTTGACGGGGAGTCCCTCAGCCTTGCGGAGTCCGAGGTGCTGGACTACCGGCGTTCCGTGGACTTTTCCACCGGTGTCTACGAATGCCGGGTCACCTGGCAGTGCCGTTCCGGCGCCGTCGTCACCACCACCGAACGGCGTGCCGTCGGATTCGCGTCCCGGGGAAGCCTCGGCATCTCGCTGGAGGTGTCCACGGACCGCGAGGTCTCCGTGGACGTGACCTCCTCCCTAGTCAACCGGCAGGACCAGCCGGTGGAGGACCACTCGGTCCACGATCCCCGCCGTGCGGGCCGGCACGCCGGACGCGTCCTGCTGCCCCTGCGCCTTGACGGCGGCGACGGGTCGCTCCGGCTGGCCTGGGAAGCTGCCGAATCCAAGCAGCGGGTGGGGGTCGCGGTGGACCACTGGACCTCCGCGGGCCATCAGCCGTTCGAGACCCTTGTGGACCAGGACGACAGCAGCGTCCGCTACGTCCTGGCGGTCAGCCCCGGCGAGCCGTTCCGCCTGGAAAAGAGCGTCAGCTATGCCGCAGGACGGGCCATCCAGGAGCCGTCGGTTGACCCGGCCGCCGTCGCCGAGGAGGGCCTGCGCCCGGTCGGTGACATTTTCGCCGAGAGCGAAGCGCACTACCGGGACTACTGGGCTACCTCGGACATCGTGGTGACCAGCGAGTCCGTGTTGCAGCAGGCCATCCGGTGGAACCTGTTCCAGCTCGCCCAGGCAACGGCCCGCGCCGACGTCGCCGGGATTCCCGCGAAGGGCGTGACGGGCTCCGGCTACGAGGGCCACTATTTCTGGGACCAGGAGGTTTACCTCCTGCCCTACCTCACCTACACCAACCCCGACGGCGCCCGAAAGGTTCTCGAGTTCCGCCACGGCATGCTTCCCGAAGCCCAGGTCCGGGCCAAGGAACTGAGCGTGGACGGCGCCCTGTTCCCGTGGCGCACCATCAACGGGCTTGAGGCCAGTGCCTACTACGCAGCAGGCACGGCACAGTTCCACATCGCGGCCGCGATCGCCTTTGCCACCAACCGGTACGTGTGGGCCACGAGGGACGCCGGTTTCCGCGACGGGATGGGCGCCGAACTGCTCATTGAAACAGCGCGCATGTGGATCTCCCTGGGCTTCTTCGGCAAGGACGGGCTCTTCCACATCCACGGCGTCACCGGCCCTGACGAGTACACCGCCGTGGTCAACGACAACCTGTACACCAACGTGATGGCGCGGTTCAACCTTCGCGCCGCCGCCGCCCTGGAGCATGCCGGCATCAGCGACGAGGAGCGGCAGTTGTGGGAAGCGGCTGCGAACCGCATGCAGCTGCCGTTCGATGAACGGATGCAGGTGCATTCCCAGGACAACGACTTCATGCACCTCGAGCCGTGGGACTGGAACACGCCCAGGTCAAAGTACCCTTTGCTGCTGCACTTCCACCCGCTGGTGATCTACCGCCACCAGGTCCTGAAGCAGGCGGACACCGTCCTGGCGATGTTCCTGCAGTGGCAGGATTTCACGGCGGAGGAGAAACACCGGGCCTTCGACTTCTACGATCCCCTGACAACCGGCGATTCGACGCTGTCCGCCTGTGTCCAGGGCATCATGGCCGCCGAGGTGGGGTACTCCCGCGAGGCGCTGGAACACTTCACCAACGCCGTGTTCATCGACCTTGACGATACCCACGGCAACACCATCGACGGCGTGCACATTGCCTCCACCGGCGGGGTGTGGAGCTCGCTGGTCTGTGGGTTTGCCGGGTTGCGGGACCAGGGCCCGGTTCCGTACTTCGATCCGCGCCTCCCGTCGGAGTGGGACGGACTGGCCTTCCACCTCAAGATCCAGGGCCGCCTGCTGCTGGTGGAACTCGAGACCGGCTCCATCACGCTGACCGTCGCCGAAGGGGAGCCGCTGGCGGTGGACGTCCGCGGCGAGCAGCTCACGGTGGGCGCAGAACCCGTCAAGGTGGCACTGGAGCCCGTGCCGCAGCCGGAACCCACGGTGTTCCCCAGCGGACATCCGACGGCGAGCATTCCGGTGGTGCGTGCCAACAGCTGAGTGCGGGGCGGCGGCGGGAGCCTAGTCTCCCGCCGCCGTCGTGCGTTCCAGCGCAGGTTCCTGGTCCAGGGGGTGGGCCAGTTCGTCGGCGGGCATCCGTGCAACAGCCATGGCGATGACGGCCATTACCGGGCATACGCCGCCGGCCACCAGGAAGATCAGCCAGATGGGCAGCACCTCGGCAGCCGGCCCGGCCAGCGCCATGGACACCGGCATCAGCGCCAGCGAGACGAAGAAATCCAGGCTGGAGACACGGCCCAGGAGGTGCGGCGGAACCCGCCGCTGGAGCAGGGTGCCCCAGATGACCATGCCCACGCTGCCGGTGGCCCCGAAGATGAACAGCGCCGCTGCGATTGCCCAGAAGCTGTCCATAACGCCGACGGCGGCCAGCGGCAGGCTGCCCGCACCCCAGGACACCATCATCACCGTGAGGTAGCGGCGCGGCAGCCGGAAGGACGCGGTCAACAGCGAGCCCAGCGCGGCGCCGACCCCCATCACGGCCAGCAGGAAGCCGAACATGCGGGAATCGCCCGCCAGCTGGTCGCGGACCACGAACGGCAGCAGGACCTCGATGGGGCCGATCAGGAACAGGACCGAGATGCAGGCCCACACCAGCGTCCACAACAGCCACGGGGTGCCAAGCGTGTAGATGACCCCTTCGCGCAGGTCGTGGAAGAAGGACCGCCTGCGCACCTCACCGCCCTCGGCACCGGGAGTGCCATCGGCTGCGGCGCCGCCCTCCGGCCCGCCTGCACCGTCCGCCGCTCCGTTGGCGGGAGCGGCCAGTGCGTGCTGGCCCAGGAAATTCAGGACGATGAACGCCAGGAGGTGGCACACCGCCACCGCCGTGACCGCGTGCGACGGCGAGAGGGCAGCCACCACGATTCCCGCCACGGCCGGACCGGCCGCCTGCTGGAGGACGGGACGCATGGACCCTTCCATTCCGTTCGCTGCCAGCAGGTCCTGGGCGGGAAGGATGCGCGGCAGGATTGCGGAGTAGGCAGGAAAGAAGAACGCCGCGCCGACACCCAGGACAAAGGAACCCGCTGCGACGTGCCACAGCTGGAGCAGGCCCGTCATGGCGAGTCCGCTGACGGCCGCTATCACCGCGAGGTTGGCGCCCTCCACGGCAATGATCAGCCGGCGCTGGGGGATCCGGTCCGCGGCGATGCCGCCGGCCAGGACAAACGCCACCAGGCCCACGCTGCCCGCGGCGGCAACCAGGGACAGTTCCAGCGGGCCGCCGCCCAGATGGATCACCTGGTAGACCATGGCCACGGCCCACATGCCGGAACCAAAGATTGAGATGGCCAGCGCGGCGATCAGTACCCTGTACTCGCGGTGGGCAAAGGGCCGCAGGGCCTTGGGGGTGGGCATAGGCTAAGTCTAGGCTTTGCGCGCGCTCCGGAGGAGCCCCGCCGGAGTGCTCCGAACGGGACGGGGCAGGTGGGTGGCCGCTCCTGCGGTGGCCTAATGTTAAGCAACCTTAGTATGAGGAATTCCGGCACAGGCGTGCCGGCGAGACAAGCAGAGGTGACCATGGCCAAGCGCAGCAATCCCGCAGTACGGATAGCACAGGAAACCGCCCACAACGCGGTGTTCGACGCAGACGGGAAGCCCAAACCGGGTGTCCACAACATGCTCCTGAAGGCGGTGGAGATCCAGCGCCCGCTGGTGGTGGCCTACATCCGCCGGCTGCAGAGGAAGCACCCCCGGGCCACAGCCGCCCAGCTCGCCGACATCCTTGAACGCGACTACCTCCGCGCTGTCACCGGCGGCGGTGCTCTGGTGGGCGCCACCGCCGTCGTGCCTGGCGTCGGCACCGTGGCGTCCCTGGGACTGTCCGCCGCCGCAACCGTCGGGTTCCTGGAAGCAACAGCCCTCTACTCCACCTCGCTGGCCGAACTGCACGGGATCCGGCTGACCAACCCCGAGAAGGCCAGCACCATGGTCATGGCCATCATGCTGGGTGAGGAAGGGACGGCGCTGCTGGGGACCCTCAGCGGCCAGGCTGCCGGCAGGGAAATGAGCGCCAACAAGGCCTGGGGCAATGCCCTGTCCAAGTCCATGGCCGTGCCGGGCTTCGGCAGCATCCGGAACAGGATCCAGAAAGCCTTCCTCAAGAACCTCCTCAAGCGGCAGGGCTCCGCGTTGTTCGGCCGGGCGCTGCCGTTCGGCATCGGCGCGGTGGTGGGCGGAGCCGGTAACCTCATGATGGGCCGTGCGGTGGTGTCCAACGCCAAGGAGGCGTTTGGACCCATGCCGGACACTATCCCCGGAGAGCTCACCGCCGCCGCGGCGGCCCAGGACACCCCGACGCTGGAAGGCAAAACTCTTGGATCTCAACGCTGACCTTGGCGAATCATTCGGCTCTTGGCGGATGGGGGACGACGCCGCCATGTTCCAGCTGGTCACCAGTGCCAACGTGGCATGCGGCTTCCACGCGGGGGACCCCGTCACCATGCTGGACAGCTGCCGGGCAGCCTACGAACTCGATGTGACTGTCGGCGCCCACGTGGGGTACCGGGACCTGGCCGGTTTCGGCCGCCGCGCGCTGGACATGAGCTTCGACGAGCTCTTCGGCGACGTGCTCTACCAGCTGGGAGCGCTCGACGGCGTTGCCCACGCCGTGGGTGCCTCCGTGGACTACGTGAAGCCGCACGGGGCCCTGTACAACCGGCTGGTCCACGATGCCGAACAGGCGTCGGCCGTGGTGGCCGCAGTAAACGCCTACGATCCCGGCCTGCCCATCCTGGGGCTCCCGGATTCCGAGCTCCTGAAGCAGGCCAGGGACGCCGGGCATCCGGTGTTCATCGAGGCGTTCGTGGACCGCGCCTACCGGGCGGACGGAACGCTGGTTCCGCGCTCGGAGGAGGGTGCCGTGCTGCAGGACGTCGACGCGATTGTTGAGCGGGCCGTGCGGCTGGCTGCCAAGGGCGAAGTGGTTGCCGTGGACGGAACAGTGGTCCAGGTCAGGCCCGATTCCCTGTGCATCCACGGCGATACGCCGGGCGCGGTGGGGATGGCTGCCGCCGTCCGGGCCGGACTGGAAGCGGCCGGCATTGAACTGGAGTCCTTCGCCTAGCCGAAAATCAGGTGTGCCACCGTAAAGATGGCAAGCCCGGCCAGCGCGCCCACCACGGTGCCGTTGATCCGGATGAACTGCAGGTCCTTGCCCACCTGGAGTTCGATCTTCTGCGATGTTTCCTCTGCATCCCAGCGGGCCACGGTGTCCGTGATGACCCCGGCAATGTCAGAGCGGTAGGTCCGCACCAGGTAGCCGGCTGCGTCGCCGATCCACGCGTTGACCTTGCCGGCCAGTTCGGGGTCGCTGACCAGCCGGGAGCCGAAGTCCCGCACGGCCGCCTTGAACTTCACGGTCAGTTCGCTGTCGGGATCGTCCACGGCGCCCAGCAGCGCATTCTTGACGGTGCCCCACGTGCGGGAGGCCAGTTCGCGCACCTCGGGGTCGCCCAGCACCTGGGCCTTGATGTCCTCGGCGCGGGCGATCATCGCGGGATCATGCTGGAGGTCCTGGGCAAGGTCGTTCAGGTACTTGTCGATGGACTGCCGGACCTGGTGGTTGGGGTCTGCCTGCACTGCCCGGACGAACTTGAGGATTTCCACATAGACCTTGTCGCCCACCAGCCCGTCCACGAACTGCGGGACCCATGTGGGGGAGCGGTCGGACACCAGGTGGGTGACGGTGTCGTGGTTGTCGTCCACCCAGTCGGCGGCGCGGTCCACCAGCAGGTCCACCAGGTTGTGGTGGTGCCCGTCGCGGAAGATCCGTTCGGCCATCTTGCCCACCGGCGGCCCCCACGGCGGAGTCAGCAGGTGCTTACGCACCATTCCCTCGATGACCGCCTGGACGTCGTCGTCGTTCAACACCTTGAAAAGGCCGCGGATGACGGCGGCGCCTTCCTTGGCCACCCGCTCGGAACCGGCGGGCGTGGCAAGCCACTCGCCCGCCCGGCGGGCGATATTCACGCTGGCGAGCTTGTCCTGGACCACCTGCTCCGAGAGGAAGTTGGTCTCCACGAACTCGCCCAGCGAGGCGCCGATCTGGTCCTTCCGGCGCGGAATGATGGCGGTGTGCGGGATCTTGATGCCCATGGGGTACTTGAACAGCGCCGTGACCGCGAACCAGTCAGCCAATGCGCCCACCATGCCGCCCTCGGCCGCCGCGCGCACGTACTGGAGCCACGGATATTCCTTCTGCAGCGCGAACGCGAAGACGAAGATCACGGCCATCACCAGCAGCAGCCCCAGGGCCACCAGCTTCATTTTCCGCAGCGCTGCCGCCTTTTCGGCGTCGCCCTCACTCAGTTGGTGGCCGACGGCGGCCCGCGCCTTTGCATGGCCCCTCGCGGGCGGTGGTGTGGAGGGGGTGGGCCCGCCGGGTGATTCCCGGGTAGTTGGCTCAGAGTTCACCTGCATGTGCCAAGCCTAGTCCCGCAGCACGGGGCCGGTCGGCTACCGTGTCTGCATGACTACTGATGAGTCAGCGCCGCAACGGCCGTTGGTCTTTGCCCACCGCGGCTCCAGCGCCGCGTTCGCCGAACACACCCGGGCCGCCTACCTGCAGGCCCTGGCCGACGGCGCCGACGGCGTGGAGTGCGACGTCCACCTCACGCGTGACCAGCACGTTGTCCTCCTGCATGACGCCAACCTGGACCGGACCTCGGACGGAACGGGACCCGTTGCCGAGCGCACCCTCCGGGAACTGCGGCACCTGGATGTTTCGTCATGGAAGGGCGTCCGCATCCCGGAGGCGTACGGTGCCCGGTCAGAGCAGCTCCTGACGCTGCCGGAACTCCTGGACATCCTGCGTGGTGCCGGCCGGCCGGTGAAACTGGCGATCGAGCTCAAGCACCCCAGCCCGTACCAGCTCAAGCTGGAGGATCGGGTCCTTGAAGTGCTCCGCAGCGAGGGGTGGGACCCCAAAAGTTCTTCCGTGGACAACGTGGCGGTGACCTTCATGAGCTTCAGCCCGGACTCCGTCCGCCACCTGCTCAGCTCGGTTCCGCCGGAGTACATCTGCCAGTTGGTGGACGACGTGGACATCCGGGCGATCCGCGGCGGACTGGGGTTCGGGATGATCACCGGCGGCGCAATTGCCAACCTGATGAGGGCAACCCAGGCCGAAGGCGAGCGGATCCTGGACAACGGCGAGGTGGGCCTGGCCGGGCCCGGCATCGAGTATGTCCGCCGGCACCCCGCTGCCGTCCAGCGCTGGCTCGCCTCCGGCCGGCGCTTCCGGGTGTGGACGGTGGATTCGGAGCAGGACGTGGCGCTGTGTGCGGGACTGGGAATCCAGGAGGTGACCACCAACGTGCCGGCCCGGGTCCTGAACCAGCTGCAGGTTGCCTCGCCGCAGGGACGGTAGGGGCGCATCTCCGGGCGCCCCATCCACGGGTTCGCAACCCCTCGGCTATGGCCGCCCGCCGGTTCCCTATGGAAGCTCGGAGCTGGCCTGGGCCTGACGGTTACAGGAGCCCGCCGCGCCTGTGGTTGAGTGGAGCCATGCCTTTTCCCCGCTCCGGCCGGGCCGCCCAGACCCTCTCCGCTGCAGCCATGAGCGCGCTGCTCCTGGCCAGCGCCATGAAACACTTCCGCGACCCCGCCTTCTACCGCCAGGTGGTCCCGGGCTACCTCTGCCGTGACGATGAACCCGGCCGGGATGCCGCTCCCGCGCGTCCGCTTGCCCTCCTCTCCCGGGAGGAATGGATCGCCCTGAGCGGGCTGCTGGAACTGGCAGCCGCCGTCGGGATCCTTGTCCCCGGAACGCGGAAGGTGGCCGCCACGGGCACCGCAGTAATGTTCACCGTGTTCCTGGCCGGACACGTGGATGCGCTCCAGCGGGCGTACGGACCGCGGGGAACGCAGGCGCAGCGGAAGGTGCACACCGTCCGCCTTCCGCTGCAGGCGCCGCTCATTGCGTGGGCGTGGAGCCTGCGCCGGCCGGCCGGGGGAGCGCGTCCGTGACCCTGCTGGCCTCCCCTGCGGTGCGGATGGGGATCTCCATCAGCATTGCCACCGGCCTGTACGGCGTATCCTTCGGGGCGCTCTCAGTGACGTCCGGGCTCGACTTCTGGCAAACGATGGCACTAAGCCTGCTCCTGTTCAGCGGCGGCTCGCAGTTCGCGTTCATTGGCGTGGTGGCCGGCGGCGGGTCCGGCATCGCGGCCATGAGCGCCGCCACCCTGCTGGGCATGCGCAACGGGATCTACGGCATGCAGCTCAACGCCCTCCTGCACCCCACCGGCTGGCGGAAGTACGTTGCTGCCCAGCTCACCATCGACGAGTCCACGGCAACCAGCTCCGGCCAGACCGACCCCGCAGAGCAGCGCCGGGGGTTCTGGGCGGCGGGCATCGGCATCTACCTGCTGTGGAACCTGTTCACCGCCATCGGCGCGCTCGCCGGGAGCAACCTGGGCGACCCCAAGCAGTGGGGGCTGGACGGTGCGGCCGTGGCCGCGTTCCTGGGGCTGCTCTGGCCGCGGCTCAAGGGACGCGAGCCGGTGGCCATTGCCGCTGTATGTGCCGTGGCCACCGTCATCGCTGTGCCGTTCGTTCCCGCCGGCGTGCCAATCCTGGTGGCAGCCGTGGTGGCTGCGGTGATCGGCTGGTTCAGCCACGGGCGGCGCGACGAGGGCCTGGAGCCGGACGTGGACCCCTTCCGGGAACGCCACCACCACGGGGCGCACCGCGCAGGGGACACCGGTCCGGGGGCCGGCGAATGAGTCTCTGGATCTGGCTGCTGATTGCCTGTGCGCTGGCTTACGCGTGGAAGCTGGTGGGTTACTTCGTTCCGGCCCGGCTGCTCGAAGACCCGCGCATGTCGCGGGTGGCAGGCACCATGACCATCGGGCTGCTCGCCTCCCTGACTGTGGTGAACACGTTTGCCACAGGACAGTCGCTCGCTGCCGATGCCAGGCTGGGTGCGCTGGTGGCCGCCGCCATAGCCCTGGCGCTCCGTGCGCCGTTCCTGGTGGTGGTCCTCGCCGGCGCGGGAACGGCTGCGCTGCTGAGGATCCTTGGCTGGAACTGAGGGCGCGGCAGGGACAAGGACACGTCCCCTCCATGTGATGCCGATCACGTTCATTGTGCTTTCCCGGTTGTACTATGAAAGCGGCTATGCAGTCGGCCGTGGAATTTCGCACGAATGGTGACCATGGAAAATCAACTGCATGCAGCCGGGGAAAGATCTGGACGTCTCCACAAGAATTCGAGACGACGGGCGGGACTCCCTGCCAAACGCTTCTTCACCCGGTTTGCCCGCCTCGCTGATGTTCCGGAAGAGGACCTGGAGTTGCTTTCCCGGAGCCTTCGGACGTCGCTGGACCTGGATCCGGCATCCCACATTCCGGCACTGCAGGCCCTGGTTCACCAGGAACTTCGCAGCAGGGGCGAGGCCGGCGGCACGTAGCAAACCGCATCCCGGAACCGATATGTGGTGGACTGGCATCAGGGCCGCAAGTCCACTGCGGCGGCCACAAAGGAGGAGCCGAGATGAACGATCAGTCACGTCCGGAGCAGCAGGGGAAGCCGCGGCAAGGCTATCTTGACCCGAGGGGTTCGGAATCCACCCGGGAGATGCGGGATACAGCCCGGCGCCGCCGGGATGCCGAGGAAAAGCTGCAGCAGCACCTCAATGAAGCCAAAGACCACGTCCCCAATGAGCGCGACGACCAGCCTGGGCAGCCCGGGCACAATGAGCCCGACGGCGACGGCGACGGCGACGGCGACAGCGACAGCGACAGCGGGCAGGGCCCGTCCCGCTAGGGCTGGCCAACGGGGCTCTCGGCACATCCCGCTGGGGCCGGTGGCGGGCAGCCGCGGGCCTCAGGAAAGAAACAGCCGTAGGAAAAGGTTGGGCCGCCGGGGGAGGTTGCCAGCTTCTGCGGGAGGTGCAGCCTGCTGGCTAGGCTACGCCGTGGGCTGCGCCATCGGGCGAACCGGCCCGCCGGCAGCTTTCTTCGACGGCCATCTCGTACCACGCCTCCGCCCCGAATTCGGGTTCGGGAGTATCCAGGTTCTGGTACAGGGCGTCCAGGAGGTTTGCGAGTTCTTCCGCGGTCAGCGAGGGAAGGACTTCTTCGGGGCCGCGGGGATCGTTAAGGTAGCGGTTCAGTTTTGAACTGTTCATTGTGCCGCTGCCAGAATGCGCCGGAATTTCCGGAATTGCTTCATGGGTCACTCCATCCCAAAGTTGGGAGGCTGGCTGCGTAACCCCTCCTGAAGTGTATTGCACCTGCAGGACGCCCACAATGGTGCTGTCCGCGCACCAGGCCCGGCGGACGGCCGCGGCAGTCCGGAGCCGTGGCTGCGCCCCGTGCGGCGCGGTTCTACTGCATGCCTTAGCCCAGGTGGGGGCCGGTTCCGGGTGTGGACGGGACGGGCACGTGGGCCGGCAGGGGGCGGGTGGGCCGCGTGGTCCGGATGGCGTCCTCAACCAGGGCCAGCGGACGGCGCCAGGCGTCGGAACCGGGCTCCATGGTGTCCACCACTCCGATGAGCATGGCGAGCAACCGGAACATGTCCGTCATGGAAATGTCCGCCCGCAGGCTTCCCTGCCCCTGCCCGCGCACCAGCAGCACGCTGATGGATTCCATGAGTGAGCCGGTAATGCCGGTCAGGAGTTCGCGCCGCCCCGCGACGGCTCCCAGCAGGTTGGCGTCAGCGCTGGCCGCGTCCATGAGTGCTTCCAGGACCCGCAACAATCCGGCGGCCCCGTCGATGTCCGCCAGGGCGCCGTCCACCACGGGATCCACGGTGAGGCGGAGCTGCCGGTTAAGGGCGGCCAGTACCAGCTCTTCCTTGTCCGCAAAATTGCGGAAGAGGGTGGCCGGGCCAACCCCTGCGGTCGCCGCGATGGTCTGCAGCGGTACCTCAGGCCCAAATTCGCGGAAGCATTGCCGGGCCGCCGTGATGATCTTGTCCACATTCCGCGCTGCGTCGGCACGGAGGGGCTTACGGGCGACTGCGAGGCTCATGCGAAAAGGTTAGCAACGGAGCTTTCAGCGAACACCGTTACTGCGCGGTAGGGGGTTATATGACGCTCGCGGGCGCCATCCTGCCCTGTCGCCGCTCGCAAGGCGTGGCACACTGGCCTCATGTTGCTTGCGTTTTCTGTCGCCCCGTCCGGCGCCCCCAGCGAAGGTTCCCGGCCCACTGACGCGTCAGTGCACGACGCCGTTGCCGCCGCCGTCAAAATCGTCCGGGAGTCGGGCCTGCCCAACACAACGGACTCGATGTTCACCACCATCGAAGGTGAATGGGACGAGGTCTTCGACGTCGTCAAGCGGGCAACGGAGGCAGTGGGACGGTACGGCAGCCGCGTCTCCCTGGTGATCAAGGCTGATATCCGGCCGGGTTACACAGGGGAACTGACCGCAAAAGTGGACCGCCTGGAAGAAGCGCTCGCAGACGGTTCCTGACCCGCGCAGCCTCCGGCCCGCCGTCGGCCTTTCGCCGGCCCCAGGTTGTCCGCCGGCACCCGCCTTCGGCCGGCACCCAACTTCTCTGGATTCCAACGCCACCCCGTGCCAAACTGTGGCAATGTTTGAGCACCATCCCCGTCCGGAGTGGATTGCGGCGGAAGAGTTCCTGTCAGAAGTCGTGGTCCATCCGGATCCTGCGCTGCAGCAGGCCATCAGTTCCGCCGCCGAGGCAGGGATGCCGGCCATCGAAGTGGCTCCCAACGCAGGCAAGCTCCTCAAGCTTCTGGTCCAGCTGTCCAGGGCCCGGCGCGTGCTCGAAATTGGCACGCTCGCCGGCTTCAGCACCATTTGGATGGGCCGGGGCCTCCCTTCTGACGGGACCCTGGTCACCTGCGAATTCCTGCCCAAACACGCGGAAGTCGCGTGGGCCAACATTGATGCCGCCGGCCTGGGCGAAAAGGTGGAGATCCGGCTGGGGCCCGCGCTGGAGACCCTGGCGGCACTTGAGGAGGAAGGCCGGGAGCCCTTCGACTTCATCTTTATTGACGCGGACAAGGAGAACAACAGCCGCTACCTGGACTGGGCCGTACGGCTGGGAAGGCCGGGGGCCACAGTGGTCCTGGACAACGCCGTTTGGGAGGGTGCAATCCTGGACCCCGGAATGGACCCGGTCAACGCGCCGGGAATCATTGAGGCACTCAGGCTCCTGGGCGAGCACCCGCGGCTGGACGCCACCGTCATCCAGACCGTTGGCTCCAAAGGCTGGGACGGCTTTGCGCTTGCACGCATCCGGTAGCACCCGTGCCGGGGGAATCTTCCTGCCCGTCAAACTGCTAAGTGTGCTTAGAATCAAAGTCCGGCTGGCGATCAGCCGGACCAACAGCAGCAGTGGAGGAAACTGATGAAAGCGTCACCCACCCTTGCCGGCAATCTTCAGACGGTGCTTACGGACCTCATTGAGCTGCACCTGCAGGGAAAGCAGGCGCACTGGAACCTCGTGGGCACAAACTTCCGCGACCTGCACCTGCAGCTCGACGAGATCATCGCTGCCGCCCGGCTCTTCGCGGACCAGGCCGCGGAGAGGATGCGCGCGCTCCACGCCCTTCCGGACGGCCGCAGCGGCACCGTGTCCGCCGGCACCCGGCTGGACGGGTTTCCCGAAGGCCTGACCTCCACGAAGCAGACCGTCAAACTCATCACCGCCCGGCTGGAGCGGACAGTCCAGACCATGCGGGATGTCCACGATGAGGTGGATGAGGAAGACCCCACCAGCGCCGACCTGCTCCACGCCGCCATCGAGCGGCTGGAACAGCTGGCCTGGATGGTCAATGCCGAAACCATGGCACCCACGGCCTCCGTTACCGAGCCGGCCGGCACGTAGGCGCCGCCATCACGATGCAGGAACTCTCCAAAGAACACAGCGCACCATCCGCCGGGGACGCGGTGCCCGGCACCAATGCAGCGGTCCGGCTCTCCGCCGGCGGGGAAGGCCCGGACGGCCTGGATCCTTTGTTCCAGGCCGTCTCCGCCAGCGCCGGCAACGTGCCGGCTTTGCTCGGCCTGGCGCAGGAAGCCGGAAAGGAGTGGCCGCGGCCCGGTGAAGGGAACACCGGGCTTCTCTGGGAGCGCCTGGCCACCGTTGCCGCCCTCGACGTTGCCGCTGCCCGGGTTTTCGAACCGCACCTGGATGCCTTGGCGATCCTGGCCCAGGCAGGGCATGATCCCTCCCGTGCCAGCGGCGCCTGGGGTGTTTTTGCCGCGGAAGGACCAGGAATGCGGCTCGCTGCCGAAAGCAACGGTTCCGGGGTGCTGTTGAGCGGCGCCAAGCCGTGGTGTTCCCTCGCCCAGGTGCTTGACCACGCGGTGGTCACTGCCCACACGGATGACGGCGGCCGTGCAGCTTTCGCAGTTGACCTGCGCCACGCCGGCGTGACCTGCGAGGAACCGGAGTGGGTGGCCAGGGGGCTGCAGGAAATCCCCAGCGGGACCGTTCGGTTCGACCGGGTCCCCGCTCAGCCGTTGCAGGGAAACAATTGGTATTTCAGCCGGCCTGGCTTCGCCTGGGGCGGCATGGGGGTGGCCGCGTGCTGGCTCGGGGGAGCCGTAGGCATCGCCCGGGACTACCGGGATTCCCTCCGGGCCGGACGTCTTTCCGGCCGGGAGCCGGACCAGGTTGCGCTGGCCTCGCTGGGGGAGCTGGACCGCACCCTGACCTCCGCCCTGCAATACCTTGCAGGAACCGCGGAAGGCATCGACCAGCGGGGACAGGTGTCCGCTGAACAGGTGCCCGCTGACCAGGGGTCTTCTCTACAGCGGAACGCCGGGCGGATTACGCCGTGGAGCGATGCGCTGCGTGTGCGCGGAACCTGCGCCGCCGCCGTCGAACGCGTTTTGACTGTAGTGGGCAGCAACCGGGGTCCGGGACCGCTGGCCTTCGACCGGACGTATGCCAAGCGGATGGCTGACCTTGCACTGTACGTCCGCCAGCACCACGGCATGCGTGACGACGCCCAACTGGGCTCCCTGACCCTGAAAGGTGACGCGCCTTGGTGACCTTCCTGCACACGGACGAGGGGACTGACGAGTCGGCCTGGTCCGCCGGGGGCCTTCCGGTCATTCCTGAGCTCCCGCTCGGTCCGGAGGAGCTTGCCGCCATGCGGTTCCTGGTCCTTGCCGCCCACCCGGACGACGAGACGCTCGGAGCGGGCGGCCTAATGGCGCGGCTGCACGCCCTCGGTGCCGAGGTGCGGGTGTTGTTGTGCACTGCGGGGGAGGCCTCGCATCCCGGGTCGGAAACAGTCTCCCGGGAAGAACTGACTGCCAGGCGCCTGGCGGAGTTCGCCGCGGCCCTGGACCGCATGGGGCTGAAAGACCGCTGGCGGTACCTCGGCCTGCCGGACAGCGGCCTGGCGGAGCGCACTGCCGGCATAACCCGTTCGGTCAGCGAAGCCGCCGCAGCGCTGGCCGGTCCTGCCGGCCGGGTAGCTATTCTTGCGCCATACCGCGCCGACGGGCATACGGACCACGATGCCCTCGGCACTGTAGCCGCTGCCGTTGCCGCCGACAATGGTTACGCACTGCTGGAATACCCCATCTGGTACTGGCACTGGGCCACCCCCGCGCACCCCGAATGGCAATCGTGGGTGAGGATGCCGCTGGAGCCTGGAGAGCAGTCCGTCAAGGAGCGGGCCATGCAGGAGCATGCCAGCCAGACCAGGCCGCTTTCTCCGCATCCCGGTGACGAGGTCCTCCTGAGCGAGTCCTTCCTGCGGCACTTCTCCCGCCCCTTTGAAACCTTCGCATGGACTGCTCCGCAGGAGTTCATTCCCGGAAAACCAGGTGGCCCCGGAACCATGCCGCGCACCAGCAGGGAAGCACAGGGCATCTTTGACGGCATCCACAGCCGGGAGCCGGACCCCTGGAAGTACACCACCAGCTGGTACGAACGGCGGAAGCGTGCCCTGACGCTCGCGGCGCTGCCTTCCGAACACTATTCCGCGGCGCTGGAGATCGGTTGTTCCATTGGCACGCTGACGGCCGATCTTGCCCCGCGGTGCACCAGCCTGCTGGCCGTGGATGCCAGTGGTGCAGCGTTGGCGCAGGCAGCGCAACGCCTGGCCCCATTCCCGGGCGTCACCGCCATGCAGCTGACGCTGCCCGCCGAGTGGCCTGCCGGGAGCTACGACCTGGTGGTGGTGTCCGAGGTGGGGTACTACCTCGCCGCCGGTGAGCTCGATGACCTGGTTGAAAAAACCAGGGACTCGATCCTCCCGGGCGGCACCCTGCTGCTGTGCCACTGGCGCCACCCCATTTCCGGCTGGGAGCTGGATGGCGAAGCAGTCCACACCCGCGTCCGTGACGGGTTGAAATGGCCCACCGCCGGCCTGTACCGGGAGCGGGACTTCCTGCTTGAGACCCTGATTGCGCCCATGGCGGCGGTGCCTGCGCCTTGACTCCCGTTGACAGGGTGGCCGTGGTGATTCCGGTCCACAATGAGGAGGAACACCTGGGCCGCGCCCTCGCCGGCGTGGAGGCCGCGGCATCGACGCTCCGGCAGGTCCAGCCGGGAATCGATGTCAGGGTTCTCGTGGTCCTTGACTCCTGCACGGACGGTTCTGCGGCCATCGCCTCCGCGTACACCGCCCGGAACGCCTGCTTCTCTGTCCTTGAGGTCGCCTTTCGAAGCGTGGGAAGGAGCAGGCGGGCGGGAAACTGGCAGGCCCTGGGTGCTGGGGCAGATGCAGGCCCTGGCGCCGAGGCCGGGTTGTGGCTGGCGAACACCGACGCCGACTCGGTGGTTCCGGACAACTGGCTCGTTGGGCAGCTTGAATTGGCTGCGGCGGGAGCCGATGCAGTGCTCGGGTCTGTTGAGGTGGACCCTGCAGGGATGGCACCCGAACTGCTCAGCCGCTGGCAGTCGATGCACTCCTTCGGGGAAGACCACCCGCATGTTTTCGGGGCAAACCTCGGCGTCCGCGGTTCGGCGTACCTTGTGGCGGGCGGGTTCCCGCGGCACCTCTCGCATGAGGACAGGGTGCTGGCAGGGCGGCTGCGGGAACACGGGTTCGATGTCAGGGCCACGGATACAATCCGCGTGCGGACGTCCGGCCGCACGCAGGCCCGCGCGCCGAAGGGCTTTGGGGCCTATTTGCGCACGCTCGGCATGGAGATCGCATTGGCGCCGGAAGCATAAGGGCAGTCCCACGGCGGCGTGGTATGCGCGATGACTTAACGGGAAAGGGGCTGCTGCGGTTGCGCAGCAGCCCCTTTCGGCAGGACTAGTCTTTCCGGAAAGCGTCCTTGACCTTCTCGCCGGCCTGCTTCAGGTCAGCCTTGGCCTGGTCCATTTGGCCTTCGGCCCGGAGGCTTTCGTCATCAGTTGCCTTGCCGGCGGCTTCTTTGGCCCTGCCGGCCATCTTCTCGGCGGCGTTGTCGATCTTGTCGTCCAAACCCATGGCATTTCTCCCTTCGGCTGGTGACCTGCGGCGATACGCAGGTCATGCTCCCATGCTAGCCAGCCAAGGGTTGCTTCAACAGATGGCTGGCTGCAGCAGAGGAGCTGTGGCCGGAGGGAAAAACCGGTGTGTCAGACGAGGTCGGGGGCGCTTGCGACGATGTAATCCGCGGCGGCAGGGCCGGTCATGGACAGGTTGTTATTGTCCGGGTTGATACCGTGTTCTTCCAGCGCCACCCACAGTGCTTCCGGCGGCTGAAGCTGGGCTTTGTGGAGGAGGCACCAGCTGGTGTAGAGGCCGTATAGCTCATCGCGTCCGAGGCCCAGCCCCGGCTCCCTGTCCGCGACGACTGCTTCGGCAAGAAAATCTTCAAAATGTGTAGCAGGCATGTTCGCTCATTCGGGCTCGACCTTGATGCCGCCGTATCTGCTTCAGCGGCCCTGCCAGCCCCGGAGGGGCTCAACAGAGTAATCATGAAGGTATGGCAGGGCGGCTCGCTTTGTCCAGTTAGGCTTCCCAGCCTGGACAGGCAATGCCAGCCGGCGGGAAACCCTGCCGGCGGGGACGCTACAGCGGTTGATTGGGCCCGTGGGTGCAGCTGGACCGAACGGATCGAGGGGGCCGACGGCGACTGGGGGGACTGGCCTCGGTCTCAGAAGAGGCCATCTCACCGCCGGCCCCGCCTGCTCCCGGGTCCCTTGTTAAGACCCGGGAAAACTAAACAGGACCTTCAAGACAATTTTCTCCCATCTTGAAGGTCCTGCCTAGTCCCCGCGGAATGCCCTACCGGGCGTCGTTGCCGCCCCGGTCTTCGTTCCCGCCAAGGGCGCGGTCGCGCACCTTGTCCCGGACCCGGTCCCGGTGCGGTTCCCGGGGCTCGTCGGAGTCCCGGCCCCCGTCCTGGTCCCGGCCTTCGTCCGGGGACTCATCCCGGCCGTTCTCCGCGCTGTACTTCTCACGGATTTCCCGCCCGTGCCGGATGTCCTCTTCCTCCTGCTTCTGCAGCTTTTCGCTCTTCTTCGTGTCCCTTGGCGGCAGCTGGATGGTTTCCTCTGCCTTGATGCCTGCCTGGAGCTGCCGGCCGCGCTCCATCTCGGCGTCGAACTCTGCACCGAAGAGCAGCGACATGTTGAGGATCCAGAGCCACAGCAGCATCACGATCACGCCGCCCAGGGCGCCGTAGGTCTTGTTGTAGTTGCCGAAGTTGCCTACGTAGAAACCGAAACCCAGCGATGCAAGCAGGAAAATGAAGAGCGCGATGCCGGAGCCCAGGCTCATCCACTTGAATTTGGGCTGCTTGACGTTGGGGGTGGCGTAGTAGAGGACGGCGATGATCACAATGATCAGTCCCACCATCACAGGCCATTTGGCGATGTCCCAGATAGCAAGGAAGACGCCGCTGAGGCCGATCAGGCCGCCCACCGCTTCTGCTACCGGGCCGCTCAGGACCAGCATGCCGGCCAGGATAGCCACGATGACGACGGCAAGGAGGGTGACCACCAGCATGGTTCCGCGCAGCTTGACAAAGGGCCTGCCCTCATCCACCTCGTAGACCCGGTTCATGGCACGGCCGAACGCGCCGACATACCCTGAGGCGGACCATAGGGCCGTGGCAAGGCCAAGGACAAGGGTCAGTCCTGCGGCCGGTGCGCTGGCCAATTCTTCGACAGTTCCGCTGACGGTGTTGACCGTCTCGGCAGGGGCAAAACCGCTCACGATCTGCAGGAGGGCACTGGTGGTTTTCTGGGGGTCGCCGAATAGCCCGATCACTGAGATGAGTGCCAGGATGGCCGGGAACAGTGACAGCACCGCGAAGTAGGTCAGGGCTGCGGCCTGGTCAGGGCACTGGTCCTTGCTGAATTCCCGAAAGGTCTTCTTGGCGATGTATTTCCAGTTCGGCTTGACGAGGTCTTTCGGACTCTCCGGCTTCCGGGAATCATCGGGTGCCGGGGCCTGGCCTGCTTTGGCGGTGCTGCTCTCGGATGCGTCATGAGTGGCCATGGGGTGTCCTCTCGATAAGGGGCGAAAAACGGACAGGCCAGCTCCGCGGTTGGCGGGGCCGGCCTGTCAGGTAGTGCTGGGTGCCTTGCGTGTGCCGCGGTGTACTGGATGCCGCTTAGGTGTTTTTGACGTTGCCTGCGGCGTCGGTGGTGCGGTCTCTGACGTCGGTGGCGGCGTGTTGGCCTTCGGC
>NZ_JCAXEF010000018.1:0-68226 GCF_059758765.1 Pseudarthrobacter sp. GQ63
CGCGCGTCGCCAGCCCAGGCGGGCGTCGCCCCTAGAGTCCGAGTTCGTCCAGGACGGGCAGCTTCTCCCGAACCCACGCCCGCGCTTCCGTGGCGCTGGGAGCGGACAGTGCCAGCTTGGCCAGCTGCTGCGCTTCCTCGAGCGTGACGGTCTTCAGGACCGCGGCCACGGCAGCGAGGGAGCGGGCCGTCATGGACAGGGTGCTGACGCCAAGGCCGGTCAGGACGACGGCGAGGGCGGGGTCGGCGGCTGCCTCGCCACAGACGCCTACGGGTTTGTTGTTGCCTTCCGCCCGGGAGCCTTCCACTGTCAGTCCCACGAGGCGCAGGACGGCCGGCTGCCACGGGGTGTTGAGGTTGGCGAGCGGGCCGAGCTGGCGGTCCGCGGCCATGGCGTACTGGGTGAGGTCGTTGGTGCCGAGGCTGGCGAAGGCCACCTCCCGAAGGATGGCTTCCGCGGTCAGGGCGGCGGAGGGAACCTCAACCATGACGCCGGGGGTCTTGATGCCCGCATCGGCGCACATCGAGGCAAAGCGTGCGGCTTCTTCTGCGGTGGAGATCATGGGCGCCATGACCCAGACGTCCGCCTCGGACTGCTTTTCCGCCAGGGCGATGGCCTCCAGCTGGCGGTCCAGGACCCCGGGGGTGGTGAAGTCGGTGCGGTAGCCGCGGACGCCAAGGGCCGGATTGGGCTCGGTGGAATCAGTCAGGAACGGAAGCGGCTTGTCCGCGCCGGCATCGAGCGTTCGCAGGACCACTTTCTTGCCCGGGAAGGCATCAAAAACACTCTTGTAGGCTGCGGCCTGCTCTTCGACGCTGGGCTCGGTGTCCCGCTCGAGGAAGCAGAATTCGGTGCGGAACAGGCCCACGCCCTGGGCGCCCAGCTTGGCGGCCGCCTCGGCATCCTTGCCGCCGCCAACATTGGCAAGCAAAGGCACCAGGTGGCCGTCCGCCGTCGCTCCCGTTCCGCTGAAGTCGGCCAGTAGGGACGCGGTGGCAGCCCACGCTTCCGCAGCTGCGCGCAGGGATTCGTCGGGTTCGGAGCTGATGCTGCCGGCGGCGCCGTCCACATAGACTTCGGTGCCGTCGGGAAGCTCGTCCACGCCCACTGCGGCAACAACGGCGGGAAGGCCCAGGGACCGGGCGATGATGGCGGTGTGGGACTGCGGGCCTCCGCCGGCCGTGACGAGTGCCAGGACCTTGTTGGGGTCCAGGGTGGCGGTGTCAGCGGGGGCCAGGTCCTCGGCCACCAGGACGAACGGGGTGCTGGAGGCGGGGATGCCGGGGGCGGGCACGCCCCGCAGTTCGGCAACGATCCGGGCGCGGACGTCCAGGACGTCGGTGGCGCGTTCGGCCATGTAGCCGCCCAGGTTGTGGAGCATCTCTGACACTGAGGAGCCGGACTCCCAGATGGCGCGCTCGCCGGACATGCCGCGTGCCACAAGCTTTGCCGCGCCCTTGATGAGCATGGTGTCCTTGGCCATCAGTGCGGTGGCTTCCAGGACAGCCTTGCCGTCTCCGGTGGCGTGGGCGGCGCGGGCCTTCAGTTCATCGTGCACCGCCTGGGAGGCTGCCTTCAGCGCTGCGGTTGCTTCCTCGGCGGTGGTCCCTGGCGCCAGCTGCTCGCCGGCGGCAGGTTCGCTGATGGGTTTGGGCATCTGCCGGACGGTGCCGATGACGCGGCCTGGGCTGACGCCTACTCCTGGGAAGTTCTGCACTGAAGGTCCTCATTCTCTGCCGGTTGCCAGGCCCGCCCGATATGTCCGGCGCCATGCCGGTCCGCCGGAAGACTGCTGCGTCCGGAGGCGTGAAACGTGCCTGAAAAAAATTGTATGTGATTCAGTTCATATAGCAATGCTATAGGTGCTAGGGTAGCGGTTATGAGTTTGGATGGCCAGCTTCCCCCCAAAATGCGGCTGCTCCGTGCTGCCGCGGAGCTGCTGGCAAACTCCGGGGGAGCTCCCGTCTCCACCCGCCAGATCACCCAGCTGGCGGGGGTCACAGCCCCCACGCTGTACCACCACTTCGGTGACAAGGAAGGTCTGTTCGACGCCGTCGTCGCCGCAGGGTTTGAAGAGTATGTTGCGGGCGAAAGGGATTTCGCCCCCTCCGGGCAGCCGCTCGAGGATATCCGGAGAATGTGGGACAACCATGTCCAGTTCGGGCTGAACCAGCCGGAGCTGTACCTGGTGATGTTCGGCAACATCCGCCCGGAAAGCCGCCCGGCAATCGTCGCAGATGCCGAGGCGCTCATGGAGGAGATGCTGAACAAGGCAGCGGTGGCGGGCCAGCTGAACGTCCAGCCCCGGGAAGCGGCCAGGTCCATCCTGGCAGCCAACGTGGGCGTGACGCTGATGCTGATTGCGGAGCCCGCCTCCGAACGGAACCTCGAACTGTCCACCATGACCCGGGACGCCATGATCTTTGCGGTGTCCGCCGAGCCCGCCAGCGGCGCGGCTCCGGGCGACGCCGGGAAGTCCTCGGTAGTGGTGGCCGCGATCGCCCTGAACGCCGCACTTCAGGCCTCGCACTCTGACCAGCTTTCAAGCTCGGAACTCAAGCTTTTCCTCGAATGGCTTCACCGCATCTCCACCAGCCCGGCGGGCTGAACCCGCACATTCCGGCAGTACGTCGTCGTAAGTATCGGACCATCCTGCGGAGCCGCAGGAATGACGGTTAGGAAATCACATGGCAACAGAGACAGTTGCAAAACCCCGCACCAGCGCACGCGTGCACGTCCAAAAGTTCGGGACGTTCCTGTCCGGCATGATCATGCCCAACATCGGCGCCTTTATCGCCTGGGGCCTCATTACCGCACTCTTTATTGAAAAGGGATGGTTCCCCGTTCCCCAGCTGGGCGGCTTTGGGGAGACGGACGGGGTGGCGAACACCGGCCTGGTGGGGCCGATGATCACCTACCTGCTGCCGCTCCTGATCGCCTACACCGGTGGCCGGATGGTTTATGACGTCCGCGGCGGCGTTGTCGGTGCCATCGGCACCATGGGCGTGATTGTGGGTGCCGGCATCCCGATGTTCATCGGCGCCATGATCATGGGCCCGCTGGGCGGCTGGACCATGAAGAAGATCGACTCCATCTGGGACGGCAAGATCCGTCCCGGCTTTGAAATGCTGGTCAACAACTTTTCCGCCGGCATCTGGGGTGCCCTGTTGGCCATGCTGGGCTTCTATGGCATCGCCCCCCTGGTTTCGGCGTTCAGCACAGGCGCCGGCAACGTGGTCCAGTTCCTGGTGGACAACGGACTGCTGCCGCTCACCAGCATCTTCATCGAACCGGCCAAGGTGCTCTTCCTGAATAACGCCATCAACCACGGCGTGCTCACCCCGCTGGGTGTCCAGCAGTCGCTGGAGCAGGGAAAGTCCATCCTGTTCCTGCTTGAGGCCAACCCCGGACCCGGCTTTGGCATCCTGCTCGCTTATATGGTGTTTGGCCGCGGTGCCGCCAAGGCGTCCGCCCCGGGTGCCGCCATCATCCACTTCCTCGGCGGTATCCACGAGATCTACTTCCCCTACGTTTTGATGCGCCCGCTGCTGATCCTCGCTGCCATCGCCGGCGGAATGACCGGCATCGCCACCCTGGCCATCACTGGTGCGGGCCTGGTGGCGCCGGCCGCCCCCGGCTCCATTTTCGCCGTGCTCGCCCAGACCTCCAGGGACAGCTACCTCGGAGTGATCCTGGCGGTCCTGCTGGCGACGGCCGCCTCCTTCCTGGTGGCCTCGGTCATCATGAAGACCACCAAGCACAGCGATGAGGTGGACCTCAACGATGCCACCTCACGGATGGAGCAGATGAAGGGCAAGAAGAGCTCTGTGGCCTCCACCCTGACGGGCGCCGGGGCAGGTGCTGCCGCGGGCGGCGGTGTTGGCGTCCTGGCCGGGCCGGTGCGCAACATCGTGTTCGCGTGCGACGCCGGCATGGGCTCCAGTGCCATGGGCGCCTCGGTGCTGCGCAACAAGATCAAGGCGGCCGGCTTCCCGGACGTCAAGGTCACCAACGCGGCCATCGCCAACCTTCGCGACGACTACGACGTCGTGATCACCCACCAGGACCTGACGGAACGGGCCAAGCCCGCCACGTCCAGTGCCGTCCACTACTCCGTTGACAACTTCATGAGCAGCCCGCGCTACGACGAAATCGTGGAGCTGGTCAGGGAGAGCAATGCCGAGGGTGGTGTGACAGCGGAAGGTCCGGACGCCGGAGCCGGAACACCCGGCGGGGCATCCGCCTCCGGGCCCGCAACTGCCGCTGCAACAGGGGCAGGGGCTGCCGCGGCCAGCCACGGCGCCCACGCGGCCGACGCCCCCGTGGACGCGGCTCCCGCCGCCGGAACCGCCGGCGCGCCGGAGATCCTGGCCCGTGAGAGCGTGGTGCTGGACGGTTCAGCCACAACACGCGACGCCGCAATCGACGAAGCCGGCAGGCTGCTGCTGGCCCGCGGCGCCGTGGATGAGGGCTACATTGCCGCCATGCACGAGCGCGAGGAATCCGTGTCTACCTATATGGGCAGCTTCCTGGCCATCCCCCACGGCACCAACGCCGCCAAGGACCACATCCGGAAGTCCGCGGTGTCCGTGATCCGCTACCCCCAGGGCATCGACTGGAACGGCAAGCAGGTCAAGTTCGTGGTGGGCGTGGCAGGGGTCAACAACGAGCACCTGCACATCCTGTCCTCCATCGCGAAGGTCTTCACCAGCAAGGAGCAGGTTGCCCGGCTGGAGGCGGCCACCTCGGTGGATGAAGTCCTGGAACTCTTCGGAAAGGTCAATGCATAGTGAAGGCTGTTCATTTCGGGGCCGGAAACATCGGACGTGGCTTTGTGGGCCTCCTCCTGCATGACGCCGGGTATGAGGTGGTGTTCGCCGACGTGGCGGAGGAACTCATCGCCCAGCTGGCAGCCGCGGACAGCTACTCCGTGCACGAGGTGGGGGAGAACCCTGCAGTGCGGACGGTCAACAACTTCCGGGCGCTGAACTCCACCACGCAGGAAGCGGAACTGATCGAGGAGATTGCGACGGCGGACATCGTCACCACCGCCGTGGGCCCCCATATCCTGAAGTTCGTGGCCCCTGCCATCGCCAAAGGCATCGCGGCGAGGGACGCGGGCCTGGCCCCGCTGCAGGTCATGGCCTGCGAGAACGCCATCAACGCCACGGACATCCTGGCCAAAGAGGTGGCCTCCCAGCCGGGGGCTGCCGCCAGCACGCTGGACGGGAAGGCTGTGTTCGCCAACACCGCCGTGGACCGGATCGTTCCCAACCAGGAAGCCGGACAGGGCCTGGACGTCACCGTGGAGACCTTCTACGAGTGGGTCATCGACCGCACCGCCTTTGCAGGGGCGGCACCGGCCATCCCGGGTGCCACGTTCGTGGACGATCTCTCGCCGTACATCGAGCGGAAGCTGTTCACGGTGAACACCGGCCATGCCTCGGCAGCGTACTTCGGGTTCGAGGCGGGCCTGGAGAAGATCTCCGAGGCCATGGCCGACCAGGACGTGGCCGAGGACGTTCGGGCGGTGCTGGAGGAGACCAAACAGCTGCTGGTCTCCAAGCACGGCTTCAGCAACGACGAGCAGGAGGCCTATGTCCAGAAGATCCTGGTCCGGTTCTCCAACCCCTACCTTCCTGACACGGTGAACCGGGTGGGCCGCGCACCGCTGCGGAAGCTGAGCCGGCATGAACGGTTCATCGGTCCGGCCGCTGAACTGGCGGAACGGGGCATTGTGCCGGAGGCGCTCCTGGGCGCCATCGCCGCGGCCCTGCGCTTCACCGATCCGGCCGACGCCGAGGCAACGGAGCTGGCCGGCATCCTGGCCTCCTCCAGTCCGGCGGACGCCACTGCCCGCATCACCGGGCTGGAGCCCGAGCATCCACTGTTCAACGCGGTGGCAACCCTGGTGGAGGAGCGGCAGGCGGAGGCGGCCAAGGCCCCGGCCTAAACCCTCCCGTACTGACTGCGACCCTCTTGCACTTGCTGCAGCCTTTCCGGGGACCCTCTCGCAGTTGATGCGGCTTTTTCCCCAACCCTCCTGCAAACGCACGACGCCGGCACTCACCTGAGTGCCGGCGTCGTGCGTTGTGATGTCCCCCACTTGTGACGGAATACTGCCCCTCCCGCTTTGAAGTTAGCATTCCCTTACTTATAGGCTCTGGGCTATTAGGCAACAAACTTGTGACGTATTATCCGAGCGGAGAACAAAGTGAAGAAGAGGCTGTCGAGCTACCTGGGGGCACTTACGGCGGGAGCGGCGCTACTGACCGTGACGGCGTGCGGCGGGAGCGCGACGGCGACGCCCGCTGGTGAGGCGGCCACCATCACCGTGGAACATGCCCAGGGCAGCACCGCCAACGTTCCCGTCAACCCGGAGAGGGTCTTCACGTTCGACCTCGGAGTCCTGGACACCCTTGACGCGCTGGGCGTTGAGCCCGCCGGCGTGCCCGAGGCTGCCTACCCGGACGCGCTCAACAAGTACGCCGACGCGAAGTACACCAAGATCGGTTCCCTGAAGGAGCCCGACTTCGAAGCCGTCAGCGCCGGCGACCCCGACCTCATCATCATCTCCGGCCGGACCGCCGGAGCCTACGAGGAACTGAGCAAGATCGCCCCCACCATCGACCTGTCCATCGACGCCGCCGGGCCGATGGAAAGCTTCAAGGAGCAGGCCGGGAAGCTGGGAACCATCTTCGGCAAGTCCGCCGAGGTGGAGGAGAAGCTGGGCGCGGTGGACGCCACCATCAAAGAGACCAAAACCAAGGCGGCCGGCGCCGGGAAGGGTCTCATTGTCCTGACGTCCGGCGGCGAGGTCACCGCCTACGGCGCAGGCTCCAGGTTCGGCATCATCCACGACGTCCTGGGCGTCCCCACCGCGGCAGACGTCAAGGTTGAGGGCAGCCACGGCGAGGCTGTGTCCTTCGAGTACATCAAGCAGGTCAACCCGGACATCCTGTATGTCATCAACCGCGACACCGCGGTGGGCACCGAAGGCGCCGACGCCAACCCCATCCTGGACAACGAACTCGTCCGGTCCACCAACGCCGTCCAGAACAACAAGGTCATCAACCTTGACCCTGCCGGCTGGTACATCGTGGGCTACGGCCTCAACAACGTCGAAGCAATGGTGGACGCCGTTGCCGACTCCGTGGCCTAGAGCCTCCAACCGGGCTCCACACACCCATGACCGCCACCGCCGTGCGCCCGCTTGCGCCGGCAACCCGCAGCCGGGCCCGCCACAGTGCCGGCCTGGCTGCGGCCGCAACTGCCGTCCTTGCCCTTGCCATCGCCAGCATGTTCGTGGGCGTCAGCGACGTCTCCCTGCCGGGCCTTTTATCCGGCGATCCCGCGACGACTGACGTTTTTTGGATTTCCCGCGTTCCCAGGACACTTGCCGTGGTCCTGGCCGGGATGGCGGTGGCGGTTGCCGGGCTCATCATGCAGCTCATGGCCCGCAATCGCTTCGTGGAGCCCTCCACCGTAGGTACTGTCGAGTCCGCCACCCTGGGAATCCTGGTAGTGACGGTTTTCGCACCGCAGGCCCCGGTGCTGGCCAAAATGCTGGTGGCCAGCACCTTCGCGATGCTGGGGACGGCCCTTTTCCTGGCCATCCTGCGCCGCCTGCCGGCCCGCAACACCCTCCTCATCCCGCTGGTGGGCATCATGCTGGGCGGGGTGATTGCCGCCGTCACCACCTTCTTTGCCTACCGCTATGACCTGCTGCAGACCTTGAGTAACTGGATGATCGGCGACTTCTCCGGTGTCCTCCGGGGCCGGTATGAGCTGCTGTGGATTGTCGCCCTCCTGATGCTCCTGGGGCTGCTGGCCGCGGACCGGTTCACGGTGGCCGGGATGGGGCAGGACTTCACCACCAACCTGGGCCTGAACTACGGCAGGACCATGCAGCTGGGGCTCATCATCGTCTCGCTGATCTCTGCCGTGGTGGTCACCACCGTGGGGGCCGTACCCTTCCTGGGACTCGTGGTGCCCAACATCGTGTCCCTCATCTTCGGCGACAACCTCCGCCGTGCCGTTCCGTGGACAGCCCTGTTCGGCGCCGCCTTCGTGCTGGTGTGCGACATCATCGGCCGCACCATCCGCTACCCCTACGAGGTCCCGGTGGGCATGGTGATGTCCGTGCTGGGCGCTGTCCTGTTCCTCGTCCTGATCCTGAGGAAACGCAATGCTTGAGAGCACAACACTGCGGCCGCCGGAAAATCCTGCCGACGCCCAGCGGCCGGCCGCAGTGCAGCGCCCGGTTCCCCGGAAACTCAAAGCCGCCATCCGCAATGCCCCGCCCCGCATGGTGGCAGGCATCCTGCTCGCGGTGGCTGCCGCCGTCGTCTGCTTCTTCCTGTTTTTCGACCTGAAGGGCAACGTGGGCTACATCCTGCCGCGCCGGGCCATCAAGCTGGCCGCCATGCTGCTGGTGGCCGTTGCCGTGGGCGTATCCACGCTCCTGTTCCAGACCGTCACGGCCAACCGCATCCTGACGCCGTCCATCATGGGCTTCGATTCGCTGTACATCCTGGTCCAGACGGTGCTGGCATTCACCCTCGGAGCCGCCGCAGTGGTGGCCGCTCCGCCCACGCTGCAGTTCGGCGTCGAAGTGCTGCTGATGGTGGCGTTCAGTGCGCTGCTGTACCGCTGGATGTTTACCGGTGCCACCCGTTCGCTGCATCTTCTCCTGCTGGTGGGGGTGGTCCTCGGCAGCCTCTTCCGCGGCCTGTCCTCCCTGCTGCAGCGGCTCATGGAACCCAGCGAGTTCATCATCCTCCAGGACCTGTTCTTCGCAAGCTTCAACAACGTGGATCCGGCACTGCTGGGTTTCTCGGCGGTGATTGTTGCGGCTGTCTGTGCTGTGGTGTGGCGGGCACGGCACGCGCTGGACGTGCTGGCGCTGGGGCGGGACGTAGCCATCAACGTGGGCGTCGACCACCGGAAGGTGGTGATGCGCGTGCTGCTGGGATGCTCGCTGCTCGTGGCCGTGTCCACCGCGCTGGTGGGGCCCGTGACGTTCTTCGGCCTGTTGGTGGTGAGCCTGGGCTACCAGATGTGCCGCGGGTTCAGCCATGCCTGGCTGCTGCCCATCGTGGTGCTGATCGGCGCTGTGGCCCTGGTGGGCGGGCAGCTGCTGCTGGAGCAGGTGTTCGGCTTCAGCACCGCCCTGAGCGTGGTCATCGAGTTCGCGGGCGGCATCCTGTTCCTCTACCTCCTTTTGAAAGGCTCCCTGAAATGACCCGCCCAACTCCTGACATCATGGCCGGGGGAGTCCGGCCATGATCGACGTCCGGAACGTCTCCAAGACCTACGGCGGCCAGGCCGTCCTGGACGGCGTCAGCTGCGTCATTCCCGCCGGCGGCATCACCTCCATCATCGGCCCCAACGGGGCAGGGAAATCCACGCTGCTCTCGCTCATCAGCAGGCTCCAGCCCCTTGAGTCCGGTTCCGTCTCCGTTGCCGGACTGGATGTCGCAGCCACGGACAGCCGGGAACTCGCCCGGACCATGGCCATCCTGCGGCAGGAGAACCACCTCACCATGCGCCTCACGGTCCGGGATCTCGTGGCCTTCGGCCGGTTCCCGCACTCCGGCGGCCGGCCCACCGTGGAGGACCTGGCCAAGGTGGAGGAGGCGATCGGCCACTTGGACCTGACCCCCATGGCGGACAAGTTCGTGGACGAGCTCTCGGGCGGCCAGCGCCAGCGGGCCTTCATTGCCATGGTGCTCGCGCAGGACACCCGCTACCTGCTGCTCGATGAACCGCTGAACAACCTGGACATGAAGCACTCCGTGGAGATGATGCGGCTCCTCCGGCGCCTGGCTGATGAGTTCGGGAAGACAATCGTCCTGGTGGTCCACGACATCAACTTCGCATCCTGCTATTCGGACACCATCCTGGCCATGAAGGACGGGCGGCTGGTCCACCAGGGCAGCCCCCGGCAGATCATGCAGCAGGCCATGCTCCGCGACGTCTACGACATCGACATCCGCATCGAGGACATCGATGGCAACCGGATCGGCGTCTACTTCGCCTGACCAGCAGCTGCGGCCCCGGTGAGCACTGAGCCCACGTACCGCATCACCAGGGATCCGGCTATCAGCGCCGCGGAGAACGGCAGGAAGAACAGGGTGACCAGCTGGAACACCACACTGAGGAGCGCGCCCACTGCCTGCGAGTAGGACGGCCCCAACTGCAGCGACTGGAGGATCCGGGGAGCAAGGATGACCGCGACCGCGCCGGCCGCACCAATGATGATTCCTGCCCGCAGGGTTGTTTTCGGCAGGGCTGACAAAGTTTTCTGATCCACGGCGGACCTCCCCCAATCAGGTAATTCATTCCAACGCTGGTCCCCCAGCCAAACATGGGGCGCGGCTGAAGGCAAGGACGCAGGCGAGGCCGTGGAATGCTGGTTCAGTGACAACGAAACCCACTCCTTCCAGTACCCCGCCCTTTTTGCTGACTGCCGGCGTCGGCAGTGGAACCTTCCGCCTCCGCCCCGCCACACGCGGAGACCTGCCTGCCATCGTGGAGCTCCTTGCGGACGATTCCATGAGTGCCGGGCGCGAAAGCGAGGGGGACATGGAACCGTATGAGCGGGCCTTTGAAGCGATCGACGCCGACCCCCGCCACCTGCTCGTCGTGGGGGAGCTGGTGCCTCAAGGGTCAGCGGACAGTCACGTGGTGGCCACCTTCCAGGTCAGCTTCCTGCCCGGCATCTCGCGGCGCGGCGCCTGGCGCTCGCAGATCGAGGGCGTTCGGGTGGCGGCCGGCGTCCGGGGCCAGGGCCTCGGCAACCTCATGATGCAGTGGGCCATCGACGAGTCCCGGCGCCGCGGCTGCACACTGATGCAGCTGACCACCCACAAATCGCGGACGGCTGCGCACCGTTTCTATGGGAGCCTCGGCTTCACGGCGGACCACGAAGGCATGAAGCTTCCGCTCTGACCGCTGCACCCACAAACGGACACTGCACCCGGGAGTTCCGGGGTGCAGTGCCCGTTGAAGGGTGTAGAACGGAGGCGGGCGCTAGGCCTTCTTCGAGCCCTTGGCCACGAACAGCGTTTCGGCCTGCTCCAGGGACATCCCGTTGGTCTCCGGCACCTTGAACATCACGAAGAAGAAGGACGCGGCGGCAAACAGGGCGTACATGGCATAGGTGAGCGGCAGCGAGCCGGCGGCCATCACCGGGAAGCTGAGCGTGATCACAAAGTTGGCCACCCACTGGGCTGCCGCGGCCAGGCCCAGGGCCCGGGCACGGATCCGGGACGGGAAGATCTCACCCAGCAGCACCCACACCAGCGGACCCCACGAGGCGCCGAAGCTGACCACAAAGACGTTGGCCGCCACCAGTGCCACCGGCCCCCAGGCGCCGGGCAGGGAAATATCCTCACCGGAACCAACGGCGGTGGAGAAGGCCACGGCCATGGCACCCAGGGACACGGCCATGCCCACGGAGCCGGCCAGCAGGATGGGCCGGCGCCCGATGCGGTCCACCAGGGCAATCGCCACCAGCGTGACCAGGATGTTGGTGACGGACGTGGCCACGGAGATGGTGAGCGAGTCCTTCTCCTGGAAGCCCACGGCCTTCCAAAGGGTGGTGGAGTAGTAGAAGATCACGTTGATGCCAACGAACTGCTGCAGGACGGACAGGATGATGCCCACCCACACCACTGCCTGCAGGCCGAACGTCTTGCCGCGCACCGAGCCCTTTTGGCCGGCCAGCTTGTCCTCCTCGATGGCATCCCGGATCTCGCGGATGTGGCGGTCCGTTTCTCCGGCGGGGACGATGGAGTCGAAGACCTTCCGCGCTTCGTCTTCCTTGCCCTGGAACACCAGGAAGCGCGGCGATTCGGGAAGGGTAAAGGCGATCCAGCCGTACACCACCGCGGGCAGGGCCGCGGCCAGGAACATCCAGCGCCACGCCTCGATCCCCAGCCAGTAGGCCTGGTCGGCGCCGCCGGCGCTGGTGGCCAGGAGCGCGTCGGACAGCAGCGCGGCAAAGATGCCTGTGGTGATGGCCAGCTGCTGCAGCGAGGCCAGGCGGCCGCGGACGTGCCGCGGCGAAATTTCGGAGATGTAGGCGGGGGCAATGACCGAGGCGAGGCCGATTCCCAGCCCGCCCACCAGCCGCCAGAAGACCAGGTCCCAGACGCCGAAGGCGAAGCCCGTGCCCAGGGCGCTGACCAGGAAGAGCAGCGCACCCAGCTTCATGGCAGGGATGCGCCCGTAGTGGTCTGCCACCTTGCCAGCGAGGTAGGCGCCGGCAGCGCAGCCAAGCAGCGCGACGGCCACCGCGAAGCCGGTCACGGCCTCTGACAGGGCGAACTCGTCCTTCATGGCATCCACGGCGCCGTTGACCACCGACGAATCGAAGCCAAACAGGAATCCGCCCACCGCACCCGCGAGCGCCAGCCAGATCACCCGCTGCGGTATTTGGGCGGTTGTCTGCTCCTGTGCAGTGGGCATGGGTCTCCCTAGGTCTGGGTTTTGGTGGATGCGGTGCGGACGTCGTCGGCTGCGGAACCGGCCCTGGGCCGGCGCACACGCGTTACACAGTGTTCCATGCCACGGAGCGTCGTTCCAGTTGGCCGGGCCCGGTTGTCCGCAAACAGGGGACGACGACGGCGGGAGGCGCCGCCGTCGTCGTCCTGAGGCGTGGAGCGGGGCGGCTTAGTGGGCCGGCACCGACTCCTGGGAGGCCGCCTTTGAGTCCGTGAGCTTCTTGTTGGGCAGCGCAAAACTGATCAGGAACGCGACGCCGGTGAGCACGGCCGCCGTGAGCATGACGGCGTCGATGGCGTACGCGAAGCCCTCCGTGATGGGGCGCGTCAGGGTGCTGTTGGCTGTGTGGAGCCAGCTGGTGTCATTGAGGGATTCGTTGGAGGCGCCGTTCTGGAAGAACTCGTACAGCTTGGCGTTGGCCGGGTCCGTTGCGACGGCCGGGTCCTGCAGGACGGCCTGGTACTCCGGGCTTCCCATTGCCGACTTCATGGTGTCGGCAATCCGGGACGCCGCCAAACTGAACAGCATGGAGATGAACACGGCCGTGCCCACGGCGCCGCCCATCGAGCGGAAGAACGCAGCCGAGGAAGTGCCCACGCCCATGTCGCGGCGCGGCACGGACACCTGCATGGCCAGGGTGAGCGGCTGCATGCAGAAGCCCAGGCCCATTCCGAAGAACACCGCGATCACGCCGGGAACCCAGAGGCCCGTGTCCACGCCCAGGGAGAGCCCCATGGCGGTGGCGGCCGCCGTGAGGATGGCCGTGCCCATGATGGGGAAGATCCGGTACGTGCCGGACGCCGAGATGGTGCGGCCCGCCGTGATGGAGCCGGTGAGGATGCCCACGGTGAAGGTGATCATCATCAGGCCCGCTTCCGTGGGCGTGAGGCCCTTCACCAGCTGCAGGTACAGCGGGAGCATGGCGATGGCCCCGAACATGCCGATGCCGATGATGAAGTTCAGCAGCGAGGACAGGCCGAACGTGACGTTCCGGAAGAGGCGCAGGGGAATGAGGGCGTAATCGCCGGCACGTTTCTCGGCCAGCAGGAACCAGGCGATGCCCACCACGCCCATGCCATAGCAGAGGAAGGAGTTGAAGGACGCCCAGCCCCAGCTGCGGCCCTGCTCCGCCACCAGCAGCAGCGGCACGATGGCCAGCGTGATGGCCGCCGCGCCAAAGTAGTCGATCTTCTGCTTCACGTGCTTGGCGGGCAGGTGCAGGAACAGGAACACCACGGTGAGCGCGGCCAGGCCGATGGGCAGGTTGATGAAGAACACCCACCGCCAGCCTTCAAAACCGAGGATGTTGGCGGAACCGGCAAACGCGCCGCCCACCACCGGGCCCAGCACGGAGGAGACACCGAACACGGACATGAAGTAGCCCTGGTACTTTGCCCGGTCCTTGAGCGAGACAAGGTCCCCGATGATGGTCAGCGCGAGGGCCAGCAGGCCGCCCGCCCCGAGCCCCTGGACACCGCGGGCCAGCGCCAGCTCGGTCATGGAGTGCACCGACCCTGCGTACAGCGAGCCCGCCAGGAAGATCACGATGGCGGTCAGGTACAGCGGGCGGCGGCCGAAAATGTCGCTCAGCTTGCCGTACAGCGGGGTGCTGACCGTGGAAGTGATCAGGTAGGCAGTGGTTGCCCAGGCCTGGAGCGAGAGCCCGTCCAGGTCGTTGGCGATGGTGTAGATGGACGTGGACACGATGGTCTGGTCCAGCGATGCCAGGAACATGCCCAGCATCAGGCCCACCATCACGGTGACGATCTGGCGCTGTGTCAGGGTTTCTCCGGCGGCGCGCGCGGCGGGTGCTGTGGACATGGGTACTCCAGGGGGAAGGAAAGGGATCACGCGTTGATAGTTGCTTTCAGTAACTATCCTAGGTGCAGTCCTATTCCTCCCTACGGAGAATTCTTCCGGGCCTGACTTACCGCTCCACGAGGATCCCGTCCGGGTCGCACCAGATCATGGACCCGGGGCGGATGGTCACGCCGTCGATCTCCACGTCAACATCCACCTCGCCGGCGCCGGCCTTGGCGCTCTTGCGGGGGTTGCTGCCCAGGGCCTTCACGCCAAGGTCCAGTGCGGCGATTGCCTGACGGTCGCGGATTGCGCCGTTGATGACGACGCCGGCCCAGCCGTTGGCCACGGCGCTTTCGGCGATCATGTCCCCCATCAGGGCGGTGCCCAGCGAGCCTGCGCCGTCCACCACCAGCACGTTGCCGTTGCCGGGCGTGGCCAGCGTGGACTTCACCAGGGCGTTGTCCTGGAAGCAACGGATGGTCCGCACCTGTCCGCTGAAGTGGGAGCGGCCGCCCAGGGTCTGGAACTGCAGCGATACGGACGCCAGCTCGTCTCCGCGTTCGTCGTACAGGTCCGCGGTGTTGACGGCGGCGGTGCCCTCCGCCGGCGTTGGCGCTGCGCTCATGGTGTTCTCCTCGGTGCTCGTGGCCATCCTGGTGACTGCGGCCGCCTTACAAGGCGGCCCGGTACCGCCCACGATAGTCTGACTCCGTCGCCATTTAGCCGCAGCCGGGGGAAACCAGCCATGAGCCAGTCCAACACGCCGGTCCCGCCGGACCTTCCGCGGACCACGACGGCGGCGCTCGCCGAACCCACGCAGCGGGTCAGCCCGCGGTGGGTCACCGGCCTGGTGCTGGTCAACGTGGGCATCAACGCCGCGTTCTTCGGACCCATCAATATCTTTATCGCCCAGCAGGCCATTGGCATCGACGAAGCCAACAAAGAAGCCATCGCCTCCCTCGTACTTGGGTGCGGGGCCGCCGTATCCTTGGTTGCCAATCCGCTCTTCGGTGCGCTGTCCGACCGGACGGTCTCGGGTTTCGGCCGGCGTTCCCCCTGGGTCCTGGCGGGTGCCATTCTGGCCACGGCAGCGTTGCTGGCAATGTCCGGGGCCACGGCTGTTGCCCTGATGGTCCTGTTCTGGTGCCTGGTGCAGCTGGGCGCCAACGCGGCCTATGCGGCCATCACCGCCGCCATTCCGGACCGCGTGCCGGTGCTGCAGCGCGGTGGCGTGGGGGGACTGGCGGCCCTGGGCCAGACGGTGGGGATCCTCCTCGGCGCGGTCTTCGGGGCTGTGGTTTCCGGCAACTTCATGGTGGGTTACTGGCTGTGTGCCGGGTCCCTGCTGCTCTCCGTGCTGCCCTATCTGTTCCACCGCAACGACCCCGCGCTGCCCAGGGAGCTCCGCCCGCCGTTCTCGTGGGGCAATTTCCTCCGCGGCTTCTGGATCAGCCCGCGGCTGTACCCTGATTTCGCGTGGGCCTGGCTTACCCGCTTCCTGGTCAACGTCTGCAACCAGCTGACCATTGTGTACCTGATCTTTTTCCTCGCAGACGTCATCAAGCATGAGAACCCGGCGCTGGGGGTCCTGACCCTTACCGGCATTTATGCGGTGTTGGTGATGATTACTGCGGTGATCGCGGGGCCATGGAGCGACCGGGTGGGCAAGCGCAAGCCATTCGTGATCGCCTCCTCGGTCATGATCGCCATGGCAGGCCTCACCATGGCGTTCTTCCCCGTGTGGACCGGCGCCCTGGTTGGGGCCGGCATCCTGGGCATCGGCTACGGCGCCTACCAGGCCGTTGACTTCGCCCTGCTGACGCAGGTGCTCCCGCAGGCCGCGGACCGTGGCAAGGATATGGGGGTCATCAACGTGGCCGCCTCGCTGCCGCAAGTGTTCGCGACGGGCCTCGCTTTCCTCGCGGTGACGCAATTCGGCGGGTACGGCACGCTCTTCACCACGGCGGCCGTCATTGGCCTGCTGGGTGCCGTCTTTGTGGTGAAGATCAAGAGCGTCCGCTGACCTGCCGGTGGCCCGGAACTAAGGCCGCTGACTAATTACGCCACACAGCCGTGCCGTATAGTTGATCCGGATTTGGCGGCGGTCCGGCAGGGGACGATCGTGGCTGCTGCACCATTGGAACACAACCCCGGAACGCTGATGCCCGACACCATTCCAGACCATCCGCCCATGGCCCCGAGGCCCTCCGCACCGCGCCAGAGGCACAGGTATACCAAGATCCTGGAGGCTGCAGGAGGGTTTGCGCGCAAGGGACTGGAGTCCGTGGACATGGCGGAAGTGGCGGCGAGGGCGGACGTGCCACTGGGGACGCTCTACCGGTACTTTCCTTCCCCGGTGCACCTGATGCTCGCGCTCTACCGCCACCAGCTGGAGGAACTCCAGGGAACCGGACGGACCACGGCGGCCCGCTTCCGCGGCAGGGCCCTCGGAAACCTGGTGATGGAAATGTTCCACATGCGCGTGATGCAGCCTGCCGTGGAACAGTGCCTCAGCCGCGGTGTCTACCTCCCGGACCGGGACACCACCGGACTCCTGCGTGAAATCGACGCGCTGAGTGAAAAAGCGGTTGCTTCAGCCTCCGGTGACGCCACTGCCGCCCGTGTGCTGCTGCTGGCGATCACTGGTCTGGTCCAGTCCGTCCGGAACCGCCGGTTGTCCCTCTTCGAGGCGGAGGAGGACCTCAAAAAGGCGTGCGCGCGCCTCTCGCCGGCCAGTGAACCCGGCTACACACTCCACCACAGCGCGTAACAGGTCTAGACCAATCAGGCCTTAAATCAGCCATAATGCCGTGACGTGGATCACATCTCCACGCGGTAAAACGCTTAGGCAGCTGCTGGCCTGTGTCAAACCGGAGGATGCCCCGTGTGGCGGGCCCTACGATTGTCCAAACGGAGCAGCGGGGACCAATCCCCCAAGCTCCCACGGGCCCGCCACCCCTGGGTATCCGGCCGCACCCCAGCCACCGCCCGAGCCATTGGCTCATGCCCCACGAGCCGTGTGCCCACGGCCAGCACCAGGAGACAACGACGTGTCCATTGACGCACTTGCAGCAACTGACAATTCCGCAGCCACCGCCCTGACCGAAGCCGAGATCTTTGACGCCCACCAGGGCGGCAAACTCTCCATCGCCAGCACCGTCCCGCTCTCCAACAAGCGGGACCTGTCCATCGCCTACACGCCGGGCGTAGCAGAGGTCAGCCGGGCCATCCACGCCAAGCCCGAGCTTGCCCGTACGCTCACCTGGGCCGAGCGGCTCGTCGTGGTGGTCAGTGACGGGACAGCTGTCCTGGGCCTGGGCAACATCGGAGCCAGCGCCTCGCTCCCCGTCATGGAGGGCAAGTCCGCCCTGTTCAAGACCTTCGGCGACCTCGACTCGATCCCCCTGGTCCTCAACACCACCGACGTGGACGAAATCGTGGAGACCCTGGTCCGCCTGCGCCCCAGCTTCGGCGCCGTCAACCTTGAGGACATTTCCGCGCCCCGCTGCTTCGAGCTGGAGGAAAAGCTGATCGAGGCGCTGGACTGCCCCGTCATGCACGATGACCAGCACGGCACCGCCGTCGTTGCCCTCGCCGCCCTGACCAACGCCGCCAAGGTGACCGGCCGCGGCCTGGAGAGCCTGCGCGTGGTGGTTTCCGGCGCGGGCGCCGCGGGCATCGCCGTCGCCGAGATCCTGCTCGCGGCCGGCATCACCGACGTCGTCCTGCTGGATTCCCGGGGCGTCATCAACAGTGCACGCGGGGATCTTGCCGCGGACACCGGCAGCAAGAAGGCGGACATTGCCGGACGCAGCAACCCCCGCGGCGTGGAAGGCGGTCCGGCCGAAGCCCTCGACGGCGCCGACGTCTTCATCGGCGTCTCCTCCTCCAAGCTGGACGAGGAGCACCTGAAGCTCATGAACCGGGACGCCATTGTGTTCGCACTCTCCAACCCGGACCCGGAGGTGCTGCCCGAGGTCGCCGTGAAGTACGCAGCCGTGGTGGCCACCGGCCGCAGCGACTTCCCCAACCAGATCAACAATGTCCTGGCCTTCCCCGGGATCTTCCGTGGTGCCCTGGACGCCGGAGCCCGCCGCATCACCCCGGCCATGAAGCTCGCCGCAGCCTATGCCATCGCCGATCTTGCGGCGGAGGACCTGTCGGCGCACTACATCGTCCCCAGCCCCCTGGATCCGCGGGTTGCCCCCGCCGTGACGGCGGCAGTGGCCGCCGCGGTGGTAGCCGAGTAGCGCCCCTTCCCTCCACGAACGTACGACGGCGGTGCCTCCCCTGCGCGGGAGGCGCCGCCGTCGGGGGTTAAGCGGGCGCCAACCATAGACTGGGACCCATGAACTCGGAAACCGTGGTAACCATCCTGTGCGGCCTGGCAATCCTTGTGGGCGTGGCGGGAACGGTGATTCCGGTCCTCCCGGGAAGCATGCTCATCGGCGCGGGCCTGCTCGCCTGGGCCATCTGGGGCGGGGCCGGGACGGCGGGCTGGGTGGTATTCGCTGTTGCCATGGTGTTCGTGGTGGCAGGCATGGCCGCCAGCGCAGTCCTCACCGGCAGGAAGCTCAAGGAGCACGCCATTCCGAGCCGAAGCATCGCCGTTGCCCTGGTTGCGGGTGTGGTGGGCATGTTCATCATTCCCGTGGTGGGGCTCTTTGTGGGTTTTGCCGCAGGACTGCTGCTGAGTGAATTCCTGCGCACCCGGAACATCGGCTCCGCAACAACCTCCAGCTGGGCCGCCCTCAAAGCTACCGGGCTGGGCATGCTTGCAGAGTTCGGCCTGGCCTGCCTCGCCGCCAGCACCTGGGTGATCGGCGTCTGGGTGGCCGCCGCCAACGGCTGAAAGTGCTTGCGCCTGCACGGCGCAGGGCGTACAACGGCACCATGACGGACCAACCTTCAGCCCGGGACCATGTGCACGCTTGGATGGAAAAATACCAGGCCGCCTGGGCCAGCAACCAGCCCGGGGACATCCGGGACCTCTTCACGGAGGACGCGCGGTACGAGAGGCGGCCGGGCGATCCGGAGCCGTGGCTGGGCCGGGTCGGCATCGTGGACGGCTGGCTCGCGGCCCGGGACGAACCGGCAGACTGGACCTTCACGTGGAAGCTCCTCGGAGCGGACGCGGACACCGCCTTCATCCAGGGCGTGACCACCTACTCCGCCGGGCGGCCTTCCTACGACAACCTGTGGGTTATCCGGTTCGACGGGGCAGGCCGTGCCGCAGCCTTCACTGAATGGTTCATGGAGCGGGCGTAGGCCTGCCTCTGCACCGTCCGTCCGGCAGCCGGGCCTCGGCGTGGGCGGCGGTGCACGGCTAGCATGGAAAGATGACCGCCGGGGACACTGCACCGATCTATTGGGACAGCCGCGACCTCACACCCTTCGGCCAGCCACAGCTGCGTACGCCCGTCCATGACCTCGCCGGGGGAGTGGGCGAACTGCTCACCGGCGTGCTTGGCGGACGCCACCCGTCGCTGCTCTCCGTGGACGGCGAGATCCCCCGCCTGAAGCGCATGATGCCCAAGCCGGCCAGGGCTGTGCACGACGCCGTGTTCACCAGCCGGCAGCCTGAGCAGCTGATCACGCTCGCCCGGGCCTACCCGGGGTGGGCCGGGCTCTGCTACCTCATGTCCGGACTGCTGGTCTACAAGCAGGGCGGCTACCTGCGCGCATCGGAGCTTCTCCAGCGCGGCCTCACCACCAGGAACGAGGACGAAGCCAACCGCTACTCGTCCACCTACCTCACCAGGATCGTTACGCGGATCGAGCTGGTCGAGCGTGTGGAAATCCCGGTCCTGTTCAGCGAGGAGTCGGTCTTTCTGGCACTGGCGCACTCACTGCGGGAGACGGGGCGCACGGAAGCTGCTCTGGACGCCCTCTCGGGACTGCCGCCGTCGCTTCCCATGGCCCTGGCGCGCTGTTCGCTGGCGCTGACCTTGGGCAGGAGCCGGACAGTCATCGACTGGACCGACGGGCTGCTCAACGCGGATGATCTCTCCGCTGCGCTGCTGCTGGTCCGGGCCCGGGCACTGCGGCGGGAAGGGCGCCTGGAGGCCGCGAACCAGACCCTCGCCGAGGTCCTGCGCCGGCGGAAGACGCACCTGACGCTGCGTAACGACGCCCTCACGGACAGGGCGCTGCTGCTCCTTGAATCCAGCCGGAGGTCGCTTAACCCGCGGGACTGGGGACGGCGGCACGAGGACCCGGTGCCGCAGAGGGAGATCGCCGCGCCGGTGCCCATCCGCAAGGACGAGGAGATGCGCCGGATCTGGGAACAGGACTGGAAGAAGCTCAGCGACGACTAGGGTGGCCTACCCGGCTGCGGCGAAGTTGCTGGCCGTGAGGACCGGCAACAGCTGCTCGGCGAGCAGCGCCAGCGCCAGGACCACCATGATGATGCCGCTGGCCAGGGTCACCGTCCGGGCGGCGCCGGGGCGGGTCTGCAGCAGGGTGCGGGACAGCAAAGCGACGGCGGTGTACACGAGCCCCGCGAGCAGCACGAACGTCATGCCCAGCAGGCCCGACTGCACCGGGACCGGCAGGGAAGCATCCGCGCTGACGAACTGGGGAACGAGCGCCACGTAGAACAGCAGCCCCTTGGGATTGATGCCGCTGGTGCCCATCCCCTGAAGGAAGGTGCGGACCCCCGTGCTGCCGCCGCTGCCGTCCCCGGCCGTGAAGCTCGCCGCCCGCCAGGAGCGGAGGGTGCTGACACCGAGCCACATCAGGTACCCGGCTCCGGCCAGGGTGATCCAGCCGAGAACCCCCGGCGCGCCCGTGAGGACCGCCGCCAGTCCCGCCACCAGCAGGACCGTGTGCAGGACGTATCCGCCGCAGAGCCCCGCCACCGCCGGCACAAAGCTGCGCTGCCTGAGGCCGGCAGCGATGGAGTATGCCCAGTCCACGCCGGGGGTGCAGGCAAGGGCGGCGGCCACCAGTACAAAGGCCAAAAAGAGCTCGGGGTTCATGGTTTCTCCTGCTGCGCGATCCAACAGGGGAAACACTAGATACTTTGAGCGCGGAAGTGCTGTCCTTTTTCGCTGGCCGTATGCCCGAAACGGTAAGATTCTTGCGTGATTGACCATATTGACAGGAACATTTTGCGGCATCTCAAAGAGGACGGCCGCATGACCGCCACGGCGCTAGCCGGAAAAGTGGGCCTGACGGTGGCTCCCTGCCACCGGCGGCTGCGCGACCTGGAGCGGGCAGGCGTCATCCGGGGCTACAAAGCGGACATCGACCCCGCTGCCGTGGGCCTGGGGTTCGAGGCGATCGTTTTTGTCACGCTCCGCCAGGTGGACCAGGCAACCATGGAGATCTTCGAAAGCCGCGTGGCGGACAATCCCAACATTGTGGAGGCCCAGCGGCTTTTCGGTTCCCCCGACTACCTGCTGAAGGTCATCGCCGAGGACCTGCCCGCCTACCAGCGCTTCTACGACGCCGAACTTACGTCCCTGCCCGGCGTCGAGCGGTTGACGTCCACGCTGGTGATGAAGAACCTGAAGTCCAACGCGGGCCCTCCCGTCTAGGCCTGGGCTGGGATGCTGCCGGGGACAAGATGTTGCAACCGCTCCCGCACCCTAATCTTTGAGCAGCCCCGTGGTGCGGTACGGAATGACCTCGCGCAGGAACATGCTGGTGGAGGTGCGCACAATGCCCGGGCAGAGCCTGATCTCCTCTGACACCCGGTAGAGGTCGTCAGGGCTGGTGGCCACCACGCGGATCAGCAGGTCCGTGTCGCCGGCGGGAGCGTGGCATTCGAGGACCTCCGGGATCTCCCGGAGGGCGGCAATGGCCTCGTTGAGGTGGCTCTGGTCCAGTTCGGCGCTGACGGAAGCGGCTACCCCGCGTCCGAGCGCGGCAGGCAGCACCCTGCTGCTGTTGGGGCGAAGGGCGCCCGACGCCGTCATGCGTTCCAGCCGGGACTGGACGGTGCCGCGGGCCAGGCCCAGCCGCTGGGCCAGCACCATGATGGGAACCCGTGGATCCTCGTCCAGCGCCCCGAGGATCCGCTTGTCGGTGGAGTCCAGTTCCTGCAATCTGATCACTTCCTGCCGTTCTGCGCCGCTGAGAGTAGTCAAACTGATCAACAGCGACTGCGCCTGTTGCACCAACTGTACGGATGCTGGTGAAATGTTGGCAATGAGGGCAAAGCTACCGCTGATCCCCGCAGGCTCACAGGCTACCGGCACACCACCCGGAAACTGGACACCGCTTCCCGCAAGGAGGCTGCCCTGATTGACTCTTGTTCACACCATGGTCTTTCTGTATACACGGCAAGGGCCCCTGAACTACCGGCGTCGGATGTCCGAAGTCATCGGTAGCTGAGGGGCCCTTGTGTTGTCCCCGGGCGCCGCGTCCCGCGCATAGTGTTGAACCATGAATTCCGCCGGCCGCTTCGCCCCGAGTCCTTCCGGGGAGCTCCACGTAGGAAACCTGCGCACGGCAATCCTCGCCTGGCTGTTTGCCCGCTCCACCGGCCGGACGTTCCTTCTCCGCGTGGAGGACCTTGACCGTGCCCGGTCCGGCGCAGAGGCCGGGCAGCTTCGGGACCTGCAGGCGATAGGGGTCACCTGGGACGGCGGCGTGGTGCGCCAGACCGCCCGCGGCCCGCTGTACGCCGGGGCGATCTCACGGCTGGAGGCGGCAGGCCTCACCTATGAGTGCTTCTGTACCCGTCGCGAAATCCAGGAGGCGCCGTCCGCTCCGCACGCGCCCCAGGGGGCCTACCCCGGAACGTGCCGGAACCTCGATCCCGCTGAACTGGAGTTCAAGCGCTCCACCAGGCCGGCCGCCATCCGGCTCCGCGCTGACGCGGCTGAGTACACGGTGCGGGACCTCCTGCACGGTGAGTTCACTGGAGTGGTGGACGACTTCGTGCTGCGCCGCAATGACGGCGTGACCGCCTACAACCTCGCAGTGGTCGTTGACGATGCCGAGCAGGGCATCGACCAGGTGGTACGCGGCGACGACCTTCTTCCCTCCACCCCCCGGCAGGCCTACCTGGCGTCCCTGCTAAATATTCCCTCTCCGGAATATGGGCATGTTCCCTTGGTGGTGAACAACGACGGCGCCCGGCTGGCAAAGCGCGACGGGGCCGTGACGCTGCAGGACCTTGCGGCTGCGGGGAGTCCCCCCGCTGCCGTGCGGGACCGGCTGCTGGAATCGCTGGGGCTCCCGGCAGGGCCGCTCGGGAACGCGCTGGCTACATTCGACCCGGATGCCCTGCCGAGGGAGCCCTGGGTGTGGAGCGGCCCGTAGGCTTAGGGCATGTCAGACCAGCATGCTGCGGAGCAGACCCCGGCGCCCTCATTCACTGTAGAGACCGCGAAGGTCCTGGCCGAGGTGGCCCACAACCGCCAGAAGGACAAGCTGAAAAGGCCCTACAAGGACCATGTCCTCGCCGTGGGGGACGCGCTGGCTGACTTCGACGACGACATCCGGATCGCCGGCTACCTGCACGACATCGCCGAGGACACCCCCATGACCCGGCAGGCCCTGCTGGACATGGGGGTATCCGAGCGGGCCGTTGAAATCATTGAACGGGTCACCAACCGGCTGCACAGCAACCCGGACGACTACCAGGCAGGGATCCACGAGATCGCCGAAGACCACGATGCCGCCCTGGTCAAGATCGCGGACAACGCGCACAACTCGCTGCCTGAGCGCGTCCAGGCGCTGGCGGACAAATGGCCGGACAGGCCGCCTGTCACCAAGTACCGGGACGCCCGCCCGGTGCTGTACGCCGCCGTCGAGGTTGAGGAGATCCGGAAGATCCTGGCCCGCGTGAATCCGTGGCTGCTGGAGGAACTGGATGACCGGTTGGACGAGGAGGACACCACGGACTACGAGAACCTGTCCTACGACGACGGCGGTCCTGCTGCGCCGGAGCGGGATGCTGCCGGCAGTGAGGCTCCCGGCGCTACATCCCCCGGGGAGCGGTAGCTGCTGCTTCCAGCTTCTGCAGGGCAAGATGCAGCCGGCCGGACCCGCGGCGGTCATCGATCACGATGGAGGCGCCGAGCGCCAGCACAATGACCAGCAGGCAGACGGGGACCGATGTGCCCGCCGCAGCCAGTCCGACTGAAGCGGCCATGGCGGCCAGCACGCCGCCGGCAACCGTGATCACCGTGCGGTCCGGGCCCACCATGATGCTGTACAGCCACGTCACGGAGCCCTTGAACAGTGCCACCGGGATGGCGATGCTGGCCACCGCGGCGGCTGCGCTGATGTGGGTTTCGTGGTCAATGTAGTACGCGGCGACGTGCAGGCCCGCGCCGGTGGCCGCAATGGCGGCGAAGATGGGGATATGGCCGTAGCCGAAGAGGAAGGACCGGTGCCGGCGCAGGTGCAGGGCCCGTCCGGCCGGCAGCATGAAGTAGATCCACCACATGGCAAATGCCAGAGCCGTCCCGCCGAAACCCACCAGCGCCGCGTCGACGCTCCAGCCGTGGTTGGCCACGATGGCCCGGAGCGTCTCGATGGCGCCGATCAGGCACTCACCGAGGGCAATGATGGCCAGCAGGCCGTACCGTTCGGCGATGTGGTGCGCGTGCCAGGGTGTCCTGGTTTTCCGTTCGGCGGCGAAGGGGGTGGCCATTTCGAGGACGATCAGTGGCGCAATCATGATGAGCGTGGTGGGCACGTCAGCCTCGATCACGGCCACCGCGATCCACCCCAGCTGCACCAGCGCGAGATACCGCGCGTAGCGGAGGCACGTTTCACGGCGGGCCGGGTCCTGCCGGGCTGCCCTGAGCCACTGCGATACCAGGGCGAGCCGCATCACCACGTAGCCGCCCACCATCACCGCGTTGTCCACATGGTCGCCCTCCACCAGCGAGTGGAACATGGGCTCAATCCCCATCGCCAGGACCAGGACCCCCACGATCTGGATCATGGTGACCACGCGGAAGATCCAGTCGTCCGTGTCATAGGCGCTGGCGAACCAGGTGAAGTTGATCCATGCCCAGATCACGGCGAACATCGCGAAAGAGAAGCCCAGCAGCCCGGCCAGGACGTGGGCTTCCGCGATCTCGTGGGCGAACTGGCTGCCTGCAACCCCAAAGGCGATGACGAAGGTCAGGTCGAAGAAGAGTTCAAGCGGAGTGGCGGCCCGGTGTGCCTCGTGCGGGTCTCGGCCGCCCATGCGCGCCATGGCATGACGGAGGGGATTGGAGGACATGGGTCAAAGATTACGCCCCGCCGTTCCCGCCCGAAAGTTATGTCCTAGACGCGGCCCAGGGCGTCGATGTCCTCCAGGAACTCCTGGTGCACTTCGGCGCTGACGGTGGTCCGGGTGTCAGCGATGGCGTCCAGGTAGTCTTCGGTGGACGGGCCCTTCCGCACCGCCCCGCGGACGGAAAGCGGGCCTCCGGAGCCCAGCCCGCCGTCGTCGTCCTTGCCGTAGACCACGTTCTCCAACGCCCGCTGCGACGCACTGCGCGCGGCGTACTCGATGTCCGCTGGGGAAAAGCCCTCGGTCCGCTCCACGAGCAGTTCCACGTCCACGGTGTCTACCACGGGCGCGGGGATGAAGCGCTGCCACATGGCTTCGCGGGCCTGCCTGTCCGGAAGGCCGATTGGAATGACGTAGTCGAAGCGGCCATGGCGCAGGAAAGCGGAGTCCAGGGCGCGGATGAAGTTGGTGGCGCAGACCAGCAGGCGGCCGGGCTGTTCGCGGAAGGCCGGGATGATCTTGAGCAGCTCGTTGGTAACGCCCTGCAGCGGGGACGGCGGCTCACCGGAGCGCTGGGACGCGATCTCCTCCACCTCGTCGATGAACACCACGGCGTGCTCAAGTTCGGCAATCTCCAGGAACGTCTCGCGCAGGGCCCCGGCCAGGCCCTGCGGGTCGGCCGCGAGCCGGGACGGGAACACCTCGACGAACGGCCATTCCAGGCGGGAGGCGATGGCTTTGGCGAAGGTGGTCTTGCCGGTGCCGGGCGGGCCGAAAAGGACGACGGCGCGCGGCGGGACCACGCCGAACTCGTCGGCGAGGTCCGCTTCGGCGAGCGGAAGGACCAGGCGGCGTTCCAGGAGTTCCTTTTCCTTGCGCATACCGGCCACGTTTTCCCAGAGATCCCGGGCCAGGACGCGTCCACCGAGCTGGCCCAGCGCACCGAGTTCCTGCCGCTGGACGGGGATGGTGCGTTCGAAGTAGCGCAGGTTCTTCTTCAGGGCGAAACCCCGGCTGAGGAACGCTTCCACCCGGGTTTCGGACTCCGGCATGAGGGCTGAGAGCTTGTTGAGGCCGTGGGGTGCCATGCGGTTCTCGACGGCGGCGAGCAGCGAGGTGCCGATCCCGCGGCCGCGGTATTCGGGCAGCGTGGCCAGGAAGACGATCCAGCCCTGGTCGTGGGCGGCGCGTCCGACGGCGGCCCCCACCACCTGCTCGCCCTGCACCGCCACCACGGCATGGTCCTTCTCGCAGGAGGCCAGTACCTCGGAGAGGGCGTAGACAGGTTCCACATTGCTTGCCTTGAGGCTTTCCCACAGGTGCAGGATCCCGTCCAGGTCCGCCGAATGGAAATCCCTGATGCGCCAGTTGGTCATGCGTGTCTCCCAAGTCGTTCGTCATTGAACTGCGTCGCTGTACTCTGCAGAGCACCGAAGTGCAGCGCTCTGCTGAGCATAGGCGATCAGCCGGGGCAGAAGAGTTGCGGGGGCGTTGCATGACGGCCGGCCGGGTGCCGGCGGAGGCGCTCAGATGCCCAGGGTGCCCAGCGTGTGCCGCAGGGTGTCGGCGGAATGCTGCAGGGCTGCCAGCTCGCCGTCGTCCATGGGCATTTCCAGCACGGTGTGGACACCGCCCCGCCCCACGACGCTCGGCAGGGAAAGGGCAACCCCGGAGATCCCATGCTGTCCGTCCAGCACCGTGGACACCGGCAACACCGCCTTGTCATCGCGGAGCAGGGCTTCCACGATGCGTGCGCCGGAGAGGCCGATCGCGTAGTTGGTTGCGCCCTTGCCGGCGATGACCTTGTATGCCGCCTGCGTCACTTCGCGTGCCGTCTCGGCCAGGTATTCGGGGGTGAAGACGCGCTCCCCCTCCACCGTCCAGTCGCGGACCGGGATGGGGCCGATGGTTGCCGTGGACCACACGGGGAATTCGGTGTCCCCGTGCTCGCCCACGATGCTGGCGTGGACGCTGGGCACGGCCACTCCCGCCCGGCGGGCCAGCAGCCAGCGCAGCCGGGAGGTGTCCAGGACAGTGCCGGAGGAAAAAATGCGCCCCGCCGGGAGCCCGGAGATCTTCTGCGCTGCCACGGTGAGTACGTCGCAGGGGTTGGTGACCAGGACGTAGACAGCATCGGGGGAGTGCTTGAGGAGCTGGGGCATGAGCTCTTCCAGGATCCGCACGTTGGTTCCGGCAAGGTCCAGCCGGGTCTGGCCGGGCGCCTGCTTGGCTCCGGCCGTGATGACCACGACGTCGGCGCCCTCCGTCACGGCGATGTCGCCGCCGCCCGTCATGGACGCAGCGGCGGCAGCGAACTGGGTGCCGTGGGCGAGGTCCAGCACTTCGGCGTCAGCCTTGGCGGCATTGACGTCGAACAGGGCGATGTTGCTGGCCGAACCACGGATCAGGGCGGCGTACGCAAGGGAGGTTCCCACACTCCCGGCTCCCACAACGGCGAGTTTGGATCCTGACATGAGGTACCTCGTTTCCCCGGCCCGGACGGGGCCCGTAGTGGTGGTGCAACTGCCGGCAGTGGCTTTCATGCTACCGAGGCAGCAAGGGTAGGCGGGAGCGTTGAGTGTCCATTACGGGAGGAGTAGCGTGTGATCCACCTCACTCGCACCCTTTTCAGGAGCAACCATGCCATATCTGGGACGCCGGTTCGCTGCGGTCACTGCAGCGCTGGCGATGAGCGTGACCACCGGTGCATTGACCAGCCCGGCATCTGCCGGTACCGGGCAGGGCGACGACATGAAAAAGACCCCGGTCGCGACCGGTTACGGCGGTGCCGTCAGTACCGTCGACCTGGACGCATCCGCGGCCGCCATCAAGATCCTCCGCAAGGGAGGCAACGCCGTCGACGCAGCAGTCGCCGCGGCCGCAACACTGGGCGTCACCGAGCCGTACAGCGCCGGGATCGGGGGCGGCGGCTACTTTGTGTACTACGACGCCAAGAAGGAAAAAGTCAGTACCATCGACGGCCGGGAGACTGCCCCGGCGGCGATGCCAACAGACGCGTTCATCAATCCGGCCGACGGCAAGCCGTATGCGTTCAAGAAGCAGGCCACGAGCGGAATCTCTGTGGGCGTCCCGGGAACACCGGCCACGTGGGAGCGGGCTCTGGAGCGCTGGGGACGGTTCAGCCTCGACGACGTCCTGGAACCCGCCATAGACGTGGCCACGGACGGGTTCCTGGTGGACGAGACCTTCCGCCAGCAAACGGCGGACAACCAGGACCGTTTTGCTCCGTTCGAGGCAACAAGGGAGCTGTTCCTGCCCGGTGGCGCCCCTCCGGCCGTCGGAACTGTCTTCAAGAACCCGGACCTGGCCGAAACGTACAAGCTTCTTTCCCGCAAGGGCATGGACGCCTTCTATGAGGGCAAACTGGCCGAGGACATTGTGCGGACAGTGCGGAACGCCCCCTCAGCGCCCGGAACGGATGCTTTGCCCGGCCCCGCAGGCGTGATGACAACCGAGGACCTGGACGACTACGAGGCACTGGACCAGGACCCCACCCATGTGAACTACCGGGGCTACGACGTCTACGGCATGGCGCCCTCCAGCAGCGGCGGCACCACCGTGGGAGAGGCACTGAACATCCTGGAGGTCTTCGACCTTCCAAGCCTGAAGAAAGACCAGCCTGCCGCCCTGCACCACTATCTCGAGGCGACTGCGCTGGCGTTCGCGGACCGCGCCAAGTACGTGGGGGACCCTGCCTTCGTCAAGGTTCCCACCAAAAAACTCCTGGATCCGGTCTTCGGCAAGGAGAGGGCCTGTGAAATCGACCCGCTCCAGGCAGCAACGAAGCCTGTGGCGGCAGGTGACGCAGCGGACTACGACGGCACCTGTGACATTGAGCCCGCGGCACTCGCCGATGAGAAGGACACCGAGAACATTAACACCACCAACCTCACGGTCTCGGACAGGTGGGGCAACGTGGTGGAATACACCCTGACCATCGAGCAGACCGGCGGATCGGGAATCGTTGTGCCGGACCGCGGGTTCATCCTGAACAACGAACTCACCGATTTTTCGCCCGTGTTCAGCGAAACAGATCCCAACCGGATCCAGCCCGGCAAGCGGCCGCGGTCCTCCATGTCACCCACCATCGTGCTCAAGGACGACGAGCCGTTCCTGGCCCTTGGCTCTCCGGGCGGCTCCACCATCATCACCACGGTGCTGCAGACGCTGATCAACCGCATCGACCTCGGCATGGCCATCGAGGAGGCGCTCGCCGCCCCGCGCGCGTCCCAGCGGAACACCGCGAACGTAACGGCCGAGCCGGCGTTCATCGACGCCTTCCCGACGCTGGGGACGAAGTATGGCCACAAGCTGGTGCCGGCCGGTGATGCGTTCACCTCTGCAGCGGAGATCGGCGCAGCGACGGCCATCGAGTTCAGCGAGGACGGGAAGAAGGTCACTGCCGTCGCCGAACCGACGCGCCGCGGCGGTGGATCGGCGATGGTGGTCAAACCTTCGCGGAAGTAGCCAACGCCGGACCTTTCGTTAAACCCCGACGGCGGCACCCGGGTTCTGCAGCCACAGAACCCGGGTGCCGCCGTCGAACGTTAAAGCGGGGCTATTTCATGAAGGTGGTTGCTGGTGGGTTGGCGATGACGGGGGAGAGTCCGGTGTGGCCTTCGCGGGTTTGGGCGATGTCGCGGATGCGGGTGCGGCAGGCGTACCAGCCGAGCACCATCAGTATGGAGGCGATGGCGGTGACGAGCATGGTGAGGGGGGATTCGATGAAGACCATGATGAGGACGCCGGCGAGGAAGAGGAGGGAGAGGTAGCCGGTGTAGGGGGCGCCGATCATGCGGAAGGAGGGGCGGGTCAGCCAGCCTTTGTCTGCCCAGCGGTGGAGCTGGATCTGGCAGAGGACGATGGTGGCCCAGGTCATGATGATGCCGACGGAGGCGACGTTGAGGACGATTTCGAAGGCTTGGGCGGGGACGAGGTAGTTCAGGGGGACGCCGAGGAGGGAGACGCCGGCGGTGATGGCGATCCCGCCGTAGGGGACGCCGGCTTTGTTCATGCGGGAGGCAAAGCGGGGGGCGGAGCCGTTGACGGACATGGAGCGCAGGATCCGGCCGGTGGAGTAGAGCCCGGCGTTGAGGGAGGAGAGGGCGGCGGTGAGGACGACGAGGTTCATGATGACGTCCACGCCCTGGATGCCGATGGAGCCGAAGAAGGTCACGAAGGGGCTGACGCCTTTTTCGTAGGAGGTGTAGGGCAGCAGCAGGGCCAGGAGGATGACGGAGCCGACGTAGAACACGGCGATGCGGAAGACGACGGAGTTGATGGCTTTGGGCATGATTTTTTCGGGGTTTTCGGTTTCGCCGGCGGCGGTGCCGACGAGTTCGATGGAGGCGTAGGCGAAGAGGACGCCCTGCATGAGGATGATCATGGGGAGCAGGCCGTTGGGGAAGATCCCGCCGTTGTCCGTCAGGAGGCTGAGGCCGACTTGTTGGCCCTCGACGGGGGTGCCGAAGATGACGAAGTAGGTGCCGACGATGAGGAAGATGACCAGGGCTGCGACTTTGATCAGGGCGAACCAGAATTCCATTTCGCCGAAGACCTTGACCGAGACGAGGTTCAGGGCGAGGACCACGATGAGGGCGGTCAGGGCCCAGGCCCATTGCGGGACGGCTGCCATCCAGGGGATGTAGTTGCCGAAGAAGTTCATGTAGAGGGCGGCGGCGGTGATGTCCACGATGGTGGTGGTGGCCCAGTTGATCCAGTAGAACCAGCCGGAGACGAACGCGGCTTTTTCGCCGAAGAATTCACGGGCGTAGGAGACGAACGAGCCCGAGGATGGCCGGTGCAGGACCAGTTCGCCCAGGGCGCGGAGGATCAGGAACGCGAAGAACCCGCACACGGCGTAGGCGATCACCAGGGACGGGCCCGCGGCGTTCAGCCGGCCGCCGGCGCCCAGGAACAGGCCGGTACCGATCGCGCCGCCGATCGCGATCATCTGGATCTGCCGGGGCTTCAAATTCTTGTGGTAGCCCTGGTCCTCGGCATGCAACGCCGACTCAGAAGCATGGGCATGACCACCGTCGATCACGTGGTCAGGGAGCGTGGGATTAGACATGGGGGTCCTAGGGGTATCCGTTGGCATGGGGGATTACTTGCTCAGGTTGGCGAGGCGCTCAGGGCTGAGGAGTTCCTGGAGCTGCGTGTTGGTGAGGAGTCCGTGTTCCAGGACGAGTTCGGCCACGCCCTTGCCGGTTGCCAGTGCTTCCTTGGCGATGGCGGTGGCGGTGGCGTAGCCCAGATGGGGATTGAGGGCTGTGACCAGGCCGATTGACTGCTCCACTGTGCGGCGCAGGTGCTCGGTGTTCGCGGTGATGCCCCGGATGCAGCGCGCCGTCAGGGTGCGGCAGGCGGCTTCCAGGTGGGAGATGCTCTTGTGGAGGCTGTGGACGATGACCGGCTCGAACGCGTTCAGCTGGAGCTGCCCGGCTTCGGCCGCCATGGTGATGGTGACGTCGTTGCCGATGACCTCGTAGGCCACCTGGCTGACCACTTCCGGGATCACCGGGTTGATCTTGCCGGGCATGATGGACGAGCCGGACTGGACGGCCGGCAGGTTGATTTCGCCGAAGCCGGCGCGCGGTCCGGAGGAGAGCAGGCGCAGGTCGTTGCAGATCTTGGAGAGCTTCACGGCCACCCGCTTAAGCACGCCGGACAGGTGCACGAAGGCGCCAACGTCCTGGGTCGCTTCGATCAGGTCCGGCGCGGTCACCAGCGGCAGGCCGGTCACTTCGGCGAGGTGCCGGCAGGCAGCTTCCGCATAGCCCGCGGGGGCGTTCAGGCCGGTGCCGATGGCGGTGGCGCCGAGGTTGATCTCGTGGATGAGCAGATCTGCTTCAGCCAGGCGGAGCCGGTCCTCGCCGATGGTGATGGCGTAGCTGCCGAACTCCTGCCCCAGGGTCATGGGCACCGCGTCCTGCAGCTGCGTGCGGCCCATCTTCACCACCGTGCGGAATTCCAGCGCCTTGGCTGCGCAGGCTTCCTCCAGTTCAGCCAGGGCATCCAGCAGTTCCCGCGCGGCGAAGATGGTGCCCAGCTTCACCGCGGTGGGGTAGACATCGTTGGTGGACTGGCTGAGGTTCACATGGTCGTTGGGGTGCAGGCGGGCGTAGTCGCCCTTGGGGTGGCCAAGGATTTCGAGGGCGCGGTTGGCAATGACCTCGTTGGCGTTCATGTTCGACGACGTCCCGGCACCGCCCTGGATGACGTCCACCACGAACTGGTCGGCGAGCTTGCCGTCGAGCACGTCCTGGCAGGCCTGCTCAATGGCGTCCGAGCGTTCCGCGTCCAGCAGGCCCAGTTCCCGGTTGGTGCGGGCGGCGGCCAGCTTGACCGCAGCGAGGCCGCGGACCAGGTGCATGTTGGAGGACAGCTTCTGGCCGGTGATGGGGAAGTTCTCCACGGCCCGGAGCGTATGCACACCCCAGTAGGCCACGGCGGGGATGTCGCGGTCGCCGAGCAGGTCGTGCTCGGACCGGGTGTGCGCAGGTGTGGTTGCAGCTGCGGAGGCGGGGGTATCGATGATGGTCATGTGTCCTTACAGGGCTTCGTTGACGGGTGCGGACGGGAAAGTGTGGGTCAGGAAATCCGTGGCCTGCAGCAGGCCCACGTGATGGCCGCCGCCCAGGACGGGCGCCGTTCCAATGCCGGCGAGCGGGGCGGTGTCCACGCCCAGCGCCTCCAGCAGCTTGACGGTGGCGGGCATCCGGGCGCGGTCGCCGCCGTCGGAAATCTTCACGGCTGCCGAGCGGCCGTCCGCAAGGCCCACCAGCTGGACGCCTTCAAAGCCGTCCTTCGCCACCGCGCCCGGGAGCAGGCGCATCAGCTCGGTGACGTCACGGCCTTCCCCGGCCACCATGTCCGGGTGCTGCTGCATGGCGAGGCCGACGGCGGCTTCCGCGCCCAGCTGGGCCGGCCCGTCGTCGTCGTTCCTGCCGCTGCTGTCCGCGGCGGCGCGGGCGATCGCACCGAAGGCGCGGGCCATGCCCGGCAGGGTCAGGGCATACAGGGGAGTGCCGCAGCCGTCGGTGCTGAGGGCGAGGGGTTCTTCGCCGGTGAGCTCGGTGACGGTCGTGGCCACGAGCCGCTGCAGCGGGTGCGAGGGATCCAGGTAGCCCTTGACCGGCCAGCCGTTGATAGCGCAGGTGGCCGCCATGGCGGCATGCTTGCCAGAGCAGTTCTGGGTGAGCTGGGTGGAACGGCCCCCGTTGCGCAGCCACTCCTCCCGTTCGCCCGGGCCGTAGGGGAGGTCCCTGCTGTTCTCGAAATCGCTGACACTGAGCCCGTGCAGTTCCAGGATCCGCAGGGCTCCCTGGCGGTGCTTTGCGCTGCCGGAGTGGCTTGCGGCAGCCAGGGCGAGGAGCTCCGTGGGAAGTTCGAGCCCGGCCCGGACCATGGCCACGGCCTGCAGCGGCTTGAGCGAGGAGCGGGGGTAGAACGGTGCAAGCGGATCACCTGCGGCTGCCACTGTGGTGCCGTCAGCGTCCAGCGCGATGGCTGATCCGTAGTGGATGCTTTCCACCATTCCGTCGCGGGTGGCAGCGACCAGGGGTGTGTGCTGCGGGAGGGCGGCAGCACTGAGTGCAGGTGAAAGGGCAGGGGAAAGCATGGATTCCTTGGCTGGATTTGGCGGGGCTATGTATTGAGGATGGAATCGAGGGCCAGGCCCACGGCCTGCAGGTGGTGGGCCATCGCGGCGCGTGCATCCTCGGCGGAGCCTGCCTCGATGGCGGCGAGGATGTCCTGGTGTTCGATGTCCGAGGCGTGCTGCCTGTCCGCCACCATGTTCAGGGTTTCGGACTGGTGGGCCAGGGCGCCGCGGATGTCCGCCACCACGCTGGCGAACACCCTGTTGCCGCTGGCCCGGGCGATGGCTGCATGGAAACTGGAATCCAGGGCAACCCAGGATTCGGGATCGGTTTCGGTGCGCATGGCGGCCACGAGGTGGCGGAGTGTTTCCAGCTCCCCGTCACTGCGCCGCTCCGCGGCCAGGCCGGCTGCGGGAACCTCGATGTGGGGGCGGGCTTCCGTGAGGTCCCGTGCTGAGTACTGGCCGAGGGAGAGGTCGTTGGCCACCTTGTCCGCCACGACGAACGTGCCTTTGCCGGTTTTGGTGACGGTCAGCCCCAGGGCCGTGCAGGAGCGGAGGGCCTCGCGGATCACCGAGCGGCTCACCCCGTACTGCTGGGACAGCGTGGACTCGGAGCTGAGCTTGCTGCCAACGGGAACGGCACCTGACTCGATGTCCTGCCGGATCGCATTGAAGACCGCTTCGGCGGCACTGAGCCGCGCGAGGGGTGCAGGCTGTCCTGCTGTCCGGCTGTCTGACAGGTTCACGCTTTAAATATGGCAGGCGTCACACGCGGTGTCAATGCGGATCAACGCAAAAGGGAGGTTGGCGCCGTGACGGCGCCAACCTCCCTGGCCTCCGGGTGGAGGGAAGAAGCCCTCTACTGATGCTCCAGTGCTAGGAGCGGGGGCTCTCCACCTCGTCAATCTCAGCGCCCAGCTTGTGAAGGTCGCCGCGTTTCCGCTCCGCAAGATAGGCCTTCATCTCGCGCTTGATCACCGGCAGCAACATGTAGACGCCCAGCAAGTTAATGAATGCGCAAATGAACAGGGCAGCATCGGCGAAGTTCAGCACCTGTCCGAACGTCAGGACGGTTCCAACAACGGTGAAGAACAGGAAGACGAACTTGTAGGAAATTTCAGAGGCCTTGCTGCGACCGAACAGGTACTCCCATGCCTTCAGGCCGTAGTAGGACCAGGTGATCAGGGTGGAGAAGGCGAACAGCGCCACAGCTACGGCCAGGACCACGGGGAACCAGGGCAGGACTGTGGCGAAGGCGTCGGACGTGAGGATGACGCCGTCGGGTGCGCCCTCCCCGGCCTGCACCTGGTCGATGCCTGCCTGCAGACTCGGTGCACCTGCGATAACAATTGCAAGGGCGGTCATGGTGCAGATGATGACTGTGTCAACGAGGGGTTCAAACATGGCAACGAAGCCTTCACTGACAGGGCGGCGGGTCTTCACGGTTGAGTGCGCGATGGCAGCAGATCCCAAGCCTGCCTCATTGGAGAACGCTGCGCGCTGGAAGCCGACAATCATGACGCCCACGAGGCCGCCGGCCATGCCCGACGGGTTGAAGGCGCCGGTAATGATGGCGTTGAACGCGGCCGGAACCTGGCCGATGTTCACGAAGATCACGAAGAGGCAGGCAAGCACGTAGACGGCTGCCATCGCCGGAACGAGTTTGCTGGTGGTGGCGCCGATGGATTTCATCCCGCCGAGGATTACGGCGGCGACCAGTGCCGCGAGGATGAGGCCAAAGATCAGGGCCGCTCCGGCACTGCCGAGGAAACCTTCGTCACCGCCGGTGACGTTCCGCATCTGGGCGAACGTCTGGTTGGCCTGGAACATGTTTCCACCGGCCACCGCGAAGATGAGGATGGAAACGGCGAAGATTCCGGTGAGGATCTTCACGGGCCATTTGCCGAACTTATGGAAGGCGACGGGCAGGTACTTGAACGGCCCGCCCGTTACCGTGCCGTCCTCATGGATTTGGCGGTACTTGACGCCGAGCGTGCACTCAGCGAATTTCGAAGCCATGCCCAGCAGGCCGGCCAGGATCATCCAGAAAGTGGCGCCGGGTCCGCCAAGTGCCATGGCGGCGCCCACGCCAGCGATGTTTCCCAGGCCGACAGTGCCGGACAAGGCGGAGGTCAGTGCATGGAAGTGCGGCACCTCGCCGGGATCGTGGTGGGCGGAGTACCGTCCGCGCACCACTTCGTAGGACACCTTGAGGCCGCGGAACTGGATCAGGCCCAAGTAGATGCTGATGATGACACCGGCGGCGATGAGCCAGGCCACCACAGCCGGGAAGCTGACATCGCCAATCGTGATGGGGAAGAAGACGATCGTCGAAAATACCTCAGCGACCGGGCGGAACACCGCATCGATCGCTTCTTCTATTGATGCGAGCCAGCCGACGTCGTCCGTCACGGCCATAGGAATTGATTGCATTGGTTCCATACTCTTTTCGTTGAGGGCCTGCGTTCTGCCCGCCTCTGTTTCAGGACAACCGAAGATGCTGCCTGACCCCCCGCACGGATGTGAGCTGCGACATATGCGACCCAACTTATGTCAACTGGGCTGAAAACTCGACCTTGGGCTTGCCGGACTAATCTGCTATGGAACGCGCCTGCGCGCTGACGGGGCTGCGCCGGAGGGCGCCGGATTTGGAGTCGGCGGGGAGTCCCTGCTGCGACATCGGTAGGTTCGTGCCGATTCCCCACTAGTCATTGGTCCTTGGCCGTCGTTACACTTGCCATTAAGCATGAAACGGCACGATCGTACCTAGGGGAGTCCTATGGCCCAGGGCTTTGCAGCGGTGCTGGCAGGCGAAGTGCGCGCCCGCCGCGCAGTCCTCCGCCTGACGCAGCACGATCTCGCCCAGCTGGCCGGCGTCTCCGAGCGCTTTGTCCGCTTCGTCGAGCAGGGCAAGCCGAGCGTCCAGCTGGATTCCCTGGTCGCCGTCCTTGAAACACTGGGCCTGGAACTGAAGGTCGCCGCACGGACCAGCCAGGCGGCCCGCGCGGCCGGGCAGCCGGCTGAGAACAGCCCTGAACAATGAGGCACCGCATCGCGGACATCTACAAAGTGGGCGTTCTGGCAGCACGGTTGGAGCGGCACGATGGCGGTACCCGCTTCAGCTACCTGCCCGCCTACTTCCAAGCGGCCGGGCCCGCCGTCGCGACTTCCCTGCCGCTCAGCCGCGAACCGGTGCTGTCCGCCGCGGGGGCCGCGCCGCCCTATTTCACCGGGCTGCTGCCTGAGGGCCGCCGGCTTAATGCGCTGCGGCGTTCCATCAAGACCAGCGCTGATGACGACCTGTCCCTGCTCATCGCCGCCGGCGCGAATCCTGTGGGCGACGTTCAGATCGTGGGCCACGGGGAGCCGTTGGACCCGGATGATCATGCGGTCCGGCTCGATCCGAAAAAGCCGGTGGACTTCGACCAGCTGCTGGGGGACCCCGACCTGATTGACCCGGTGGCCCTGGCCGGCGTGCAGGACAAGCTCTCCGCCGGCATGATCTCGGTTCCTGTGACCGGTACCGGGCGGCAATTCATCCTTAAGCTCAACGCTCCAGAATTTCCTCATGTGGTGGAGAACGAGCTGGTGATGTTCCGTTACGCGGCCAAGCTCAGGATCCCGCTGGGCAAGGTCAGGTTGATCCGGGACGTTGCCGGCAGGCCCGGGTTGCTGGTTGAGCGTTTCGACCGGGTTCCCACGGGCGCGGGCCAGCCGGGCAGGGTGCAGCGGCTGGCGGTCGAGGACGGGGCGCAGGTGCTGAAGCTTTATCCGGCGGACAAGTGCAACGTGGGCTACGGGCAGGTCTGCCATGCGTTGGCGGACCACTGTGCTGCGCCCCTTCCTGCCCTGAGGAACCTTGCCATCCAGGGAGCCTATGCATGGCTTGCCGGCAACGGTGACCTGCACGCCAAGAACGTGTCCATGGTCCAGCAACCGTCCGGGGAGTGGACCATCGCGCCGGTCTACGACATTCCCTCCACAGTGGTCTACGGCGACAAGACGCTTGCGCTGGCCATGGACGGCAAACGGACCGGCGTCTCACGCCGCCATTTCGTGGGCTGGGCCACGGGACTCGGGCTGACGGAGCGCGCGGCCGCCCAGGTGGTGGAGATTGCCCTGAAAGCGGCGGGTCCGCTGCTGGCGGACCTGGAGTCCGGGACCGCCTTCGGCGGTCTGGGCGGGTCCGGGCAAAGGACGGACGACGGCGGCTCTCCCTTCCCGGACATGGTCACCAGGGCATGGGTCAAGGAGTTGAAGCACCGGCGGCGGCTGCTTGAGGGCTAAGCCGGTTCAGTGGCCGGTCCCTTCTGGTGGCCCCCGTACCACTTGAGGACCCGGAGTGCGCGGAGGGTGTTCCACCGGCTGGGTTGCCCGTCGCCGTCCTCCAGCGCGAAGTGCACCTTGCCGGGGTGGGTGTTTTCCAGCAGCCATGAGCCGTCCGGCTGCTGCCTTGAGCGGACTGCCTCTGCGGCTTCTTCCAGCCGTTCGTCGGGCGAGCCGACGGCGGAGCGGAAGTAGTCCAGCCCGCGGAGTACGTCGTAGAACCAGCGGGTGGGGTAGGAGAACTGCAGCCATTCAGGATTGACCTCCGCTCCCGTGCTGTTCCGCCGGTGCAGCCTCCGTTCCAGCAGGTATTCTTCGCCGCGGTGGCGGGCCTCCCGTGATGAGCCGGTCCCGCCGGTGGCCTGTTCGTACTCCAGCAGTCCTTCCAGCACGCAGATGGTGGTGTGGAACGAAGAACGGACGGATCCCCGTTCTGCTTCGCAGTTCCACCCGCCGTCGGGAAGCTGTTCACTGATCAGCCGCTCCACCACAGTGTCAACGCTTTCTCCGAAGTAGGCGCCCAGCCCCACCACCATGCCGTTGATGCAGGGCTCTGTTTCGCCGTCGAAGAAAGGCTGGTTGCCTTCCTCCCAGCGGCTGTTGTCCCTCACCAGGCTGACCGCCCGCCGGGCTTCCCGGCTGGCAGGGTTCAGGCCGAAATCACGCAGGAGCAGAAGGGTGTAGGTGGTTGCGGTCCAAGGCTGGCCGTGGGGGTCGTCGTCATGGTCCGGCCAGTAGGTGCCGCCGTCCCATTGCCCGTCTGCTCCCTGCAGCGCAAGAAGGCGGGCGCCCCAGCCGCTGGTGGCAACCAGGTTCCGTTCAGCAATCACTGTCTCAGGTGCCGCGCCGGTCAGGTAGCGCAGGACCTGCCAGCGGAGGGCTGGATCGGACTCGAGCAGCCAAGCGATGACATCCATGCCTTGGACGGAATATTAGAGGTGCTGGATTCCTGCCCTTTGCATGGCGTCCTTGTAGATGTCCACGTTCTTGGCCAGGAGCTCTTCCTGCTTCGCTTCCGAGACGGCGAAGGCCCGGCCTCCGAGCGCGGTGGCCTTGTACACCTTGATGCCGCTGTTCTTCAGCGACTGGTGGTAGGTCTTCTCGAAGAGGGTGAGGAAAGTGGAAGCGTCGGTGCCGTGGGCGATGACCGCGGACACCCGGGAGTTGATCTTCAGGAACTGCCGGAAAGGTCGGAGGCCGTCAGTTTTCTCCTGCACGTTCAGGGCGGACGGCATATCGGCATCGCGGACCCAGGGGTAGGCGTGCCACGGCATCACGTAGCGGGGATCAAGTTCGGCCAACTCGTAGATCTGGGTGGCGCGGCGGGCGGCTTCATCGTCGTTGTAGTGCGAGACAAAGCCGGACACGGTGCCCTTGCCGGGGCTGACCTGCAGGCTGACGATCCGGCACTCATCCTCGTCGTGCACAGGGTCGATATAAGGGACGACAGACCCTGGCTTCTTCTCCATCAGTTCATCGCAAAGCTGGGTGACCTTCGCAATGTTCGGTTCCTGTAGCAGGGCCTTTTTCTCGTCCCAATCAATCGTCACGATTTCTCCCTCAGCAGCAAGGCGTCCAGAATCAGGCGTCTTAGGCCACTCTACGCTTCCACGCTGATGGGTGGGCAGGTGAAGTTCTCTCTCCCTTCTGTTGGATCGGCAGTTGGGTCAGCTGGAACCCGGGCAGCCGATACTCCCGAAGCGGCTTCTGTCCTCAGGCCGCGAGGGAATGCCGGAGGCGCGCGCATTTGCGTGCTTTGGCCTGCCGCAGGTGCTTTGGGCGTTTTTCACGGCGGCGGGACGGAGTACCCGTGCCGGGTGGTGGTGGTGCGGTGGAGTGGTAGGTGTGGCCGGTGGGGGTTTGGAGTTCCACCGTGTGTCGGGGGCCTGGGAGTGTGCGGGCTGTCCAGCCGGGTGTTTCTTTGGTGTGGTTGCAGGCTTCGCAGAGGCCTTGGCCGTTGTGACTGGTGGTGGGCCCGTCCTGGTGCCAGGGGATGATGTGGTCGTGGTGCCGGATGGGCGCATCACAGTAGGGGGTGCGGCAGGTGTCGTCGCGGACCTGAAGGAACCGGCGGAGCCCGGGAGGGAAGATCCGGGCTTTCGAATCCATGGCGAGGAGTTCGCCGGTGCCGGGGGTTGTGTAGAGCCGGCGGAGCCACGTGGTGGGCTCCGCGGTGTCAGTTTCTTCTCCGAGGACTGTTTGTCGTGCCCAGTGGGCGGGGACGATGCCGTAGCCTGCGAGCCGTGCGGGTTCGCTGTCGCCCTGGAAGAGGGTGCGGTCGGTCATGACCAGCTGGACTTCGATGCTGCTGACCCCTCCGGGGGTGCCGGTGATGTTTTCGACGAGCTGGTCGGCCATGACCGCACCCCTGGAGCGTTCATCACCGTTTGATCGGGCGGTGTCGGCGTGGCGGGTCAGGGCAGCGTAAACGGCGACGCCCTGCGCGACCGGCAGCAGGGCGGTCAGGCGGGCCATGGTGTCCGGCGCCGGGCGAAGCGTCACGGTCCGGTCGTTCACCGCATGACTGGCGCGTTTGGCCACCGAGTGCGGGTCGCGCCGGTACGCGGCAGCCCGGACCGCGGCAATGATGGCCCGGTCCCCGGCCCCTGCCAGGGTGCCGGCGTCGGCGGCGAGTTCCTCGTCCACCGCACACCGGTCTTCGGCGGACAGGCACGCTGTCTCCCTCACGATCAGGGTGGCGCGCCATTCGTTCAGCTCCCCGGACTCCAGGGCGGCCAGGGCGCGGGGCATCTCGGTGCCGAGGGCTTTGGCCAGGCCCAGGAGCCGGCCGCTGCGGGCCGGGGACTCCCGCCGCGCCAACGCGATTTCAGCTCCCACACCGGCGCCCTGTTCCTTGGCCGGGACACCGGCAGCGGCCTGCTCCCGCCGCTGGGATAGATCAAAAGCCACAGCGATCCGGGCCTGTTTCGCAGCCGCCAGGGACTTCAGATCCTCAAGCTCTCGCAACTGGTCAATCATCCCGGGGCCGTCAGCCGCAACCGGAACCGAAGACAAGGAGCGCGAGACGTCAGCCACGGACAGGACTCCAGAAACCGGTGGCACCCCGGGGCTTCCCGCCACCTGCGCTGTTGGCAGTGCCTCTGACAGCCCCTGAACCGCTTCCATAAGCAAAGTCTTCCAGCACGGTCTGACAATGACCCGCTGCCAAGGGCGGTATGTGGATAAGCCGGGATAAGCCAAGTGGCCGTCACGCGTGCTGTTGAATGAGGGAATGCAGTTCACCAGAAAGGGCCTGAAAGCCGAGGGGTTCGCGGGCTTCCGTCCCGTCGGGTCGCTCGAGGCCATGCGGATCCCGCAGGGTACAGGCGTCTTCGCCGTCCTGGCGCCGGAAGGGTTCCAGCCCCGCTTCCTGAAGAAGAGCACCGCGGGCGTCTTCAAGAAGAAGGACCCGTCGCTGCCCGGGCCCGCCCTCGCCGCCGAATGGGTGGACGCCGCCGTCGTCCTTTACCTGGGCAAGGCAGGTCCCGGCAGCAAGGGCAACCGCGGCCTCCGGCGGCAGGTCCAGGAGTTCCTGGACTTCGGGCAGGGCAAGCCGCCGGGGCACTGGGACGGCCGGCTGGTCTGGCAGCTCGCGGACGCGGACCAGCTGCTGATCGCCTGGAAGGAACTGCCGGCGGAACACCTCACCAAGGCAGAAGCGGACTACCACACGGCCTTCGTTGAGGAACACGGAAGGCTCCCGTTTGCCAACCTCGTGAGGGCACGCACCAAGGCGTGAGCCCGCAGCCCGACCTACGCCAGGCCGCCGTCGTACGTAAAACGCCCGGCGACCAGCGTGGCAGCCACCGGCATCGCAGCGAACACGTCGGTCGGCGCTGCAATGGAATCCTCGTCAAGAAGTACCAGGTCGGCAGGATCACCCACGCGCACCCGCGAACGCCCCCGGCTCGAAGCCAGCAGCGCCTGCCGGCGGGTAATGGCTTCCTGGGGATGCCACGGCCCGCGCCCGTCATCGCGGGCCCGCACGGTGGCCGCCGCCATGGCAGCCCAAGGATCGAGCGGGGCCACGGGTGCATCCGAGCCCAGCAGCAGCGATGCCCCGGCGTCGAGCAGGGAACGCAGCGGGAAGGCGCGGTCAGTCCGCCCGGGCCAGTTGGTCTCCGCGGCATCACGGTCATCCAGGGCATGGACAGGCTGGACACTGGCCAGCACCCCCAAGGAACCGAAACGCGCCAGGTCCTCCCGGCGGACAAACTGGGCGTGCTCGATCCGCCCGCCAACCCCGGCCCGTGCGAAAGCGTCGAGGGCCACCTGGTTGGCCGCATCCCCGATCGCGTGGACGGCGGGAAGGAATCCGGTGTCCCTGGCCCGCTCCAGCAGCGCCAGGAGCTCCTCCGGCTCCACCGTCAGGAGCCCATGCCCGCCAAAGGGGTAGGGATCCACGCAATAGGCGGTGCGGGTGTTCAACGCCCCATCAATAAGCACCTTGAGCGGCCCCACCCGCAGCAGCCCCTTGCCGCCGTCGACCTCCTGCCCGGTCCTCATGCCCACGGCCGCGGCGCGCTCAAGGTCGGCAGGGTAGACACCGGCGTCCACCCGGAAGGCATCGAAGCCGCCGGCAATGCGCCGAAGCCACGGGTCCCGGTTCCATGTCATCTCGAAATCCACCACGCCCACCACGCCGCGGGCAGCAGCCGCCCTGGCGGCTCCGGCCACCCAGGCATCCACCACGGCGTCGGGCAGGCGGCCCAGCTCCCGGGTCAGGGCAAAGGCCGGGTCCTCGCGCAGCAGCCCGGAGGCGTCCACCTGAACCGCGTACCGCCTGGCCGCAGCGGTATTGAGCCACACGCTGTGCAGGTCGTGGCTGACCAGTGCGGTGGGCCGGCTGCCGGTTGCCTCATCCAGCAGCGCCAGGGAGGGCGTGTCCGGCCACAGGGCGTCACGGAAGCCGACGCCAACGGCGGTCACCGCCGGATCGGCGCCGGGCATCGAAGAACGTACGACGGCGGCCGCATCCTGGGCGCTGACGGCACCGGAGAGATCAATGCGGTTCGCATGCAGCGCCCACTGGGTCATGTGGACGTGCTCGTCCCACAGCCCCGGAATCAGGCAGCGTCCACCGGCGTCGATGACGTGCGCGCCGCCCGGGGCCTCACCACCTGCGCCGAGCCGGCTTACACGGCCGTCACTGATGTGCACGCTGTACAGTGCGGCGCCCCCGGGTATCCGCACGTTGGCAAGGACCAGGCCCGTCACGCCGAACCGCGGAGCCGTTCCATCTCGCGGCGGTCCTTCTTGGTGGGCCGGCCGGCACCCCGGTCGCGTTGCGGCAGGCCAAGCGCGGGGGCGACCGGGCGCGGCGGCGTGTGGTCGGTGAAACAGTGCGAAGCCGGTTCAGCCCCGACGCGCTTGTTGATCAGCCGGCGCACCTCGAGGATGCGTTCGTAGCCTGACATCCGAATGGTGACCGTGTCGCCGGTGACCAGCGTCGCGGATGCCTTGGCCGGGCTGCCGTTGAGCCGGATGTGGCCCGCCCGGCAGGCAGCGGTAGCCGCGGAGCGGGTTTTGTAGGCGCGCACAGCCCACAACCACGCGTCGATGCGGACACTGGCGGGGGAGGAAGGAAGGCTGGTCATGGCTGGCACCGAGTATAGCCCGGCCCGCTTTCCCGGCGCCGGACCTGTTGGCGGCTCCAGCACCAGCCGGGCCGCCCGGCTACCCAACCGTTACACTGATGCGCTGCACCACGTTGTTGCCCATTCCCTGGTAGTTCCAGTTCTGCTCCAGGGGCTGGGTGGCACCGGTTGAGTCCGTGGCACGGCAGGACAGCACGTGCTCGCCCGCGTCCGCCACCCACGGCATGGTCCACTTCCGCCACGCGTATCCGCCCGCAGGCTTGTCGAGCTGGGCCGGCAGCCACGCGCCGTCGACGCCCACCTCCACCGACGTGACGGCACCCCCGCCGGACCACGCCCTGCCCTGCAGCAGCACCGGCCCGGGTTTCAGCATCCGGTTGCGGGTCAGGAAGTCCGGGATGCCCGGCGGAACCATCAGCGAACGCACCCTGATCCGCGAAACCGGCGTGCCGGCGTCGTCCGCTGATTCCTGGTAGCGGTAGGCGACCTCCTGCTGGAAGCCTTTGAACGGGGTGGTCACCACTTCGATGGATTGCAGCCATTTCACGCTGGCCATGCCGTACCAGCCGGGTACCACCAGCCGCAGCGGGTAGCCGTGCTGGGGCGGCAGTTCGCTGCCGTTCATCGCGTAGGCAAGGACGACGTCGGGACGCAGCGCCTCATGGATCGGCAGGCTGCGTGCGTAGCGGTGGGGGACGCCGCCCTGGACGCCCTCGTCCACCCCGGTGAACACCACTTCGACGGCGTGCGGGTGGACGCCCGCCTTTCCCAGGAGGTAGGCCAGGGGTACGCCTGTCCAGTGCGCGGTGCCCACGCCTTCCAGGAGCCACGGCTGGCTGACCGGCCGCGGCTCCAGGAGCGACCGTCCGTTCCCGGCGCACTCCAGGGTGACGGGCACGGTGATGACGGGGTCCCTGCGCAGGGCGGCCATGGTCAGCTCCATGGCCATGTCCACCGCACCGCTGATCCGCAGGTGCCAGGAGGACTCGTCAATGTCCGGGATGTCGAAGTGGGTCAGGACGTAGTGCAGCCCCGGTGGGGTGATGTCCCGGCGGAGGGCCTCGAGCGGCATGGAGTGGTTGCGGGCCCCCAGCTGGAGTTCCTCCCGGGTGATCGGGCCGGTGGTGGGCCCGGCCGTGTGCCCAGCGGGGCTTTCCGCCGCTGCGGCTGGGCCCGCGGACTGCTGGTGCGTGAAGATCTGTTTCATGGTGGTGCCACTCCTGCCGGCCGGCTCGAACGTCCCCTGTCCACAGGTCTACGCCCGCCCTGCCGGCACGTCAACGCCCCTCCCGGGGGAGTCAGAGGACAGGCCTGGCCAGGAACTCGCGCAGGCTGATGGGGTCCTCGCCGGTGAGCCCGTGGACATCCGGTGAAATCCCCGCCATGTCCCCCGCCGCGATGGCGGTATAGGTACTTACCCACGCGTCCACCTGCCAGGGAGGTGCGCCGTAGGAGGCCCGCGAAGCGTAGGCCTCCTCCACCGTCTCCGGCTGGTAGGTGACGGTGCGGCCCGTGCTCTCCGTGATGATGTCCGCGGCCTGGGCCAGGGTAAGTTCCTCGGGGCCCGTCAGGTTGTAGGTGGCGCCCTTGTGGATGGCGGGGTCGCGCAGGACGGCCACCGCACAGCGGGCGACGTCCTCGCGGGCCACCCCCGAGAAGGCGCCCTTGCCGGCAGGTCCGCGGATCACGCCGTCCTCCCCGGCCAGGAGCGGCAGGAAGTCCAGGTAGACGTTGTCCCGCAGGAACGTGAAGTCCATGCCGGACGCCCGGATGTGCTCCTCCGTGGCGTAATGGTCCCGGGCCAGGGTAAAGGTGGCATCGGGCGCCGCGCCGTAGAAGGACGTGTACACCACATGCTGCACCCCGGCGCCTGCCGCGGCGTCGATGAAGGTGGTGTGCTGCTGCACGCGGTCCTCCGTTTCTGCGGCGGACACCATAAACAAGACTTTCACGCCGTCCAGGGCTTGCCGGGCCGCCGCGGAGTCCATGTAGCTGCACACGGCGGTCGTGGCACCGTCCAACTCGGGTGCGCGGGCAGGATCCCGGACCAGCAGCCGCTGGGCGGAACCCAGCGCGGCCAGTTCCCGAGCCACCATCCCGCCCAGTCCGCCGGTGGACCCGGTGACGCCGAGGCCAGTGAAGTCAGGCAGTTCCGCTGCGGACGTCACAGGCCGTCCTAGGCTTCCCGCGCAGCGGGGGACTTGGTCTGTGCAGGGTCCCGCTCAGCCAGCGATCCGATGGCGTCGTCGATCTTCTTCAGGATCTCCGGTTCAAGCTTCACGCCTGCCGCCGCCACACTGTCCGCGATCTGCTCCGGCCGCGAGGCGCCGACGATGGCCGAGGCAACGTTCGGGTTCTGCAGCACCCACGCCACGGCCAGCTGCGGCATGGACAGGCCCGCTTCCTCGGCGATGGGCTTGAGGTCCTGCACGCCGGCCAGGACGTCGTCGCGCATCCAGCGCTCGATCATCTTCGCGCCACCCTTGCCATCCGTGGCGCGGCTGCCTTCAGGTGCAGGCTGGCCGGGCAGGTACTTGCCGCTGAGCACGCCCTGCGCCATGGGGGACCAGACAATCTGGGACACGCCCAGCTCCTCCGACGCCGGCACGACCTCGGCCTCGATAACCCGCCACAGCATGGAGTACTGGGGCTGGTTGGAGATCAGCTGGAAACCTAGCTCCCTGGACAGCTTGTGCCCCTCCCGGAGCTGGTCTGCGGTCCACTCGCTGACACCGATGTACAGGGCCTTGCCTTGCCGGACGATGTCCGCAAACGCCTGCATGGTCTCTTCCAGCGGCGTCTCGAAGTCGTACCGGTGGGCCTGGTAGAGGTCCACATAATCCGTCTGCAGCCTGCGCAGCGAGCCGTTGATGGATTCCATGATGTGCTTGCGGGACAGGCCAAGATCGTTCTTGCCCTTGGGGCCGGTGGGTCCATAGACCTTGGTGAAGATTTCCAGGGATTCACGCCGTTCGTTCTTCAGCGCTGCACCCAGGACCGTTTCCGCTGCCGTGTTGGCGTAGACGTCAGCTGTATCGAACGTGCTGATGCCGGCGTCGAGCGCTGCCCGCACGCACTGGGTGGCGACGTCGTTCTCCACCTGCGACCCGTGCGTCAGCCAGTTGCCGAACGTGATTTCCGAGACTTTGAATCCGCTGTTTCCGAGGTATCTGAATTCCATGGGTTTCACGCTAACCCAGATGGTTGCTCAGGGTAAGGGCTGTCTGCCCTTCGAAGCAGACCCTTTGGAACCGGTTTCCCTGGCTGCCTCCGCTGCGGCCCTGCTGATCTGCGCCGGGCCGGACAGGGACACCAGCGATCCGGTGTCCAGCGGCGCCAGGACGTGGGGGACCTGTGGCTTCTTGAATGACCGGGGCAGCTCCCGCGAGGGGCGGCTGTTATCCAGTGCGGACTCCACCAGCGGGGCCACTTCCGCAACTTCTTCTGCCGGTACCTGGGGATCGGGCAAATCCCGCACTGAAAGCTTGATGTCCGGCGCAGCCGCGCGTGCCTTGGCCTTTGCCCGGGCGTCCGCGTCCGCAACGGCGTTGGCCCAGTCCTCCGCGAGGGCCGGCGGTTCGCGGCGGGCGGCGGTCAGCGCGGGGTGGTGTTCGACGGCGGTGCGCAGCGTCGTTTTCAGGTGTGTGGGCTGCAGCGCCGCGCGCCAGTCACGGGGAGTCTTCCCGGCCCGCTTGCGGAAGGCGCGTGCAAGCAGCCCGGCGCGTGCCGGGCCTGCTGCGGACGCCGCGCCAGCGCCGTCGTCGGACGCCTGCTGCTGGCTCCCGGCAGGTCCGGTGAAGCGCACCAGGGGAAGGGATTCTTTTCGCGAGCGCCGGCCGAACAAGGCCATCAGCACCGCGGCCGCCAGGCGGCCAAGCCCCGCCAGGACCAGGGTGATGACCCCCAGCAGAAAGAGGACAAGGAACATCAGGAATGCAACGCCCACGGTGCCCAGGAACGTCAGGTTGAGGATGAGCGTATCCGGATTCTCCACGTCATCTCTCCTCTCTGCCGGCAGCAGGGCCCACCCGGGCCCATCACCGCCAAAGCGCCCGCTCCCTCTCCACCTTACGGATTTTTGGGGTGCAGTGCCGCCGGACGCAGGGGCGCGCCCCGGGTTGTAGCAAAGCTGTTACCGCGTGTGACAGCATCTTTTGCATGACGGTATCCATGGACCAGGAAAACTGCCGGTGCCTGTCCGGGGAGCAATACGGGCAGTGCTGCGGACGCTTCCACCGGGGTGCGGCGGATGCTGCCACCGCAGAGCAACTCATGCGCTCCCGCTACAGTGCCTTCGCACTGCTGGACGCGGACTACCTGATGCGCACCTGGCACCCCCGTACAGTGCCTGCGGAGCTGGAGCTGGATCCGGGGATGGAGTGGCGGCGCTTGGACATCCTCTCCACATCTGGCGGAGGACCGCTGGATACCGAGGGCATCGTGGAGTTCACAGCGCACTACCGGTACGGCAGCAGCCGCGGGGTCCTCCACGAGACCAGCCGGTTCGTGCGGGAAAACCGCCGCTGGTTCTACGTGGACGGAGACGTCCACGCCTGACTACTCGTCGTCGTAGGCACTGTCCGGCGTGAAGCCGGCCCGGTCAACTTTGCGGTGGAACCGCATGCCTGCGAGTCCGCCGAGGACGGCGCCAATGAGGGCAACCGCAGCCACCACAACGGCGGCGATGATGCTGGTGGTGGTCAGCTGCCCTTCGTTGATGGGGATCCGCGGGAAGCTGTTGAGGTTGGCCAGCACGTTGAACTGCTGCCCTGCCACCAGGCCCAGGATGGACACAAGGATCGCCACGATCAGCGCCCAGATCCACACCATGAGGCCCTGTTTGGCGCCATTGAAGCGCGCCATCCTGCCTGCCACGTACCCGCCGGAGTAGTAGGACAGGAACAGGATCACCAGGAGGACGATAATGCCCACCAGTCCCACCGTGCCCTGGTTCTGGGCTGCCTGGCTGACAGCTTCATTGACATCGGTGTTGGTGGCCAGGCCTACAGCCGTTCCCGCCGCCGCTACAAAGGCGGTGAGCAGGACGGCCATGCCGGTGGCAGTCAGCCAGCCGAAGAACGCGGACCCCACCTTGATGCCGCCGAACTGTTCCTTTTCCCGGGCCACGGCGGTCTGCCGGTCGGTCAGGTTGGGATCAACAGCCGGCGCGGAAGCTGTGGGAACGTACTCCCGCTCGGCGGAGGCACCGGCCCGCCCTGTGCGGTCCGGCACCCGGTCATAGGTGGAGGTCGGCGTGGCATCGCTTGCCGGCACCTGCGGGTAGGAGCGGGTGGGCTCGCCGCCAACGGCATCGTCGCGGCGGTTCCCGGTTCGGTCAACATCCTCGCGGGCACGCCTCGGGGGCAGGTTCTCTGGGTCTGTTGAGCTACTCATGGCTCCACTCAAGCATCACCCACCAGTGATAGCAAGGATGCTTACTATGTCGTGACCTGTGGCGTCACCGGTATTTACGGTGCAGGTTTTCCCGCCGGGAGGCCCCGGGGGAGGCGTCAGCGATCCACGGACCGGTCCCTTCGGACTGGTCCAGGACGCCTTCCTCCAGCCAGGCGTAGTCCCCGGCGAGGACCTTCCGCGTGAGGGAGTGGTCCGCGTCGTCCGTGTTCCGCCACAGCTGGTCAAAGTACTCGTCCACACGCACCCTGGCCTGCTCGCAGTATGCTTCCGCGAGCTCATAAGCACTGGCGGCCTTTTCGGGTGCGGTGTGCAGCAGCATCTCTGCCCGGGCGCAGCAGGCGGTCATGGCGAACAGCTCGGCGCCGATGTCCACCACCCTGCCCAGGAACGCCTGCTTCCGTTCGAGTTTCGCCTGCCAGCGGCCCATCCCGTAGAACGTCTGGCGCGCCAGGCGCCGTGACGAACGCTCCACGAAGCGCAGCTGCTTGGCCAGCCGCCCGAACTCACTGTAGGAGCGCGGGTCCATGCCGGCACCGGCCACCAGCTTGGGAAGCCACCGGGCGTAGAAGCCGGAAGCCCCGACGGCGGCCCTCGCCTTGTCGGACAGGCTCGCGTCCAGCGACGCAAGGTCGCCCGCGGCGGCCAGGTGCGCATCCACCGCCTCCCGGGCGATCAGCAGCCGCATGATTTCCGATGAGCCCTCGAAGATCCGGTTGATCCTCAGGTCCCTCAGTTGCTGCTCCGCCGGAACGGCGCGCTCGCCGCGTGCCGCCAGCGATTCCGCGGTCTCATAGCCGCGGCCGCCCCGGATCTGGACCAGTTCATCGGCAATGCGGCAGCTGATCTCCGTGGCCCAGAGCTTGGCCAGGGCGGCTTCGATCCGGACGTCTTTCTGGCCGGCGTCGGCGAGTTCGGCGGAGAGCTCAAAGACCGCGTCCAGGGCGAAGGCGGAGGCGGCGATGAATGCGATTTTCTTGCCCACGGCCTCGTGCTCGCCCACCGGCCTGCCCCACTGGGTCCGGGCGTTGGACCATTCCCGGGCGATCTTCAGGCTCCAGCGGCCCGACGCCACGCACAGCGCCGGAATGGAGAGCCGTCCGGTGTTCAGGGTGGTAAGCGCGATCTTCAGGCCCTGCCCCTCGCGGCCCAGCCGGTTGGCGGCCGGCACCCGGACCTGGTGGAACCGGGTCACGCCGTTTTCGATGCCCCGCAGGCCCATGAACGCATTCCGGTTTTCCACCGTGATGCCCGGCGAGTCCATTTCCACCACGAAGGCGCTGATGCCGCCCTTGTGGCGGGTGCCGTCAGCATCCGTGTGGGCCGGCACCACGGCCATCACCACCACCAGTTCCGCAATCACCCCGTTGGTGGTCCACAGCTTGACGCCGTCCAGAAGGTACGCCTCGCCGTCGTCCGTGGGCGTTGCAGTGCTGCCCAGCCGGGCGGGGTCGCTGCCCACGTCAGGTTCCGTCAGCAGGAAGGCGGTGATGGCACCGGCGGCGCATCGTGGCAGGTACTCGCGCTTTTGTTCCGGGGTGCCAAATACCTTCACCGGTTCGGGCACCCCGATTGACTGGTGTGCCGAGAGGAGTGCGCCGAGGCTCGGGTGCACGCTGCCCAGCAGCGCCAGTGCGCGGCCGTAGTACACCAGGGACAGGCCCAGGCCCCCATATTCCCGGGGGATCTTCATCCCGAAAACACCCAGGTCCGCCAGGCCCCGGATGTAGTCGTCGGGGATCCTGTCCTCACGCTCGATCACCCGCCCGTCCAAGGTGCCGGCGAACTCCAGCAAACGGGCCATGAACGCTTCGCCCCGTTCCACGGAGGCCGGGTCCGGGGTGGGCCAGGGGTGGACCAGGCTGAGGTCGAAGCTGCCCAGGTAGAGGCCTTTGGCGAAGCTGGGCCGCTCCCAGCCGGATTCCCGCGCGGCCTCGGCCACGGCGCGGGCCTCATCAGCCGTGACGCCGGCGCCGATCTTGCCGGCGGGTACGGGGGTTTCCTCTGCGGGGGAGTCTGTTGCCGGACCTGTGGAGGTGGGGAGGCCGGTGGCAGGGCTTGTTGCGGGGCTGTCAGTGGCGGAGCTCATGGGTCATCTCCTTGGCCGGATTGGCCGGTGTAGCCATGGATCCGCCGGGTTGGAGAACCCTTCAGCTGTCCCTCAAGATTACCCGCGGGTAGGTTCCGGTGCTAGGGGATGCCTGGGCCTGGAAATCGCCTGCAACGTCCACCGTGGCAGCGTGGTGCACCAGCCTGTCCCACCCTGCATTGATCCCGTGGACCACGGCCAGGAGCGTTTTGGACGCCAGCGTCCAGCTCAACTTTCCGGCCCCCAGAAGGACTAGTGCCACCAGTCCCGAGACCAGGACGAAAGCGGCCAGGATAAACCCGAATACGAGCGTGCCCACGAACACCAAAGTGGCGTTGTCCACTGCTGTCAGATCGAACGGCATGAGTCCCCCTGCTGCGACGTTGCATGTGTTAAGAGTTGGTTGAGACCAGTAGCACGAGCGTAGGGGGAGCCTCCCTTTCCAGCCAGAGCCACAGCCGCCCGGAAGCCCTGTTGATATGGGATCGAAACACTACCGCCAAGTAGGTCACGGAGTGGTCGCGGCGCCTGCGTTAACCTTGTAGTTGGCGGTTTTCCGATCCAGGCCGCCGCCCAGCCCCCGCAAACAGTCCAAGGAGAGTGCGTGCCCCGCTCCGCCAGGTCATCCGCTGATGCCATCAGCGCCCGGCTTCGGGACCTCGAACTCCTCACTAAAGGACCTGCCTGGGCGCTGACGCGCTCGGCCCCCTGGGTGATCGCGGTACTGCAGGCATCCTTTACCCGCACCCGGCCGCAGCTGCCGCTGGAGGAATTCCATGCCGACGTCGACTCCTTCCTTGAGGAGCTCCGCCGCCAGGACCCCGGGCTGGGTGGAGGGGCGAACGGGAAGTCCTTTGGCGACGAATGGACGCGCCGCCAGTTCCTGACGCGGCGCAACCAGTCCGGCCAGATCGTCTACGAGGTGACGGAACCCGCGGCACGCGTGCTGGCGTTCCTGGACAGCCTCTCCAGCGAACGGTCCACGCTCAACGGGTCCCGCCTGGGCACGCTGCTGGGGGACGTCGAAAAGCTTGCCAACGAGACCAACCCGGACCAGAGCGCCCGGCTGGAGTCCCTGGAAGAGGAGATCGAAGAACGCCAGCAGCTGATCCAGGACATCAGCAGCGGCGAGTTCGACGGACTGCTGGATGACGACGAGGCGGTGGAGGCCGCGGGAAACATTCTGGACCTGGCGGCGAGCCTGCCCGCCGACTACAAGAAGATGCGTGACCGGATCGAGGAACTGGTGGGCGAACTGCGCAACCAGATCATCGAGGAGTCGCTGACCAAGGGCGCCACCATGGCCCAGGTGCTGGAGGCGGACAAACGCCTCCGGCAAAGTCCGGAGGGCAGGACGTTCCGGTCCTTCACCGCCTTCCTCGAGGATCCGCAGCAGCAACTGCGGTTTAGGTCCGCCATCGGGGAGGTCCTGGGCCGGCAGTTCGCCGACGACCTGTCGCCGGAGGACCGGGAAACCCTGAAGAACCTGGTGGCGGAACTGCGCCAGCAGCACAGCCAGATCCAGCGGATCTACGGCAAGCTCAGCGAAAGCCTCAATACCTACGTCCAGAGTGACGACTTCCGCCAGTCCGTCCGGCTCCGCCAGGTCCTGCGGGAGGCCGAGCAGGCCATCAGGTCCCTTCCGTATGAGCGGGAACGCCCTGGCCTGGTCCCCGGTCCGGTCCTGTTCAACGCGGGGTTCGAATCGCTGTCCATGGTGAAGCTCTTCGATCCCGACGAGTTCGCCGCCCCGCCCAAACTGGCCGATCCCATCGCCTTCAGCGACTCCGACCGGGTGCGCTCGCCGAGGACCGGCAAGGCGAAGCCGGAAGTGGTGCGGGCCGCCCTGGCCGGCGCTTCCACCCTTTCCGAGGCGTGGCAGCAGCTGCCGCCCGGGGAACAGCACATCAACACCATCCGCGCGCTCCTCTCGCACGCCCTCCACGCCGGCGCTGGCTTCGACAAGCAGGGCCTTGAGGCACTGGACTACGAACAGATAGACGGCACCACGCGCAGGGCCTACCTGCCGCTGGTCACGCTTCCAAAGGATCCTGATGACTGAAGAGACAACGACGACGACGGCGGAGCGGCCTTTCGCCGTCATGCCCCGCGACACGTTCGTTGACGGCGCCGCGCTCTTCCCGGGCGATACCGGAGTGCTGTTCATGAAGGTGCGGCAGGCGCTGGTGAAGCTCCTCAAGGGCCCCTATGTGGACGGCGGCCGGGACGAAAAGCTCTGGACTGTCCTGCTGGACAACCAGGTGATCCTGCGGAGCCGGCTGTCCGAGCTGTTCCTCACCATGGAGCTGGACCATGAGCGCAAGATCGCCGTCCTGCGCCCGGTGGACCCCGACGCAATCGGCGGCAGCACCCGCTCCAGCATCCTGCGGCAGCAGCGCGCCCTCAGCCGGGTGGAGACCATCGTGCTGCTCCGCCTGCGCCTGCTGCTGGACCGCCACGTCACCGCGCAGACCGACCCCACCATCACCCGCGAGGAAATCGCCGACCTGGTGGCGCACTACCAGCCCGCCGGCCAGCAGGACGCCCTGCGGGACTCGGACGTGGTGAACAGGGCCATCACCAAGCTCCTGGCCCGCCAGCTCCTCCTCCCCACAGGACTGGACGACGTCTACACCATCTCCAACGCCCTGCCCCTGGCCCTCCCGTTCGAGAACATCGGCGACATCCCCGCCCAGATAGAGGCCCTGGTGGCAGCAACCACAGACCCCGCGGGCACGGAGGCGCTCCTGGAGTTCGACAACGGAGCAGCCGCGTCCCCGGACAGCGACACGGACACGGAGGACGCCCAGTGAGCATCGCTTCCATGCTCCCGATGGGTGAGCTGATAAATCCCGGCCAGATGCGCCTTGCCCTGGTGCAGGTGGTCAACTGGGGCACGTTCCACGGAGCCCACACGATGCACGTGGACCGCAACGGCACGCTGCTGACGGGTAATTCGGGCGTGGGCAAGTCCACGCTGTTCGATGCCATGCTGCGGGTCTTCGATGCCCGGCCCAGGTCCAACGAGGCCGCTGCCCAGCGTTCGGGCGGAGCCGTTGAGGACAAGCGGACCACCTTCACCTACATGCGGGGCAAGGTGGGGGACAAGGCTGTGGGTGAGGGCTCGGCGAGTGCCTTCCAGCGACCGGGCGCCACGTGGTCCGCCGTCGCCCTGACGTTCGATAACGCGGCCGGCACGCGGGTGACCGTCTCGGCACTGTTCGATCTCCCCAAGAACGGCACGGAGTCGAGCGTCGGACGTTTCTACGTCATCGACCATGACCCGCTGGACCTGGAAGCCCTCGAAGGCATCGCGGACAAGCGGTTCACCAAGGCTGCGCTGGAGACGATCTTTCCCGATGCGCAGGTTTTCGACGTCCACAAGGCCTTCGCCGAGCGGTTCCGCCGGCTGCTGGGCATCAACTCGGACCAGGCCCTTCCGCTCCTGCGCGTCATCCAGGCCGGCAAGGGCCTGGGCGGCAGCGTCAACACGTTCTTCCGCGACCAGGTCCTGGACGCCCCGGCCACCCTCGCGGCGGCGGACGACGTGGTGGAGGAATTCAGCAACCTGATGTCCATCCGGCAGCGGCTGGAGGACGTCCGGCAGCAGCGGGACCAGCTGGCCCCGGTTCCCGGGCTGAACCGGGAGTATGCGCAGGCGCTGCTGGACGCAAACAGGCTGCGGGACCTCGCCGGCGAGGAGTTCGAGGCCTACAAGCAGAAGCTGGCCGTCACGGTCCACCAGGGATTGCTTGAGCGCTTCAAGGGATTGGCCCAGGCGAAGGCCAAGGAGCTGGGTGCTGAGCGGACTGTCCGGGACGGCCTGGCCAAGGACCTGCGCCAGCTGGAAGCGGATTACAACAACCAGGGCGGCAACGCCATCTCCGCGATCGAGCAGTCCCTGGAAAACGCCCGTGTTGGGCTGAAGCTCCGCCAGCAGGTGGAGGAGACGGCGCGCCAGGCGCTGGCTGACGCCGGCCTGCAGCTTGACTGGACCGAGGGCGGCTGGGAGCAGGCGCACGAGCAGGCGGCAGCAAGGTCCGCGGAGCTCAACAGCGACTCCCAGGCCCTCCAGGAACTCCGCTTCGAGGCCTTCGACGCGCACGCAACCAAGAAGCGCGAACTGGCCGCGGCTGAGCAGGAACTCGTGTCCCTGAAGACGCGCAAGTCGCTGCTGCCGCCGTCGAGCATTGAAAACCGGGCCGCGATTGCCGCCGCAACCGGCATCCCGGAGGACCGGATGCCGTTCGCCGGTGAACTGATGGACCTCGCCGAGGGGCAGGAGAAGTGGCGCCCGGCCGCCGAGCGGGCGCTCCGCAACCTGGCCACCACGCTGCTGGTGCCGGGCGAGCACTTCGCGGCAGTCACCCGGTACCTCAACGGTCACGCCGTGCGCGGCGCGCTGCGGGCCGTGGACGTGTCCAAGCCACTGTCCGGCGGCGCGCTGGCGCTTGAGGACGTGCGCGACGGCGACCTGCTGACCAAGCTGGACATCCTCACCACGGGCGTCGCGGCCGAGGCAGGCTCCTGGATCCGTGAGCGCATCGCACTGGACTTCGCCTACCCCTGCGTAGAGGACCCGGACGAGCTGGCCTCACTGGACCGCGGCCTCAGCCTGGGCGGCGTGGTGAAGCGCAACCGCCACACCGTGGAAAAGGACGACCGTTTCACCAGCCGGCAGGATTACGTCCTCGGGTTCGACAACGCCGCCAAGCTGGAACTTGTTGCCGGGCAGGCGGAGGACCTGCGGCAGGAAGTGGCCAAGGCGGCAGAGCTGGCGCAGAGCCGGGAAGACTCGCACCAGGGCATGGCCCGGCAGCTTGAGGCCCTGCGCCGCATCGCTGAGGACCACCGTTCCTGGGACCAGGTGTCGGCGGCGGTCGCGGCCGAGGAGCTCGCCCGGCTCGAGCAGCGGCTGAAGGATGCCCTGGCGGCACAGGCGGACCTGGAACCGCTGCGCGCCAGCATCGAGGACGTGCGGCAGAAACACCAGTCCAGTACCGAGGCCGCCGCCGTGCTGCAGAGCGAGTACAAGGCACTGGACCGGCAGCTGACCGCTGCGGATTCCCTGCTGGAAGGTGCCCGCCAGCGCCTGGCCCAGTCGCCGCCGTCGGACGCCACCGTCACTGCGCTGGAACCGTACTTTGCCGATTTCGGCGATGTGACGGAGATGCACGAGCTGGACAACCTCGCCAACCGGGTGCGCACCGCCCTGCTGGCGGAACTGCACACGGCCGAGTCCCGCGGGCAGGCCACCGCCGAGCGGCTTACACGCATCTTCGAGGCGTTCGTGCGTGACTGGGGGAGCGCCATCTCGGCAGACCACGGCACCACGATCGGTGCTGCCGGCGAGTTTGAGACGCGCTACCACGCGATCGTGAGCGATGGCCTCCCGGCCCAGGAAGCGGAGTTCCGCCAGTTCTTCAACCAGCGCACGCACGAGTCCTTCAGCACGCTGCTGCACCTGCTGGATGAGGAGCGGCGCTCCATCACCAGCCGCATCCTGCCGCTGAACGGCATCCTGTCGCAGGTCAACTTCCACGAGGGGAGTTTCCTTGAACTGGACATCAAGCAGACGCTGCCTCCCACGGCCAAGCAGTTCAAGGACGCGATCCAGAGCGCCCTGAAGGCCCGGCATTCCCGCCCGGCCAAATCCGAAGCGTCCAGGACAGTGTCTGCAGGGGAAGCAGGCGTGGAAAGGGACGACGACGCCGAGCTCACCGCCCGCTACAAGTCTCTGGAGACGCTGGTGAAGCGGCTGGGCTCGCAGGCGCCGGAGGACCGGCGGTGGAGGGCCGAGGTGCTGGACGTGCGCGGGCACCTGTTCATCCAGTGCAAGGAGCACCGCGAAGTTGCCCAGCCGGCGTCCGGCAAGAAGGGTGGAGCGAAGAAGTCCGAGGTGTTCATGCACGCGGATACCGGATCCATGTCCGGCGGGGAGCGCCAGCGGTTCACGGCCTTCATTATGGCTGCCGCGCTGAGCTACCAGCTGGGCATCGCGGAGCAGGGCTTCACCACGTACGGCACCGTGATGATGGACGAGGCCTTTGTGCTTGCTTCCGAGGAGTTCGCGGGCGCCGGGATCAAGGCGCTGCACGAATTCGGGTTCCAGCTGCTGCTGGCCGCCCCCGAGAACGTCATTGACCTCTCCCGGCATCTTGGTTCCGTCACCGAAATCCTCCGGGACAAGCGCACCAACCGCTCGGGAGTGCTCACAGCACCGGTCATTACACCGAGGCCGGGCGAAGAGGGGGCATGGCGGTCGGAAGCGAACCCGGTGGACATTGTCCTGCGCTGAACGCCCTGACCAGGCCTATATAACAAATTGATGGATTTATTGCGGAAGCTCTGGTGACGGGTAATTCTGCTGTGCCACTCTGGGCTTTACCACCTCATCCGCCTGAGTAAATCCCATAGGTACTGCGGAATGCTGGGTTCCGCCCTGTTCCCCAAGAGAACGATGGCGTCCTCTTGAAAGGCCCTCCCATGCGCCCGCCGCAACGCACCGCCCTCCTTTCCACCGCCCTCTTCTCCGCGCCAATCGCCGGCGCGGTACTGTTCCTCTCGGCCTGCGCGGCTGGCGGTCCGGCGGGGAGCGGGAGCACTCCCGAAAGCCCTGCCGTTCAGGCACCCGCGGCGAGCCAGTCGCCGTCGTCCGCCCCCGCCTCCACCGCTCCCGCCGCCGCCACGGCAACCTTCACCTTCCCGGACGGCCGGCTCTATTTCCAGCACCCGGCCGACTGGCGGGTGGAGCTCTTCGAAGCATCCGCCTCGCCGTTCGTGGGGACTGCGTCGGTGTACGATCCCGCCGGCCAGTTGCGGGTCAGCGTCTACACCGGAGAAATCGCCGACGTCGTGGCCAGCGCGGCCGACCGGACCGTACTCGAGACGGACCCGGTACCGGGACTGGTGGGGAAGTCCGTCCCAACGCCCCATTCGTCGTTCTTCGTGGACCGCAGTGGCGGCGCTGCCAATTATCGAATGGGGCTCACTGCAGGACTGCCCGTCTCGCCGGACGGGAAGGTGCAGGACGGGCTCATCATGCTCGGCGAGCGCATCCTGTCTGCAGACGTGGTGTTCACCGGTACGCCGTTCGCCAATGATGAGGAGGCGAAAGCCTGGTACTGGGGTGCTGAAGGCCGAACCCTGAAAGCTCTGCTGATGAGCTTCTCCTACCGCTGACCACGACCCTCTCTCACACAATGCGGCATTTCCCCAAACGCTCTCTCACCGGCGATAGAGCGTTTGGGGATTTCCTGCATTAAGTGAGAGAGGGTCGGCGGGGGCAGGGCTGTGTCCTTCGTCACGAAAGGGAATAAGGCATGGAAACGTTGCGTAATGAACTGGAGGGTAGGCTAGCCTTACTTAAGTTCGCTTCATGACTTAAGGAGTTCCGTGACTTCCCCCCTCTTCCCCGGGCCGAGCGCCACGCGCCGCACGCTGTTCAAATCAGCCGGCAAGGCCACGGCCGTCCTGGCCGCCGCGGCACTTACCCTGTCCGCCTGCTCCACAGGACCAGCGTCCTCCTCCGCCGACACCAGCGCCTCCAGCTCCAGCAGCTCGCAGTTCCCCGTCACCATCGAGCATGTCTACGGCGAAACCATCATCGAGGAGCAGCCCACGCGGGTGGCCACTGTCTCCTGGGTCAATGACGACGTCGCCATTGCCCTCGGTGTTGTGCCGGTGGGCGTGCCCAAGAACGAATGGGGCGGCAACGAGCAGGGCTCCACCCCGTGGAAGGACGCGGCGCTCGAAGAGCTCGGCGCCGGCTTCGGCTCGGACAAAGCCCCGGTGCAGTACTCCGAGGCGGACGGCATCAACTTCACCGAGATCGCCAAGCTCACCCCGGACGTCATCCTTGCCGCGTACTCGGGCCTCACCGAGGAGGATTACAAGAAGCTCAGCGAAATCGCGCCGGTGGTGGCCCACCCTGAACTGGCCTACGGAACCTCCTGGCAGGACTCCACCTCCATCATCGGCAAAGCCCTCGGCAAGGATGCCGAAGCAGCAAAGCTGGTCTCCGACACCGAGGCCACCATCAAGGAAAAGGTTGCCGAGTACCCGCAGATCACCGGCAAGAGCTTCATCTACGGCAACCTGGAGCCGGCATCGGCCGAGGGCGTCAATGTCTACACCGCCAATGACAACCGTCCCCGCTTCCTCTCCGAGATCGGCATGCAGCTGGCTCCCGTGGTTGAGGAAAATTCCAAGGGCTCCAAGGAATTCTTCATCCCCTGGTCCGCTGAGAAGGCCAACGAGCTCGAGTCCGATATTTTCGTGACCTGGGTTCCGGACGCCGCCACCACCGAGTCCATCAAGTCGGACCCCCTCCTGGGCCAGATCCCCGCCATCAAGAACGGTGCCCTGGTGGCCGACTCGGACAACACCCTGACACTCTCCATCTCCGCTTCCTCCCCGCTGAGCCTGCCGTGGTCGCTGGACACGTTCCTGCCGCAGCTGGCGGGCGCAGCGGACGCGGTGAAGTAGGCACAGTTCCATGACGGAGAGTACGACGACGGCGGCGCGCCGTGAGCCCGGTCCCGGCACTTTGGTGCCGGGACCGGCATCTGGCGGAACCCGCGGCCGCGCGTTCGGGGGGCCGCGCGCCGCCTGGCTGCTGGCCGCCGTCGTCGTACTTGCCCTGCTTGCCGGGGCCTCCCTCGCTATCGGTGCGCGGGGGCTTCCCCTAGCCACCGTTTGGCAGGCGCTTACCGCGTTTGATCCCGCCAACGGCGACCATGCCGTGGTACACGCCCGCATCCCCCGCACCGTCCTTGGCCTGCTGGCGGGCGGCGCGCTGGGCCTCGCCGGCGCAGCAATGCAGGGCGTGGCCCGCAACCCGCTGGCCGACCCCGGCATCATGGGCGTCAACGCCGGTGCGGCCCTCGCCGTGGTGACCGGCATCTACGTCTTCGGCGTCGGCTCGCTCCCCGGCTACATCTGGTTCGCCTTCGTGGGGGCCGCTGCCGCCGCCGTCGTGGTGTACCTCATTGCCTCGCTCGGCAGGGACGGGGCCACCCCGGTGAAGCTCGCCCTGGCGGGCGCCGCTTTGAACGCGGGCCTCTACTCCCTGATGAACGTCATCCTGGTCTCCAGCCAGGACACCCTGGACCGCTTCCGCTTCTGGCAGGTGGGCGGAATCGCAGGGCGCGACTGGTCCGTGGTGCTTTCCGGACTGCCCTTCCTGGCCGCCGGTGCCCTCATTGTGCTTCTGACCGGCCGCATCCTCAACAGCCTGGCCTTGGGCGACGACATCGCCCGGGGCCTGGGCCAGCGGGTAGGCCTGTCCCGCGCCGTCACCGCGCTCGGCATTGTGCTGCTGTGCGGATCCGCCACCGCGCTTGCCGGGCCCATCGCCTTCGTGGGCCTGGTCATCCCCCACGCCGTCCGTTTCCTCACCGGCCCGGACTACCGTTGGATCCTCCCCTTCTCCCTGGTCCTGGCCCCGGCACTCCTCCTCGGCGCGGACATCATCGGCCGCGTGGTGCTCCTGCCCGGCGAAGTCCCGGCCGGCATCATGACCGCCCTCGTCGGAGCACCCGTCTTCGTCTGGCTGATCCGCCGCGGCAAGGGGGCCGGACTGTGACCATCACCACATCCCGCGTCGAGCTGTCGCCGGGAGGTCCCAAAACAGGGTCCGGGGGGCCACACCTGACAGGCCAACGCCTAACGGGGCAACGCCGCAAACGATTGCTGCTGAACCGGACCGCACTCCTGGCCGCCGTCGTCGTGGTCCTGTTCGCCGTGTCCGTCCTGCTGGGCAGCTACACGGTGACCATCCCGGACTTCTTCAGGATCCTCATCGCCCACCTGACCGGCGGTGAAAAGATCCCCGGCGCCAGCTTCATCGTGATGGAGAACAAGCTGCCGCGGGCCGTCATCGGCACCATGATCGGGGTCGCGTTCGGTTTGGCGGGCGCCCTGTTCCAGACCATGCTCCGCAACCCGCTGGCCAGTCCCGACGTCATCGGCATCAGCTACGGGGCCAGCGCTGCGGCGGTGACTGCCATCGTGGTCTTCGGCGCATCCGGGGCAGCGGTTTCCGGCGCGGCCCTGGGCGGTGCGCTGGGCGTGGCAGCCATCATTTACGCCATTTCCAGCGGCGGCACCCTGCGCGGAAGCGGCCGGGGCGATGCTGCCGGGAACCGGCTCATCCTGGCCGGTGTGGGCATCGCCGCAGCACTGCACGCAGTGGTCAACTTCCTGATGACCCGCGCGGACATCCGCACCGCGGCGGACGCCCTGGTCTGGCTCAACGGTTCCCTGAACTCCGCCAGCTGGGACCGCGCGGGCGTCCTTGCCCTGGCCCTCGCCGTCCTGCTCCCCGCCGTGGTTGCCATCGCAGGACCGCTGCGCATCCTGGAGCTCGGCCCCGACGCCGCCGCCGGACTGGGGATCAGGGTAGGTGCCACCCGGCTGGCACTGGTGATCACCGCCGTCGCGCTGGCAGCGGTGGCGACGGCGGCAGCCGGGCCGGTCTCGTTCGTCGCCTTCCTGGCCGGTCCCATCGCCCGGCGCTTCACCGGTAAAGCCAGCCTCCCGGCGTCGGCCCTTGTGGGCGCCGTGATTGTCCTGGCGGCCGACTACGTGGCCGCCAACGTGGCCCCCCTGCTGCTGGACGGCACCGTTCTGCCGGTGGGCGTTATCACCGGTGCGCTCGGTGCCCCGTTCCTGCTGTGGCTCCTGGTCACGGCCAACCGAAAGGATGCCTGAGGTGGCAGTACTCAACGCCAAGGACCTGACACTGAAGTACGACCAGCGCTGCGTGGTGGACGGCCTCAGCGCCGAGATTCCGGAGGGGAAGGTGACCATGATCGTGGGCGCCAACGCCTGCGGGAAGTCCACGCTCCTCCGCGGGCTGTCCCGGCTCCTCAAGCCGGCGGCCGGTGCCGTAACCCTGGACGGCAAGGACATCCACTCCCTTCCGGCGCGTGAACTGGCCCGTACCCTGGGCCTCCTTCCACAGCACCCCACTGCCCCGGACGGCATCACGGTCAGGGACCTGGTGGGCCGCGGCCGCTACCCCCACCAGGGCTTCTTCCGCAGCTGGAGCGAACGGGGCGAAACCGCCGTGCAGCGCGCGCTCGAAGCGACCGAGACCCTTGCCCTCGCCGAACGGAACGTCGACGAACTTTCCGGCGGGCAGCGGCAGCGCGTCTGGATCGCCATGGCCCTTGCGCAGGAGACCGACGTTCTCCTCCTGGACGAACCCACCACCTACCTGGACCTCGCGCACCAGGTGGAGGTCCTGGACCTCGTGACGGACCTGAACCGCCAGCGCGGCACCACCGTGGCCATCGTCCTGCATGACCTGAACCTGGCCGCCCGGTACGCGGACACTGTGATCGCCATGAAGGGCGGCGCCGTGGTGGCAGTCGGGTCCCCGCTTGAAGTGGTCACGGAAGGGCTGGTCCGCAGCGTTTTCGGCCTCGAATCGCGCGTCATCCCGGACCCCGTCTCCGGCACCCCCCTGATCATTCCCATCGGCCGCCACCACGTCCCCGCCAACGAACTGGAGCTCGTTTCATGAAAACCCGCGACATCGCCTCCACGGAGCCCATGACCCTGGCGTTCGAAGTCACCGTCACCTCAGTCCAGGAGCTCAGCCCCAATTTCCGCAGGATCACGTTCGGCGGATACTCGCTGCGGGATTTCGGCGTCCACGGCGACACCCTGGACCTCCGGATCAAGCTCATGATCCCGTCCCTCGCGTCGGACGGCACCCACCTGCCCCTCCCGGTGTTCGAAATGAGCCAGGCCGGCTGGTACCGGGAATGGCTGGCCATGGATCCTGCCGTGCGCGGTTCCATGCGTACCTACACCGTCCGCCAGGCCCGCCTGGATTCGGTGTACCCGGAGATCGACGTGGACTTCGTGATGCACTTTGACGACGCTGGCAACGGCGGGCCGGCCGCGAACTGGGCCCTCAACGCCCGGCCCGGTGACGCAATCACCATCATCGGCCCCAACAACAGGGCTGCCCACTGCGTCACGGCCGAAACCTACTCAGGCATCGAATGGCGGCCCGGGCTGGCGCAGCGCATCCTGCTGGCCGGTGACGAGACATCCGTCCCCGCCATCTCCGCCATCCTGGAAAGCCTGCCGGAGTACATGACCGGGCACGCGTTCCTGGAGGTCCCTGAAGCCGGTGACTTCAGGGAATTGACTTCACCCGCCGGCGTCGACATCACCTGGCTGGCGCGCGGGGCGTCCATCGGGCGGTCCCGGCCGCACGGAGAGCTGCTCCAGGCGGCCGTGCGCAAGGCCGTGCCCGTGCCCGGCTGGGTGGGCATCAAAGCGGCCGACGGCGGCGCCGGCCCCGAGCCGGAGGACGTCAACGTGGACGTGGACATCCTCTGGGAGACGCCGGCGCGGATGGAGACTTCCGAGATCCAGGCCACCAAGAACCCGGGCATGCCGGCCGGCGCCATGCCTTTCTACGCCTGGATCGCCGGCGAAGCCGCCGTCATCAAGGACATGCGCCGGTACCTTGTCCGGGACGTCGGGATCGACCGGAAGCAGGTGGCGTTCATGGGGTACTGGCGGCAGGGCAAGGCCGAAGGGTAGCCCCGGCTCGTTGCTGGCTAGGCCGCAACCGGCAACGCTCCATCAGATCCTGCCGGTTTTTCGGGGACGCTCTCGCACTCGATGCGGGTCTTTTGCGGACGCTCTTGCACTTCCTGTTCACCCCGGCGTCGTTCTTCCTTCTTCTGTGGTCGTTAGCCTTGGCTGGTGACTGCTCAACCTTTGCTCCCTGACTCCGGGAGGCGGGTGTTTGTCGCCCTGGGGGACTCTTTCACGGAGGGGGTCGGGGACCGGGACGAGCGGTTGCCCAATGGTGTCCGTGGGTGGGCAGACCGGGTGGCGGAGAAGCTGGCCAAGGCCCAGCCCGGGTGGCGCTATGCGAACCTTGCCATCCGCAGCAAGCGGCTCCGGCATATCGTCAACGAGCAACTGGAGCCGGCGCTGCGAATGCGGCCCTCGCTGGTCACGCTGTATGCAGGCGGAAACGACATCCTGGACGTGAAAACGGACATGGCCGCGCTCATGGATGACTACGAAAAGCTCGTGGCCGCACTGGCGGAAACGGGGGCAACGGTGGTGCTTTTCACGGGGTTTGACGTCAAGGTGTCCGCACTGCTGGAGCCTCTCAGGAAACGCAACACCTACTACAACCAGCACGTCCGGGCCATCGCCGGGAAGTACGGGGCGGTGCTGGTGGACTACTGGTGCCTGGATGCGTTCCATGACCGGCGGATGTGGGACTCCGACAGGCTCCACATGTCCAAGGCAGGGCACAAGTACCTGGCGGGGCAAGTGCTGGACCAGTTGGGGGTGCCGCACAAGATCCGGCCCAAGGACTGGGAACCGCCGGCCCGGCACAGCCTGCGGGAATGGGAGCGGCAGCAGCGGCGCTGGATCCGCGACTGGGTCCTGCCGCTCTTCGGCCGCAAGCTGCGCGGCGTCACCCTGGGGGATGAGCTGGGCCCGCGCTGGCCGGAGCCGGTCAGAGTGCCGCGGAAGGGCGGACTGAAAAAGCTGGCAACGGATGTTCCCTCCACTACCTTCAGGCCCTAGAAGAGAAAGCCTAAACCGCCAGGACGCTCAGCTGTCCAGCAGGATCTCGTAACCCGGGGCCACCCTGGCCGCGTGGAACTCCATGACCTCGAAGTCCGCCACGCCATTCGTATAGAACGGATCCTGCTCCAGGCAGGCATCAAGGACAGCGCGGTCCGCCTGCGAGAGCAGCAGGCCCCCGGTCCTGGGCACCTTGCGGCCGGCCGCAATGAAAACGCCGTCGTCGAAAGCCTTCTGCAGCCAGGCGATGTGGCCGGCGTTATGGAAGTCCACGATGTCCTGCGGAACCCGGTAGCTCAGGGAGACAACATACATGGCCCCAGCCTACCGGCCGCCGCGGGGCCTAGTTGAAGAATCAACCACGCTGCTCTCGTAGAATGAGGGTCATGACCGAACCGCGCTGGCTCAACGCCGACGAACGCCGTGCCTGGCTGGCCCTGGTAAGCATTAACACCCTGCTGCCGGCAGCACTGGACACCAAACTCCACGCCGCGGGAAAGCTCTCGCTCTTCGACTACACCGTCCTGGCGATGCTCTCCGAGGCGGAAGACCGGTTCCTGCCCATGAGCGAGCTCGCCGCCCGCAGCAGCGCGTCCCTTTCCCGGCTGTCGCACGTGGTGACCAAACTGCAGAAGCGCGGCTGGGTGGAGCGGCGGCCGCATCCCCATGATGCCCGCGTCACCACCGCCCATCTGACCGAGGAAGGGATGGCCACCATCGTGGGGCTCGCGCCCGGGCACGTCGAGGACGTTCGTGACCTGTTCCTGGATGCCCTCACTGAGCAGGACGTCCTGGACCTGGCGAGGATCGGCGAAAAGGTGGTTGGCCGGCTGGACACGGACCACTGGATCCTCCGGGAAAACTAGGCCACCCGTCAGCTGGTTGGTTGCTCCCGGCAACGGGTGGCAAACTAACCGGATGGACTTTACTTCCCGGTTTGTCGCCCTCGGAGACTCCTTTACGGAAGGCGTGGGCGACGACGATCCCGCCCGCCCCAACGGTGTCCGCGGCTGGGCGGACCGCGTGGCCGAGCAGCTGGGCGCCGCTGACCCTGGCTTCGGATACGCCAACCTCGCCATCCGCGGCAGGAAACTCCGCCACATCCTGGCTGAGCAGGTGGACGCCGCCGTCGAACTTAACCCCACCCTGGTGACCATCTACGCGGGCGCCAATGACATCCTCCGCCCCAGGATCGATATTGACGACCTCCTGGTGGAGTACGACGACGCCATCGCCAAACTGCGCGCCACCGGTGCCACCGTGGTCATGTTCACGGGTTTCGACGCCCGCGGCTCGAAGGTGTTCAGCACCATGCGGGGACGTACAGCCATCTACAACGAACTGGTCCGGGGCATTGCGGGAGACCACGGCGCGCTCCTGGTGGACTACTGGCGCTTCAGCGAGTACTACGACTGGGGCATGTGGGCGCAGGACCGGATGCACATGTCCGCGGCAGGCCACGCCAATATGGCCAGGCGCGTGCTGGACGTCCTGGAACACGACCACTCGATCGACATCCCGCCCATGACCCCCGTGCCCGAACTCAGCGGGGTGGACGCCCTCCGCGCAAACGCCCGCTGGTTCCGCGAATATGCCGGTCCCTGGGTTGTCCGGAGGGTGACCGGTAAGTCCTCCGGCGACGGCTTGAAGCCGAAGTACCCCGAGCTCACTCGCCTCTAGCCACGGGCCTGCTTATACACCCTCCGGTGCCGGATTGGTCTTTAATTGCGTGAACTCGTAGACTTGGTAGGCGCTAAGTGCGCGGAGCGTGCGCAATTGCTCCGGTTGCCCGGTAATTTCTCCAGGGTGGCCGGTAGTTAGGGGCTCAAGTTGCGTGACTAACCGTTGCCCTTCTTCATTTTTGGGTCGCCCTTAGCAGCATGGTCCAGCAGCAGATATGCGGATCATTACTTTCAATTCTTGAGGAGAAGTCATGGCAGCACACTGCCAAGTGACCGGAGCCGAGCCGGGCTTTGGGCACAGCATTTCGCACTCGCACCGCCGCAACAAGCGCCGGTTCGATCCGAACATTCAGAAGAAGCGCTACTGGGTTCCGTCCCTGCGCCGTAACGTCACGCTGCAGGTCTCTGCACGTGGCATCAAGACCATCGACGTACGCGGCATCGACGTAGTCGTCGCCCAGATCCTGGCTCGTGGGGTGAAGCTCTAGTGGCTAAGGACAAGGACGTACGTCCGATCATCAAGCTCAAGTCGACTGCGGGCACGGGTTACACCTACGTAACCCGCAAGAACCGTCGTAACGATCCGGACCGCATGGTCCTGAAGAAGTACGACCCCAAGATCCGCCAGCACGTCGAATTCCGAGAGGAGCGCTAAACATGGCTAAGAAGTCCAAGATTGCTCGCAACGAGCAGCGCAAGGTCATCGTTGAGCGTTACGCTGCAAAGCGCCTCGAGCTGAAGAAGACCTTGGTTGACGAAAACGCAACCGACGAAGCACGCGAAGCAGCCCGCCTGGGCCTGCAGAAGCTGCCCCGCAACGCGTCCCCGATCCGTCTGCGTAACCGCGACATCATCGACGGCCGTCCCCGCGGCACCTTCCAGAAGTTCGGCATCTCACGTGTCCGTTTCCGCGACATGGCCCACAAGGGCGAACTTCCGGGCATCACCAAGTCTTCCTGGTAATCCAGCACCGCTGCTACCAGCTGCTTGAGAAGAGCCGGCAACCTTACGGTTGCCGGCTCTTCTGGGTTTAACGGACCTTTTGCAATGGCGCCGTTTGGGGTGGTTGCGCCTGGGTGCTCTTGCGATACCGGGGCTGGCGTTGGGACTGTGCTGCAGCACACAGAAAGGAAGTGCGACGGCGGATGGCCCTCCAGGGGTGCCAATGGGCCGTTTCGCCGCGGAATGGCGGGGATCGCGGCCTCCCGGCAGGGGGATTTGCGGTGGAGCAGGAGCAGGTGTATTGTTTTCTAAGTCGCCGCGAGGGAGACAGCGAAGAGCTGGTAACCACGGCGGCCAAACCCCCAAAAATCAACACCAATTCTGGTAGCGCTTTTGAGTGCTCCTGAAGAGGTTGGGAACCACTTCCCACCGATGAAAATCCTGAAACACGGATTTGCTTCGGAGTGGAGGAT
>NZ_JCAXEF010000019.1:0-52130 GCF_059758765.1 Pseudarthrobacter sp. GQ63
CCCAGCCGTGTGCACCCTTGGAGCGGCTAACCCCGCGCGCTGAGATCGGCGGAGATGAGTTTCGCCGTCGCGATGATCTCCTGCGCCACCGAGGCCAGGAAGGCGTCCGGGTCCGGCTTGGCAGCCACGGACTGGGCCTGCAGGGACACGTTGACGGCCGCCACAACCCTGGACCTGTCGTACACGGGGGCGGCCACGGACATCAGGCCCAGCTCCAGCTCCTGGTCCAGCAGGCACCAGCCCTGCGCCCGGACCGTCTCAAGGACTGGCAGAAGGTCCTTGGCAGTGCCCAGGGCGCGCGGGGTCAGCGGTTTGATCTCGGCCGTGGCCAGGTAGGCCTTCAGGTCCGCCGGAGGCAGCCCGGCGAGCAGAACGCGGCCCATGGACGTGGCGTACGCCGGGAAGCGGGTGCCCACGGTAATGCCCACGTTCATGATCCGGCGGGTGGTCACCCGCGCGATGTAGGCGATGTCAGCCCCGTCGAGCACTGCGGCAGAGGTGGACTCCCCCAGCTTCAGGGACAGTTCCTCAAGGTGTGGCTGCGCCATCTGCGGCAGCGACAGCCCGGACAGGTATGCGTAACCCAGCTGGAGCACCTTGGCCGTCAGCGCGAAGGTTTTACCGTCCGTTCGAACGTAGCCCAGTTCCACCAGCGTGTGCAGGAACCGCCGGGCAGTGGCGCGCGTCAGCCCCGTGCGGGCTGCCACCTCCGTCAGGGTCATCACCGGGTGGTCCGTATCGAATGCACGGATGACGGCGAGCCCGCGGGCCAGGGACTGGACGTACTGGTCACTGGCCTGCGGGGCACCCGCTGATGCTGCGTCGGTCATGGTTACCAATCCTAGGGCCGGCTCAGGCCGCGGCGGCCGCCTTGAGCGGAACAGGCACCAGTTCCTGGAGTTCCTCCAAGGTGCAGCCGAAGGTCTCACGGACGGTGATGCCGCCGGGCCCGGTGAGGAAGACGGCTTTGTCCGTGTACACGCGGGTGACGCAGCCGACGCCGGTGAGCGGGTAGGTGCAGGACTCCACGATCTTGGAGGCGCCTTCGCGGGTGAGCAGGGTCATCATGACGAACACGTCCTTGGCGCCGGTGGCCAGGTCCATGGCGCCTCCGACGGCGGGAATGGCGCCGGGTGCGCCGGTGTGCCAGTTGGCGAGGTCGCCGGTCACCGATACCTGGAACGCGCCGAGCACGCAGATGTCCAGGTGCCCGCCGCGCATCATCGCGAAGGAATCGGCGTGGTGGAAGTAGGACGCCCCCGGGAGTTCGGTGACGGGGATCTTGCCGGCGTTGATGAGGTCCTCGTCAATCTCATCGCCCTTGGCCTCCGGACCCATGCCCAGCATCCCGTTCTCCGTGTGGAGCGTGATGTCCTGGTCCTCGGTGAGGTAGTTGGACACGAGCGTGGGCTGGCCGATGCCGAGGTTCACGAACGAGCCCGGGGCGATGTCCCTGGCCACCAGGCGGGCGAGGTCGTCCCGGCTCAGCGGGGCCTCGGAGGTTTTGATGCTCGATTCCATGACGCCCATCTCAGGCCACCTTCTCTTCAGTGCCAGTGGTGCTGCCGACGGTATTGCCGGCAGCAGCGGGAACGCGGACCACGGTATTGACGTAGATTCCGGGAGTCACCACGTTTTCCGGGTCCAGTGCCCCGACAGGCACGATCTCGGAGACCTGCACGATGGTCTGCCTGGCCGCCGCGGCCATGATCGGCCCGAAGTTCCGGGCGGTCTTGCGGTACACCAGGTTGCCCTTCCCGTCCGCTTTGAGCGCCTTGATGAGTGCGACGTCGGCGTGGATGGGGGTCTCGAACACCTGGCCGCGGCCGTCAATGATCCGGGTTTCCTTGCCTTCGGCGAGCATGGTGCCGTATCCGGTGGGAGTGAAGAACCCGCCGATCCCGGCCCCGGCGGCCCGGATCCGCTCGGCCAGGTTGCCCTGCGGCACCAGTTCCAGCTCGATCTCGCCTGCGTGGAACTTGGCGTCGAAATGCCAGGAGTCTGACTGGCGCGGGAAGGAACAGATCATCTTCCGCACCCGGCCTTCCTTGATCAGCAGGGCCAGGCCCTGGTCGCCTTGGCCCGCGTTGTTGTTCACCACCGTCAGGTCCGTGGCGCCACAGTCCAGCAGCGCGTCGATCAGCTCGAACGGCTGCCCGGCGTTGCCGAACCCGCCGATCATCACAGTGGAACCGTCCTTGATTCCGGAGACGGCTTCCTGGACCGACTCTACGAAGTTCAGCATTGCCTAGGCCTTTCCTGTGCTGGTGCCTGCGGAGGCGGTGACGTTTTCGAGGACGACGGCGAGGCCCTGGCCCACGCCGATGCAGATCGCGGCGACGCCCCAGCGTTCGCCGGAGGCCTGCAGGGACCGGGCGAGGGTGCCCAGGATGCGGGTTCCGGAAGCACCGAGCGGGTGACCCATGGCGATCGCGCCGCCGTGCCGGTTCACGATGGAGGGGTCGATGCCCCAGGCGTTGATGCACGCCAGGGACTGCGCGGCGAACGCCTCGTTAAGTTCGACGGCGCCCACCTGGTCCCAGCCAATGCCCGCCTTCGCGAGTGCCTTGTTCGCCGCCTCCACGGGGGCATACCCGAAGAACTGCGGGTCATTGGCGTGCGCGCCGCGCCCGGCGATCCGGGCCAAAGGATCCAGCCCCAGCAGCCCGGCGGCAGCCTCGCTGCCCACCCAGGCCGCGGAGGCGCCGTCGGACAACGGCGAAGCATTCCCGGCGGTGACCGTGCCGTCCTCGGTCCGGAACACCGTCTTCAGCCCGGCGAGCTTCTCCGCCGAGGAGCCGGCACGGATGCCCTCGTCCCGGACCAGGTCCGTGCCCGGCACCGGGGCCACCAGGTTGTCGTAGAACCCCTCGTCCCACGCCGCGGCGGAGAGGTTGTGCGAGGCAGCGGCGAACTCGTCCTGCGCTTCGCGGCTCACGCCGTATTTCTCGCGGAGCCGCTCGGTGGCCTCGCCCAGGGAAATGATCCATTCCTTCGGCATGGCCTTGTTGACCAAGCGCCATCCCAGCGTGGTGGAGGCCAGGGTCATGTCCCCGGCCGGGTAGGGCTTCTCGGTCTTCGGCAGCACCCACGGGGCCCGGGACATCGATTCCGCCCCGCCCACCAGCATCAGCTCTGCGTCACCGGCATTGATCTGCCGCGAGGCGATGATCGCCGCATCCAGGGACGAACCGCAGAGGCGGTTGACCGTGGTGCCCGGGATCGAGACCGGCAGGCCGGCCAGCAGCGTGCCCATCCGCGCGATGTTCCGGTTCTCCTCACCGGCACCGTTGGCGTTGCCGAAGACCACCTCGTCAATCCGCTCCGGATCGAGCCCCGGGGCCCGCTTCACGGATTCCCTGATCACGTGCCCGGCGAGGTCATCCGGGCGGACCCCGGCGAGGCCGGAGCCGAACTTACCGAACGGGGTGCGCACGGCGTCGTACACAAAAGCCTGGTTCATCACTGTTCCTCTACATTCTTGACTGGTCTGCCCAACCAGGTAGCAGTTGATGTCGTTTTGGGGGCCCATAGCGACATCTGCTGCTACCTAGTTGGGTGGGGTGTCCGCGTCCATGTCCTTGAACACCTGCTGGGCGGTCTTGAAAGCCGTATTCGCGGAGGGCACTCCGCAGTAGATGGCGGTCTGCAGCAGGATTTCCTTGATCTCGTCCCTGCTGAGTCCGTTGGTGAGAGCTGCCCGGATGTGCATGGCCAGCTCTTCCCAGTGCCCGTGTGCCACCATGGCGGTAATGGTGACGGCGGAGCGCATCTGCCGGGTGAGGCCGGGCCGGGTCCAGATCCCGCCCCACGCGATCCGCGTGATCATGTCCTGGAAGTCGTCCGTGAATTCGTCCTTGGCGGCATTGGCCCGGTCCACGTGCGCGTCGCCCAGCACTTCGCGCCGCACCTTCATGCCGCCGTCGTAAATGTCCTGGCTGGTGGCCCCCGGCTGGACCGCACCGTTGCGGTCGGGGTTCTTCGCGCCAGTGCCGTTCACTTGGCTGCTCCCTGCGATTCGGTCCAGGTGATGAGGCTGCGCATCAGCTCGGCCACGTGGGCGGGGGCTTCGGCCGGGGCAAGGTGGGCCACGCCCTCCAGGGTGACAGCGGTGGCCGTCCCGCCGCCGGCCGTGATGCCGGCCGCCACTTCTTCAGCGAACGACGGCGGGGCCACCCCGTCCAGCGCCCCGGCGATGACCTGGGTGGGCACCCGGATGCTGCCCAGGTCCTCCCGGACGTCGAAGGCTGCCAGGGCTTCGCAGCAGAAGGCATAGCTGAACCGGTCGGCATCGCGCAGGGCATGCAGCAGCCGGCTGCTGAGCTCCGGCTCGCGTTCCATGAAACCGGGGGCGAACCAGCGTTCCGCCGAGCCTTGGATCATCACCGGGGTGCCCTGGGTGCGGACGGTTTCAGCGCGTTCCAGCCACCCTTCGGGCGTGCCCAGCTTGGCGCCGCTGCACTGGACGGACAGGCTCTTGAGGCGTTCCCCGTGCTTAATGCCCAGTTGCAGTCCGGTGGCACCGCCCAGGGAGACGCCCGCGTAATGGAAGGCCTCTCCGGGTGCGATGGAGTCTACGAGGTCCACCACGGCATCAGCCAGGGCGGCAACATCGAAGGTCGCGGTGGCTGCGGGTGAGACCCCGTGGCCGGGCAGGTCCCAGGCCACGACGTCGACATCGTTGCCGAGCACCGAGGCGGTGCGGTTCCACAGGATGGTGGTGGTGCCCAGGGAGGGCCCCACCACCAGCAGCGGATGGTCGCCCAGGGGGCGCTGGGGCGAGAGCAGGGCGGCTTTCAGGGCAGGTTTAGCCACGGGGGCCTCCGTTCGGATCAGTATCGGGAAGTGCAGGGGTCGCCGCATATTCCGGAAAGGCGGCCAGGATACGGCGGGAAATGTTTGCCGCCTCGCCCAGGTAGCTGGCGGGGTTGAGGAGCTCCTCAAGCCGGAGGTCGGTGAGCACCCCGGCGGGCGCGGCGTCGCGGAGCAGCTTGCGGTAGGTGGCCGCCTGCTCCCCGGAAGGTGCCTGCAGGGTCTGGTCCACCACGGCCTGCAGCTGTTCCTTGCCGGTGAGGCCGTCCTTCGTCCCAAGCAGGGGCGCCACCGCCGCGCCCACTCCCTCGGCCAGGAGCAGCGGACCGGCGAGGTCCAGGTTGCGGCGCATCGCGTCCGGGAAGGCCTGCAGGCCGCCGGCGAGTTCACGGATGTGTCCGGCCGCCCCGAGTGCCAGGGCCAGGAGCTGCCGGAGGGCCGGCCACTCGGTGTGCCACGCGGCGTCCGGGCGCTCATCGTTGAAGCTGGCTGCCGCCAGGTGCAGCTGGGCCACGAGCTGGGGTGCCTGCAGCGCCGCGCTGCGGACCAGGACGGACAGTACGGGGTTCTGTTTCTGCGGCATGGCTGAGGAGACTCCGCGGCCGGCGGCGCGCGGTTCGGCCAGCTCGCCCACCTCGGGCCTGCTCAGGAACAGCACATCCGCGGCGATCTTGCCGAACGCGTCCAGTACTGCCGCGAGGGCGTTGCCCAGCGACGTGACCACCAGCCGGTTGGTGTGCCAGGGCGCCGGGGCGGCGGCGAGGCCCAGCTGTGCCGCCAGGGCATCGGCCAGGCTGAAGGGGGTGTTTGGGGAGCCGGAGGCCAGGACGGTTCCGGCGGCCAAGGTTCCCGCCGCGCCGCCGAACTGGACCGGATAGGCCAGGCCCTCCAGCTGGCGTCCCGCGGCGGCAACGCCGTGGAACCATTGTGCAGCCCGGAGCCCGAACGTGAAGGGGAGCGAGTGCTGGGTGAGGCTCCTGCCCACGCACAGCGTGTCCGCATGTTCTTCCGCCAAACTGGCGAGTGCCGCCGTGGTGCGCTTCAGGTCGCCGAGCAGCGCCTCCACGGTGTTGCGTGCCAGCAGCATCAGGGCGGTGTCCAGAACGTCCTGGCTGGTCAGGGACGTGTGGACTGCCTTTCCGGCGCCGATGCCGGTGCCGTCCAGTGCCTGGACGTTTTTCCGAAGGTCCGCCAGCAGCGGGATCACCGGGTTGCCGCCGCCCTGGGCGCGGCGGGCTATACCTGCCACGCCGTACCTGCCAGGCTCGGCCGCGGCGGAGACGACGGCGGCGGAACCGGCGGGCGCCAGGCCCGCCTTCTCCAGCACGGCGGCCCAGCCGGACTCGACGGCGAGGATCGCCGCCAGCACAGCCCGGTCACCCGTCAGCGCCCCCACCAGGGGCGACGCCGAGACGGGACTGAGCAGGCCGGCGTCGCCCTCTCCCCCGAAGGCGCCCATATCTCCCAGGCCGGCGGACCCGGTCACTGGAAGTCCAGGAAGACTGTCTCGCCCTCACCCTGGAGGCGGACGTCCCAGGTGAGGCCGCCGTCGGCGTCGCGGCGGGCGATCAGTGTTCTGCGGCGCTCGGGATCCAGGGAGCTGAGCAGGGGATCGTTGGCCAGCGCCTCGGTGTCCTCCGGGAGGTAGATGCGGGTGAAGAGCCGGTTGGTGAGCCCGCGGGCGAAGATGGCCACGGAGATAAAGGGCGCCGAACCCGGGGACGTGGGGCCCGGGTTCACGGTGGTGAAAGTGAAGACTCCCGAGTTCCCCACCGCGCCGCGGCCCCAGCCGGTGAAGGTGTAGCCGTCGCGGACCAGGGAACCGGTCTTCTGGACGATGTTGCCCTCGGCGTCGGGCTGCCAGATTTCCAGGATGGCGTCCGGGATGGTGTGGCCGGCGCCGTCATACACCGTGCCCTGCAGGCGGATGGAGCCCGGTGAGCCGGGGGCCAGGAGCTCGTTGTCCTTCTCGAACGGGAGCGCGTAGCCGTAGAACGGGCCCACGGTCTGACCGGGGGTGGGGACGAGTTTGGTCTGGTTGTTCATCTGACTGGTCCTCTGCCTATTCCTCGTCGCCTGCGGCACCAAGTGCCTCGTTTTCGGTCCACGTCCGCCTGGGGCCCGTCAGGACGATGTCCCAGTTGTACCCAAGGGCCCACTCGGGCTCGGTGAGGCTGTGGTCGTAGGTGGCTACCAGCCGGTCCCGGGCGTCCTGGTCCACGATGGTCTGGTAGATCGGGTCCAGCGGGAACAGCTGGTCGCCCGGGAAGTACATCTGGGTGATGATCCGCTGGGTGAACTCGGTTCCGAACAGGGAGAAGTGGATGTGCGCGGGGCGCCAGGCATTCAGGTGGTTCTTCCACGGGTACGCCCCGGGCTTGATGGTGGTGAACCGGTAGGACCCGTCCGGGCCGGTGATGCAGCGGCCGATGCCCGTGAAGTTCGGGTCGATCGGCGCCGGGTGCTGGTCGCGCTTGTGGATGTACCGGCCGGAGGAGTTAGCCTGCCAGATTTCCACCAGCTGGCCGGCAACGGGGCGGCCGTCACCGTCCAGGACCCGGCCTGCCACGATGATCCGCTCGCCCTGGGGCTCGCCGTTGTGCTGGATGGTCAGGTCCGACTCGAGGGCGTGCACGTCCTGGTGGCCGAAGGCCGGCGAGTACAGCTCGATGGTTTCCGGGTCCGCGTGGTGCAGGCTCTTGGTGGGGTGCCGCAGGATGCTGGAGCGGTAGGGCGGGTAGTCCAGCCGCGGCTGGGTCTCGGCGGGGGAACCCTCTTTGAGGGCCCGTGCGTAGGCGTCGCCCAGGGCGTTGATCTCTGCACTGAGGTCAGCCTGGGTTTCTATGGCGCGGTCCAGGGGCATGTGTGCGGCCTTCGGCTCGGCGGGCGGCACAGACTCGTCGGTATCAAGCTGGGCGTTGGTTTCTTCCGGCACGGCTGGCTCCTTTCTGGTTTTCGTTGTAATTCATTGGGCACTTGGTCAGGGACGGTGGTTCGACGGCCCGGCTCAGGTTCGGTGCAGCGAGTCGTACTGGACCGCGTGCCGGACCGGGGCGTTGGGCGCCCCGTATCCGTCGTAGCCGCCGCGGCGTTCCACCATTTCGAAGAACACACTGCCCACCGTGGCGGTGTAGAAGTGGAGGAATTCGCCGTCGGCATCGCGGTCATAGAGGAGGTTGAGCTCCTGCAGGGTGGCCAGGAACCCGGGTTCGAGGTCGAACCGGGCGTCCAGGTCCTCGTAGTAGTTAGCGGGGATCTGCAGGAATTCAAGGCCCCGGTCCCGGGCGGCCCGGGCGGTGGCCACGAGGTCTCCCACGGCGAACGCGATGTGCTCCTGGTAGGTCTTGCGGACTTCGCTGCGGGCCTGCTGCACCGGCGCCAGGTTCAGCACCAGCCGGACGGCGGCGTCGGAGGTGGTCATCACCTGCGAGCGCACCAGCCCGCTGGGGCTGGGGACTTCGGCGAAGGGCTGCGGTTCCAGGGCCAGGGCGCTGGTGTAGAACAGGACGGCCTCGTCGAAGTGCTGCCACGGCTGGGCGAGGTTGACGTGGTCGATGACCGCAGCGGCACCCGGTCCCCCGGAAGGAGTGCGGCGCTCCAGGCCTTCCCCGAATTCGCGGGTCCAGGCTGCCGTACCGTCCGGGCTGCCCTGGCACAGGAAGATTTCCGTTGAGTCCGGCGCGGAGATGCCCTGGAAGACTTCCTCGTCGGCCTGGACCTTGCGGGCCACCACGGGAGCCTTAAGCTGCTGGGCCCGGGCGGAGGCAATCACGGGTGAATCGACGTCGAACCCCAAAGCGGCGATTGACGGTTCGGCGTGCGATGCCGCCTGCTCGTTGATGATCACGCGCGCCTGGCCCATGGTCCACAGCTGCACGTCCTTGGTGCGGTGCCGGCCCTCGAACCCGAAGCCGAGCTGCCCCAGGAGCTTCTCAAGCCGGGCGGTATCGTCAGCTTTGACCTCGGCGAAGTTGAAGCCCGCCGGTTCGCTGACCTTGGGCAGCGTGGCGAGTTCCATGGGATAACGACGGCGGGAGGCAACACTGCCGCCCCCTGCGGCTTCCGCGCTGCCTGCCAGCCATGTGGCGCTCTGTTCCTCCAGCCAGATGAGCGAGCGCATGGCGTCCACGGCCGTGCGGTCCACGTCCGACTGGCGGAAGACGTCGTTGAAGACCTCAAGGGAGACCGGGCCGGAATAGCCCGCCCGGACCACGTGGCCCATGAACTTGGCCAGCTCGAACTGCCCCTCGCCCGGGAACACGCGGTAGTGGCGGCTCCAGGACAGCACGTCCATGGTGAGTTTCGGGGCGTCCGCAACCTGGACGAAGAAGATCTTGTCCGGGTTGAGCTTTTCTATTGGCGCGGTGTCCCAGTCGCGGGACAGGATGTGGAAGGAGTCCAGGCAGGTTCCGAGATTGGGGTGGTCCACCATCTCCACCAGGCGGTAGGCGTGCTCGTAGTCGTTGACGTACTTGCCCCAGGCCAGGGCTTCGTAGGCGACCTTGATGCCGTGGTCGCCGGCAAGTTCGGCCAGCTGCGCCAGCTGGGAGGCACGCAGGCCGTCGTCGTCGATCGTGGCCGTGGCAACGTTCGAGCAGACCAGGATGGTGTCCATGCCCAGGCGGGACATCAGGTTAAACTTCGCCTCGGCCCGCCGGAGGTTCGCCTTCAGCAGGTCCGGGGCCACGCCGTCGAAATCCCTAAACGGCTGGTAGAGGTCCAGCCCCAGGCCAAGGTCTGCCGCCATGGACCGGACGTCCCCCGGGCTCAGCGGCGAGGTGACCAGGTCCTGTTCAAAGATTTCGATGCCGTCGAACCCTGCGATGGCACAGGCCTGCATCTTCTCCTTCAGGGTGCCGGAGAGGCAGACGGTGGCGATTCCGGTGCGCATCAGGCAGCCACCCCTTCTGCGGCCACGAGCTCCAGGAAGTGCGAGCGCATGCGGTCCGGATCGGGTTCCAGGCCCGTGAAGATGCGGAAGGCGTCTGCGGCCTGGCCCACAGCCATCCGGCCGCCGTCCAGGACCTTGCAGCCCTTGGCGCGGGCGCCCCGGACGAGTTCGGTGTCGATGGGGCGGTAGACAATGTCCGCCACCCAGTGCCGGGACTCCAGCAGCTCCAGGTCCAGCGGAACGCCGGGATGGGCGGCCATGCCCACGGGGGTGCAGTGCACCAGGCCGTCGGCCAGCGGCATCAGCTGCGGCAGCTCCGCCGTCGTGTGCGCCGCAACGGTGCTGTCCGGGAAGAAGCCGGCCAGTTCCGCTGCCCGGGCGGCGCTGCGGGCGGCGTCCATGTCTACGAGGTCCAGGTGGCGGACCCCGGCGGTGAGGAGGGCGTAGGCCACGGCGGAACCCGCCCCGCCGGCGCCAAGCTGGACCACGCGGTCCAGCTTGGCGCCGGGAAGTCCTGAGGAGAGGGCCGCGGCAAAGCCGGAAAAGTCTGTGTTGTGGCCTATGAAGCGGCCATCATCGATCACCACGGTATTGACTGCACCGAGCCGCACGGCGTCCGGGGTTACCTCATCCAGGTGCTGCAGGACCAGCTGCTTGCAGGGATGGGTAATGTTCAGGCCGTTGAAGCCGAGGTTCCTGGCACTGCGCAGCAGCTCTCCCACGGATTCGCCGGGAAGGCCAAGTTCCACAAGGTCGATGGGCCGGTAGAGATAGCGCAGGCCCTGCACATCCCCTTCGCGCTCGTGCATGGGCGGGGTGAGTGACGGCATCACGCCATCGCCGACCAGTCCCACCAGGTAGGACTCAGTTCGATTACTCATCCGTGCAGCTCCTTTGGTACGGCACCGGGCAGGAGCAGTGCGCCAAGCGGGTGCTGCTGCTGCGGTGTTGAAAGTTACGGTACATCATTTGTTCACTCAGCGCACTGTTGTTCTACATTCGAACAACTTGGTTCAGCGCTGCGGTAGGCGCGCCGCGAGCTCAGCGGCGGCCTCCTGCAGCAGCGGGACGCACGCTGCCAGTTCCTCCAAACCCATGCGGAAGACGGGGACCGCCGTTGCCAGGGAAGCGAAGGCATGACCCTGGGTGTTGAGGAGGGGTACGGCGACGGCACGCATGCCCATCTCGTTCTCCTCATCCATCACGGCATACCCCTGGCGCCGGACTTTTTCGACTTCCGCGCGGAAGGCGTCCCGGTCCGCGATGGACTTTTCGGTGAGCTGATCGAGCGGAAGGTCCTCAAGCAGCCGCTCGCGCTCGGCATCCTCCGCAAAGGCGACCAGCACTTTTCCGACCGCGGTGGTGGACAGCGAGCCCAGGTGGCCGGGGTCGCTGGTCACCCGGAACATCTGCGGACCGTCCACCTTGTTGACCGTGAGGTGGTGGAGGCCGTCGCGGACGCTGAGGATGGTGGCCTCGCCCGTCTGTTCCGTGACCCGGCGGAGGACCGGCATTGCGGTGCCGGCGAAACCGTGGTGATTGGAGACCCGCTGGCCCAGCTGGAAGATCCGCAGGCCCAGGTGGTAGCGGCGGCCGTCCGGCTCGTAGTCCACAAAGCCGTCGCGGGTCAGCGACCCCAGCAGGCGGTACGTGGTACTGAAAGGCAGCTCGGCCCGCCGTGAAATCTCTGCGGCACTGGCCCCGCGCGGCTCATCGCCCAGGAGGACCAGGAGGCCCAGGGCCTTGCCCACCATGTCCGTGCGGTCCGCCTTGGCCGCCTTGGTGTCTGCGGGGGTCTCAGCAGCTACGTCTTTGTCCACTGTGGCATGGTTCACACTCATGCATCGATGTTCCCACATAGTGAGAGTTATTTCTAGATAGTGATTATTTTCTTGACAGGTGACCGCACTCACAGTCACTATTGCTGTATCGCACAAGTAGCTCCCACCATGTGGCTACTGCCCGGGTTATCCCGCACCTCTGCCGAGCCGCGCCTCCACCTGAAGGCAGCGCCGGCCGCGAGCCCCCTGATCCATCCGCGACAAAGTCGTCACATCTAAGGAACTCCATGAGCCAGACACTTCCGTCCGCCGAGCCAGGCATTGCCGCCCCGGCCGGGACGCCGAAGAAGGCAGCCCTCGCCAGCTTCCTGGGCAGCGCCGTCGAATACTACGACTTCTTCATTTTCGGATCCGCCGCCGCGCTGATCTTTCCCACGGTCTTCTTCCCGGATGCTGACGCAAACGCGGCCATCATGTCCTTCGCCACGTTCGGTTTCGCCTACGTGGCCCGCCCCGTGGGCGCCGTGATCCTGGGTCACTTCGGCGACAGGGTGGGCCGGCAGAAGGTCCTGATGTTCACCCTCCTCCTGATGGGTGCCTCCACCTTCCTCATCGGCTGCCTGCCGGACTTCAACACCGTCGGCTGGTGGGCTCCCGCCCTGCTGGTGCTGGCCCGGCTTTGCCAGGGCCTGTCCGCCGCCGGCGAGCAGGCCGGTGCTTCCTCCATGACCCTTGAGCATGCCCCGGACAACCGCCGGTCCTTCTTCACCTCGTGGACCCTCACTGGCACCCAGGGCGGCCAGATCCTCGCAGCCCTGGTCTTCATCCCCGTCCTGGCCCTCCCGGACGAGATCAAGTACGGCATCGGCTGGCGCGTTCCGTTCTGGCTGAGCGCCGTGGTTGTTGTTGTTGCCTTCTTCATCCGGCGCACCCTGCACGAGCCCCCGGCCTTCGAGGAAGCCCAGAAGACCGCCCAGATCTCCAAGCTCCCGGTTGCCGACCTGCTCAAGGCCCACTGGCGCGACGTCCTCCGCGTGATCTGCTGCGCCTTCATCGCCGCCGTCTCAACAGTCTTCGGCACGCTGGCCATCAGCTACGCCAAGACCGTGGCGGGCGTGGACGGAACCACAACCCTCTGGCTGGTCGTCGGCGCCAACCTCGTGGCCCTGGGCACCCAGCCGCTCTTCGGCATGCTGGCGGACAGGATCGGCCGTAAGCCAGTCTTCATCTATGGGGCGGTGGCCAGCGCCATCCTGACGCCCGTCTTCCTGCTGAGCCTTGAATCCGGCAGCGTGCCGCTGATGTTCCTGGCCGCCATCGGCTTCTTCTCCTGCGGCTACGCAGCCTCCAACGCCGTCTGGCCGTCCTTCTACGCCGAGATGTTCAGCACCAAGGTCCGCTTCTCCGGCCTGGCCATCGGCACCCAGCTGGGCTTCCTGATGGCAGGTTTCGCCCCGGCGATCGTGGCGGCCATGGGCGGGATCAGGCCCGGCGGCTGGGTCCAGATCAGCATCTTCACCGCCGTCATCTGCGGCATCGCGGCCATCTCCGCCCTGACTGCCAAGGAGTCCTACAAGATCCCCACCACGCAGCTCGGCCTCAAGTAGAACCCCGCCCGGCTGGAAGAACCGTCCAGCCCGGTTTTGGAACCGGAAAGCCCGCCATTCCCCCCATATGGCGGGCTTTCCCCGTCAAAAAATGGGCTGTTCCGGCGCCGCCGGGGGCAGCAAGACACGACCCCGGGTGGCCGGGGACGCCGGCGGCCTCCCCAAACCTACGGCCGGCCGGTCTCCAGCACCGACGCCAGGTTGAAGCCGACCGGTTCCTCCAGCTGCGCGTATGTGCACGATTCCGGGTCCCGGTCCGGCCGCCAGCGGTTGAACTGGGCCGTGTGCCGGAACCGTTCCCCCTCCATGTGGTCGTACCGCACCTCCACCACCAGCTCGGGGCGGAGCGGCACGAAGGACAGGTCCTTGCCAGCGCTCCAGCGGCTGCCCTCGGCGTTGCGCGGCGTCCGTTCCCCCTCCTCCTGCTTGGCCCACGCCCACGGGTGGTCATCGAAGGTGGTCACCAGCGGCTGGAGCTGCTCATACAGTTCCTTGCGCCGCTTCATGGGGAAGGCGCCGATCACGCCCGCGCTGGCCAGGCCGCCGTCGTCCTTGTACAACCCCAGCAGCAGCGAGCCGATCACATCCGGCCCGCTCTTGTGCAGGCGGTATCCGGCCACCACGCAGTCGGCGGTGCGCTCGTGCTTGGTCTTGAACATCACCCGCTTGTCCGGCTCGTACCGGCCATCCAGGCGCTTGGCCACAACGCCGTCCAGCCCGGCGCCCTCGAACTGCCGGAACCATCGCTCCGCCGTGTCCTTGTCCGTGGTGGCGGCGGTGAGGTGGACCGGGGCCTTGCTTGCCGCGAGGGCCTTTTCCAGGGCCGCCCGCCGCTCGGTGAAGGGGCTCCCGGTGTAGTCGTCGTCCCCCAGGGCCAGAAGATCGAACGCCACGAAGGAGGCCGGCGTCTGGGAAGCGAGCAGCTTGACCCGGCTGGCAGCGGGGTGGATGCGCTGCTGCAGGGCCTCGAAATCGAGGCGGTCCCCGGAGGCGCCCACCAGGATGATCTCGCCGTCCACCACGCAGCGCGGGGGCAGGTTTTCCTTCAGTGCCTCAACGAGCTCGGGGAAGTAGCGCGTCATGGGCTTCTCGTTGCGGCTGCCGATCTCCAGGTCGTCGCCGTCGCGGAAGATGATGGACCGGAAGCCGTCCCACTTTGGTTCGTAGCTGAGCTCCCCGCCTCCTGCAACACCAGGAATACCGCTGACGGCCTTGGCGAGCATGGGCGGGACGGGCGGCATCACGGGAAGTTCCATGCTGCCCATTCTTGCCCGGGAAGGTGCTCCGGCGTAAGACCACGGTCAGCAGACGGCAGGCTCAGCCCGCCAGCAGCCACACGATGAGGATCAGCGACGGCGCCGCTGCCGCCGTGGACAGCAGGACGGTTTCCCGGGCCACGGCAACCCCGCGCCCGTACTTGCCGGCGAACAGGAACACGTTCTGGGCCGTGGGAAGTGCCGCCATGAGCACCACGCCCAGGAGCATGTGGTGGTCCAGGTTGAACAGGAAATGCCCCACGGCGAACGCGACCGCCGGCATCACCGCGGACTTCAGTGCTGTGGCCGTCAGGATCTCCGCCGTGTGCCCGCCGCTTCGGAGCATCCGGGTGCCGTGCAGGGACATGCCGAAGGCCAGCAGCACCACCGGGACGGCAGCCCCGCCCAGGAGGGTAAGGGGTGCCATCACCGGATCGGGAAGGTCCACCTTGAACGCGGCCAGGACCACGCCGAGCAGTGACGCGATGATCATCGGGTTGCGGAAGGGCTGGGAGAGCAGCAGCCTGGGCGACACCCGGCCGGCGGCGGAGAAGTCCAGCAAGGTGAGGACCACGGGCGCGAACAGGAGGAGCTGGACCAGCAGGACCGGCGCCACCGGGGTGGCGTCGCCCAGGGCGTACAGCGTGATGGGGATGCCTATGTTGTTGGCGTTGACGTAGGAGCTGGCCATCGCACCGATGGCGGTCTCGGCCAGCGGCCGCCGGAACCACAGCCTGCTGGCCAGCACGTACAGCAGTGCGGTGGCCGACGCCGTGGCCAGGGCCAGCGGAACGTAGGCGGAAAAGACCACGGTGAGGTCCGATTCCAGGACCACAGTGAACAGCAGGACGGGGTTGGTGATGAAGAAGGCAGTCCGCGTGAGCGCCGACACCGTGGGCTCCCCGCCCAGCCCGCAGCGCGCGGCAATGTACCCCACGGCGATGACCGCGCCGATGACCGCCAGCCCCACCAGCACACCGCCCACGAGTGGTACGTCCTTCCAGCTCCGCCGCCTGCGCAGGAATTCCGGGACGCGCAGTACTACAAGCTCCAAACTTATCTGACAAGTGGCGCCGGGCAGGGCAGCCCTCGACACGGCACCCCTGCGGACGGTAGAGGTTAACGATGGTTACTGTCGGCTTCCACGCCTCACACGAACAGATCAGTCCCGCCCAACTGCTCAAGGACGTCCAGCACGCGGAACAGGCAGGATTCGATGCCGCCATGTGCTCTGACCACATTGAGCCGTGGTCCGCCCGGCAGGGCCACTCCGGGTTCGCCTGGTCCTGGCTGGGCGCGGCGCTGGCCACCACCAGCCTGCGCTTTGGCGTGGTGACCGCGCCGGGCCAGCGGTACCACCCCGCCATCATCGCCCACGCCTCTGCCACCCTTGCCGGCATGTTTCCGGAACGGTTCTGGATGGCCACCGGAAGCGGGGAGAACATGAATGAGCACGTCACCGGTGACGCCTGGCCGCCGAAGGAAACACGGCAGCGCCGGCTGGAGGAGTGTGTTGAGGTAATCCGGCGGCTGCATCGCGGCGAAGAGGTCACACACCATGGCCTTGTTACCGTGGAACAGGCCCGGATCTGGGACGTGCCGGACTCCCCGCCGCCGATCATCGCCCCGGCCATCAGCGTGGAGACCGCCCGCCGGTCCGCCGCCTGGGCGGACGGCCTGGTAACGATCAACCAGCCCGCCGACAAGCTCAAGGACATGCTGGCGGCCTACCGGGACAACGGCGGCCGCGGCAAGGCCGCGCTGCAGGTGCACCTGTCCTGGGCCCCCCGTGAACAGGACGCGGCAGCCATTGCCCTGGACCAGTGGCGGACCAACACCTTCGCCCCGCCGGTCCCGTGGGACCTCCCCACAGCGGGGCATTTCGACGGCGTGAGCGGGCATATCGGCGAGGACCAGGTCAGGAAGGCGGTCAACGTCTCGGCAAGCCTGGACCAGCACGCCGAGTGGCTGGGGGCGTACGCGGCCCTGGGCTTCGACGAACTCTACCTGCACTTTGTGGGTCAGGAGCAGGCCCCGTTCATTGATGCGTTTGCAGCGGATGTGCTTCCTCAGCTGCAGGGCTCGCAGGTCCAGGCGCCGGCGCAGGCACCCGCATGAGGCTCGCCGAAACTTCGGACCTCTGGTGGAAGAACGCCGTCGTGTACTGCCTGGACGTGGAGACGTTCTTTGACGACGACGGCGACGGCACCGGCGATTTCGCCGGCCTCACCCAGCGCGTGGACTACCTGGCCGCGCTCGGAGTGACATGCATCTGGCTTATGCCGTTCTACCCCTCCCCGGACCGGGACGACGGGTATGACGTGACGGACTTTTTCGCCGTGGATCCCCGGCTGGGCACCATGGGGGACCTGGTGGAGTTCATCCGGGCGGCAAGGGACCGTGGCATGCGCGTCATCGCCGACTTCGTGGTGAACCACACCTCGGACCAGCACCCCTGGTTTATCGAAGCCAGGAAATCCACGGACAACAAGTACCGCGACTACTACGTGTGGCGGAGCGACACTCCCCCGGACACCTCCTCGGAGGTTGTGTTCCCGGGCGAAGAGGACTCGCTGTGGGAAAAGGACGAAACCACCGGCGAGTGGTACCTGCACATGTTCGCCAAGCACCAGCCGGACCTCAATGTCACCAACCCCTCCGTGCGGAACGAGATCGCCAAGGCAATGGGGCTGTGGCTGGAACTGGGCCTGGACGGGTTCCGGCTGGACGCGGTGCCCTTCTTCCTGGAAACCAGGGGGCAGCCCAGGGACGAGGCGGCCAACCTGGATCCGCACGGCTTCCTTGCCGCCCTGCGCAGTTTCGTGAGCCGCCGTAACGGCAGCGCCGTGCTGCTGGGCGAGGTCAACCTGCCCTACAAGGAACAGGTGGAGTTCTTCGGCGGGCCGGACGGCAACGAACTCAACATGCAGTTCGATTTCATGTCCATGCAGTACATCTACCTGTCCCTGGCCCGCGGGGATGCCCGGCCCCTGGCTGAAACGCTCAAGAGCCGCCCGCCGCTGCACCCGGACAACCAATGGGCCATGTTCGTGCGCAACCATGACGAGCTGACCCTGGACAAGCTCAGCGACGGCGAGCGCGAGGAGGTGTTCGCCGCTTTCGGGCCCCGGAAAAACATGCAGATCTATGGACGAGGGCTGCGCCGGAGGCTTCCGCCGATGCTGGGCGGCGACCCTGAGCGCCTCCGCATGGTTTATTCGCTGATGTTCGCACTGCCCGGCACGCCGGTGCTGTTCTACGGTGAGGAAATCGGCATGGGCGAGGACCTCCGGCAAAAGAGCCGGGCAGCGGTGCGCACGCCGATGCAGTGGAACGACGGGAAAAACGGCGGCTTTTCCACGGCCAAGGCCGCGGACCTGGTGGCACCGCTGGCCCGGGGAGAATACGGTCCCGAGCACGTCAATGCCGCGGCCGCCAAACGCGACCCCGGCTCGCTGTTCAACTTCATGGTCACCCTGATCCGCCGCTACCGGGAATCCGCAGAGCTTGGCTGGGGGGACTTCGCCATCATTGAGCAGTCCGAGCCGGCGGTCTTCGCGCACACCTGCAGCACGGACACCGGCGCACTGGTGCTCCTGCACAACTTTGGGGAGGAGCCCGTGAAGGTGAAGGGGACGGTGGGCGCTGAGGACGGGCCCGCGAATGCGTTCAGGGATGCCACCCTGCTGGACCTGTTCGACGGCGACGACGTCACCCTGAATCCCGACGGCGGCTTCACCGTGGAACTGGAACGATACGGCTACCGCTGGTACCGCCTCCACCGCAAAGGGGACAGGCTGGCGCCATGACGCTGGCAGCTTTAGCGGCGGCTTTGGCGGCGGGGTCCTCGGTGGACTACGGCTCTCACGTTACTGCCCAAGGTACTCCCGGCGACGGGAAGGGGATCTCGTGAGGTGGGTGGTCCCACTGCTCGTCGTGGTGCTCGGTGGGGCCGTCTTCGTGCTCGGCGGCGCCGATGATTCCCCGGGCCTGCAGGGCATCGGTGCGGTGCTCATGGCAGGCGGGATCATCCTCGGCGTCCGCGGCGTGCGCCGGGACCGCCGCCGGCGGTAGGCAGCAGGCACCGTTGAAGCACCACGCAACTGTGCCGGGGCTGCACGGCCACCGGTACTCCGACCGTAGCCGGCACGTCGTCGGCGCCCGGGTGTGAAAAAATCAACCATGCGCCCCATGCAGCACTCCAGCAAGCTCCAGAACGTCCGCTACGAACTCCGCGGACCCATCCTCCAGGCCGCCAAGGCCATGGAGGCGGAAGGGCACCGGATCCTCAAGATGAACCTTGGGGACACGGCGCCGTTCGGCCTGGAAACGCCGGAGTCCGTGGTGGTGGACATGATCCACCACCTGAGGGGCGCCCAGGGATACAGCGACTCGAAGGGAATCTTCTCCGCACGGACCGCCATCTCGCAGTACTACCAGACGCGCGGCCTGATGCAGATCGGGGTGGAGGACATCTTCGTCGGCAACGGCGTCAGCGAGCTCATATCGATGTGCCTGCAGGCGTTTATGGAAAACGGCGACGAGATCCTGGTCCCGGCACCGGATTACCCGCTGTGGACTGCCGCGGTCACGCTGACAGGGGGCAAGCCGGTGCACTACCTCTGCGACGAAGGGGAGAACTGGTGGCCGGACATGGCCGACGTCGAGGCAAAGATCACCAGCCGCACCAAGGGGATTGTGATCATCAACCCCAACAACCCCACGGGCGCCGTCTACCCGCGGCACATCCTGGAGCAGTTCGCGGCTTTGGCCCGGAAACACCACCTGGTCCTGTTCTCGGACGAGATCTACGAGAAGGTGCTTTATGAGGAGGCCCAGCATATCCACACTGCGGCCGTAGCCGAGGACGTCTGCTGCCTGACGTTCAGCGGACTGTCCAAGGCCTACCGCATGCCCGGCTACCGGGCAGGCTGGGTTGCCATCACCGGACCACTTGCCGCAACCGCCGCGTACCGCGAAGGACTGGAGCTGCTGGCCTCCCTGCGGCTATGCCCCAACGTCCCGGCCCAGCATGCCATCCAGACCTGCCTTGGCGGCTACCAGAGCATCGACGCCCTGGTGCGGCCCGGGGGCAGGCTCCGTGAACAGCGCGATCTCGCCTACCAGCTCCTGACCGAGATACCGGGCGTGACGTGTGTTCCCGCGGCGGGAGCCATGTACCTGTTCCCCCGCCTCGATCCGGAGCTCTACCCCATCAGCAGCGACGAGCAGTTTGTCCTGGACCTGCTGAAGGACCAGAAGATCCTCGTTTCGCATGGTTCCGCGTTCAACTGGCCGACGCCGGACCACTTCCGGTTTGTGATCCTTCCGTCCGTCCTGGACATCCGGGAGGCTGTGCACCGCATCTCCACCTTCCTGGCGGCATACCGCGCCAGCGTGGAACTGCCCTAGCCCCACAAGGCCGCGGCCGCCGTCGGGCCTTGCCCAGTCCTGCTGCGGTGCCCGGGAACCGCTGTCCGGGAAACAGCTCCGGCGCGAAGAACTAACCCGCGCCTAACCGCGGGGAAACGCGGGCGCAACATTGCCTGGGCACACTGGATTCTGCAGGCAAGAGCCGGCACCAGCCCCAGCCAGGAGGCCCCGCCATGAAGCAGAAAGCGACACCACATGTGACCCGAGTCCGCGCCCTGGACCAGCTCCATCGCGGCGACGAGATTGAAGCCCGCCTCTCCGTGGGCCCTTCCTACGACGACGTTGTGATCCGCCGCGGAAGTGTCCAGGAAACCGCGCCGGGCATCGGCGTGGTCTGGATCCTGGACCGGCTCACCGGCCTGCGCAAAGCCATCAATACGGACGAATGCAGCGTTTGGCGGCTCGCCTGAAATTGTCGGGATCCGCGGCCCGGGTGTAGCCAGCAAGGGCTGCCCGCCGCACCGGAATCTTCGACACCAGGGCCGTTCAGCCTCCGGCAACCGACTGGATGACCAGCACCTCCTGGCCAGGAGCCACCTCGGTTTCCAGGCCCTGCAAGCGCCGCACCTCGTCCCCGCCGACGTACACATTCACGAAGCGCCGCAGCGCGCCGGTCTCGTCACGGAGCCGCCGGGCCAGCACTGCGAAGTCCGAGGTCACCGCATCGAGGAGTTCTTCCACCGTAACCGGCCCGTCGGCGGGCGCAGTCAGGACGGACTGCCCGCCGGCCAGCGGCTGCAGGACGCTGGGAAGCACCACCCTGATTTCCCGCAAGCTGCTGTCAGGCACCGGCAATCACGGCTGCCCGGACACAGAGCACATCCGGAAGATGGGACACAACCTCCTGGAACGTCCCGCCTTCGTCCGCACTCGCGTAGACCGAGCCGCCGCGCGTCCCAAAATAGACCCCGGCCGGCTCCGCTGTGTCCACGGAGGCAGCATCGCGCAGGACGCTGTTGTACTCCCCGGTGGGCAGGCCGTTGCTGAGCCTTTGCCAGGTGGATCCGGCGTCGTCCGTGCGGTGGACGGCCAGTTCGCCGTCCGGCGGAATGCGTTCGCCGTCCGCTTTCAGGGGGATGACCCACGCTGTCCCCTCCCGGCGGGGATGGGTGAGCATTACAAAGCCGAAATCCGCCGGCAGCCCCTCCGCGATGGAGTCCCAGCTGTCCGCGTTGTCATCCGTGCGGTAGACGCCGTGGTGGTTCTGGGCATAGAGGCGGCCGTCGACGGCGGCATCCGCTGCGATCTTGTGCACGCACTGCCCGAACTCCGGGTTGGGATCGGGCATGAAGTAGGCCGAAATGCCGCGGTTGCGCGGCTCCCAGGACGTGCCGCCGTCGAGCGACCGGTAGACGCCTCCCGTGCTCATGGCCACGTGGACCGTGTCCCCGGCCGGATGGACCACGATGGAGTGCGCGGCGGCACCGCCGTAGCCCGCGCCCCACTCGCTGCGGTGGGGGTGGTCCCACAACCCGCGGTTCAGTTCAAAGTGTTCACCGCCGTCGGTGGATTTCCAGACGGAGATGGGCTCCGCTCCTGCCCAGACGACGCCCGGCCGCGCTTCGGCGTCCGGATAGATCTGCCAGATGCGCTCCAGCGCGGCACCCGTGTCCTCCGGAAACCTGACGGCGCCCTGCTCGGGCTCGGACCAGGTGGCGCCCAGGTCATCGGAGTGTGCAACGGTGGGACCCCAATGCTCGCTGCGGACGCCCACCATGATCCTGGTCCGGCCTTCCCGGGTGTCTATGCCAATGCTGGGGATCTCGCTCATCAGGAAATGCGGGCCGGTGAAAGACCACTGTTGCCTGTCCTTGCTGGTGGCCAGCCAGAGGCCCTTTTTGGTCCCGATCGCTAAGACAAAACTCTCTGCGGTTGCCATGCCCACCATGCAACCACCGCGCACAGCAGCCCGCAATGGTTATTTTGCCTCTCTGCCGGGCGTGCGGAGGGCTAGTCCACGAACTCCGACTGGGTTTCGATAAAGTCCCAGTCCGCCGGGGTCAGGACGGCCGCCGGATTGTCCGGATGCGGGCCGCCCGCTTCCGCAATCCCCTGGAGCACCGGAAGGGGCAGCTCATCGGCCCGAAGGTTTTCCCGCAGCCATTCCTTGCTTGCCAGGTCCAGGTCCAGCCACCACATGTAGATTTCCATGACTTTATGCACCTTTCGTATGTTCCAACGTTAGGCCCGGGCGGATGCGCGGACAAGACACACCTGTGGCAGGCAGGTAGCCAGTGCAGGGAGTCCGCCGGTGATGCGGGTACCCGCAAGTAACCGCATGGACGGGCCGCCGGAAAAGACGAGTACCCCCTACTCAGGACTGCCTCCGGCCGCCACCCCTAGCCTGAAAACTCAAGCAAGCTGACCGTGTTGCTGGGGCATTCGGCGCAAGTGCTGGCCTCCTCATCATGGTCCGTTTCACCAAAAGAACCTGGGGAGAAAACAATGAAACGTACCTTTGTGACTGTGGGGGTCGTCGGGCTGGGGCTGCTCAGCGTGACGGCACCGGCCATGGCAGCGCCTGAAAGAGTCATCGTCTGCCACAACGACGGAGGCAGCTGGGCGCCGCTGGAATTCAACATCAACGGCCTGAACGGCCACGACCAGCACCCGCTGGACATCATTCCGCCCACCTCCGAGTCGCCCGGCAAGAACTGGACCGACGCCGGAAAACTTCTCTACGTCGACAAGTGCGCGGCGTTGCCGCCGGGCGAAACACTGCCGGAGGTGCCGGACGAGGAGGAGCCGGCTGAGGAGGACCCGGTGGTGGAGGAACCGGTGGTGGAGACGCCGGTAGTGGAAACACCTGTGGTGGAAACGCCGGTGGTGGAAACGCCTGTTGTTCAGACGCCCGCCGGGGAGACACCCGCGCTGACACCTGCTGCCGAGCAGTCCGCGGTGGTTCCGCCGGCAGCAGCGCCCGGTGTGGCCCCGCAGGCAGCCGCGCCCATTGCGCCTGCTCAGCGGGCAGCCGTCCAGCAGCCAACCGCTGTAACCGGGGCCACCAGTCTCGGTACCAATCAGGGGTACAACGCCCAGACCGCCGTCGGTGGTTCTGACAGCACCCCGTCATGGCTGGCCGGGCTGGGAGCGTTGGCGGCAGCAGGAGCGGCAGTGGCTCTCCGCCGCCGGTCCCGCCCGTTCACCCCGGCCGGCTGATACAGCAGGGGCAGCACCGCCGCAGCCCTGGCTCGTGGCTTGGTCAACACGGACTGGGCTGCGGCCCTTGACAGGGAAGGCGTCCCGCCAGTGCCCGGCGGGGCGTCTTCCCTCCTTTCGTCTAATCCCTTCGTAAATATCGAGGAGCACCATGGCCAAGGTCCACAGCCGGCACGCAGCGGGCGCGAAGCGCGCACCGCGGCGCTGGAACCGTGGGGACCTGACCATTCTCCTGTGCGGCATCCTGGCGTTCCTGTCCATCACCTTTGGCGCACCACTCCTGACGCACACGGCCCCGGATGTCAGCACGGAGGGTTCGCTGGTGGTTGTCCAGCCAGCCGCCGCAGGCGTCCCGGCCACAGACCCGGCGCCTATCGCGGTTACGGGTACAGCGGAAGGAACCGCCGCGCCTTTCGACTCCTCCGCCAGTCCCGCTGCGGCCCCCCTGCTGCCCGAAGCCGCAGAGCCCCGCCGCATACGCTACCCATCCGCCGGCTTCGACGTCCCCGTCCACCGCCTGGACCTGGATAGCGACGCCCAGGCAAACCAGACCGTTGTGCCGCCCGAAACCAAGGACGGCTACTGGCTGGCGCCCTTCGGCACCCCCGGCCACGGCTCAGCCAACACCACCTACGTCATCGGCCACAGCTGGGACGGCGCGGAGGCACCTTTTAATCACCTGAGTTCAGCGGCAACAGTGGGTGACCGGTTCGAGGTGGACACCGCAACCGGCACCATCCCTTACCAGGTGGACACCGTCACCACGTACCTCAAGGCCACCCTCAAGGACAGCCCCATTTGGGAGATCGTGCCCAACCGCCTGGTCCTGATCAGCTGCTACACGGAGGACCCATGGGGGAAAAACGTGGTTGTCACAGCCTCGCCCGCCGTTCCCTGACGGCCCGAAAGGCACACGCTCTCCACACGCCCTATCCAAGAGCATTCAAGGAGGCTGAAAATAAGCTATGAGCCCGGAACAGATGAGCAGTAACCCGCCCCTGGTGGTGGGCATCGCACCCGGACAGCACGCGGAAGTCCTGCAGACCGCCGTCTCACTCGCCGCCCGCCTGGGGACGCGGTTGCTCTGCGCCTATGTGGATGAGGCCAGCTTCCTGGTGGACTGGGACCCTGCGCGGCCCGCCCACCGGCTTTCCCTGCACCCCGACACGGACGACGCCAACATCGGAGCCGTGGCACTGGAGCTTAAGTCGGCCATAGAAGCGGCGGTGGCAGGCGTCCCGCCCGGTACCGCAGCGGCGGAATGGACCCTGCAGACCCTCGCCGGGGATCCTGCCCGCGCACTCGCCCGGCTCGCAGCCGAAAGCGACGCGCCGATGATCATCGTGGGAACCTCTGAGCGCGGCTTCTCCCATCGCCTGGCGGAAGCCCTCAGCGGGTCCGTGGGTGCCTGGCTCACGCACCACCAAAGCAGGCCTGTCCTCATAGTTCCCTACCGGATGCCTGCCCATGACGACCGGCCGTGAAACTAAAGCGAAAGTAGTTATTCGGGGTGCTGGCGGACCGGACTACCAGCCAGTATGCTGAATCAAGCAAGACGGGTTCCAGCGCGATGGAACCCGGATATTGCCCAAAAGCTGCTCCGGAGTGCGTATCCCCCAATAACGCACTCCGGAGCTTTTTTGTGCCCCGGCCTCGAGGCCGCCCAGGGCGGCCCATACCCCCTGGGGGTACTTGCTGGTATACCCCAAGGGGGTATAGGGTGGGACCATGAGCGGAATTGAAGAAGCAGTCAGCGGGCACGCCACGGACCTGCAGCCGCCGCACGGCTATACGGGCAATAAAGAGGCTTACCTCCGCCGGCTAAAGCGCATCGAGGGCCAGGTCCGCGGGATCGCGCGCATGGTGGATGAGGACAAGTACTGCATCGACATCCTCACGCAGGTCGCGGCCGTCACCAAGGCCCTGCACGCCGTCAGCCTTGGCCTGGTGGAAGAGCACATCGGCCACTGCGTGGTGGGGGCCGCCTCCGAACCCGACCCGGCAGCCCGCGCCGACGCAATCGACGCCAAGGTTAAGGAAGCCGCCGACGCCATCGGCCGGCTGCTCCGCTGACGAAAAACCTACCCAACAAGCGCCGGTTACCGCCGGCAAACCTGAAGGAGCAGCCATGAGCACCACCTCCCCCACCACCACACGGGTCAGCGTCTCGGGAATGACCTGTGGCCACTGCGTTTCGGCAGTCAGCGAAGAACTCGAAGCGCTGGCCGGCGTCGAAGAGGTAACCGTGGAACTGAACGCCGGAGGCATCTCCACAGTGACCATCACCTCCAGCTCGGAGCTGTCCCCTTCAGAGATCGGGGAAGCGGTCGCCGAGGCCGGCTACCTCGTCGTCGCCAACGAAGCCTAAGAACGCCACTGAAACAGGGGACCCCATGAGCAACCAGGAACTCCTCCACCAGCCCGCTACCCGGGTGGTGGAACTCGACATCGAGGGCATGACCTGCGCCTCCTGCGTCAACCGGGTGGAGAAGAAACTTGGCAAGCTCGACGGCGTGCAGGCCTCGGTCAACCTACCCCTGGAATCAGCCCACGTCACGGTGCCGGCAGGCATCACTGACGAGCAGATCACGGCAACAGTGGAGGCCGCGGGGTACAAGGCAACCATCCGCCAGCCACTCAAACAGGACCAAAGCCCGGCCAGCGAAACCGGGGACCTCCCCGCAGCGAAGCTCCGCCCCCGCCTGATCCTTGCAGCGGTTCTGACTGTCCCTGTCTTCGTCATCTCGATGGTGCCGGGAGCCCAGTTCCCGCACTGGGGCTGGGTGGCAGCCCTGCTGGCCTTGCCGGTGGTGACCTGGGCAGCCTGGCCATTCCACCGGGCCGCGGCCATTAACGCCCGCCACTTTGCATCCACCATGGACACGCTGGTGTCCATCGGCGTGACGGCGGCGTACCTGTTCTCCGCCTGGCAGCTGCTCGCAGATCCCCGCTTGACTGAACATCCGGGGATGGAAGGCATGGAAACCGGCGGCCTCTACTTTGAGGTGGCAGCCGTCGTCACCACGTTCCTGCTCCTGGGCCGCTTCCTTGAGGCCAATGCCAAGCAAAAGGCCGGCGATGCCCTGCATGCACTGCTGAACCTGGGCGCCAAGGATGCCACCGTCCTCCGTGACGGCAAGGAACAGCGCATCCGGGCCGACCGCCTTCAGGTGGATGATGTCCTGGTGGTCCGCCCCGGTGAAAAGATCGCCACCGACGGCGTGGTGACGGACGGGGACTCGGCCGTGGACGCCTCACTGGTGACCGGCGAATCGGTGCCCGTGGAGGTAGGCCCGGGAAGCCGGGTCACGGGCGCCACCATCAACACCTCGGGCCGCCTGCTGGTGCGTGCAACCCGCGTTGGCTCCGAGACGACCCTCGCCCAGATGGCACGGCTCGTATCGCAGGCGCAGACCGGCAAGGCACCCATTGCCCGCCTCGCTGACCGCATCAGTTCAGTCTTTGTTCCGGTGGTCCTGGCCATTGCCGCGCTCACGTTCGTCCTCTGGCTCCTCTTCACGGGACCGGACGTGGGCAGCGACGACCTCCGCTCGGCGTTCACCGCCGCCGTCGCCGTCCTGGTGATTGCCTGCCCGTGCGCGCTGGGCCTCGCCACCCCGGTTGGCCTGCTGACGGGAACGGGGCGCGGCGCCCAGCTGGGCATCCTCATCAAAGGGCCGCAGGTTCTGGAGGACACCCGCACCGTTGACACCATTTTGCTGGACAAGACCGGGACCGTGACCACCGGCGTCCTTGCCGTGGACGCGACGCTTGCCTTCGGGAACTTCGGGGAACGCGAGGTGCTGCGCCTGGCGGGCGCCGTGGAGGCAGCGTCGGAGCACCCGGTGGCCAGGGCCATCGCTGCCGCGGCACGTGCGGATACCAGGGGGCTGCGCACAGCGGACGACGACGGCGCCCTCCCTGCCGTGGAAGGCTTCCGTTCCGCGCCCGGCGGCGGCGTTACCGGAACCGTTGAGGGCCGGGTGGTCCTGGCAGGCCGGACAGGCTGGCTGGAGCAGAACAACATCACCATCCCGCAGGAGCAGCAGGCTTCACTGGCAGCTGCGGAAGCCTCCGGCGCCACCGCCATCTGGGTGGCCGTGGACGGTCTCGTTGCCGGCATCATCAGCCTTCGGGACACCCTCAAGGAAGGCTCCGCCGCCGCCATCGCACACCTGAAGCGGCTGGGCCTGCGCCCCATCCTGCTCACCGGTGACAACGCGGCCGTTGCCGCCCAGGTGGCGGCCGCCGTCGGCATAGACAAGGACGACGTCTACGCGGGAGTCCTGCCCGAAGGGAAAGTGGAGGCGGTGCGCAAGCTCCAGGCCGGCGGCGCCACCGTGGCCATGGCCGGAGACGGCGTGAATGACGCAGCCGCACTGGCCCAGGCTGACCTGGGTATTGCGATGGGTTCCGGCACGGACGTGGCCATCGAAGCCGCGGACCTGACGGTGATGGGCAACAACCTTGCCCAGGTGGCGCAGGCCATCGAACTCTCCCGCAGGACCCTGGCCACCATCAAGACCAACCTCTTCTGGGCATTCTTCTACAACGCCGTGGGAATCCCGGTCGCTGCCCTGGGCCTGCTCAACCCGATGATCGCCGGGGCCGCCATGGCCGCCAGCTCGGTCCTGGTGGTGGCCAACTCCCTGCGGCTGCGAAGCTTCGGAAAGCAGCCGCCGGCCGGCTATGGCACGCCACGCAGCTTCCGCGCTCAGGCGGCGCCGTAGCGAACGGCCGCCCGCGCCCGGGCCTTGGCTGCCTCTGCCTCCCGGTCCTTGGGCGGCGCTTGCGAAACAAGGGCGTCCAAAAGGTGCTGGGTGATGTGGGCGATCTCGTGGACGGCCTCATCGAAGGCTTCCTGGTTGGCCTTGGACGGCTTGGTGCTGCCGCTGATCTTTCGCACGTACTGCAGTGCGGCGGCGTGCACTTCCTCCGAGGTGGCGTGCGGTTCGAAGTTGTGGAGGGTTCGGATATTCCGGCACATACAGCCATGCTAGGCTCTGGAACGCCTGGGATCGACCCCCCTCGGAACGGTTTGCACACGCACCGGCCATGAGGAGCCCGGCATGGGCAGGGCTGCCCATCGACGCTGCCTCAGGGGCCGGGGTAGGTTTTAGGCAATGGATCTTCCGGATGAGCCGGGGGGCCGAGGGGGATGCCGACCTGGTTCGGATCCACGATTCTATGAGGAGAAACTGATGGCTATTTGGGGTGCAGACGTTCAGCAGCTTCGTCAGCTGGGCAGCAAGCTTCAGGCAGGTGCAACCGAGATCGACAACCAGAAGTCCAATCTCAACAGCCTTCTGCAGAGCACCAACTGGAAGGGACCGGACGCGGACAAGTTCCGCGACGAATGGTCCGGTACCCACACCACCATGCTGACCAAGGTGGCCGACGCGCTTAGGGAAGCCGGCACCAAGGCCAAGCGCAACGCCGAACAGCAGGAGCAGGCCTCCAACTAGTCCCTGCGCACTGCGCAAGGTCCGTCAGGCGGGCCCGGACACCCCACGGGTGTCCGGGCCCCGCCGCGTTTAAGGGCCGGCCCGGCCTGGTGCCGCAACGGCTAAGGGACGGGTTCGACGTCGTTCGCGTGTTCCAGCGGCGACGCCGCCCTGGGCAGTTCCTGGCCGCGAGGCTCCTCCCCGCCCGCTGCGCGGCCGGCGGCCAGCCCCCGCAGCTCATCGAGCCGGACCAGTACCACGCCGCCCACGATCAGGACGCCGCCGAGGAGCTGGATGGCCCCCGGCAGTTCACCGAGCAGCAGCCACGCCCACACGACGGCGAAGAGGACCTCGGTCAGCGACACGAAGGACGCCACCTTGGAGCCCAGCGCCCGTGCGGCCATGATGCCGGAGACGTAGGCCAGCACGGTTGCCAGGACCACCAGCCCCGCCAGCGGCACCCACCAGGGTGTGATCCAGGGTCCCAGCCTGGTGTCCGCCGTGTTGAATGCCATGGGCAGCAGGCCGGTGGCAGCCGCAAGCCACATCACGGCGGCACCGACAAACAGCCCGCCCGAGGCCAGCACGATGGGCGGCAGTGTGTCATTCTCCTTCGCGGTGATGAAGAAGTAGATGGCAAGGCACACGGCAGCAGCCATTCCCCAGAGGACGCCAACAACATCGATCTTGACGGCGCCCGTCAGGTCAAGGACCAGGACCAGGCCGGCGAGGGACAGCAGCGTCCCGCCAAAGGTCAGCAGTCGCGGCCGCTTCCGGCTGGCGGCCCACAGCCAGAGCACAATGATCACCGGGGCAAGGTATTCGAGGAGCAGCGCCACGCCTACCGACAGCCTCGCAACTGCGTTGAAGTAGAAGAGCTGGCAGGCTGCGACGCCGATCAGCCCGAACAGCCCGATGGTCACCCAGTTGTCCCGCAGTTGATGCCAGCGGCCCCTCAGCGCGGGGATGGCGGGCACGGCAAGGATCAGGGCTGCGCCGGTGAGCCGGGCCGTGACGGCCGCCCCCGGCGTCCACCCCGATTCCAGGAGCGCCTTGGCGAAGGACCCGGAAAGGCCGAAGACCGCGGAGGAGAACAGTGCAATGCCCAGGCCGGAGGCGAGGAAGCCGCGCCTGGCTGCGGGCAGACGGCCGGGCGCGCGGCGTGCAGAGGACATTGGTCGCCTCCTGTCAGGAGTAAAATGGGGTTATGGTCATGACAGTACGGGACGGCGCTGTAAGGAGTCAAGATGGTTTTTGCCCCTGACACTGAGGTGGCACTGCGGACCGTGGTGAACCTGGTCAATTCAGCTGCGAACGGGAGCGAGGGCCTTGCCACCCAGGCGGACCTGGACCGCTTCCTGGCGGCCGAGGGCTTCAGCGGGTCCCGCACCCGGGACGGGGATGAGCTGGAAAGCGTCCGCCGCCTGCGCCACGAGCTTTCCGAGCTGTGGACGGCGGATGAGGACGCCGCGGTGGAAACGGTAAACCGCCTCTTGCGGGAGGCGCGCGCCCTGCCCCAGCTGGTCAAGCACGACGACTGGGACTGGCACTTGCACGCCACCACGCCGGAGGCTCCGCTGGTGTACAGGATGAGCACGGAGGCCGCGATGGCCCTGGCGGATGTCATCCGCGGCAAGGAGATGGACCGGATGCGGACCTGCGAGGCGGAGGATTGTGATGCCGCCGTCCTGGACCTCAGCCGGAACAGGTCAAAGCGCTACTGCGATACGGGCAACTGCGCCAACCGCGCGCACGTCGCCGCCTACCGGGCGCGGCAGGCGGCCACCGGTTAGTGGCTGCCCCGGGTGTCCGTGCCGTCAGCCGGCGGGTCCTGCAGGCTTGGGGCTGCGCCGTAGCCATGGGACGGCTTCCGGGCTGAACTGAGGTTCACGCCTGAGCCCTTGCCCAGGTGCTCTGCGTTCTCCTTGTGGCTCATGGAGAGCATTGCCGCCACCACCAGCGTGACGATGAATGCGATGCCGGCCGCGGTGAAGGCCAGGTCAAAGCGGGGGGCACGGGCGCTGCCGCCGGAAGCGAAGATGACAACGGCAAGGAAAGCGATTACGGCCCAGAACGCGGAGAACATCAGCGGGCCCCTCACCGAGGTCCGCAGCTTGCGCGGTTTTCCTGGATGCTGGTCTGCCACGGTGGTTCCTCCCTGCAGGCGGCACGCCGGCCGGCCTGGTTTAAGTGTTGCGGTGGTTTGCCCGGCAATTTTTTCTACAAGAAGTAGAACCGCGCTTTCCTAGTTTACGGCTTACCGGCGGCGCTGCGGGCATCGTGCCGGAGAGTCAGGCCTGACAGGACCCACAGGACACCCGAAATAATCGCCCCTCCGCCGGCCACGCCCAGCAGCGCGTGGGCGCCCAGCCCGATAAAGAACGGCAGGAGGGCTGCGGTGCCGAGGCCAATAATTCCGGAAGTTATCCAGTCGCGGGCCAGGACGTGGCGGCCGCGGAGCGTCAGCCCGATGGCCAGCTCAAGCGCTCCCGCCAGGCCGAGGCCCACGGCAGCGACCACGCCAAACAGCAGGTCCCCATGCATCAGCACCAGGGCAAATCCCGCGCCTGCCATCACCGCACCCGCGGCCGAGAGCATCTTGCCCGGCGCGGCTCCCTGGGGCAGCCCGGCGGCGGGAACAGTGCGGAGCAGCAGCACGCCGGTGGCCAGAAGGTACAGTCCTCCGGCCCATCCCATGACCTCGATGGAGGGCGCCGCCCAAAAGATGGTCAGGGCACCGAACACCAGGGCTGCGGCCGAGCGGAGCAGGACCGGCTGCCAAAGGCCGGGCCCGGCGTCGGTTCCGGAAGTGGTGCCTGCGGGTGTCCTTGGTTGCGTCACCGGTCCAGTTTAGTGGCGGCTCGGCGCCAGCCGAACTTCGCACGCATCCCGGCCGGCGCTCATGCGGACCCGAGCACCATCCAGCGGTCCGACCGGGCGCGCAGGCCGAGCGTCACGGCGCGGGCCGCCATGTAGCCGAGGGCAAAGGCGGCCCAGAGCCAGGCCAGGCCCGCACCGCCCGAGGCTCCCAGCAGTGCAACGGCCACAAGCAACGGCACGTAGGCGGCGAGATTCATCACACCGGCCAGGGCAAGGTACCTGGCGTCCCCGGCGCCGATCAGGACCCCGTCCAGGACGAAGACGTACCCGGCGAGGGGCTGGCCCGCGGCGAGGACCCACAGGGCAAGGGCCAGCGCCGACCTCACCTCGGGATCGGAAGTGAAGAGGGCACCGGCCCACGGAGCCGCTACCGCGAGGAGTAGTCCCGTCACTGCGCCAAAGCCAAGCCCCCAGCGGACCATGGTTCCGGTGAGGAGCCGCGCCTTGCCGGCATTCGAGGCTCCCAACTCCTTGCCGATCAGCGCCTGGGCGGCAATGGCCAGCGCATCCAGGGCGAAGGCGAGGAAGGAAAATATGGTCATTGCCAGCTGGTGGGCGGCAAGGTTGACAGCGCCCTGCGAGGTCACCACAACCACCGTTGCCAAGATAGCGATTCTGAGGCTCAGGGTGCGCAGCATCAGCCAGGATCCCACGCGCGCCATGCTGCGGATGCCCCGCCAGCTGGGCAGCAGGCCCACCCCGTTGCGCACCGCGTTCCGCCTGACGATGGCCAGGTAGACGCCGGCCATGGCCCATTGCGCCACGCTGGTGCCCACCGCGGAGCCGGCTACTGACCATCCCAGCCCATAGACAAGCCACAGGTTCAGCACGATGTTCAGGGCGAAGCCGGCAGTGGCCACCACCAGCGGCGTCCGGGTGTCCTGCAGTCCGCGGAGGAGGCCCGTGCCGGCAAAGATGAGCAGCATGGCCACCAGCCCCGGCATGGACCAGCGCAGGTAATCGACGGCGAAGGCGCGCACCTCGCCGTCCGCCCCCAGGAGTCCGACCAGCGGATCCGCCGCCAGGAAGCCGGCCACTGCGAGGACCACGCCGAGCAGCAGTGCCAGCCACACGCCGTCGCGCCCGGCCGCCAGGGCTTTCCCCAGCTGGCCGTCGCCGATGGCACGGGCCACGGCGGGAGTGGTGGAGTAGGCCAGGAAAACCATCAGGCCCACAGCGGTATGCAGCACCGCCGAAGCCAGTCCAACCCCGGCCAGCTGCGCCACTCCGAGGTGACCGATGATGGCGGAATCGGCAAGCAGGAACAGCGGTTCGGCCACAAGCGCACCGAAGGCCGGGACGGCCAGCCGAAGGATTTCGCGGGCCTGCCCCTTACGCGGCGCAGCGGTGGCGGGGGCAGGCAGGTAAGGCACGCTGTCAGCCTAATCGGCCGGCCGCAGGCAGGCCGACTTGCATGACTAGGGACACATTATGACGTTAATAGTTGACTCTTCAACTATCTACCGTGGACACTGGAACCATGAATCAGTCACGACTCACCACCACCGCCATCACCACCCTCCGGATTGTCCTGGGCTTCCTTTTCGCCGCCCATGGGTGGCAGAAGTTCAACGAATGGACCATTGCGGGAACGCAGGCCTCGTTCGTCAAGATGGGCGTTCCGGCAGCGGAAATTGCCGCACCGGCCGTTGCTGTGCTGGAACTTGCAGGCGGCATCGCCCTGATCCTGGGCATCCTCACCCGCGTGGTGGCAGCACTGCTGGCCCTGAACATGCTGGGCGCCCTCTTCCTGGTTCACGCCCCGGCCGGCGTTTTTGCCGCCAACGGCGGGTACGAGCTGGTGCTGCTCCTCGCAGCTGGAGCTTTTGCCCTGGCCCTGACCGGCGCCGGCCGCGCCTCAGTGGACCGCGCCCTCTTCGGCCGCAGCAACTCAAGGCTTGCCGTCCTGGCCTGACCCACCACCTCCGGCTCGAGTCCGGAAACGCGCGACGGCGGATGGGCACCTCGGTGCGCGTCCGCCGTCGGCCGTTAACCCGCCCAACCCGCCCCCGGAACCGCCGGATCGCCGGAAGACTGCGGGCTCGCCGTTCCGGGACGGCGAAGCGGGCGCTTTCCGGCGATTCCGCCGCCGCCGGGCTGCTGCAGGGCCCACGCACCCCTAACAATCCCGAACATCTAACCCCATAAAGTCACGGGAAAGTTGGGAAAACGCTTGCCATGACGGCATCCGGGCTGGTAAACCAAGATTGCCGCAGTCAAAACTGCGGCACCCTTCCCAGGTCTCAGCCATTCCCCGAATCATCACCCGGAACCTTTCGCGGTATACGTCCGACTAACGCGCCGGCGCGTCTTTGAATCGTTCCAAAAATCCTGGGTCCGCCTTGCCACCGCTCATCGAAGGAGATGTTCGTGAATCGACCCCCGCAACTGACCACGCTTCCACAGGAAGGGCCTCCGTCCGGCCGCAGGCTGCCGGCCGGCGCAAAAGCCGTGACGGCGGCCGTTGCCTCTGCCGCCATCGCCTTCACAGGGCTCCCCGCAGTTCAGGCAGACACCGCCCTCCCTGCAGTGGGCAGCGGCTTCACGTTCGACTTCGGCCCCGGAGCCACAGCCGACGGCTACACGCCGGTAGGGGCCACCAGCCAGTACTCCGCCGCCGCGAGGTTCGGCTTCACGGACACGGCCGCCACCTCCGGTGTGGACCGGGGCACCGGAGACCCGCTGCGGTCCGACTTTGTCCAGGCGCAGGGCAGCACGTTCCAGGTGGACTTGCCCAATGGCGACTACACCGTCAAGCTCATTGCCGGTGACGCGACCGAAGCCACGAACATTGCCATCACGGCCGAAAAGATGGCCAAGGTCCAGCTCACCGACAAGCCGGCGGGCCAGTACCTGGAGATGGAATTCCCCATCTCCCTGGTGGACGGCCAGCTCAACCTCGACTTCACGGGCACAGCGGCCAAAATCAATTCCCTGGTGGTTGCGGCGCGGGCGCCGCGCACGGCCACCACGGACCCGGGCGTCTACCTCGCTGGCGACTCCACGGTGCAGACCTACGACCCCGGCTTCGCCCCGCAGGCAGGCTGGGGCCAGATGATCGACCGGTACTTCGAGGACGGCGTCTCCTTCAAGAACCACGCGATCGGCGGGCGCAGTTCCAAGAACTTCATCACCCAGGGACGCCTTGATGAGATCCTGCGGGTCATCAATCCGGGCGATTACCTGATGGTCCAGTTCGGCCACAATGACGCCACCATCGGCGTGGACGACCGCTACGCCTCCCCCGCCGATTACAAGGAATACCTACGCACGTACGTCAACGGCGCCCGCCAGCGCGGCGCAACCCCCGTCCTGGTGACCCCCGTGGGACGCCGGGACTACGACGAAGCCACCGGCAAGTTCCGCGTCAGCTTCCCCGAGTATGTGGCCAAGATGCAGGAACTCGCTGCCGAGGAGAACGTGGCCCTGGTGGACCTGTCCGCCTCGAGCCGCGCCTACTACGACGAGATCGGCCAGGAGGACACCAAATCCGTATTCCTCCACGTCGATGCCGGCGTGTACCCTAACCGCCCCACCGGGACAGTGGACAACACCCACTTCCAGGAGTACGGCGCCATCCAGATTGCCCGGCTGGTGGCGGGAGGCGTAAAGCAGCTCGACGTTCCGCTGGCCTCCCGCGTCGAGGAAGTCGCACCGCCGTCGTCCGTTCCCGCCAAGCCGCAGGGACTGGTGGCCGGAAGCGTGTCCAACGCCGGCGCGCTCCTCAAATGGCAGCCCGTTGAAGGCGCGGACATCTACAAGGTGTACCGCAAGCTGGCCTCCGAGCCGGACAGCGCCTACAAGCTGACCACCACAGCAACGGTTCCCACTGCCAACCTCGGCGGACTGGCTGAGGGCACCGCGTATGACGTCCGCGTCGCCGCTATGAACGGCAAGGGGCTTTCGGAACCCAGCGATATGCTCACCGTGACCACCAAGCAGGCAAAGTACAAGTTCGACTTTGGGCCCGTGGGAGCTCCGGTCGAGGCGGGCTACACCGAAGTCAACCGGACCATGGGCTACGCCGCCGGGCGCGGCTTTGGGTTCAAGGACATCTCGGTGCTCAGCGACCGGGATCGGGGAGCGGTCACCAGCAACCTGCTGCGGGACTTCGTCCTCAGCGGCTCCAGCTTCGAATTCCAGCTGGACGTCCCCAACGGCACCTACGCACTGAAGACCTACCACAGCGACTGGATCGGCTCCACAAGGACCGACGTTGCGGCCGAGGGCACCGCCTACGGCCAGGTCTCGTCCGGCCGTGCATCGTCGGCAACCAAGATCATCAACCAGGTCCTGGTCTCCGATGGGCAGCTCAACCTCACCATCAGCGGCTCCGGCCAGCGGCTCAACGGCCTGGAGGTCACTCCGCTGCTCGTGGGACCCACCAACCTGCACACCACTGGTGTGAATGCCGCTTCCGAGCCGCCCACCGTGGACCTCGCCTGGGACGCCGTGGCAGACGCCGCCAGCTACAAGGTGTTCCGCCAGGCGTCCTTCGAAGCCGAACCGCAGCTGATCGCCGAGAACGTGGCCACTGCGTCATTCCAGGACACCACTGCCTTCGCGGGACTGACGTACAAGTACTTCGTCAGCGCCCTGGACAACACCGGCCTCGAGTCCGTTCCGTCCAACACGGTGGAGACCGCCCTGGTTGACCCCGCCACTCCGGTGCCCGCTGCCACGGGCAAGGTGGACGTGAAGGCAGTGGAGAAGACGAGCGTCATGCTCAAGTGGCAGAAGGTGTCCGGCGCTGCCGCATACCTCGTCTACCGGTCCACCTCACCCGACGGCCCCTTCGGCTACGTGGGCCGTGCCACCGAAGTGAACTACACCGACTACTCGGTCCTGACCACCATCAAGTACTACTACCGGGTCACCACGGTGAACAAGGGCGGCGAATCCGCGCCCTCACCCGTGGTGGGAACCGAAAAGGTCACCGTAGTGAACCGGCAGATGGAAAACCTGGACCGGGCACCGGTGGCCCTGCTGACCGGCGAAGGCGTGCGGGTGGGCTGGCGCATGCTCGGCCTGGACCCTGAACAGATCGGCTTCCATGTCATCCGCGACGGCGTCCAGCTCACCGAGGAGCCGATCCGCAGCAGCACCACGTTCCTGGACCCCTCCGGGACCTCATCGTCCCGGTACGCCGTCAAGACCGTGGGCAACGGCGGGGAACAGCTCACCGCCGAGTTCACGCCGCTGGCGCAGAACTACCTGGCCGTAAAGCTGGACAAGCCCGCGGATGACTACACGAAGGACGGACAGCCTTACAGCTACTCCGCCGGCGACTCCAGCGTGGCTGACCTGGACGGCGACGGAACGTACGAGATCCTCCAGATGTGGTCGCCCTCCAACTCCAAGGACAACTCACAGGCGGGCTACACCGGACTGGTGTACGTGGACGCCTACCGCATGGACGGCACCAGGCTCTGGCGGATCAACATGGGTCCGAACATCCGCGCCGGCGCCCACTACACGCAGTTGCTCGCCTACGACTTCGACGGCGACGGCAGGGCCGAAGTTGCCATGAAGACGGCGGACGGCACGCGCGACGCTGCCGGAACGGTGATTGGAAACGCTGGAGCAGACCACCGCAACAGCAGCGGCTACGTGCTGACGGGCCCGGAGTTCCTCAGTGTCTTCCACGGGGCAACCGGCACCATCATGGACACGGTGGCCTACGACCCTCCCCGTGGTGACGTGGCAGCATGGGGTGACGGCTACGGCAACCGCGTTGACCGCTTCCTCGGCGCAGTGGCCTACCTGGACGGGGAGCGCCCGTCCATGATGTTCAGCCGCGGCTATTACACCCGCACCGTGCTTGCCACCTACGACCTCGTGGGCGGCAAAATCAGCAAGCGCTGGATCTTCGACTCGGACGCCGCAGGCGCCCAGTACCGCAGCCAGGGCAACCACAACCTGTCCGTAGCGGATGTGGACGCCGATGGAAAGGACGAGTTCGTCTTCGGCTCCATGACCATCGACGACAACGGCAAGCCGCTGTACAACACTGGCCTGGGCCACGGTGATGCCATCCACACCAGCGACCTCGATCCGTCCCGTCCGGGCCTGGAAGTGTTCGCGGCCCACGAGGACATGGGGGCCAGCGGCAACAGGGGAGCCACATTCCGTGATGCGCGCACCGGGGAGATCCTCTGGAGCATCCCGGCCGCCAAGGACACCGGACGCGCTGCCGCCGGTGACATCGACCCGCGCCACGCGGGGGCGGAGGGCTGGGCCATCGGCGGCGACGCTGCCTGGAACTCCCCGGTGGGCGAGCTGCGCTCCGCAAGGGGCGAGCTGATCGCCAACAGCATCCCGGCAGCCAACTTCCTGGCCTGGTGGGACGGCGACCTGCTGCGGGAGATCGTTGACCATGACTGGAACGCGGCAACCACCACCGGCACGCCCAGCATCGCCAAGTGGAACTGGGAAACGGAATCCAGCGACCGGCTGCTCACGGCAACCGGTGCGAAGTCCAACAACGGCACCAAGGGAACCCCGGCCATCCAGGCCGACCTCCTCGGTGACTGGCGCGAGGAAATTGCGTGGCCGTCGTCGGACAGCACGGAGCTGCGCATCTACACCACCACCGCCGGGACCGACGTCCGGCTCCGGACGCTGATGCACGATCCCGTATACCGGCTCTCGGTTGCACGCGAGAACGTCTCGTACAACCAGCCGCCACACCCCAGCTTCTACGTGGGTGTTGGGATGGAACTTCCGGCCCAGCCGGACATCGTCTACACCCGCGCAGGCTGACCCGCCGGATCTGCCCGCTGCCCCGTCCGCCAGCCCGGCGGGCGGGGCAGCGCCATGTCCGGCCCCGTTTTGGAGGCAACCCGCCGGTAACACCGGGCGTCAGTATGATCACAGCATGACCGAGACGCCTGCCTCCAACTCCGTGACACTCCGTTTTTTGGCCGCTCCCACGGATGTGGGCCACAGCGGCTCCGTGGACGCCGGAACCGTCCTGGAGTGGGTGGACAAGGCCGCGTATGCCGCTGCGGTGGGGTGGGCGAAGTCTTACTGCGTCACCGCCTACGTGGGAAACATTCACTTCGCCGATCCCGTCAACAGCGGCGACATGGTGGAGGTCGAGGCCACCATCGTCTACACCGGACGGTCCTCGATGCACATCCGGACCGTGGTTTCCTCCGGGGATCCCAAGGGCGGTCCGGCCACCATGCGAAGCCAGTGCATGGTGATTTTCGTAGCTGTGGGCGAGGAGGGAAAACCGATCCCGGTCCAGCAGTTCGAACCCGTCACCGCCGAAGAGATTGAACAGCGGGACCACGCGCTGGCACGGATCAAGGTACGCGAACAGATCGTCGAAGCCATGAACCGGCAGGAATATACGGACGCGGGTACGGCCGAACGGGTTACCCTGCGGTTCATGGCCGCACCCACCGACGTGAACTGGGGCGGCAAGGTCCACGGCGGGATCGTCATGAAGTGGATCGACGAGGCCGCCTACGTGTGCGCCTCCCGGTACTGCGGCATGGACACCGTGGCTGTCTTCTCCGGCGGGGTCCGGTTCTACCGTCCCCTGTTGATTGGCCACGTGGTGGAGGTGGAGGCGCGGCTGGTGTACACCGGCACCAAAGGCATGCACATTGCCGTACATGTCCGCTCAGGCGACCCCAAGAGCCGCGAAATGAACCTCACCACCTATTGCCTGACAGTGATGGTGGCGCGCGACGCGGACGGTAACTCCGTCCCCGTACCCTCGTGGGTGCCGGTCAGCGAAGAGGACAAGAGACTGCACGCCCATGCCCGCGAACTGCTGGAAATCAGGGGCACGGCCCCGGGAAACCGGCTGCCCAACCACCTGCTGGCCCGGGGCTAAGCCCGGGGCACCCACGGCGGCGCTCCTAGAAGCCGCCGCCGCCGGCGTCGGCTGCCATGTTGGCGAACCGTGAGTAGTGGCCCTGGAAGGCAACCACGATGTCCTTGGTGGGGCCGTTGCGGTGCTTGGCCACCAGGATGTCAGCCTCCCCTGCGCGGGGGGACTCCTTGTCGTAGACGTCCTCACGGTGCAGCAGGATCACCATGTCGGCGTCCTGCTCGATGGAGCCCGATTCGCGGAGGTCGGAGACCATGGGCCGCTTATCCTGGCGCTGCTCAGAGCCACGGTTGAGCTGGGACAGAGCGATCACGGGGACCTGGAGCTCCTTGGCCAGGAGCTTCAGCGCACGTGAAAACTCGGAGACCTCCTGCTGGCGGGACTCGACCTTTTTACCGGAGCTCATGAGCTGCAGGTAGTCGAGGATCACGAGTTTGAGATCGTGCTGCTGCTTCAGGCGCCGGCACTTTGCCCGGATCTCCATCAGCGACATGTTGGGGCTGTCATCGATAAAGAGCGGGGCATCATTCATCCGGCCCATGGTGGTGGCGATCTTGGACCATTGCTCGTCCTTGATGGTGCCCTTGCGGAGGTCCTGCAGCCCGATGGTGGCCTCGGCGGACAGGAGGCGCATGGCAATTTCGTTCCGGCCCATTTCGAGCGAGAACATCACTGTGGCCAGGTTGTTCTTGATGGCTGCCGAGCGGGCGAAGTCCAGCGCGAAGGTGGACTTACCCACAGCCGGGCGGGCTGCGATCACAATCATCTGGCCGGGGTGCAGGCCGTGGGTGAGCTCATCCAGTTCGTAGAACCCCGTGGGCACACCGGTCATGCCCTCACCGCGGTGGCCGGAGGCTTCGATCTCATCCACCGTGGACTCCATGACGTCCTTCAGGACGACGTAGTCCTCGGCAGTGCGGCGCTCTGCCACCGCGTACACCTCGGCCTGGGCCTGGTTCACCAGGTCCTCCACCTCGCCGTCGGAGCCATAGCCCAGCTGGACGATCTTTGTGCCCGCGTTCACGAGGCGCCGGAGCACGGCCCGTTCGGCAACGATCTCTGCGTAGTAGCCGGCGTTGGCGGCGGTGGGAACGGTCTGGATAAGCTCGTGCAGGTAGGCAGGGCCGCCGATCCTGTTGATCTCAGCTCGCTTGGTGAGCTCATCGGAGACAGTCACGGCGTCGGCGGGCTCACCGCGGCCATAGAGGTCGATAATGGCTTCGTAAATGGTTTCGTGCGCCGGGCGGTAGAAGTCCTGGCCGCGGAGGATTTCCACGACATCGGCGATGGCATCCTTGGACAGCATCATGCCGCCCAGCACGGACTGCTCGGCAGGGATGTCCTGCGGCGGCTTGCGGCTGGCTTCAGATCCGCGGGTTGTCTCTACCGGATCCAGATGCGCGATTGACAAAGCTGCCGTCCTCCATGTGAGCCGGGGCCTTGGTGGCACCGGTGGTTAACCGTCCTGCTAGGGCGTTGCCCGAAAGCCGGGCTCCGCTACCTGTCCAGGTGTACCAGCGGGGTGTGACAATCGCTGGGGATCCAGCCCTGCAGCCGGGAATTTTGAGAGTTATCCCCATATCCACAGGTTTTCCACAATGGGCCTCTTCTTAAGGCTCCGGATGCCCTGCGGCTGCTCTTCCCGGCATCCGTCCGGAACCACAGGAGCCCTGAAAAACAGGTACCCCGCTACGCTAGTCCCCCGCGCCCCAGCGGCAAAGTCAACAGGCACCAGGCCCTGTGGAAAACCTGTGCACTAAAGGGCATAGCTTGTGCACAGCCTGTGGGAAAGGCTGTGGAAAGCAAAAAACTTTACGCGCCTTAAGCGCGCTGACCAGCAGAAACGTCGCCGCCAGCATGTGGAGTAAAGATTTCTTCCGGATAATTTCATCCACAGCCCATGGCAGCACCGGTGGAGTAAAACCGCCCCCTCCGTGGCAGTGATGCAGTTCATCCCGCGACCGCTGCGGACCGTTGCTATCCGGGTCCCGGGGTCAACGCCCCAGCGGACCGTTGAGTATGCGCATAGATGAATGTTGCTGTGGATAAACCGGATCTGGCATAAGCTCTATACATGGGCGAACTAGTGCTGGTACTGCTGCCGGCGATTGTGTTGGTGGCGCTCATCTGGGGCCTGGCCACGGCCCTCAGTCCGCGGGATACGGGCTTGTCCGATGCCGAGAAATACCAGCGTGACCTGGCGGAACGTTCAGCGCAGCACTACGCGGCCCAGGTCCAGGCTGCCACGGCCGCCCGCGCACGCCTGGAGTCCACCACGAGGCCAAGCCAAAACACCCAGGCGATGCATTCAGACCTGGCCCCAGCCAGGAAGTACACAGAACGGCGCTAGAAAATGGAATCGCTTGTGGTCCCTGTCCTCATCCTCCTGGCCGTGGCTGCCGGAGTCACGTTGGCGGCCCGCGCCATCAGCAGGCGGAAGGCCTCCGCGGGCGCCGAGCCGCAGGCGCCCGCAGCCACCTCCGCCGACCTCGCCCGCACGGCGGCCGCCAAACTTTCCGAGGACGAACACCGGCGGCTCTATGCCCTGATCGCACAGGGCCAGGCCATGGCAGCCATCAAGCTGTACTACGAAGCCACAGGCGACGGACTGCGCGCCTCACGAGACGCCGTAGGAGCGCTGGCGGCACACCCGCAGCCTTACCGGGGCCCGGAGGCGGCTACCCCGGAACCGGACGATGAGGATGATGAGCCCCAAAGGTTCCCCTACCGCTACCGGGCGATCGCCAGCAAGGGCGACGTGACCCGCGAGGTCAGCAGCAACATGCTCAACGACGAGATCTATGGCCGGATACGCACCCTGGCCCGCAACGGCGACACGGAGGCTGCTGCCTCGGCGCTCACGCGGCACTCAGATATCTCCATGAAGCAGGCCCGGGAGTTCATCGAACTGCTGGACGACTAGGCCTGGCCGGTCGCCTCGCCGCCCTGGGGCGGCCCGATCATCCCCGTCATGTTGGACTACCTGACCGGTCCTGTAGGACTACCCCAGCGCCAGGACGAGTTTGGGTGCGGCAGCACTGCCGGCCTCCCTGGAGTTGAGGTCAAGGCCGTCGCTGCTGCTGGAGTCCAGGCCCAGGGAGAGCTGTTGGCCGAGCTCACCGGACAAGCCGCTCACCGTGAGCGGAACGCTGTAGTTGGTGTTGGTCGTCGTCGGACCGAATGTGCCGAGGCCGGCGCCGAGAGCGGGCCGATTGGTGTAGGTGATTCCGCCCTCGGACCAACTGTCATCAGCAACCAGCTTGACGTTCTGCGTACCCCTCGACCCGCTCCCGGCGCTGCGCAGCTGCAGGTTGGCACTCTCCAGTGTCCTGCCCGCATACGCCGAGAGATCGAACTTCAGGTACGTGACCTCCGCCGGGCTGTTGTCCACGGCCAGCACGGTACTTGTTCCATAGTTCGTCCCCGTCGCCGTGCTTGATACATAGCTGTCCGCGGTGGCCGTGAGCGTGACGCTTTCCGGTGTGCCGCCACCGCCAGCCGAAGCCGTCGTGAACGTCCACGTCTTATCCGACGCCAGTGCGTTCCCGGCAGCATCCTTCACCCCGGCGGAACCGCCCTCGATCGTGGCCGTGAACGTGGTGCCGGCCGCCAGGTCCGCGTCAGGGCTCAACGTCGCAACGTTGCCAGCGCCGTTGAGGCTCACCGAGGCCGTCACCGCCCCCGTCCCGGACTCCAAAGTAAACGTGCCCGACCCAACGGTGGACGCATCCATCGCCTCGGAGAACGTGGCAGTCACGTCCGCCGACACCGCCACGCCGGTGGCACCATTATCCGGGGACGTGCCCGACACCACCGGAGCCGTCGTATCACCACCACCGCCACCATTCCCGCCGGACATGGTGAGGACGAGTTTGGGTGCGGCAGCACTGCCGGCCTCCCTGGAGTTGAGGTCAAGGCCGTCGCTGCTGCTGGAGTCCAGGCCCAGGGAGAGCTGTTGGCCGAGCTCACCGGACAAGCCGCTCACCGTGAGCGGAACGCTGTAGTTGGTGTTGGTCGTCGTCGGACCGAATGTGCCGAGGCCGGCGCCGAGAGCGGGCCGATTGGTGTAGGTGATTCCGCCCTCGGACCAACTGTCATCAGCAACCAGCTTGACGTTCTGCGTACCCCTCGACCCGCTCCCGGCGCTGCGCAGCTGCAGGTTGGCACTCTCCAGTGTCCTGCCCGCATACGCCGAGAGATCGAACTTCAGGTACGTGACCTCCGCCGGGCTGTTGTCCACGGCCAGCACGGTACTTGTTCCATAGTTCGTCCCCGTCGCCGTGCTTGATACATAGCTGTCCGCGGTGGCCGTGAGCGTGACGCTTTCCGGTGTGCCGCCACCGCCAGCCGAAGCCGTCGTGAACGTCCACGTCTTATCCGACGCCAGTGCGTTCCCGGCAGCATCCTTCACCCCGGCGGAACCGCCCTCGATCGTGGCCGTGAACGTGGTGCCGGCCGCCAGGTCCGCGTCAGGGCTCAACGTCGCAACGTTGCCAGCGCCGTTGAGGCTCACCGAGGCCGTCACCGCCCCCGTCCCGGACTCCAAAGTAAACGTGCCCGACCCAACGGTGGACGCATCCATCGCCTCGGAGAACGTGGCAGTCACGTCCGCCGACACCGCCACGCCGGTGGCACCATTATCCGGGGACGTGCCCGACACCACCGGAGCCGTCGTATCACCACCACCGCCACCACTGCTGGGATCGTAAAAGTGCCAGTACCGGCTGGTGGCGTTCACATCCGCGAGCAGCAACAGACCACTGCTGGCTGTGCCCCGCGCCGCGCTGTTGAGGTTCTGCTTCGTCGACGTCACATTGTGGACGTACTGGTCGGCGTCGACGATCCGGGCGGTCTTAGCGCTGCTGAAGCTGATGTTGTCCAGCGGCGTGGACTTCTCGTAGATCGCACCGCCCGAGCTGGTGCAGGTGCCGGCGTTCGTGGTGCCGCTCGGCTTCGGATAGGTGGCAAAGGTCCGGAGCCTTCGAGTGCTCTCGTCGATCAGGACGATCACCCGGTTCGGGCACTCCGACACAGTCGCGATCGTGTGCGCCGACCATGTGGTTCCGTTCAACGCCAACAGCTGGATCAGCGGCTGGGCCGCCGAGGTGAACGACGTCTTGATGGCGGCGAAAACCTGGCCACCCGAGGAGTCAAGCCACTTCAGGTTCATATGGTCATCACCGCTGCGCTCCCCGGAGACAGCAGCAACAGGCGTGGTCCAATCGGTATTCGAGGCTCCGTCGACGTGATAGCTCCAGTACATGCCGTCGGAGGAATCATCGAGCTGCCGGCTCCACATCACACCTATCTTGCCCGGCCCGAACGCGATCACCGCTGACGAGTCGTCAACAGACACGTTGCTCAACGATGCAGGATGCGGGAACGGTGTCCCCCACGTCCTGCCATCCGTGCCCGTGACGTTCAGGTAGATGCGGTTTCCCTGCTGCCAGGTGGCCCACACGCGGCCTGTCGAGTCCTTGTCAATGGACAGTGTCTCAACGCGGTAGTTGTTGATGTTTGAAGCGCTCTGCAGCGAGTACGTCTTCGTACCAGGATCGTAGCTGAACCGCCGCATCGTCGACGGGAAGTTGGGCTCAGCCGGCAGACCGTCATTGACGAACCGGTAGCTCGCCACATGCAGCGTTGCCCCGTCCCAGAGGACGTCGTGGTGGGTGTTCGAGCGGGTGTCCGTCGCCACGCCGGTGTCTACCCACGCGCTCGTGGCGGTATTGAACCGGAAGATATGGAAATCCGAACTGGCGGTGTCCCACAGGTTCCCCCACCAGAGCCCGTCGTTGAACCACAACGCACTCGTCGCCCGCTTGGTACCAGTCGGCGTTCCCGTCCCCGAGTGCGACGGGCCCTCGACCCCGACGTCACCCTCGGCAGCGGACGCCCCACCCGGCACCACCACCACACCCAAGGCAAGCACTAGGGCTGCCAGCAGGGCGGTGAGCCATGGGATCCCCAGCCGGCGTGAACGGGCACCGTCCAGGCAACCACCTCCCCGGCTTTCAGCATGAATACGCCGACCTGTAGCATGTCCGCCCATGTGCGCTCCCCGGAGTTGAACGTCGGTCCCCACGCTCGATCAGTGTCAACCGCGAAGCCCTTAATTGCAACCCCTAATTCGAACGGGACACTACCTCATGTGTGGCGCCGGCCGGCCGTCACCCGTTGCCGGAGATGCCGGCCAGAAGCTGCTCGAAGGGGAGGGACTCCATTGGAGCGGGCTTCCGGCCGGGCTGGGCCCCTTCAAGGAGCCGCGTGAACTCCCCTGCGGCCCGGTCGATGCGGTCCGAAAGTGAGGAGCCGCCGTCGTCCATGGTGCCCCAGTCCTGCGGACCCGCAAAGACGCCCGTGGCTACAATCCTGGTCCGCAGGTAGCTGAACAGCGGGCGCAGGGCGTAGTCCAGGACCATCTGGTGGCGGTCCGTGCCGCCGGTAGCGCCCAGCAGGACGGCCTTGCCGTCGAGCGACTTGGGATCAAGGACGTCGATGAAGGATTTGAACAGACCGCTGTAGGACGCACTGAACACCGGCGTCACGGCGATGATTCCGTCCGAAGCTTCCACGCCGGCTATCACCTCGGCCAGCCGGGGCGCGGCGTAGCCTGTGACGAAGTTGTTGGCGATGTCCACCGCCAGGTCGCGGAGTTCCACGACGTCCACCTGCACGCCGAGGCCGGCGCCGTCCAGGTGCCGCTCGGCTGCGGCTGACAACTGGTCGGCCAGCAGCCTGCTCGACGACGGTACGCCGAGTCCGGCGGAAAGGACTGTGATGCGGCGGGTCTCCATGGCATTCTCCTGTTGCTCTATCATTCCAGCATATATGCACATGCATCTATACGGTGAACGGTGGGAGCTTACGGAGTATTCCCGCTAGAGAAGCACTGATCCCCGGATGCAGGTGGTGGAGTGTCCGCCCACCCAAATGTCGCTGCCGTCGGCTTTGACGTGGACGCGGCCTGCGCGGCCCAGTGCCGTCCCTTGGGCCGCCACGTACTCCTGCGGAGCCCTGTTGCTGCCGATCAGCCATTGCGCTGCACCCGCATTAAAGCTGCCCGTGACGGGATCCTCCACCATGGCGTCGCCCGGGATGAACGTGCGGACCTCGAAGTCTGCGCCGCCATCCCCCGGCCCCGGCCCGATAATCCCGATTTTCAGGCCGCCCAGGGCCGCGACGTCAGGATTCACAGCCCTGACCTGCTCCGCGGAACCCAGCAGCACACCGATCCATTCGGGACCATTCACCAGCCATGACGCATCCACCACATCGGTTTCAGCCAGGCGGAGCCCCGCAGCGATCCGGCGACGGATAGCCCCGTCCACTGGACCACAACGGGTCAAAGGGGGAGCTGCGAAGGCGAGCATCCCGCCGTCGCGCTTAACGCGAACCAGGCCCGCGCCGCATTCCTGGACAACGAAGCCGTCCGTTTGCGGAATTCCGCCGCGCTCAAGCCACGTGTGGGCAGACCCCAAGGTGGGGTGCCCGGCGAAGGGGAATTCCTCACTGCCGGTAAAGATGCGGACCCGGTAATCTGCACGCGGATCGGTTGGGGGCAGCAGGAACGTGGTCTCCGACAGGTTGGTCCAGTTGGCGAACTGCTGCATCCGCTCCGGCGTCAGACCCTCGGCATCAACGACGACGGCGAGCGGGTTTCCGCGGTAGGGCTCGCGGGCGAAGACATCGACCTGGTGGAACGGGCGGCTGCGGGCTGGAAGTTCGGTGCTGTTCACCGTACGAAGCTATCAAGCAAAAGACCCCCGCTGCCGGAATCCGGCAGCGGGGGTCTTTCCAGCAGTCAGGGACTACTTGCCAGCCACAACATCGAGTTCGATGACAGCGGCAACGTCCTCGTGCAGACGGACGTTGGCCTGGTAGGAACCTACCGACTTGATGTGCACGGGCAGTTCAACCTTGCGCTTGTCGATGCTGCCAAGGCCGGCGGCCTCGACGGCGTCAGCGACGTCGCCCTGCTTGACGGTGCCGAACAGGCGTCCGGTTTCGCCAGCCTTGACGACGAGCTTGACCGGCTTGGAGGACAGTGCAGCGGCCTGCTTCTGAGCATCTTCCAGGGAAGCGTGCTCGCGGGCAGCGCGGGCAGCCTTGATGGACTCAACCTGCTTTTCGCCACCCTTCGACCAGGTCAGGGCGAAGTTGCGGGGCAGGAGGTAGTTACGTGCGTAACCGTCCTTGACCTCGACAACGTCGCCAGCAGCACCGAGACCGGTTACTTCGTGGGTCAGAATGAGCTTTGCCATGTTAGTTAATCCCTTCCTTAGCCGCGGCCAGCGCCGGAGTAAGGCAGCAGAGCAACTTCGCGGGCGTTCTTGATTGCCTGGGCGATCTTGCGCTGTTCCTGCACCGTGACGCCAGTGACGCGACGGGCGCGGATCTTTCCGCGGTCGGAGATGAACTTGCGCAGCAATGCTACGTCCTTGTAGTCGATGACAGTGATGTCAGCGGCCTTCAAGGGGTTGGACTTTGGTTTGGGCTTACGGAGTTCAGCCTTAGCCATCGTGGAGCTCCTATTCTAGGGAGCCCGTGGATGTTGATCCACGGGATGGTGGTGGTCCGACGGCGGCAGTCACCTGGGTGCCCGGAGGCACTTTCGGCTGTCCCGGCGTCGGGCCTGAATGGGTGTTTAGAAGGGAGGTTCGGAATCGGGGCCGTTGCCCCAGCCGCCTGCGTTGGAGACGCCGGGCGTTGCCCAGGGGTCGTCCTGCGCAGCCTGCTGGTTGCCACCGCCCCAGCCTCCACCGGAGTTGCCGCCCTGGTTTCCACCAGAGTTGCCGCCTCCGAAGCCGCCGCCGCTGTTGCCGCCGCCGAAGCCACCCTGGGCGCCGCCTCCGGCACCCCCAGCGCCGGAGCGTTGGGTGCGGTTGACCTTGGCATTGGCGTAGCGCAGGCTGGGGCCGATTTCATCGACCTCAAGCTCAATAACGGTGCGCTTTTCGCCTTCTTTGGTTTCGTAGGAACGGCTCTTCAAGCGGCCGGTCACGATCACGCGCATTCCCTTGGTAAGGGACTCGGCGACGTTCTCGGCTGCTTCACGCCAGACAGCGGCGCGGAGGAACAGGGTTTCCCCGTCCTTCCACTCGTTGGACTGGCGATCAAAGGTACGCGGGGTGGAAGCGATGGTGAAGTTCGCTACTGCTGAACCGGACGGTGTGAACCGCAATTCCGGATCATTGGTGAGATTACCGATGACCGTAATGGTGGTCTCGCCTGCCATCTACTGCCTCCTTGTTGTCCTGGGTGAAGGGTGCGTTCCTGCGTTAAAGATTGAAGAGTCGGTGCAGAAATTACTCAGCAACAACCTTCTGCTCTTCGGGGCGGGTGATCTTGGTGCGCATGATGGTCTCGTTAAGAGACAGCTGGCGGTCAAGTTCCTTGGCGGTGTCCGGCTTGGCGGTGAAGTTCACCACGGCGTAGATACCTTCAGACTTCTTCTTGATTTCGTAAGCCAGACGGCGACGGCCCCAGATGTCAACCTTTTCGATGGTTCCACCATCGTTGGTGATGACGTTCAGGAACTTCTGAAGCGACGGCTCAACGGTACGCTCTTCGACCTCGGGGTCGATGATTACCATCAATTCGTAAGGACGCATATGTGAACCCACCTCCTTTGGGCTAAGCGGTTACGGCATTTCCGTAACAGGAGGTTCATTTGCGATGCCATGCAGGGCCCCGCCGCCGGAACGGAGGCAGGACACAGCACAGACTTCAATATCTTAGTGCATCTGGACCGGATAGGCGATTCGCGCCTGACACAAGGCTATGACCGTGTTGGCAGGGGCTGCAGCACCAACGGCTCCTATGTGGAAAACGTGCAAGCGAACAAACGGGGAAATTACGACGCCGAAGCGGCCTCCACAGCCGACTCCCGGGTTGTGGGATCCTGCGGCTCCCCGCCCTTCGGGCCCGTACCGGACTTGCGGTAGCGCCACACGCCCACAGCCACCACAACAGCCGCCAGGGCCACGGACAGCAGCAGGGACTCCCTGGTGGACTCCAGGATGACCATGCCGATCAGCAGCGCCACGATGCTAGCGATGGAAAGCCATGTCAGGTAGGGGAAGAGCCACATCTTCAGCGCAAGATCCTTGCCTGCGGCACCCATGCGCTTGCGGAGGATCAGCTGGGAGGACGCGATGACAAGCCACACGAACAGGGCAATGGCACCGGAGGTGTTGACCAGGAAGAGGAAAACCGTGTCGGGTGCGATGTAGTTGAGGCCCACTGTCACAAAGCCCACCACGGTGGAGGCGAGCACGGCAGCAGCGGGGACGCCCCGCCGGGAGATTCTGGTCCACGCGGCCGGGGCGTCTCCCCGCTTGGACAGCGAGAAGAGCATGCGGCTGGCGGTGTACAGGCCGGAGTTGAGGCAGGACAGCACGGACGTGAGGACCACGACGTCCATGATGGTGCCGGCGCCCGGGATTCCGAACAGTTCAATGACTGCAACGTAGGGGCTCTTGGCAACGCTGGCGTCATTCCAGGGCAGCAGGGTGACAACGATGGCGATCGACCCGATGTAGAAGACCAGGATCCGCCACACGGTGGACTTGACGGCCTTCTTGACGGCGTCCACGGGGTTCTCCGATTCGCCGGCGGCGATGGTGGCGATCTCCGCACCGAAGAAGGAGAAGACCACCACCAGGATCCCGGCAAGCACAGCTCCCGGCCCGTTCGGAAGGAATCCGCCGTTGCCGGTGAGGTTGCTGAGCCCCGGGGCGGCGACGCCGGGGACGAACCCGAGGATGGCGGCGGCGCCGAAGAGCAGGAAAAGTACGATCGCAGCGACCTTGATGGAAGCGAACCAGAACTCGAACTCACCGTAGGACTTCACGGACCCAAGGTTGGTCAGCGTCAGCAGGACCATCAGGATGAGCGCCCAGACCCACTGGTCGATCCCTGGAACCCAGCGGTGCATGATGGCCGCTCCGGCCGTCGCCTCGATGCCCAGCACGATGATCCAGAACCAGGCGTACAGCCAGCCGATGCTGAAGCCGGCCCAGCGGCCCAGCGCCTTGTCCGCGTAGGTGGAAAAGGAGCCCGTCTCCGGGTTGGCCGCCGCCATCTCACCGAGCATCCGCATCACCAGGATGACCACGACGCCGGCAGCCATGTAGGCGAGCAGGATCCCCGGTCCCGCCTGCTGGATGGCGGCGCCGGAGCCCACAAACAGGCCGGCGCCGATAACGCCGGCAATCGCGATCATGGACAGGTGCCGCGGCTTAAGCGACTTGGCTAACTGCTGGTCAGCGGGCATGGGAGTGCCGTCCTTCGGTGGTTATGCAGATGGGATCGGCAGGTAGTACTTGCCGGAAAGATTGAGGACCGCGCCCTCCAGTGGGGCCGGTCACACATTTCTCTCACTGTAAATTGCGCCGATAAGCGGATGCGCTGTGCATCGGCACAGCCTTGGGCTGCCGAATTTTGGCCCTGGCCCAACTGCAGGTACACCCACGAAACAAGTGGAGCCTGACAGGCAACAAGGAAACACGGAGGAAATAGTCCGCAGCCCCGTATCCCCTAGTGGTTTTACTCCCGGTTTCCCCCATTGCCCCCGGCAATTTCGGAGGTCTACATTGGCTTCCACCCGTACTCAAGCGAGGGACGCCAGAGCAGCGGTACGCCGTTAAGGACTACCTGCGCCACCAAGGACCTGAATATGCACACAGCAAAAGTTCGCCATCCCGTTCCGCAAGCCCTGGCCTTGGCCGTTGCGCTTGTCCTAGGCCTTCTGACGTCTGGCGGCCCAGCCCATGCGGCAGAGAATTACGGCTACCAGAGCATCAGTTACTCCGGCGTGGACAACCCCCCGACCGCTGATAAACCGCAGAGCAAACTGTGGTGGAATGACGGATCGTGGTGGGCGCAGATGTGGACCACCGGAACCGGCTGGCAGATCTATAGGCTGGACAGGGCCACGAGGACCTGGGTGAGCACGGGTGTTACGAATGACAGCCGCGGCACTGCGTCAGCGGACACGTTGTGGGATGGGAACAAACTCTACATCGCCTCCCATGTGGTGACGGTGTCCGGGGACTCCGGCGCAAAAGCTTCAGTCTCGGGGCAGCCCGCCAAGCTCTACAGGTACAGCTACAGTGCCGGCAAGTACACGCTCGACTCCGGCTTTCCTACAAACATCAACAACAACAGCAGCGAGTCCTTGACAATCGACAAGGACACCACCGGCGCCATCTGGGCGACGTGGACGCAGGTGGCAGGAAGCTCAAGCTCCGGCTACACCAGCAGCGTTTACGTGAACTCGTCCGCACCGGGCGGGACCAGTTGGGGGTCTCCGTTCGTGCTACCTGTTACGGATCCAAACCCCGCCCCCGATGACATCTCGGCAGTTGTTGCCTTCGGCAACAACAAGATCGGCGTGATGTGGAGCGACCAGCCTGCGGGAGCCGTTTATTGGGCCACCCGCACCGACGGGACGTCCCCAACAGCAGCATCGTCGTGGAAGGTGCAGCCCGCCGTCCAGGGCAAAGGCCAGGCCGACGATCACCTGAACCTTAAAGCCCTCTTGGCTGATTCGGCAGGACGGGTCTACGCAGCGACAAAGACCAGCCTTGACGGCACCTCATCGGATAAGACCTTGCCCCAGCTGCAGCTACTGGTCTTCAAACCCGGAACAGGTGCGTTCACAAAATCAACTATCGCAACCATTGCTGACTGTGTTTCCCGACCTCAAATCCTGTTGGATACGGCCAATAACCAGGTGAGGGCGTTCTATACAGCCCCGTCAACATCAGTATCCGGCTGCGCATATTCGGGAATGTCCGGCAGCATCTACGAGAAGACCGCCTCCATGGACAGTCCTGTCTTCGGCACCGGACGGGGAACACCGGTTATCCAGGACGGCGCGTCAGCAAACATGAACAATGTCACCACCACTAAACAGGGGGTGAACGCCACCACGGGTGTTGTGGTTATGGCCACCAACACGGCCACCTCGCGCTACTGGTACTCGGACCGGTCGCTTGGAACGGCTCCCCCTCCG